>CAZTVS010000099.1:0-10656 GCA_964617125.1 uncultured Acidobacteriota bacterium
CTTGTACCGTCAGGGCTATTATGATCCGGGTGCGGGCAAACGGCCCTAGTCGACGGGAACGCCGCGCCACGGCGCGACCGATGACAAAGCCAAAAGCCAATAGGGAATAGGATCACCTGTCCCTGTCAAAACAACGAATACTATGAGGTAGTTTCAAAACTCCGTAGCTTTATGCAAAGACTAAAGCTATTTGCAATTTCTTGTAGGGGCACGGCGAGCCGTGCCCTAAAGCAGCCCTCATCTAATGGCAACCCAGGCACGACACGCCGTGCCCCTACAGTCGATGAGGCTGTGATCTATAAGGTAATGATTTCGAGTTTTGCAACTACCTCTTATTCCAAAGTATGGAGGTAGCGTGCCGGTTGTGAGTGAGGATCAAGACGCCTTCTTTATGGCGGAAGCCATCCGGGAAGCACGAAAAGCGAGGAAAAAGGGGGAGGTGCCGGTAGGGGCGGTCCTCGTTGGCAACGGGAAGATCTTGTCACGCGGACACAACGGTCCCATCGGCCGGAGCGATCCGACAGCCCATGCGGAGATACGGGCCATTCGCCGTGCCGCAAAAATCCTGGACAATTACCGTCTGACCGGCTGCCGTCTCTACGTTACCCTGGAACCGTGCCTGATGTGCGCCGGGGCCATGATTCAGGCCCGCATCTCCGAGGTCGTTTTCGGGGCGACGGATGAAAAAAACGGAGCGATCCTCTCCCGTGTCGAAACCCTGGCGTTTCCCTGGCTGAATCATTCCGTTTCTTATCGCCATGGCATACGGGAAGAAGAGTGCCGCCAGCTGTTGCAGGACTTCTTTCGCGAGAGGAGACGACTTGCCAGGCAGGAGAAGGAAAGACGGGATTCCGTCGGTAAAGGCGAATCCGCCTTTCTCTCTGGCAAATCTGAAGAACATATGGTAAAAAAATAGCCCGGTCGGAGAGGTACCGAAGTGGTCGTAACGGGCTCGACTCGAAATCGAGTTGTCCGCTAGTAACGGGCACGTGGGTTCGAATCCCACCCTCTCCGCCACTCCTTTTGAATCAATCACTTACCGCCCCTGTCGAGTTGATTGGTTGTCATTTAGAAATTAGCGTTTCCACTTTGTTAGTCATCTGATAGTCATTTGTGGCTCGAAATTAACTACGTTGTATAACTGAGTTTGAGAATTTTGCAATCGTCGAACACGCTCCGCCAAACCCCGGTCGATACCCAGATATCTCTCCGTGACCTTGATGTCCGAATGCCCCAGGAGGTATTGAACCTCACGCACGGAAAGTCCCTGCCGATAATGCCATTCACCGGCCCGGTAGCGCCGCAGGTCGTGGAAGCCTATCTTACGCTCCAGACCCGCCGCCGTTACAGATTTGGTGAATGACCTGTCCGGACAACGCAGTGGAGTACGACCGGATGTCCAACAGAACACCTCCGGGCATCTCCACTTCATCGAAGAAACAGGAAGACTGTCGGCGATACCCCTGAGACAAGTGAGAGCCACATCACTCAGCGGGATATCACGGCTCCGGTGATTCTTGGTCTTTGCGGTGGTCAGCACCTTGTTGGCCCAATCGATCTGGGACCAGGTGAGTTGCAATCCCTCGGATTTTCGCAGAGCGGTCTCGGAAAGGATGAGCACATAATCATGTATGGCCTTGTGAGTTTGCGATTGAATGATGCGCTCGACTTCCTCCGGTGTCAGAGGGATGAAACGGTATTCCTGTTCCTTAGGCATACGCAATTTGAGCAAGGGGTGCAGATCCACCAGTTCAAGTTCCAGAGCATAGCTGAACATCGAACGGATTGCCGCGAGGTCTCGATTCACAGATGCTATGGACATACTCTTCCGACGTATTTCCTCAAATTCTCGAAGATGTCTCCGACGGAATTCCTCCAGCGGTACATCTCCAAAGCGATAGCCCTCGCTGCTTTTCATTTCACAGAGTGCGTTTAGAGCCCGGTCGTAGTTACTCCAGGAAGCGAGCTCGACTTTGCATTTGTTTTCGATCCACCGGTTGGCAAACTGTCGTAGAGTCAGTTTTTTGACCGGCTCTTTGCCTTCAAGTTCGTTTCTCAGATCACGCCAGGTTCCGTCGTTGATGGCGGTTGTGACGCGATCCGAAAGGATTTTCGCTTGTTGGCGGTTTGGGAGATATTTACGCGGGCGGCTGCTTCCCCGGTCAGGCCAGGGAAGTTCCACCACGTATTTAATCGTCCCATCATAGTACTTCGTCTTGCGGAAGCCCATCGAGTTACATCTCCTTTGGGTTTCCGGGTCTTTCGCCATTACCATTATAACCCGGCAAAGAGGATATGAATCGGTCGAGTTCCACTAAATCGAAGACTCTTCGACCGGCAATCTCCAGCGCTTGGAGGTATCCCAGATCGGAATACTTGCGAAGTGTGTTGGGATGCACTCCGAGGTATTTTGCCGCAGCGGCAGTACCGAATAATCGCCGGTTGGGTACTTGTTTGAGATCTGCAGATGTGGAAATCATTTTCAACTCACTGAAGAGTATGACGAAATTCGTTGATAAGCCTCACATGCTGCTCGATGACCGGCTCAAGCTGTGCGGCCAATTCGTAGGGTGATAGGAGTTCTTCTCCGGGCAGAACCATGTGTCCGTATCGTTCCAGGTACTGTTGTGCAAAGAGAACCTTCGTTTCGAAGTTCAACGGATTGATACAATCGAGGAATACGGCTGTCACATATTGTTTGACGGCATCGGCCTTCATTGCTTCGGCAATCTGATCGATGACCGAAATTAATCCTCCGTGTCTTCCTGTCAATGTGTTTATGATGGCCTGGTTCCAGCTTCCCTGGGCGTCGAGGTAGGTACTGATCCTGGACAGTCGGGCGTCCGGTCTTGGCATATTTCGAAGAATGTTCGTAACCCTCCCCCAGGCCATGTCGGGTTCCATATCGAATTCGATTCCATACCACATGGAGAAATGGTATTGGTAATAATGTGTGACAATGGCCTTGAAGTCATCGAACGAGTCGGCGATAGGGTAGGGCACGACGTAGGATTCTCGAATGAGGTTATGGACCGCTTCGACTTCCCGGCCAATGACGTCGATATTTAAAAGATCGATCAGGTCCTGCACGTTTTCTGCCGGTCTCATATGCTTTTCTCCTTAAAAGGTGTCTATATCTCGGCGAAGGCGTTTCGAGAACTTTGTTTCCGGTTTTTGGCGGGCAACGTAGTAATGTCTGCGGCTCTGTTCGATCATTTCCCATGCGGTCTGAGAATCGCGATTTATTAATGGTGCCGGACATCTGAAGTCGATGATGTCGTTGTCGAGTCGAGCGAAAACTTCTCCAACTTTCAAGCTCAAGATATCTTCGATAGCGACTCGATCGTTGAATATCGAGGTGAGACGGCGGGCATCGAGGTAGTTGACATTGAACACCATGATGTTTGGAATGGAGAGGACCGCCTTGAGAAGTTCGTCGTTGAGCTGACCGGTTTCCTGATTTGCCAGGCAGAGATGAAGACCTGCTTTGACGGTTTCGTTGATGATACTCTCGATAATTCGGCCGGTACTGAACCGGTGAAATTCATCGATGAAAAGGTAGAAAGGATTTTTGCTCGCGGATTTTCCGATTCTGGCCAGGGCGGCTTTTTGTGTTTGTGCAATGAGCATTCCACCGATAAGTGCCGCCACGTCGATGCTCGCCGGGAGAGCAACTATAAGTATTTTACTTTCGTTCATGATACGGTCGATTTCGATCTTGTTGCCGTTCTGGGAAAAAATTCGTTGTGCCGTCTCGTCCATGAAGAGAGAAGAGTGTCGATTGAGAATGGGTGCGAAGGCTTCCGCCGGATAGGTTTTAAATTCCTCTTTCCAGAAACGTCGAATTTCACTGTTTTGCGTTTGCCGAATGACCTGTTGCCGTAAAGCTTCTCCCTCTTCCGTTCGCGCGATCAGAGCCGGGATTGTCTGAAGGTTTCTTTTGAGATCGAAGAGGGCGTGGAGGGTATTCCCGAGGAGATGGGTCATCCGATGAAACGAAGTGGCATCGAAGAGGTTCTTGAAGCTGTTGGTAATTTCGACGGCAAGTCGTCCATAACTGTCTGCGGCATCGAATGGATTGTAGGCGACGGTGTATTCGAGGTCATCGAAATCGCACCAAACGACCCGATCTTTTAAGCTGATTGGGAGTAGTTCGAGGATTTCGAAGGCCGTAGTTCGGTGAGGATCAATGAAACCAACGCCGTTGCCGGTTTGAGCGAGATACAGTATTTGGTGAATCATGGAATTGCTTTTTCCTCTTCGAGAGGAACCGATCATGAAGAGGCATTTGTTCGCTTCGGAATCCGGCAGAGAAACAAGTGTTCTTTGGCTGCCATGGTATCCTAACGGTCTTCCAGGTTCTGTCAGTCGCTGCGACGGCATGAATCCACTTGCCAGGTCCAGCGTGATGCCCAAATGGATCGTTTCCGGTAGATGAACGAAGATGCTGAGTTCGTTGCTGGCGACGATCATTCCGGTGGTGTGTGTGGTTCGGTCCTGATCTGGTGGATGACCGGATCTTTCAGTATCTTCTGAAAATCGTCCCGGGTATAAAATCGGCATGCCTGGCCGTCAAAAGAGAATTGACCGGCGAAAGCCTGCAAAGCGGTCCTGACCTTGGGATTCTCGGAAGAGCATCCATAGCGTACACGCGCAGCAAAGAGCGGCTTGTCGTGTTTTTTAACCATGGGAAGCCGGGATTTTCCCCATGGTGCTCCGGCGCCGAGTACGGATTCTGCCTGTAAGAGCGATTGAATGTTGATGGACCAGTTATTTTTTACCGGGGTGAAGAGCACCTGATAGAATGCCCATTCATTTGGCTGGAGAGACGAGAGGGATCGAATGAAATTTGTGAGTGGGCTGACGATCGATCGGGTTGTAAACTCCCGATAGTAAGGTGCCGTCGTATACAAATCGAAGAATTGCTCCGGCGAACTTTCCATTTGCGGAAAGGGATCTTCGGCCGGAACCGCCAACAAGTCCGGACACGCGGTGCGCCATAAATCGGCCAGCACGGCCACATGCGTCGGGGAGGAAGATCCGATGTAAAACGTCGCTTTCTCTTGTTTTCCTACGATTTCAAAACTGGTGATCGCGGGGAAGGTCGATAGGCTGGCTGTTAAAAATTCGTATCTATCCCAGTCAATAGTGATGCATTTAGGAATATGGAGTTGCACGACGTACCAGGATTCCGATGGAGCGGCAGGAAGGGCGGATACCGGTGGCTGTCCCATGCAATAAGACACACTCGGATTGAATTCCTCCCAAGCAGGTTCGAGTTGAACCGGATACTCGTAGATTAGGCTGAATCCTTTACTGGCTTCATGGTGCATGGCATGATAGCCGATTCCGAAGGCGACGTTTCTGACAAGCTCCGTGCACCGATCCTTGGTATACAACTCCTTAATCCTCCCTGTTTATGTTCATGCATTGCTGAGATTCAGGAAGTCGGAAGAATCTCCATAGAATTTATGAATCCACCGAATCCTCGACTATCTCCTTCGATAATTCCTTTTGACCGAAAAGGTTTATGGGACTTGCGTTCCAGGCTATCCATCCGGAAGATAAGTCGTTTGAGCGGTCATGGGAAAGACAATTAAAAATGGTGAAATCCGCCTCACAGGAAAAGGCCAACTCTCGAAGGTTTTGCATCCGTGATAACGATTCGGTAAGAATGGCTACTCGGAAGCCCTTGAATTGGCCAAAACGAGACAGGTCTTCGGCATAAAGACCGGAATCGAAGTAATCGCAGTATCGGTGCAGTTTGTCCTGTAGGGAATAGAATCGACCAACCAGCGTTTCCGTACCCCGGTCGATTTCCAGAAAGAATAGAAGCTGTCGTTCCATATTGGCGACAATGAAACAGGCATCCGGAATGAGCGAACCATCGTTTAGCGGTAAAAACTCGGATTGAAATAAGAAATGACCGGTAAGCAATGGCTGGTGGTACAGCCAGGTTATGAACCGAGTATGGAATTCGGCAATTGCCAAAGTGTGTTCCACCGACGAATAACTAGGGGAAAGCTGTCGTTTGCTGCAAAAGTAGATGTATTCTGGGCGTCCGTTGATCGGGAGAACGGGTCGTTCGAGTCGCCGGAGGTATCTGTTCTGGTAAAGTCTATTCAAACGCTCGCTGGCTTTCTTCCGGTTTGGAAAGTAAAGCCGGGCCAGTTGCCATGTGGTATGAGGACTTACTTGTAACGTTCGGAGAACTTGCTGGTCTCGCGACGATAGTCGAATCCGGTTGATCATGTTGTGGTTTCCGTCTGTAGTGATTGGAATATGTTCGATTTAAAAGTCATTTCCGCCGAAAAGGAATCCTTGGTCCAGGAATTACTAGGCTGAGATCCCATACTCCTCCCTCGGGGTTTAGTCGAGGGAGGAGCAGTTGCACTACGCTGAGGCCATAGCGATTCATTCCGATTTAGGATTTGTGTCAACCGAGACGATTAAAATTGGGGTGAATTGAACTATCGGCCGGTTCTGCTTTTGATATGCGTTGGGGTTCATCTTTCAACGACTGACAAGTGCATTCTTTGTTGATTTCCGTCCTTCCCCAAACCTCTTGAAATGCCTCGTTGAAAATGAAGTACTTTTTCTTGTTTCCGATGAAAAGTATCGAACAATCGGGTTCGGTGATTTGTTCCAAGAGATCCGGCTTGGTGTCGAACAGGAGGAGTGCGATCGCCAATTTGGTCGTACGCGCGGCAACGACATCGATATCGGCGGTGAGGCTGGACATGGGTTTGGTCTGACCGTCGGCGGCATAGTCCCAATCTCCGCGATGAATCTCCTTCATTTCGCTCAACAGGGATCCCATGACACATTCGTAGCAAGGTGTGAGACCTGGGATGGTCATGAGTACTTCTCCTCCATAGCCTTGATCATAAACGGCAGGGTAGAGGACGGGAACGCTGTAATAAGCGAGTCCGTTGATGAGAATTTTTGTTTTGACGTTATCGGTAGCCTCGATGATGAGGTCGGACTCTTCGACGATTTTTATGAGGTTTTCTATCTCCGTTTCAAGGATATTCATGTCGTCTGTGCAAATTTCCGCCATGGGATTGATTTGCACAAGATGGTCTTTCATGGCATCCGTTTTCTTTCTTCCGATGTCGGACAAAAAATAGACGGATCGGCAAATATTCGGAGTAGTCACTTCATCGTAGTCGATGATTCTGAGATGAACGCAACCTGCACGTACGAGGCTTTCAGCGATCTTGGATCCTCCACTGCCAAGACCGAAAATGGTGACATGCTTCTTTTGCAGCTCTGAAGGATCAATGAGTCCCTGGTTCCTGGTCTGGAACTCGGTTTTGTACAGCACATTTTCGACGGAGATCTTCTCGAATCTGATGTCTGGTTGTGTCGAAGTAATGATTAGGCGTCCCGCCTCGTAATATCCGAACGCCTGTTTCAGTTTGTCTTCGGAAATCGGCAGGGTCTTGTTGAGATTGATGATTTTCATGAGTCGAATCCTCCTTGTCAGGATTTATTTCAGTTGATGGATCTTTAAATTTCAGATCTGCCAGGGAAGTCAGTTTAATCAGTACCTTTTTGACGAATGCCTTGCCATTTCGGAGACTGACTTCATAGGCAAATATTGGGAATACATCCGGGCCAATATCGGCGATGATGAGCATGAGGAGGCGATTTGGTAGCCGGTAACTCGGATCGGTGAGAATTTGAAGACATGTGGCTCGATCTCCGGCGCTCATATTCAACATTCCATGTGGATGAAAATGGAAATCTCCGACGTAATCCCTACCGTATGGGTGGTGTTCGTTGCGAAGTCGGTTGTTGAGACAGGCGACATCGTCTTCATTTTGGCAGTAAGTGAATTGTTTTCGTTCGGCTCTTTCCGTCGAAGGTATGGCGTGGGTGATGATGCGTTTGGCTTTCGGACCGACGAGGATGCCTCCGGCTTCACTGTGGGGTCCATACCGGAAAGACTCGGCAAGGATTACGGCAACCGCTTCTATGGTTAGAATGTAATTAATCATGGGAGTTTCCTGCCAGGATACCCGGCATGGATGCGCGAGTATCCTGGCTGAATGTCAATGGAAGAATCGCTTCGGTTGCAGTGTGGTATTGCCGGATTGGGTTTCGCGAGTACCGTCATTGTGGGGATCTTCCGGTTCGATCCTTCCATCCTTCTTGACTCCTACGGGTTGTTGTTGTTTTAGCCGTTGGGCTATCTGGTTTAAATCGACTGGCATAACAGTTCTCCTTTCTGTTTGAAATTGGTTTCTTTTGTTTCAGACCTGTTTTTTCTTTAACATCCGATAAATCAGACCCATAAAGATTTTGTTGTTGCCTCGATCTCCCTCATTTCATCGATTTGACGATTAGAAATGGCTTTTTTCGGCGGCAGGCCATTGACCGGTTTGGATATAGGCATCGTAAGCGAAGCACCATGCACATGCCTGGTTCCTGATCTCCAAGATGGTCATCTTTGAACTGTAGTCGCAGGTGTCGAAGAGGCAAAGTGATTCGTCATCCATTTTGTGTATATGGGTAGTTGTATCTGGAACAAAGGCTTTAGGCATCTTGTGAGGGTAGCCTGGCTCCGAGACGATGATAAGATCATGCGTCTGGCCGAAGTCGGTGACGATGGTTTCAAACCAAACCAGGTTGTCGTCTTCATTTTCCACCGTCGCATTCGTGTTGAGGTTCATGAGAAAAATCTCCTCGACGGCTCTACGTGGATATTCAACCCACCAATATTTCTTGTCTGTCGGCAGGCCCATGGATTGGAGAAGTTTGATATACTGCGATCGGCTGGAAGAGTCCGATGGAAAAAGTTGATTTTGAAGGTTATTCCACATCGCTTACTCCTAATTCAGTTGTGTCGTTGGCTCAAATACCAGACAATAAAGATCACGAGAAGTAGTGTTGCCAGAGCGTTGTTTTCGAGGATAGTGACCAAATGCCCGACGGTTGAAAAAAGTTTTCTGTTCCAAACCTGAAACAAGTCCCAGGTGAGGAAAATAAGCAGGAAACCCGCTCCGATTGGCAGTGCTTTTTTAATGTTCATTGAAAAACCACCTTAACATCGAAAAGACCAGACTCAGCAGCAGTCCTGATGCAAGAGGCAAAAAAAGTTGAACGTTTCCGAATTGGAGATAGAAATCCCCGGGCAGGTTCCCGATATAGGGGACTTTGTCCTTTAAAAACCAGCAAAGAAGCAAAATGACCAAACCATGTAAAATCAGATTTTGATTCATACGGGCCTCATAAAATTAGTGGTTAAATTTCTGTGTCTATAATCCAGGATAAAGCTTGCCCGTACAAAAAATGACTCGGAGCGATAAAATTTGACTTTCAGAGACAATAAGCTACAATCGATACGCTACAAGTCGAAAAGTTGGTAGTCATATCCTATAGATAATGAAGACGTACGGGCGTTCTTTTAGATTGAGATGGATATTTTTTTTAAATGGAACAATTTACACATATAATCAACGGATATCTTGGTGAATTGAAGTACGAGAAATATAATGGAGAAAGAGCGGATTCGGTGTTTTCAGCCAGATGGCCCTATTGGGTGAAACCTAAGAACTTTGTGGTTATTATAGCTTTAGCGAGCTGTAAAAATTTCGAAGAAATTGCGGAAATGATTTCCAAACTTCCGGTTAAGAAAGGAGGGAAACGTAAAGGTATTGGTGTCGCAGGAGTAAAGAGGCGTGCAGAAAAAGGATTTAAAGAATTAAAGGCTCTATTCGATGTAATGAAAGCGAATCTCGATAAGAAAACAAATGAGAGTTGATGAATTTTTAAAACAATCTGCCGTTGAGAAGATTCGACTGGAACTGGAAAAGGGTGATTACCCAGGTGTGATAATTGTTATAAAAACGACTGAATGGTTGTATCCGGATGACTTAAGTCTGATGAAACAGATTTTTCGAGTTCTATTGAATGGGTTTCCAGTTCGAGCAATAAGGTCAATGATTCCAAAAAGGCCGGGTCAATCGCATCGGATACAGAAGAGTAAAGAAATATACTTTTATCTGGCAGAATTGTTACTGGAACTCATGCGGAAATATCAGCTAAAGCATCTGAAAGGCGCAGAGATTTTAAGAGATGTGGGCTCTTTATATCTTGATGCCGGTCAAATTGATCAGGCAGAGGCATTCTTAGATGTTTCTGTTGATGTGTATCATAATCTTGTCGGGGATAACGATTGGCGATTAACCAGCGTATTGAAGATGTTAGACCTGCTTTATGAAAAAAAACATAAACTTTCTGAAGAGAGAATGATATGTAGACGAGTAGTGAGCATTCGAAGAAAGGCGAAACCCAACAGAATAATAAAAATATCTCTCCCACTCCCCAATAACCAATTACAATCCCCAATTAGTAGACAAATTAAAAACTCCCCAATGGCTGTGGATAAACGCTCTTTTTCTTCTATATACGCTTCGATGGGGTTGAAAACCGATTCTGATCCCTATGAAAAAATATTCCAACAGGGCAATATGAAAATCACAAAAGAGGCCGATAGGAAAAAGAATAAATTTTTCTCTAGCACTAAACAGATTGAAAACTACCCTATAGATGTGGCAAAATCCTATTTTTCTCCTAAATACACTTCGATAGGATTGAAAACCGATTCTGATCCCTATGAAAAAATATTCCAACAGGGCAATATGAAAA
>CAZTVS010000099.1:10756-17810 GCA_964617125.1 uncultured Acidobacteriota bacterium
TCACAAAAGAGACCGATAGGAAAAAGAATAAGTTTTTCTCTAGCGGAAACTTTTCTTGGAGAGGCGCTAAGCGCCAATTTTAGTGGAAAAAACTCAATAAAGAAGACTTACCAAAGCCAATAAGTCATCTTGCAGACTCTCTTCTAGGTTCTGGAACAAACACTTTTCCTCCTCCAGCAATCCAAGCTGCAAATCGCAGAATATTTAATCCTAAAGCTTTCAAGAAAACACAAAAGCGTACTGCTTTCAACCCACGTACTCGCAAATGCTTCCCCCAGTTCGCCGTTCCAATTTCAAAAAACTCCCCATGATTCTGCTGCGCATGTGATATTTCTCCGGAAATTCCTCGCCCAAATCCGATTCTTTTCACCTCATGCAGGATCGCAAAAGCCTTCTCGTAATAAATCTTCACCTATTGAAGTACAACGAAAATGGATCGAGGCCAGACATCCGGAGTAAAGTATAGTGATGTTGGGATTGTTATGCTATTTCCATTTATCAGGATTTTGCAGATGTTGAGCAATTGAAAAGGAAAATAACACAAAAATCATTTACTCCAATCTTCCTTTTTCATCATCAGTAATTTTTTTCCACATTTTTTTATTACCAGGCTGTCGCCCTGTAACCAGCCTAAGAGGATTATGGCGGATTTTGGAAGATTCACCATGTAACGGTAATAATCTTTGCCGTTGCCCCGGGCGCTAAGTTGCCGCTGCAATTTCACGGGGTCATCTCCACGGTATCCAGCCGTAACATCAGGTCAATAAATGCCTTGTAGGTCTTCAATCCTCGGTTATTTTTCACTTTCTCAATGTCTGCTCTCACCGATGACGGAACCAGTAAGAGCGAAACGTTGACGAATCGTTCTTCCGCTTGTTTCATCGCGGTAAAGCTCTTATAGTTGCTGCTTAGATCCATCTCGGGGATCGTCAATCCTCTTCTAGTTCTTTCGATGTGGCATAATTCCAAATAGTGCCTGAAATCGTCGTCACTCATAAGAAAGTCCTCCTTAGGATCCAGAATCCTTTCGCCCTCTTCTTCGGGAAAATCGCATGAGGTTTTAAAAAAGTGATTTTCTGTAAGAACTTGCTTCTTGCTGTCATGGTCGATTTGTTCGATACGAGTATTTTCGACGACAGCGAGCAGATACTCTTTTCTCGTTGAAATAAATTCTTCCCTATGCTCTTTCGCGTTTTGCCGGAACTCCCGTATTTTTTTCTTCGTTTCATTCATGTTGATCACCTTCAACACCGGTGAAGATTTGCATCTATTTAAATCTTTCGGTACCTAGTCCTGTTCTTTTACCAATATATTCTTCGGTACCGAAAAGTATTTAAATGAGTATGTCTTACCTGCCTTTCGAGGTGAATGACATGACAACCGGACAAGAAAATAAACACGACTTTAACGTTGGGGACATCCTGGAGCATATCTGGGGATGGGAGCAGACCAATGTCGATTTTTACCAAGTGGTAAAAGTCGGCGATAGGAGTGTATGGATACAAGGAATAAAATCAATAGAAAGCGTCGATGGACAGACAATGACGGGTACCGCCAAACCGCTAAAAGACGAATTCGACGGAAAAATAAGAGTCAAGCGGCCGTATAAACGCAGTTATGACGGTAAATATTGCCTCCATACGAAATACGGATGTATGGAATTGTGGGACGGCGAACCGGTAAGAATAAGCACCTACGGTTGAAGAGTCCACCAGCAAATAGCGGAAAAAGTTGGTTCTTTTTTGATTTTTCAAATTCCAATACTATTTTAAAAGTGTATTCGAAAGCCTGACGACGGGGCGATGCGGACTTGATCGCCGTCCATGTGTTTGGCCTACTTTCCGGTGTATACAAGCGTAACGGCGTTGCATTCCGGTTATTATGGTGCCGGTGGTTCAACATTGGCGGTCGGACCGGTGAACATTGGGCCATCGATAAAATCGATGGAAATCCGGCGCCTATGAACTTCAATATCGTCTTGCTAGATAATGTGGTCACAGGTAAAGCCAGGTTCTCATATAGACAAGATTGAATGAATACGGAGTTTCTCAACGATATCGGTCCAGCCACTGATCGACGTTTTTAAAAAGGATTCAGACTAATTCATCGTGCTGCAGCATGGCTGGCTTTCGGAACTTGCCTTGGCCGTCTATGCATATTCCATTCGGGATCCGATGCTTACTCATGAAATCCCTTAGCCGACGATAGACCATGAACGAATAAGCGGATCGAGTGCGGGGCGTCGCTCCTAATACGAGTTTCAAAAAGAGCCTAACCGATTGTGATGACGAGGATTAGGAACCTCTAGATGGGGATATGGAGATCGAGTTAATCCCCTGGTTTTTCCCTCAGAAATTCCTCGCTACTGTAAAATCGAATTTTTTCTTTGAATAGCAGGCCACTTCGACACACTCGGAAAATCTACCCGGACATTTAAATCGAAGGGCATTTTGTTCCTCGTTTTGGGACATAAAAGTCCACTAGCCCCGACCGGGTTCGTGGACATTTGTGTCCAAAAAATCGGAACATTTTAATAGAAGCATATCCTTTCTTATGCAATGAATATTCATTATGCCACTAATGGGAAGCGTGATTTCCATGATCTGGAACGAATGTTTGATGAACGGACTCGCCAATTGCACGAAGCCTGTTGGGAATTTGACGAAAACCGGAAACTTGTTTTGGATTACATCAGCCAGTGTAGATTTGGAGTCGTTAAAAGTGCCGGTCGTAGTAAGCGTGTCCAAAAAAGTAGTCTTTATCGGATTACCGGAATTTTGGAGCTCTTAAGCGAGAAATGGTTAAGAAAGTCTTTCAAATCGACAAATAAGGAAGATTGGACTACATTGTACATGGCCATGGAAGATGATGTTATTAGGAATATCAGTGGGAAGCCTTTTAAAAGAAGTACGAAGGCAAAAAACTACAAAACCATACAGAAGTTTCTCCGTTGGCTTCAGCTTGAGCAGTTCTGTGATAACTGGGATACAACCGAGGAGATTCCAACCAGGGATGTACTAACAAGGCATGATGTAGAACGGATGATAGTTTCTGCTTCACCTAAACTACAGTGCTACGTAATGATGCTTTTTGACGGTGGATTCCGATCTGAAGAATTTGCAAATCTCCGCTGGAACGATCTACGAAAGGAGGATGAGGGATTTTATCGAGCTAACGTACGAAAAGAGACATCAAAAACGAAGAATGGAAGAATTGTCAGTCTATGGCTAAGTACCGATTTCATTGATACTCTAAAGTCAATGGAAAAATGTTCGGCCGAGTATAGAGATGACGATTTCATTTATAAAAGCAATTATCATTCCTTACTAAAGACTGTTGTGCGGCTTGGTCACCGTACACTGGGAAGGGCAATATCGCCTCATATATTTAGACATAGTAGCGCCACTTATTATGCAGGGATTATAAAAACATACCAAAACTTTTGTTTCCGATACGGATGGTCACTGAAAAGCAGTACCCCACAACGCTATTGGCATCCCACATCGGATCAGGAAATTGCAGACCAGACAAAGGAACATGAAATTGCCCGATTTAAAACGGAGTTCGAAAGGGTAAAACTGCAAAATGATGCCTTGAGAGAGGAGATCCGTCGTCTGCAACAGGATATGGAGACATTCAAACAGAAGTTCGCCGAGTTCTTTATCACCTCCGGCGAGGCCGATAAAATTTACGACAAATACGAAAAGGTAAAGAGACGGGTATCTCCCGAATGTCGTTGAGCTCTTCATGGCATATGCACTACAAATTTTAAAATGGCGATTCTGTCATGCAGTCTTTCTGATGGATGAAAGGATTCTCAGATGCATCATGAAAAAACATCCGGAATACTTCATAGTTTTGGCGATCGACTTCTACCGGAACCACAGTAAGATCGATGACAAATGGGTGAGACTCGACCCGAAAAACGATCCGACAACCGAGAAAAACTACTTTTCCAGGTACTTCTGAGAATTTTTCCAACAACCGTCGGCATAGCTGGAAATCTCCGGCCTGGTGGGAAGGGAACGATTCGGCGCAACCAGGCTGGTCCTCTGGAAAAGGCCGATATACTCTTTGAACCAGGTACGCAATTCTCGTTTCAAAATGGCCATATCACGCCAACAGTTCAGCGACTCCTGCCGCAATTCATGCGATAGCCCATCCAGCTGACGGTCCAGAGAGTTACGCTGGTTCTCGACCCACGGGACAGATCCTCGTGGCCAGACTTCCAATTCCAGCATTCTGGATCGTATTTCGAGATATTGGTTCTCCAGACCTTTGATCAGGATCTCCGATATTGCCTGGCGAGACCTGATATCGTGTTCCAAGTCCCTGAGAATGTCTCCCATCGATCTAAGTCGATCGCCGAGCAGTTCTTCCAGGGAATTTTGTGATGAGATTTGCTTTTTATCTGAAGCCAAGCCGATCACCTTGTTCGTCG
The DNA here is from genome assembly GCA_964617125.1 of uncultured Acidobacteriota bacterium. Lineage (GTDB taxonomy): Bacteria > Acidobacteriota > UBA6911 > CAINFC01 > CAINFC01 > CAZTVS01. The sequence goes on from CAZTVS010000099.1 coordinate 15,198, forward strand.
ATACAGATCCTGCTTTTTGCTCTTTTTTTGGGGAGTGTCAATCAAGTGCTTATGGATGTCGCGGATCATCGAATCCATGGCGAAGTCTTGTTCGAGAGCGGCATAGCGCATATAATCGGATAATGTGTAAAAGCCACGATTCCGGGCGTTGAGCAGCATTTTCTCATGTTGAGTTTTCGTTACACGTACCTGCACTGCATGACTGTTGACCATTCTGACTCTCCAGTGAGAAATACGATTCACTATTTAAAAGTTTCGTATTCGTGTCGCGGTGAATATAGGGACAAATAGGTCCTGTCGCCAATATAAGGCAGGCGATCATGGTCTAGTTGGATAGAAATAGTGAAAACAAATTACTACGTATAGTATATATAATCTTATAGTTACGATGAAATCGGTCATGTCCGACCTGGTATAGATATTAAAATGGACGATTCAGAAGTAAGCGGATAATTGAAAGGAATTTCTCTGAATAGCATTGATTTGTCTAATTGCTATATTCTGTGTGAAAAATTCTGCACCGAATTATGCAATCATTGCTATGTGCATACAACCACCAATCATCCTTGGGTTGCAGCCATTCGGACAGCAATAACTCCCGCACGTTGTTGTCGAGGATGGACAACCGCACGCGCCTGTTGAACTGCAAACGCCCGCGCCGCCGCCGGTGCGCGTACACGACGCGCCGGTGTTAACTGTATGGCCGCACGAGCCCGAGGTGCACGCGTAAGTGATGCACGAAGTGCTAGTTCCACAATCAGACGCCACGCTGCACGCGGCGCAACCTGTTCCCGCGCTATTACAGCCCTTAGGACAACAATACTGACCACAAACAGTACCAGACTTCGTACCAACAGCCGAACGCGAAGTACCACAATTACTCAACTGAGTAAAAGAAACGCCCGCGCAGATAGTTGACGCGTCGGGAGACCACGAAGAAACAGAGCAACAAGAACCAAGATAACAAAACTGACTAGAAGCACAACAAGAAGAAACGCCGCAACCACTTAGCCCTGCGCCGCAGCAGACGCCATTCGAACACGACTGCGTTGATGAACAACACGTGGAACCGCACGCGACTCCAGAAGAACAACAAACACCATCTGAACGGGCATTCGCCGCCGAACAGCACGTTCCGCCCCACCAAATAAGCGGGCTCTGACAACGATCAACACACTGGTTATCTGCAGAACAATACTGGTCGTTAGAACACGCAACTATCGGACAAGTCCAACTCTGAGTACACTCATCATAAACCTCTCGACACATACCAGAGACGCAAGTCACCGGCGTACAACACTTTGTAGTTGTTGGGTTGCAGTAGCTGCAAGACTCCTTAAAATCCCAGTACAAACATCCGTCAGAATGAGACGTACATATTTCTAAATCGTTACCCGCACATCGCTGCGCGCCCTCAGTCGTACAATCGCCCTCGCACTTGAGGACGCATTGATTGTTCGCGTTACAGTTCTCGCCTGATTTACAACCACAATCGGACGCACAGGAATTACAGTTTTCTCCTCGCCCGTCTTCACAACCACCCGAACCACAGGTATTAACACAATTCCCCCAGAAAGTATCACAACGTTGAAGTAATGGACATTCACTATCCTCAATACAGGCATAACTCTGTGTTGATGCAATTATTAAAATCACACCAAAAAGCAGTAGATATTTAATTCTCACCATCAGAATAACAATTCATATTTTCACATTTATAAATCTATTTTAGTTTAAATAATACGCGTAGTTGATATTCAACTTTTTCTGAAGATGTGGCGAAGCTAGTGAGGAGTGTTTCTCCAATTTTGTTGCGAGTTTGAATGCTAAATGTGGCTGCTTGATACCCTGGTGGGCCGCGAGAGCAATCAAGAGTGGCATAAAGAATTTCTGAATTATCGTCTGTTGAACCATTTGTTGCTCTATCAAATAATCCTCTTAAAGTGACTTTATCAATGGTTTTTCCAGCTGGAACATAAATTACCGTCGGATCACTCAAAATCTCACTAGTCTTATCGAGGTTGTTTCTGATTATGTCGTGACTATTATACGTTGGACCTATTTGTTTGTCAATATCTATTACATCTTGTGGTTCTCCTTTCACTCCCGTTGCGACGCTTCCTGCGTTGATGACGGGGCCGGCTTGTTTGCCGCTAGCGTCTAGTAACATGAAGGTGTATTGGTAGTTGCCGGTGGTGTCGGTGAGTTTTGTGGTGCATGTGTTGTTAAATTCTCCTTTTTGATTAATGGGAACTATACAGACGCCGCTCTCGGTTCCATACCATTTATTTGCGAGAAGGATACTAAGTTGTGTCCCTGAACCGATCGTTCCATTGTACAGTCCTTTGGCAGTCATTGTCAAACTGTCATTGTACTCGATGTCGAGCTTTGAGCCGTCGAGTGTTTGGTTGCTGTAGGGCGCGGGGAGTATGATGTTTGCTCCGCCGTAGGTTGTGAGTGTAAATACGCCGTCAATGAGGTTCTTCATCGTCGCTGTGATTGTGTGGTCGGCGTCTTTGAGTGTGTTGCCGTCTTTGAGGTAGAATGCGAAGTTGATGAGGTAGGTTCCTGCTTTGTCAAAGAGGAAGTTTTGTGTTATTCCGCCGCCGCCGG
>CAZTVS010000100.1:0-17776 GCA_964617125.1 uncultured Acidobacteriota bacterium
AAAACGGGTAACACTTTTTCCCGCTATCGGTGTTTAAATATCGACATGAGCAACCGTTTGCCGGATGTGGAAGTACTCACGGAACGATATGGAGCGATGGTCCTGCGGCGCTGCCGCTATCTGCTCCACGACGAGGAGGATGCCTTGGATGTCTGTCAGGAGGTTTTTTTGCGAGTGATCGAGCAAAGGCACCGGCTGGAAGACAGGCACCCATCGAGTCTTCTGTACGTCATGGCTACCCATCTCTGCCTCAATCGATTGCGTGATCGCCGCCGGCATGCCGTGGCCACCGAGGATGCACTCTTGAACCGGATTGCCTCCGCCGAAGACACGGCACGGCGCAGTGAGGCGCGACTTCTGCTAGAAAGATTATTCCGGCGACACCCGGTATCGAGCCGGACGATCGCCGTTCTATTCCATCACGATGGACTGTCCCTGGAACAGGTTGCTTCCGAGACCGGACTCTCGGTTTCGGGGGTACGCAAACGTTTGCGCAACCTGAGAATCACCCTCGAGGAGATGAACACGTGAAACCGCCGTTTAAGAATTCTACACGTATTCCGGATCTGATTCTGGAACGCTACCGGCTGGGGGAGATTTCGCCGGCGGAAAAGGAATTCATCCGCTGCCGTCTGGCAACGGACATGGAACTACAGGAGCGCATGCAAACCCTGGAGCTTTCCGATGAGGATATCAAGGGACGATACCCTGCCGACTGGCTGGCCGAACGGATAAAACAGCAACTCGAGAAAAAGGTCCCGCTTGTCGCGCCTCCGACAGTATCGCGCCGATTTTTAGGGCGATGGTCACTGGCTGCCGCTGCCTTGATTCTACTTGGGATCGGATGGCACTTGATCCGTCCGTTGTGGATCGAATCGCCGGAAGGCATAGGAACTTCGATCGAGTCGGTCGATCGGTTGAAGGGAGACCGATTGGTACTGTTTCGCAAGACCCGGGAGGGGAGTGAGGTATTGAGCGACGGCGACAGGGCAAGGCCCGGGGACCAGATTCGGATCGGCTATCGTGCCGCCGGCCCAATTTTCGGGGTGATTTTTTCCATAGACAGGCACGGTATCATCACCTTGCATCTTCCTTCGCAGGGCGAGCAGGCAGTGCTTCTGGATCAGAAAGACCTGGTCCTCCTCAATCAAGCCTTCGAACTGGACGACACCTCCGGGTGGGAACGGTTCTATCTGGTCAGCACCGGTCGGGTATTCGATATCGCACCCATATTGGCATCGGCTCGCCGGGCAGCGGAAAACACCGGGGAGAAAGATCTGCCGGCCCGGTTGCATCTGCCCGCCTCTTTCGATCAATCCAGTTTCACCCTATACAAGGAGACTAAGCGATGAAAATCAAAGCCTGGGCGCTCTTCTCGGTTTTTCTTTTTACCTGCCTGTTGTTGCCCGCCGTCCTCGCGCAGTCTGCGGCCACGGTGCAAGCAGGATATCAACGATTCCTTCTTGTAACCGGGTCCAATTTCGGAGGAACCGATCGTCCTATGCTTCGATACGCCATCTCGGATGCGGAACGTTTCGCCAGGGTCATGGCCGATCTGGGGGGGATCGAACCGCAAAATACCAAGATGCTCAAAGAACCTAAGGTGAGTGACCTGGTGGAGGCATTCGATTGGCTGAATCGTCGCGTGAATGAGACTCGTGGCGGTATTGGGCTTGCCGGAAACCGGACGGAAATCCTGATTTATTACTCCGGCCATGCCGATGAGAAGGGTCTGCTGCTCGGAGACGATCGCTATTCCTACCAAAGCCTGCGTGAACGCCTGGATGAAATAGCGGCGGATGTGCGCATTGCCGTTCTCGATGCCTGTGCCTCAGGAGCCTTTACCCGTCTGAAGGGGGGCATGGCCCGCAAGCCTTTCCTGGTGGACCGTTCGGCCGACATGCAAGGGCATGCCTTTCTGACCTCCAGCGCCGAGACGGAGGTCGCTCAGGAGAGCGATCGTCTGCAGGCCTCCTATTTTACCCATTATCTTCTCTCTGCCCTGCGCGGGGCGGCCGATGGGAACGCCGACAGCCGGATCACCCTAAACGAAGCCTACCAGTTTGCATTCCAGGAGACCCTTGGGCATACCGTCAACAGTCAAGGAGGGGCACAGCACCCCTCCTATGACATCAAACTTTCCGGATCGGGCGAGGTCACCATTACCGATCTTCGCCGGACAACGGCAACTCTGGGCCTGGGCGCCTCCCTCGAGGGACGAATCTTTGTGCGCCACCTGCGGCCGGAACCGGTTGCAGAACTGTATAAGCCTCAAGGAAGAGTGGTGGACCTGGGGCTCGAACCGGGAGGTTATGAGGTGCGTGTCGAGCGTCCGCCGATGGCCTGGCTGGCCAAGGCCGAGATCGGAAAAGGAAAACGGCTGGAGCTGGAGCTGGATCAATTCACACCCACCAAGGCCGAGCCGACCCGCAACCGGGGATTCGGGCCGCCAAGCTTTTCCGTGGCCGGACGAAACCGGCTGGAAATGAGGTTCGGTATGTGGAGAGCCGGGGGATCATCGAGTCCCAGGCCAAATATTTCAGTGGGAACGGATAGTGTCGATTTTCTTGTTGGGCTCCAGTACACCCGTTTTGTCCGTGAAGACCTGGCGGTGACATTGGGCATTGAGGCCTTGCCCAGCGAATCCTCGACTGTTAGTGAGCAAGGGGCCTTTGCCGGATCCCGAGCCATTGTGGCGATTCCCCTGGGATTCCGTTGGAACCCGATGAAGGGGGATCTCCGGCTGCGGGCCATCAAACCGTTCCTATCAGCCGGTCTGGGACCGGTTATCGGCAGCAGTTCCGGGGCCTCTGTCTACAACACCTCTTTGTTTGCCGGCTCGCGAAACGCGGCCACAGTCGGCGGTTTCTTCGGCGCCGGCACCGATATCCTCGTAGGTCGATCCTGGTCTCTGGGTGTCCATGCCGGCTACAACTGGATGGCCGATTTTTCCAAACCCATCGGCGATCGGGACAACTATAGCGGATTTCAGGTATCCGTAGGGATCGGATGGCTTTTCGGAAAGGGTTACCGTCCGCATCCATGAACAGAAGCTTCCTGCCGATCCGTAGGAAAGTCGATCTCGTTTTTTATGGCCCTGTTATTGGTTTCATGTGATACCTGACCATGGGCGCCCGCATTCCTATCACAGGGGGGATACCGCTACCGTAGGTTCTTTTTGAATCTCCCCCCTTCCCGGCCTTGTGAGGGAAAAATCCCTTTACCCGCTTTCAGTGATGAGACGGATAGATATTGGGTATTTCCTATTTTTCTTCTTTCCGGTAAACTTGCTTTGTTTTTGCCGTTCGTCGGTACGATGGCTCGGAATTCCATTTCCCTGCCGTTGGCGTTCTTTGCCGCAAAGGTCCGGAAAGGAATATGGATGCATGCCAATCAACCGACTTGTCCCGGCATTTTTTTGCGGAGATTATTCGCGCATGATGGAATGGATTCAGCAAATCTTCGATATTTTTTTCCACCTGGATCGGCACCTGAACGAATGGGCAGTTGCACTGGGATCCTGGCTCAATGTCATTCTTTTTCTGGTCATTTTTTGCGAAACCGGGCTGGTGGTCACGCCGTTTCTGCCGGGCGATTCCCTGCTCTTTGCCATTGGTGCCCTGGCCAGCCTGGAGGGTTCACCGCTTAAAATCCCGGTAGTCCTGGTCCTGCTCAGCTGCGCTGCTGTTTTAGGAGACGCGGTGAACTATTCCATAGGCTACCGCCTTGGTCCCAAGGTTTTTGCCAGAGAAGATTCCTTGCTCCTCAATAAAAAACACCTCTTGCGCACCCAGGCCTTTTACGAGAAATATGGCGGTAAAACCATTTTTCTGGCACGATTCATTCCCATCATACGGACCTTCGCCCCCTTTGTCGCCGGCATCGGCAAAATGCGTTACCGCCGTTTTTTCACTTACAACATTTCCGGCGGAATCGTCTGGGTTTTCCTTTTTACCCTGGCCGGATACTACTTCGGTAATGTTCCTGCCATCAAGCGTAATTTTCATTTCGTGATCGTCGCCATCGTGTTCCTTTCCATTCTGCCGCCGGTCATAGAATACCTGCGAGTCCGCTATCGCAGAGGACCCGACCCCACCGATCCGACCTCCGATTCTTAACCCAGGAATAGACATGAGCCATACCCTATCGCCAGCCAGGAAAAGAGGACTCACTCTCACGCAACAGATTTTTCTTGGCCTGGGCATCGGGCTTGTTCTCGGCGCCTGGATCAGCAGCTATGAGCCAGCCTATGCGGCCTATATTAGACCCTTCAGCCAGTTATTTCTGCGTATGATCAAGATGATCATCGCTCCCTTGATCTTTGCCACCCTGGTGGCCGGGATCGCCGGACAAGGGCATCTGCGGACAGTCGGCAGGATGGGAGTGAAGGCTATTATCTATTTTGAGATTGTAACCACCCTGGCGCTGGTATTAGGCCTGGTTGCCGTCAATCTGACCCGTCCGGGAATCGGTCTGAATCTCCCGCCGCCCACCGAACAACCGGAGTTTACGGCCAAGGCGCAGACCTGGGACCAGGTCCTCCTGCACGTGGTGCCCAATTCGGTCATTCAGGCCATGGCCGAAGGGGACGTGCTGCAGATCGTGGTCTTCAGCATCTTTTTCGCTGTCGCTTTGAGCATGCTTGGAGAGAAGGGTCGTCCGCTGGTGCGGGGCTGCGAACTGCTGGCCGAGGCCATGTTCAAATTCACCAACGTGGTCATGCATTATGCCCCTGTCGGTGTCGGGGCAGCCATAGCCTACACCGTAGGTCACGGAGGGTTAAAAGTACTTTGGAATCTGGCATGGCTGGTCGGTACCCTGTATCTGGCCTTGACCGCCTTCATGGTTCTTGTGCTCCTTCCGGTGGCCCTGATCTTTCATGTCCCCGTGCGTAAGTTTTTCCTGGCAGTCAAAGAGCCGGCCTTGATCGCCTTTTCCACCACCTCCAGCGAAGCGGCCCTGCCCCGGGCTATGGAAGTGGTGGAAAGGCTGGGAGTCCCCAGAAAAATCGTTTCTTTTGTACTGCCGCTGGGTTATTCCTTCAACCTCGACGGCACAACTCTCTACCTGTCTCTGGCCGCGGTTTTTGTGGCGCAGGCAGCGAATGTACAACTCACCATTGGACAACAGATCACCATGCTCCTCACCCTGATGCTGACCAGCAAAGGGGTTGCCGGCGTTCCCCGCGCCTCCCTGGTCATACTTGCCGGTACGCTGGCCAGTTATCATCTCCCGTTGGAAGGAATCACTCTGATCCTTGGAGTCGACGAACTGATGGACATGGCGCGCACCATGGTGAATGTCATCGGCAATTGCCTTGCGGCCGTGGTGGTGTCCAAGTGGGAAGGAGAATTCAAAGAGGCCACGGATGAAGAACTCTCCGAGGCGATTGAAAAGGGCGAGATTTGATCTTTTCTCATAACATACCAATCAACTTACTGCAATATTCATACACCGTATTAGGAATGACATACGTAAGACCCTCATGAAAAAACAACTCTTCACCGCACTTCTGCTTTTCTTCTTATCTATCACTCCCGGATTGGCCGAGAATGATTTACAGCAGCGGGCCCGTAAGCTGCATGAGAAAATCTTCACCATCGACACCCATTGTGATACTCCGCTGCAAATGACAAGGGGAGATTGGGACCCCGGTCAAAGGCACGACGCCGGAATGCCCGGCAGCGGCAAGCAGGATTTTATCCGTATGAAGGAAGGTGGATTGGATGCTTCCTTTTTTGCCGTCTACGTCGGGCAAGGAGATCTCACGGACGACGGACGGCGCCATGCCTATCAGGAGGCAAACTCCATTCTTGACCGGATGGATGCAGTCTTTATTAAATATCCCCAGTTGGCCAAGCTGGCCCTGACACCGGAAGACGGATACCGGTTGGCAAAACAGGGAAAGCGGGCCATTTATCTCGGGATGGAAAACGGTTACCCTCTGGGTCAGGACCTGTCGCTGATCGATCACTTTTACCGCCGCGGGATTCGCTATATCACACTGTGCCACTCTTTCGACAACGACATCTGCGATTCTTCCACCGACCGTGACAGCTCCGACGACAAAGGCCTCAGCGAATTCGGCCGAAAGGTAGTACGCCGTATGAATGATCTCGGCATCATGGTGGACGTCTCTCATATCTCCTCCCGGTCCTTCTTCGATGTCCTGGAGGTCAGCAAAGCACCGATCCTAGCCTCTCATTCCAGCGTAAGAGCCCTATGCGATCATCCACGAAACCTCTCCAATGAACAGCTGCAGGCGCTGAAAAAGAACGGAGGCGTTATACAGATATGTATTTACTCGGAGTATCTGCGAAAAGAGACACCCCATCCGGAAAAAGATCGGGCAAGGCGGGAATTCCGGGCCCGAATCCGTTCGCAATATGGAAATTTCAATGAGGTCAAGGATCCCGAAATTCGTAAAAAAATCATGCAGGAATATGAAGATTTTCAGATGAAATTTCCCCGGGATCTGGCCACGGTGAAGGATGCCGTCGATCATCTCGACCACGTCGTCCGACTGATCGGTATCGACCATGTCGGCATCGGTACCGATTTCGACGGTGGCGGCGAACTGGCCGATTGCCGGGATGTGAGCCAGATGCCCAACATTACCGAGGAGCTGTTGCGCCGCGGTTACAGTGAGAAGGAGATCGGTAAAATCTGGGGCGGGAATGCCATGCGTGTTTTTCGCAATGTGGTCCGACAAGCCAATCATGGCGGCCACAAGGATTAATGGCATAACAAACAGCCTCAGCGGTATATCCCCATGATTGCCTGTAAGCTTTTACCCCTCATAACATGGATAAAGATATAATTCGGTGGGCGGAAACACCCGCCAGGCGAATTCGGCGCCGTACCGAAGCTGAAAATAATTTGAATTAAGGAAAAAAATGAATCGAAAATTAGCCTTATTGGCCTGCTTGCTCTTCGCGGCCGGCAATTGTGTCTGCAGTCGCGCTCAGTCGCCGGCAAAAACAGAAAATTCTGCCGCGCAGAGCGAAAATTCCCCCTTTGCCGATCAAAAGGCCAAAGTCAGCTACAGCATAGGTATGACGATCGGAGGCTCTCTGAAGAACCAGGCGGTAGAGGTCGATTACTCCATGCTTTTCAAGGGCATCCAGGATGCATCCACTTCCGGCTCCAAACCCTTGCTTACCGATCAGCAGGTGCAGGAAATCCTTTCTGCCTTCCAGCAGGAACAGGCGGCCAAACAGCAACAACAGCAGAAAATTCTAGGAGAGAAAAACAAGACCGAAGGAGAAGCCTTTCTGGCTGCGAATAAGGCCAAGGCCGGGGTCATAACCTTGCCCAGCGGTCTGCAGTACGAGATCCTGAAAGAGGGGGCCGGAGATCCTCCCAAAGGATCGGACACGGTCTCCATACACTACAAAGGAACATTGATCGGCGGCAAGGAGTTTGATAGTTCCTATACCCGGAACGAACCCGCCTCCTTAACACCCGGAAACGTAATTCCGGGTATGAAGGAAGCCCTGATGCTGATGAAACCCGGCTCCAAGTGGAGAGTCGTCATCCCCGCTTCGCTGGCCTATGGAGAACGTCAGGCAGGACCGGATATCAGCCCCAACTCGACCCTGATTTTCGAGCTGGAACTTCTTTCCGTGGGTACCGCGCCGGCCACTCCTACACCGGCCGTACCTCCGACACCATCCGGCACTCCCACCGGTAAGCCGATCTCCCGGTAAGCATACTTTTACGTTACTGTACTTTTTATAAAAGCACGGATTTATTGAATCCGTGCTTTTTTTAAATGCAAATCCTTGAAGGAGAGAAAGCGATGAACGACCCGATCTCACGCAGGAATGCATTTGCCGGACTGATCGGTCTGGCATCCCTACCAAATCTTGCCGCCACGTCCGTGACTGAGACCAGACAAGATGTTCCCATCTGTGTCTTTTCCAAACACTTCCAATGGGCCGATATCGGGGAGATGTCCGAGTCGGCAGCTGCCCTGGGATTCGATGGCATCGATTTAACGGTGCGCAAGGGAGGACACATACTTCCGGAAAGAGTACAGGAAGACCTGCCGAAGGCGGTGGAGACCATCAGGAAAGCCGGTTTAAAAGTACCCATGATCACCAGCGATATCGTCCATATTCGATCGGCTCATGCAGAAAACGTATTGAAGACCCTATCGGCTCTCGGCATACGACGATATCGTTGGGGCGGCTTTCGTTATCAGGAGGAAGGCAGTCTTCCGGATCAGCTTTCGCTCCTACGGGAACAGGTGAAAGAGCTGGCCGAGTGGAATAAACAATACGGTGTGACTGCCATGTACCACACCCATTCCGGCATCGGTCAGGTTGGGGCTTCCATGTGGGACCTTTATCTCCTGCTGAAAGATTTTTCACCCGAATCGGTTGCTGTCAATTTCGACATCGGGCATGCCGTTGTCGAAGGCGGATACGGCGGCTGGATCCACAGCACCCGACTTCTGCTTCCTTACATGCGGGGATTGGCCATCAAGGATTTCCGGTGGAAACAAAACAATAATGGAATGTGGGTGCCCGGATGGTGTCCGTTGGGAAAAGGCATCGCCAATCTCTCCAGATTTTTTACTATGCTGAAGGACGGCCGCTTTTCCGGACCGATTCAGATGCACTTCGAATATCCGGAGATGGGAGGTGCGGACACCGGGAAGACTCAACTGTCCATACCCAAGAAGCAGGTTCTCTCTTTTATGAGGGACGATCTTATGGTATTGAAAGATATGCTGCAGAAAGAACAAATACTATAAAATGGATTCCCATGAACATCGCCCTCCACAATCATTCTTTTTCCGAGACACGCGGCAAACTTCCCTGGTGGACTCATGCAGGAGAGGAACATCCTCTGGCCCTGGCCGCGCGGATTGCCGCCCGGTTCCAGGTCGCTTCGCCGCTGGAAGCCTATGAATTCCCCGACAAAGGGAACATCAATCAACATACCTTCGTGATCGTTTCCAGAACTCCCGAGGGCCGGCAGGAGTTTCTGCTGCAGCGGATCAACCGCCAAGTCTTCACCCGGCCGGCCAAAGTCATGGCTGCCATGATCGCTTGTATCCAGGCGCAAAAAAACGGAATCGAGAAGAAGACCTTGCCGCCGGGAAGGATCTGGGAGACCATCACCCTGCAACCCACGCTCGCTGGAGGCCTCTATCTGGAACAAAACGATCGTCATGGCAGCGAATACTGGCGCCTGATGATCAAGATATCCGATTGCATGGCCTATAAAAGCCTGAGTGAAATTCCTCTGCGGCAGGATCAGATTCGGATCGCGGAAGAAGCCGGCCGTGGCCTGGCCCTCTTCGGTGATTTTTCCTCGGATATCGACACCAGCGATATGGAGAATCCATTACCGGGCTATCGAGATACGAAAAACTATTATCAGCAGCTGAAATCCGTCCTGGCCGGCAACCGGAATCTGGAACAGGCGGCAGAGTATCTGCCTGAAGATCCGATCCTGCGGCAGAGCACAGAACAACATTTTCTTTTGCATCTTTCGGAAAAGGAATACCGGCGTCGCCTCGGCATGGCCGATCTACAACCTTTTCTTGCCATGGCTCTGCAGGAAGAATCTTTTGCCATGACGCTGCTCGATGCCATGAGAACCCAACGTATACGTAGAACGGCTATCCATGGCGATACCAAACTGGATAATTTCCTATTCTGCCGTCATAGCGGCAGAGTCAAAGCCCTGGTCGATCTGGATACCATCATGCCTCACACCTGGCTGGCCGATTGGGGAGATATGGTTCGATCTTTATCCAACGTTGCCGGCGAAAAGGAATCGAATCCGGATCGCATACAGGTAGATATGGATATTTACCATGCACTGGCTCGAGGGTTCCTTTCCCTGGCAAGTCAGGTGAAACCGGAAGAAATTGCCCTGATGGCCGAAGCCGTGGAGATCATTGCCCTGGAGCTTGGGGTGCGTTTTCTCGCCGATTATCTGCGGGGAGATTCCTACTTCAAACTTTGCCCGGCCGATCCGCCCGATCTGAACAAGATTAGGGCCATCGGCCAACTCACACTTTTTCGTCGCCTGCGGCAAAAGGCAGGAGAAATCCGAGCTTTTCTGAAACCTTAAGTCAGAACCATCATACGGACCATCCCCATGCATGTCAGAGAGTTAAAATTTGGTAAATCCTGGGTTCGCGGGGTAGTGGGTGATGCCCTGCATCCGGAACTGATCGTCAATTTCGCCTGTGCCTTCGGCACCTGGTGTGGGGGAGAAACGGTCGTTATCGGAAGAGATCCGCGCAAATCCTCTCCCATGCTCCGATCGGCCGTGGTGGCCGGCCTTCTCTCCTGCGGAACGGAGGTCATCGACCTGGGCATCTGCACCAGCCCCCTGATTTCATTTGCGGTCCGGGACCTGGGCGCAGCCGGCGGCATTTCCATTACCGGCAGTCATAACGATATCCGCTGGAATGCCCTGAAATTTTACGGCAGCGACGGCGTGCTTTTGAATGCGGCCAAGAGCGAAGAACTTCTGGATCTGTATCATGCCTCTTCTTTTCTTTCGGTCGACAGCCGCCGGATTCGCCCTGTGGCCACAGCTCCGGATGTCGCGGAACGGTATTTGCATCACTTGCTCAGTCCTTTGAACATCCCCCTGCTGCGGGAGCGTCGTTTTACCGTGGCCATGGATTTCTGCAACGGTTCCTGTGCTCCTATAGCAAAACTCTTTCTGGAGAAGATAGGCTGCCGGCTCCTCCCGATGAATGAAGATCCCACGGGAGAATTTGCCCACCCCCCGGCCCCCAATCCGACCAATATGCGACAACTCAGCTCTCTGCTTCGCTATATACCAACGGACCTTGGGGCCGCCATCAATGTCGATGGCGACCGCCTCGGTCTGGTTACCTCTACCGGGGAAGGTTTGAGCGAAGAGATCGTGCTTCCGCTGACCGCCCTGCACCGGTTGCGTCACCGGCCTGGTCCCGTAGTGACCAACCTTTCGACCTCCCACATGATAGATGCCGTGGCCAAGAGATACAACCAGGAAGTCCTGCGGGATGAAATCGGCGAGGGTGCCGTCATGGATCGTGGATTGGCCGAGTCGGCCGTTCTGGCGGGTGAAGGAGGCGGAGGGGTCGCTGCCCTACCGGTATCCATGACCTTTGACGGACTGTTGAGCCTTGGAATCATCTTGGAAGCCATGGCCGAACAGAATTGCGATCTGTCTTCCCTGGTGAAGGAACTCCCCAAGCTCTCCATTCGCAAAGGTTCTCTGGCGTGTCCCCCCGATGTCATCCCCCGCGTCCTGGACGGATTTAGAAAATATTATTTTTATCAGAACATCAATACCGTCGACGGTGTTCTGGTGCAGTGGGACGACGCCTGGCTGCACGTTCGGGCTTCGAACACCGAACCGATCCTGCGGATCATCGTGGAAACTCCCCATCCTGAGCATACCGATCGACTATTTAGGGAGGCATTCCATTTCGCCCGCCGATCGGCCTTCCAGCCTGGAGAATAAGATGGAACCATACTTTTCCCTCAAAGTCACAACGGCAGGCATCCGCGGCATCGTGGGAAAATCCCTGACGCCACAAATGATCACATCCTTCTCTTCCGCTTTCGGCGCCTATTGCGGAACCGGACCCATCGTCATAGCCACGGACGCAAAGGTCTCCACGGAAATGGTCAAACAGGCGGTTCTTGCCGGACTGCTCAGTGTCGGTTCCTCACCGATCGATCTGGGAACCTCACCCATCCCGACCTTAATGCATTATGTCCGCACCAGCCGATCCTTCGGTGGTATCTATATCTCCTCCGGACAACAACGCAAGGAATGGAATGCCCTGCGGTTCATCGGTCCGGACGGGATGACCCTGCGACCCAATCAGGCCCTGGAATTGATCGACCTGTTTCATCAAGGCGTTTTCCCGCGGGTGTCCGCCGCCGACATTCCCGAATGGAAAGAGGAACCGAATGCCTTCCTTTCCCACCGGGAAAAAATTCTATCTGCCATTAACCTGCAGGCCATTCGGGGACGAAAACTTACGGTTGCCGTCGACTGCAACCATGGGGCCGCGTCTCTCTTCGCCCCTGCCTTTCTGGAACATCTGGGCTGTAAGGTTTCGGCCCTACATACCGAACTGGAAGATAATCCTGACGCGGATGATGATTCTTCCCCGGACAGCCTCGATGCGCTTTGCCGTCTGGTAAACGACCGGCATGCCGACATCGGTTTTTCCCTGGATTCGGATGCCGACCGATTGATGGTCGTCAGCAGTGCCGGCGAACCTCTGGGCGAAGATGCCACTGTTGCCCTGGCTGTACGCCACATACTGCAAAAGGAACCCGGACCTGTCGTAGTGGATGTCGCCTGCAGTCGTATCGTCGATGATATCGCGCAGCAATTTCATTCTCCCGTCTTCCGGACACCGGTCGGCGAATTCCATATCGTCGAACGCATGGCGGCATGCAGATCTCAAATCGGAGGAGAAGGGACCGGCGGCGTAATCGCCCCGGCCATCAATCCCTGCCGGGACGGATTTGTCGGCATGGCCCTTCTCCTGGAAGCGTTGGCCGCGGAAAACTACAGCAGCAAGGAGCTGATCGCCCAATTTCCCCGCTACGCCATGGTAAAGGAAAAACTGGATTTTCTTTCCCGGGAAATTCCAGGGGCACTGAGGCGAGTCAAACAACATTTTTCCCATGAAGTTCAGGACACCACCGATGGCCTGAAAATCCTGTGGCCTGACCGCTGGCTGCTGGTTCGTGCTTCCAGTTCCGAATCGGCCATCCGAGTTATTGCCGAAGCGTCGACCTCGCAAATGGCGCAATCCCTGAGTCAGCAAGCCATGGAATGCCTGCGGCCTTCCCTATAATTTCCCGCAACCGTTATGACCACTACCTCACGATTTCTCATTCTCTTTACAACCCTCCTCCTATTCTGCCGGGAATGGCCAGCCCAGACACCCGGGCAACCAAAAATCCTGACCAGGGCGGAAGCAACGGAATATAAGGAAACCAGTTCCTATCGGGATGTAATGGACTTTGTATCTTCACTACAGAGATCCAGTCTTTCCCTGCGAACGGAGGTTTTACTGCAGACGGCGGAAGGAAAAAAAGTTCCTCTGCTGATTGTCGCAGATCCTCTTCCGGCCGGTCCCTCGGCCTCCAGGCCGGATACCAGACCCGTCATCTTCCTCCAGGGCAACATACATGCAGGCGAGGTGGAAGGCAAAGAGGCGCTGCTGATGCTGCTGCGGGAGATGTTGCTCGGTTCCCGGCGGGATCTTCTTAAGAAAGGCATTTTCCTGATCGCGCCCATTTTCAATGCCGACGGAAACGATCGCATATCTCCACAAAACCGGAGTTATATGCCGAATCCGGAGAAGGGAGTCGGAATTCGTGCCAACTCGGAAAACTATGATTTGAACCGGGACTACCTGAAAACGGAGTCCCGTGAGGTTCGTGCCGTATTATCCCATGTCATTAACCGATGGGACCCGCTGTTTCATGTGGATCTCCATACTACCGACGGTTCTTTCCATCAGGAAACGGTAACCTTTTTTTCTCCGACACATCCCAACTGCAATGCCTCCATCCGCCGCTTTCTCTGGGACCGTTTTTACCCGGATCTGCAAAAAAGGCTGGCTGCCAGGGGAATCCTTTCCATCCCTTTCGGCGATTTCAAGGACGATTTGAAACCGGAACTGGGCTGGTATCCCTACCAACCCTCGCCACGCCTGGGAGTGGACTATATCGGTTATCGCAACCGTTTTTCCGTCTTGCTGGAAATGTATGCCTACGCCCCTTACCGCACACGGGTGGAACACTGCCTGGCATTCCTGGAAGAGCTCCTGGGTATCGCCTTGCAACACACGGAATCGCTGAAAGACATGGCTCGATCGGCGGACCGTGAAGCTGCCGGATGGGCCTTGTTGCCCGCTTCCGCCAGGCCCTCGCTGGTGCTGCAGACAGAGTTCAAGCCATATGGTGCCCCCATCGACATCGAAGGGTATGAACTGGAAAAGCTCAAGGATGAAAACGGAAGAACCCGGCTCCGTCCCCTTCTCGACCGCAAGCGTCACCTGAAAGTACCCTTTTACGCAGACCATACCGTGATCCGATCACGGACATTGCCATATGGCTATCTTTTAAAACCGGGATGCGAAGCGGTCGTGCGACAGCTCTTGCGCCATGGGATTCGCGTGGATCGATTGGATCAGGATTATGAGGGAAAAGTGCAACAGTTTCATCCGGCCTCTCTTGAGCTCAGCCAGTGGGTTTCCGAAGGGCATACCACCCTGCAGATGACGGGAGAATGGAAGGATACGATATCCCAGATGGAATCCGGCTTTTTCCTGGTACCGCTGAACCAGCCCCTTTGCCTGTTGGCCGCCCTGCTACTGGAGCCGGACCATCCCGACAGCCTGCTTTCCTGGAATTTTTTCAACCCCTGGGTAACCCGTCAATGGAGCCGCAGCCTGCCGGCCTTGCCGCTTTTTCGCCTGATGGAGCCGGTACCCCTGGTCACCCATACCCTTCTCCCTTCCGACTTATCTCAGGATTGACGAAGCGGCAAAAAGTCATGTTATAGATAATTTTATCAGCAGTTGTAGGGGCACGGCGTGCCGTGCCCAAAGGGAACCCCCATCCTATGCTCGCCTGGGCACGGCGCGCCGTGCCCCTACTCCAAATATTTTAGAGTCAGTTAAGAAACCTCTGAAAATAATATTTTTGCGGCTTCGTCATTCTTGCCTGTGGCTGAAACGTGGGTCAAACAGGCATGTGAAATGTCAATAATGACGGAAAAAGGTACTGTGATGACAGCGGAAGGGTGAAAGAACTACCCGAACGACCGGACGCCAGAAGCCATGCTTGGCGGCAAAGCGCTCCTCGTACACTCGTTCGAATTCGATATCCGGAAAGAGAAAAGGCTATTTTTTCGAGATAAGCGATTGTTTTTCGAGGTATATAGATTATCTATCGTCTTTATCCAACCTATATGACGATCTTACTGTGGGTGAATAAGGAAAGCAAGAAAGAGGCGATCCTTTTCCGGCGCTGCTCTGCTTTTCCTATTCGGTATAGCAACGTTTGTTTTCGCCCACCTCGAATTGGCTGTCGCTTCGCGAATTCAGGGCGATGTGGTCAAAATCTTCAGAGTATTCAGCTTTTCAAACTTGGCTTTCAAGATCTTGGTATCGCATGCACCTGGAGGGTATAAGGCCCGCTCCCAAGAACCGTAGGTCGGATTCGGAAGTATCACCCATCTCTCTCCCCAATACATTTGGTAGTTCAGTGCGGCTTTTACCCTTTCCTCCGGAGAACCTTTGCCGGAAAGGAAATCTCCAAGATCGTCGCCGACGAGAAGGATGATTCGATACGATTCGGCGAGTTTCGCTCTTCTGGCTGACTTATCCCAAGAATCCTGAGAGCCTTCCCCCTTGGTCATGACGACATCCACGCTTTCTTTTAGTGGATAGCCAAATTTCTTTAGATTTTCTCTGGTTTTCGTTTCCACCGCCGCGGCCCGATTGGTGAGGTAGAACACCGTAATTTGAGGATGCTGCCAGATGGCCCAATGAAGAAATTCCAACGATCCGGGAATGGGAGTGGCCGAAGCCAGATCCACCCATTCATTCCATTTTTTCTCTGTGGCATCGTAGATATCTCTATCTTTGACCGTTTGTGCTTGCGCCCTGGAGTTATCGAGTATCGTCTCGTCGATATCTACTACGATTGCGGGAGGTAAATTCGAATAGGACTTACCTTGCTGTTCGATGGCTGCCGTCCAATGCGGATCGATCATGGCGGCATTAACCGCCTGCTTGGCATTGCGAAAGGCGGCGGTGGTAATCATCTGATATTCGGCCGATGTTTGCATCCACAAAACCGTATTCAGGTTCTCGTGTGTGTCTCGGTTCTTTTCGGCGGCCATCGCCGGTGTGCATAGAATAGCGATGCAGAGCATGAGCATCCTCTGATACTTCATTGTTTCTCCTTTATGGCTAAGTTTGATTTACGTTATCTTGCTGTGCCGCAAACGACGCCGAGCTCAGCGGCTCATGTTTTTGCGAACCCACCGCATTGTATTGTTATGTCTTGATTCCTGACTCGACGGAGCGCTTCCTTTTCTTTGTTACCTATCGATGATATTTTAAGTTTATCGAATACCATAGCTTAGCCAAGATGTGAAACAAAGAAGGCCTCTATGGCGTAAAAGTGAGTGCTACCAACACTTTAAGAGCACCACAGAGGCCAAACAATGGACGATCGTACAACACAGACTGTCACCTTTTCCAGTATTGTTAAAACCCATCCAAGTACACTTTTCTCAGCCTTGGAGCAGTTCCGATGGCGGCGCTTTACTGTTGAAAGCTGCCAACGAAGCAATAGGATTGACCCTGGCGTTAGCGGATGAGATTCACGATCCACGACAGCCGGGCAAAGTAACTCGTAGCATTCTTAATTTGGTCCGACAATGGGTTTACTGACTGTCTTGTGGCTATACCGACAACAACGACGCCCGGCACACACTGCAATACACCAGTCTCGGTCACGCAGAATTTTACTCTGGAGGGAACCTTGCTTCATGAGCGCACCCATGGGAACCTACAAAGCCACAAAGTAAAGCTTAACGGGAAACAACTGGAGATTTTCTTGCGAGGAAAAGTATGATCGGTCTTTGGCTCCTGCTGCTATCCGTTGCTGCGCCGGCGCCGGAATTTTTACGAATTCCCCCGGGGGCATTCCAGGATTTGTCTTTTGCAAATTCTTTCTGGATGAACCGCACCTAGGTGACCGTCGGGCAATTTAGGGATTTCGTTCGAGTAACGGGATATCGAACTACTACATGATTCCGATCCGCCTGGAACACCGCTACGACGATATCGGTTTCCGATGTGTGCGCACCGCTCCTTGCTTGGTAAAAGTCGATGCCTGTCGTTTTTGGGGGAGGGGTAATACCAATTGTACTATTTTTTTTCGTGGGAAGGAAAGATTTGTTCGGCTGGATCGTCTTGTATATATTCAGAATGTATTTCCAACTCACTTTCTTTAGGAATCGGATCGAAAGGAGACGAATATGAAAAAATGGCATTTGTTTTTCCTCATCCTTTTAACGACGATCGTCCAAGTGGCGGCTCAAAACGAACCGGCTTATCCGCTTCCACCCGACGTGAAGATCCTCGATTCTCAAATGATGCGAGGATCTGAATCCTTTGCCCGTCTGGCAGCACAATCCCATTCGACCAACCAAAAACAACTCGATTCCATGAGAGCCGAGGTAGGGGTTGAGCGCGGTTTGACGGCGAGACGCGGGAATGCTCCGGGTGCTTATATTCCCATGGTCGACCAGGGTCCTTCTTCTAATAAATCGAACAGCTTCAGCGATACCACGACTTTTCTTAATATGGATTCGCGACAGGTCCCTTATTATGTTATCAGCATCCAGAATACCGGTGCGAGGATCATCAAATCGGTAGAATGGGAATATGCCTATCAATATTTTCCGACCAACAAAATCGATGGCTCCGCCCTTCTTCAGGGAAGCAAATCCTGGCAGAAGAATAAAACCAAAATCAAGGTTATGCCCCAGCAAATCGTTCAGCTTAATGGGCGTTACCCGGATGTCCCGAAGTCCCGTCCCTCCGGCGGGTCCACCATTGCTACCCGAGGTAGAGAGGTAAAGATTACTCGTATTGTCTACTCTACAGGGCCGGATTGGAGGGCCAAATAGCACTCCGATGGGGGATTAGCTGCTGCCGGATGGGTGAAGCCGGCCATCGTTACGACCTCTTTCTTTGATC
>CAZTVS010000101.1:0-17327 GCA_964617125.1 uncultured Acidobacteriota bacterium
ACGCCGAGAGCAGCACCAACTCGCCGGGTGCCCGTCGTCTGCAGTTCACCCTGCGATTGCAGTTCTAACCGGTTGTCGTAACCACGCAACCAGCCAAAAGGCCCTCCTCCCGGAGGGCCTTTTTTTATGGGGTTTGTAGTTCCGCCTTCAGGCGGGGCCGCGTACATACAGAAGTCAGGAGCCAGAAGTCAGAATCCAGAATGGACAGGGTGGCATATGGATTGCACCAGAGGTCCCGATTCAAGAGGAACGGGCAAATGAGTCAATACGGATAGAAAAACGGATCGTGTTTGTAGTTCCGCCTTCAGGCGGGGCCGCGTACATACGGGTTTTCACGGATCCATGGGATGCCGCGTAAACGCGGAACTACGAACCTCTGACTCTTTGCGACCTCACCATCCCGGATGGCCTCGTAAAAATTCCATTTTCATTCATTTCCGCATTTCGTAGGGGCAACCCTTGCGGTTGCCCCGCCGCCCTGGGGAAAACACCTCGCGGGCGACCGCGAGGGTCGCCCCTACTCCTTTTACCCTATGGAGTAGTAGCCGCGGCGGGCATGGATGATGTAATCGCTTCCCGGCTTTCCGAAGCGATCGACGAGGCGCACCTCGATGGTGTGAAAGGCGGCCCCCTTTTCCGTACTGGAGGAATAGTAACCGATGGAATAACGCAACCGCAGGCGGGTAAGTACCGTCCTCATGGCGGAATCGAGCATGCTGACCCGAGAGGCATCGAGAATCTCGCCCCCGGTGTCCCGTGTCATTTTGGGTACCGGCCCGCTCCCGCCGAGCAGGTCCGGGATATTCACGCTAAGCGGGGCCTTTTCCCCTTTGGTTTTGATACTGTAAACCACCGTTTCCGTATTCAGGGCTTTGCGTATGGTCTCCCCCTCACCGGCGCTGGAAGCAACCGTGGCCTCGTTGTCGGAGATCAGGATGACGGCCCTACGGTGATCCGGTGCGGCCTGAGCCAGATAGTTGACCGCCCCATAGACGGCATCGACGATATTCGTCCCCCCTCCGGAATGGATGCGACCCAGTCCGTTTACGATCCGATCATGATCCGAGGTCAGATCGACGACCCGATCCACCTGATCGGCAAAGGAGAAGAGACACACCTGATCCTGCGTCTTGAGCTGATCCAGCATCCGTTCGGCAATACGACGCAATTCATAAATGTAGGGGGTGACGCTTCCGCTGCGATCGACGACCAGCGCCACGGCCAGGGGCATCTCGTCGCGGGAATAACTGCCCAACGTCTGTTCCTGCCCGTCTTCGAAGACCCGGAAATCCTCCAGCTTCAGGTTCTCGATCATACGTCCGGCCTTGTTGCGAACCACTGTGTCCACCATGACCATGCGCACGTTGACCTTGATCTTGAAGGCATCCGTTTCGGTGGAAGCCGTCTCCTTCCCTGCTGCATTTCCATTGGATGTAGGAGTCGGTACCGGTGCAGGCGTAGAGCTCCCGGTAGAGCCCGTAGTCTTTGCCTTCACCGGCCTTTGCGCCGGAGACGCCGAAGGGCGCTCGGTTCCCACAGTCGAGGTGGTGGAATCGGACGTAGCGGCCGGTTCCGCTTTTTCCGTCGGAGATGCCTGCGGCTGGGCGGTTTCCGTAGCAGGCGGCGGTGGCGGAGTGTCCTCAGGGTCTCCGCTGCGTTCGTTGCGACGCAGTACCGGTCTTGTCCTCGGATTCCGATATTTCTCTTCCTCCAGGGAAGCCCTGTCGTTTTCCCGTTTTGCCGATTCCGCTTCTTTGGCCGCTTCCCTGGCCGCAATCTCCTCCATACGTTTTACCGTGTCCTCCGGCAGAGAAAACGGCTTGTCGAATTTGGCCTCGAACAGGGTATCCTGCGGAAGATCCACATCGGGGCCCCGCTTTAGAAGCATCCCTCCTAGGGAAATCCCGGCGCCGATGGCCCCGCCGTAAGCAGCCCCTTTGGGTCCGCCGAAGAGAACACCGATGATGGCCCCCTGCGCACCCGATTTGGCCACCGTTCCGGCGCTGCCCCCGGAGCCGGAATCGCCCTTGATACGGGGCTGTCCGTTTTTGGCCTCCACTGGGTCCAGACCGGCCCGTGTAATCGTGGCCGGCAGAGGGAAAGTCGACCCGTCGGCCAGTTCCAGCTGCTCCAGTTTGAGCTCCACTTCGGCGCGCCCGGCCAGACGGCCGGCACGTTTGCTACGGGCGACGATACCCTTTACCGTGCTCTTTTGCGGAATGACGATACGCTCTCCGGAATAAATGTCTCCGGCCGTCTGGAACTTGATGGCATCTCCCTTCTTGGTGTAATGGGTATGGATCGCCGTCTCCAGGCGCAGGATGAACTTTTGCCCGGCGGAAATGGTCGACGATGCCGGAGAGCTCTCGGCGGACAACTGGGTCGCCGCCGGATTCTCGGCTCCGAAAAGGATGGTCCATCCGATTGCTGCCGCGAGCAGGAAGGCGGCCGCAATATCCGTTGCATGTTTGATCGCGTTTTTCACATTCAGTTGGACGCTGCTGGCATATCCGAGAGTTCATTCCCGCCGATAAATTCAATAAGCGCCTTGACGGATGCGGCCTGTTTAAGTGACGATATTCCCATCGAATTTACAAATTCTTATATTCCACGCCGGTATAAAGGTGACAGCATGGACAGGAATGCCGAGGGGCACGATATCGCCGAATTGAAACGGGTAAAGGAGAAACTGGAGTCCGTTATTGCCTCGCTGCAGGCCCGCGAAGAGGAACTGGAGGCCGCCAACGAAGAACTCCTGGCCCAGGAGCAGGCGCTCCTGGAAACCAATCGCGAACTGGAAGAGACCAACGAGAAACTGCGCCTGAGCGAGCGGAGTTTGGGAATGGCTCTCGATATCGCCCAATCGACGATATGGGAAATGGACCTGGTCACCGGCACCGTCTCCATCAAGCGCTATCCCTCACAGTGGAAGTATGCAGACCCTGCCAATGAATTACCCAAAACATCCGAGGAATTTGCCGCCCAGTTTCATCCCGACAGCCGGCCGGTCGTGCAAAAGGTCTTGGACGATTATGTGAACGGAAGAACGGAGCACTGCCGTACGGAAGCCCGTTTCCGGGGAAAAGACGGGGAATGGCAATGGATCCTGCTGTCGGCCGAGGCCACGAAACGCAATGAGACGGGAAAACCTCTCAAACTGATGGGAACCTCCATCAACATAACGGCCGCCAAAAAGGCGGAAGCAGACCTGAAGCTGGACGAAATGCGCCTGGAAGCGCTCGTCACCCTGCATCAAAAGACCGATCTTTCCCTGCAGGAGATTGCCAAATACACGATGGAAGAGGCGATCCGCCTTACCGCCAGCCGTGTCGGCTATATCGCCTCCGTCAATGACGAGGAGACGGAATTGAACATGCATGCCTGGTCGGAATCGGCCATAAGGCAATGCTCGATCAAGGAATCTCAGACCGTCTTCCCGGTCGAATCGACCGGTTTGTGGGGAGAAGCCATACGACAGCGCAAGGCCATCATCACCAACAATTATGCGGCACCCAATCCGTGGAAAAAGGGGTATCCCGAGGGGCACATCCCGCTGATCCGACATTTGAACGTGCCTATCTTCGATGGGGACCGCATCGTTTTAGTAACAGGCGTGGGCAACAAAGACACCGATTACGATGCGTCGGATGTCCGACAGCTCACCCTGCTCATGACCGGCATGTGGTCTATCCTGCAGAGACGAAGGGCGGAAGAAGGCCTTGCCCGTCTGGCAGCGGCCACGGAACAGACCACGGAAATCGTGGTGATCACCGATAAGGACGGAATGGTGCAGTATGTCAATCCCGCCTTTGAAGCCACCACCGGTTATAGCAAAGGGGAAATCTTCGGCCAACCTTATCTGGCCCTGATCGGCGAACAGAATCATCCGGAGGTCTCGGCACGATTACGGCGTTGCTTTGCCACAGGCGAGGTCTGGAGTGAAACCATTTTCCTGAAGAAGAAGTCCGGCAATTCCTACGAGGCGAAAGGCACGCTTTCTCCCATCCGGGACGAAACGGGCAAGATGATCAACTTTGTATACGTAAATCGCGACATCAGCCATGAAAAGAGGCTGGAAAAGCAGCTGCGACAGGCACAGAAGATGGAGGCCATCGGCACCCTGGCTGGCGGCATCGCTCACGATTTCAACAATATTTTAAGTGCCGTCTACGGCTACACGGAGCTTTCTCTCACCCTCGCCGGGGATCTGCCGCATCTGAAAGAGTATCTGGAACAGGTTCTGAAAGCCGCCGAGAGGGCCAAAGAGCTCATTCGACAGATACTGGCCATCAGCCGTCAGGGAGAAATCATACCCCGGCCGATCTTCATCACGCCTATAGTCAAAGAGGTTTTAAAATTCATTCGGGCATCCCTCCCGTCTACCATCGAGATCAGACAGAATCTGGAGGCGGAAAGAGACCTGATCCTTGCCGATCCGACCCAGATCTATCAGGTACTCATGAATTTGTGCGTCAACGCCGGCCAGGCCATGAAGGAAAGTGGCGGGATATTGGCCGTTGCCCTGAGGAACGATCGGTTCGATACGGAAGAGCTATTCGCCCATCCGGACCGGAAGAACGACCGATGTCTGGTTTTATCGGTAAAGGATTCGGGCTGCGGCATACCCAAACACCATCTGGATCGGATCTTCGAACCCTACTTCACCACCAAACGTTCCGGCGAGGGTACCGGCCTGGGATTGGCGGTCGTGCAGGCCATCGTACTCGGTTGCAGGGGCATAATCCGCGTCAACAGCGAAGAAGGTACCGGGACTGTTTTTCACGTCTGCCTGCCGCTGGCGGATAGGGATGAAACCGAGAAGAGCGCACAAATCCAGGCGATTCCCCGAGGTACGGAACGTATCCTGGTGGTGGACGACGAACCCTCGATCGTCGATATGGCCTCGGCTGTGCTGGAAGGACTGGGATATTCGGTGAAAGGCAGGAACAGTCCAAGGGAAGCGTTGGAACTCTTTCGGGAGTCCCCCCAATCTTTCAATCTTGTCATTACCGACAAAACCATGCCGGAGATGACCGGTATCGGGTTCTTTCGCGAATTGCGAAAAATACGGACAGATATACCCGTCCTTCTTTGTACTGGCTTCAGCGAATCGCGGGAACAGGAACAGGCACGGCAGATCGGGGTCAACGGTTTTGTGTTGAAGCCGATCAGCAGACAGGAGCTGGCGACAGCCGTGCGCCATGTCCTGGATGCCGGCAAAATCTGACCATCATCCCAGAATAGCCGCAAAAAGTGGCACAGACATTCTTGTCTGTGCAGGAAACGTGCGTCCAATAGGCATCTGGGAAAACTTCACAGTATGAACTCTGAATATTTACCGCTTCGTTAGAAATGACGAAGTCGCGAAAAGTCAGGAGGTTCGTAGTTCCGCGTTTACGCGGCATCCCACGGATCCGTGAAAACCTGTATGTACACGGCACCGCCTGAAGGCGGAACTACAAACACGATCCGTTTTTCTATCCGTAATGACTCTTTTGCCCGTTCCTCTTGCATAGGGACCTCTGATGCCATCCCTATGCCACCCTACCCATTCTGGATTCTGACTTCTGGCTCCTGACTTCCGTATGTACGCGGCACCGCATGAAGCTGTTGTCAGGGGCACGGCGTGCCGTGCCCCTGGCGCGAAGACCCAGCATGTCGCCGGCATACTGTTGAATCCGGTCAGATGGGAATCGGAAAAGGACAGGCCAGTGGAGCCCTACGGTAAAGGTGAGGGTGGCAGGGGGCGTGTATGGGCGATAAGATGATGGGGCCGGCAGGGCACGGCACGCCGTGCCCCTACGCGATTCATTCGGGTGGAACGAGAGATTGAGGTAAGGGATATCGAGTGGTAGGAAAAGCACTTTTCAACCCTGATACCACGTGAGTCACGTAGGGGCACGGCGTGCCGTGCCCAAAGGCAGCCCCCATCCTATGGTCGCCAGGGCACGGCGTGCCGTGCCCTACTCCAAATTTTCCAGAGTTCTTGTAGAAATAATGACTCTTTACGGGGTGGGTTGCGGCGGATCGAAGGAGATCGTATACCCCGTCCCCTGGAGAATTTTCATGGTGTAATTCCCGCTGCCATCGGTCTGGGCACTGGCTGAAAACCGCAGGTTGGTGGTGCCGGCAACCTGCGCGGTGTACGCCGACACGCCGACGTTGGCGACGCCGGCCCCCGACCCATCGGTGACCTTACCCGAAAGAGTGATGATGCTCGGCAGTACAGGCACATCCATATTGATGTTGACGTCGCCGCCAAGCGCCTGTACGATGCCGGTAGTCGGGTAATTTATCGTCCCGATCTCCACGGAATCCTTGAGAACCGGCAACACCACGGAAAGGGTGTAGGTACGGTCCCGGGCCAGGGTCAGCTGATAAGGACCTGCCGGATCGATCGTCACCAAACTCGTGGCCGGAGGGAAGGCACATCCTTCGATGCCGATCAGAGAGCCGGCCGCATTATCCACGGCATATACGTAGGCATCGTCGT
This sequence comes from uncultured Acidobacteriota bacterium, assembly GCA_964617125.1. Lineage (GTDB taxonomy): Bacteria > Acidobacteriota > UBA6911 > CAINFC01 > CAINFC01 > CAZTVS01. Next base: position 6,494 of record CAZTVS010000101.1, read on the forward strand.
TGATGGCGCAGGGTGCGGTAAAGCGCACCGTTCCGCTGATCTTGGCTGCCGGCGGAACGGTAAAACTGCGGCTGGTGCCGCTGCCGCTCACGGTCAAGTTGCCTAGAGAGAAGATGTTCATGTGCTGTGTCTGCGTGTTGGTGTGTTTGATCTGGGGAACAGTCAAACCGGCATTGTAGGTCCCATTGGGCAGCTGCCCCTGAAAAGCGCCGGTAGTATCAACGGAGAATACGCCCATTACCTTATTGTCGGATGAGGTCAGCGTCAGCGTCAGGTTGGAGGTGGAAGGGAGATTGGTCAACCCGGTGATCGTTCCGGAAACGGCGTAGGTGGTTACCGCCGATACGGTGATGTCCCGCGTCGTGTCGCTATTTACCGTAACGGCCGTGGGATCCGTGTAGGTACAGAGAGTCGTGCCGCCCATGGAAGGCGACGGCATGTAGCAGACTCCCAGGGTGTAGGTCCCCTGCGGCACAATCAGCAGGTATTTTTGCGTCAGGTAATTGACGCTCCCGCTATAGATGTCACCGGAGGTCGTCCGTGCCGAAACCAACGAGGTAATGGCAGCGCCCTTGACGGTTCCGCTGAGCTTGAAGCCGGCATTCAGCGTTTCATTGACGGTGAGGTCGCCGACGGCGGTGACGCCCGATTTTTCTTTCGGCAGAAGAGGACTGCCCGTGGGGGAACCGCCGCCCTGTGCCGTTCCGGAAGTGACCGGCAGGGTGGTATAGGAGAGAGGGTTGGAGTTCTGCCGCAGGGTAATGGCGGCAATTCCGCCGGCCGAAGAAACGATGGCCAGAGAACCGCGGAAAAGGGTTTTTCCGGCAAACAGCTGAGAAACGAAAGTCGCCGTATGGTTCTTGACTCCCAAGCCGAGTTGAGTCGTTCCGGCGGCCACTCCTTCCGAATCGAAAAGGTTGAGCGACAGGGTGGTTGCGGCCGTTCCCGGATTGAAAAAGGCGACACCGGTGTCGTATCCCGATCCGATATCGACCGGAATGGTCATGGCCGTAAGGGCGGGAGAATCTCCGACCCCGGCCTCGGTGGCAAATTTCCCCTGCGAGTCATATACGGTAAAGATGGCCGCCGCTCCAATGGTTCCGGTGACGGTCTGAATGGTGGCTGCACCGGCGGCCAGGCCGCCGGTACCGTCTGTTTCCAGAAAGGCGGCGCCCCCCGGCTGCAGAACCACCGGATGGGTGTTGCTGGAGGCGCCGCCGCCGACCATCTTGACCGGGAAGGGGCTTCCGTTATCCTGCGTTAATGTCAGGACACTTGTGGAAGGCACCTGGGACATGTTGAAGAGAACGAAGGTGGTACGAAAACTTCCCTGAGCAAAGGAGCCGTTGGCCACCTGCGGCAAAGAAAATTGCGTCTTGCCTTCGCTGCGGGGTACGGCAGGAAGCGAGGTATAGGAGAGCGGAGCGGAGTTCTGCCGCAGGGTGACGGCGGCTACGGCCACCGAGCTGGAAATGACCATGGTCCCGCGAAAATTGGTGGCCGTGGGAAACAGTTGCCCAGCACCGGAGATCAATCTTGCCACATGCCTGGATGGTCCCAGGGTGAGCGTGGCCTGCGACGTCTGTTGTCCGTTCAGACCGATCAGTTTCAAAGTCAGGCTGGCGTCGGTGGCAGCGGGATTGTACAGGGCGACACCGGTATTAAAATTCCCGGTGGTATCGATGGGGATGACAAATTCCGTAGCCGGAGCGGAATTCCCCACACCGGCCTCGGTTTGGAAATGTCCTGCCGTGTCGTATACCGCAAATACGGCGGAAACCCCGAGCGCCTGGGTGGAGGTCACCGTGGCGGCACCGGCCCGTAAATCGCCCGTTCCATCGGTCTGATACACGAAGGTGGCACCGGCGGCAAGCATGATGGGGAATTCGCTGCCCGAGCCCAAGCCGGGCATGTTGACCGAGAGGGCGGACCCGTCATCGGCGGTGAGGGCAATCTCCAGGAAAGCCGCCGTACTGTTGTTGTTGACGATGACGAAGGTGGTCCGGAAGCTTCCTCCGGAGAAGGTGCCCGTGGCAACCTGGGGAAGCAGGTATTCGTACTGTGCCATGAGAGGGGCGACAGATACAAGAAGGGCCAAGACAAAGAAAATAGATTTTTGTTTCATAAAAACTCCTCTGCTTTTCCAATGGTTTCTTCGTTGTCGGCACAAGGACAGGAATAGAGTGCGCCCTTTCCATTATCGATCGTGGGGCTGTGGTCTTCGGATGATTCGAAGATCAGACAGCATTTCAGGCGGCCGCACAATCCCATCATGCGCGAGGGAGTCACGCTGAAATTCATCTGTTTGGCTATCTTCAGAGATACCGGGTCGAAATCGTGCAGATAGGAGGCGCAACAGGCGGGCCGTCCACAGAAAGAAACCCCTCCCAGCATGGCTGCCGCTTCCCGTACCCCGATCTGTTTCATCTCTACGCGTGTCTTCACTTCCACGACCAGTTTTTTGACCAGGTCCCGGAAGTCGACCCGCCCCTCAGCCGTATAATAGAATATGGCCCGGCTGCCGTCGAAGATATACTCCACGCGTACCAGTTTCATTTCCAGGCCGAGTTCCTCCACCTTCTGCCGGCAGAGCTGAAAGGCATGCATCTCCTTTTCCGCCAGTTGACCCATGACTTCAATATCGCGTTGCGTGGCTTTGCGCAACACCTTGTGGTTCAAGGGGGTGGAGTGTTGTCCGGCGGGATTGTATACCGTCAAACGCAGCACCCGCACCAGTTCCAGGCCCTTGTCGGTATGTACGATGCAGGCTTCACCGGCCTGCAGATCCATATCTTTGCAAAGAAAATGGTCCACCTTTCGAGTGGCGATATTTTGTGCTTCTACAATTTCGATCATGGAAAAAATTAGGACGAATACTATTGTTTTATAAAACACCACCGGTGTTTTTCCCGATGGTTATTCCTTAACTGTTCGAGTCGACCGGCAGGATATGGATCCAATCGATGGCCACTCTGCCCGGGGTATTGATGGGACTGAATCGTATCTTACCGATTTCCGTTTTCAGAGGGGTTATCTCCACGGTATATTCGTGCCACTGTCCATCGGCGGTAACGGCAAAGGAGGAAAATTGGTCGGGAGAGAAAACATCCGTCAACGGTGCCCAGTAAAGCCCGGCCTGGGTGCCTGTGGCAGTCTGCATGCGGAACTGGAAACGATAGCCTCGATTGGGTGCCAGCCGCAGGTGGACGATTTCCAGCCAGGGACTGCTCCCCGTGGACTTGATTTCCAGTAACCCCCGATGCAGATCCATGGTGTCGATCTGATTTCCGGCATACCAGCCCCAGAGACGGTTTCCGCTGAAATCCCAACGGCAGAAACCCTCATAGGCCCGGTGCAGGCGGGAGGTGATATCGGCGATCCGCTGCGGATCCTTCTCTCCTTCGGCCAGGCGGAGAGCCCGGGTATACCAGAGGATGGCCTCCTGGTAGTTCTTTGCTTCGAGGTTGACGCTCCCCCGCCACAGGCGAAAGCTCAGGGTAGAGGCCGCCTGCAGATACGCCAGGCCGAGAACGGCTGTCAATGCCGCAATCGACAGCAGGATGGGCAGAACCCTTCTCCTGTTAATGGTTTTATCACCCTCACTCATCATCATGAATTATACACAGATCGATGCCACCTCCAAACCACCCATTCACCCCTTCGGATTTCATGCTTCAGCTTACGCCGGTGCTCCCGGGTAATTCCCAGGGCACCATTTGTGATGACGTCCGAAAAAGCGTTTCCGGGAGCGCCGCACCCCAGTGCGGCAGGAGAACATGGATTACAAGAAATTCCTTTTCGTACCACACAATCCGGCGATGCAAGGAAGAGGATAGGAATACGCATCCTTACCCCTTGCCGCACTGGGGTGCGGCGCTCCCGGCATATTTTTACGCCCTTGTCCTTTACTCCGGCGGATGGTCGATCTTGTCGCAGAATTCCGGGTAGAGTTCCTGCATGCACTGTGGACAGATGCTGTGGGAAAATTGCGCTTCCGAATGTTGCCTGACATACACCTCGATCTGGTTCCAATACCCTTTGTCGTCCCGTACCTTCTTGCAGTGGGCACAAATGGGCAACAGACCGCTCAATGTTTTTACATTGGCCAGCGCCTTCTGGAGACGGCCCAGGAGCTCCTCTCTGGCTTCCTCGGCCTGTTTTCGTCTGACGGTCTCTTCCTTTAAAATCTGTATGCTTCGGAGAATGTCTCCGATTTCGTCCCGGCGGTCGGTCGTCGGCACATCGGTATCCGACTTGCCGGCGGCGATGGAAACGATGACCTGTATCGTTGTTTCGATGGGCTGAATCACCTGCCGGTTCAGATAGATCATCATGACCGCCAGGATCAGCAACAGGAATATGTAACCCGCCGTGGCCTGGAAAAGGATCCGCTCGGCCGCGGACCGTCGCTCTGCCACCTGACTGGCGGCCTGCTGCAGGGCGATATCGCGCATACCGAGGATCGGCGCCATCGTCGGGACATATTTTCCGGCAAACTCGTAGGGCGTTTCGGTATAGTAATCCTGTATCCGGCAGCGGTCGATCGTATTTTGTATCAGCTGCATACCATCTCGGAAGTAAATGTTGCCAATCTGTTCCAATTGCCGCTCCACTTCCGGAGTCTGTAGAAACTGTCCGGCACGCAAGCGGAGCAGTTCATACAACACCTCGATGCGGCCGATCAAATGGTCTATGTCCCGCAATTCCGCGTCGGACAGGGACTGTTTCCGGGCCAGGGCGGCGGTAACTTGAGAACCGAGCTGTCCGGCAAATTCACGCAGTTCGGCCGCCAGGTAGGCGGAGGTAAGGGCGGAGGAAAGCGCCGGATTCCGCTGCGGGGTCTCAACGCTGATGTAAGTGGCTGCCGGTCTGATCTCCCCGACGATCCGGATCATTTGCTTGACCGCAGCGCGAATGGCATCCGGAGAGCGGTCGGCCAGAGGGCGATCGGCCAGGGCATCGACCTGTTTGCGGGCATTCTGCAGCTGCCGGATGGTTGCCGCCAGGTATCTGGAAATCGTGTCTCGGTGTTGCCTGGACACATGCAGCAAAAGCCCCTGCAGGCGGGAAATGGCAAGATCGCTCTTCTCCCTGGCCTGGGACAGAGTCGATCGCCGGTCCTGTTGGTTGGCGGCCGGTTCTCCGAGGAGGCCGTTGGTCGGGGCCCGTTCCAGCGATATCTTCTCCATCAGAGTCAGCGCCGCCGATACCAGAGTCACACACTGTTCACTACTTTTGCTGTCCTGGTATATCTGGAACTCATAGAAGGTAACGCGGGCAAACAGGAGGGTAACGATCAGGGCAATGGCCGCCGCACAGAGCAAAAAGAGTGATTTGATTCGCACGAAAAACTCTATTCTCGGGAGACAACCCTCCCGTTTCTTGTCAATGATCATACCTGTAAGAAGCGTGGAATTCAATGAAACCGGGTTCCTGAGTTCATGGCTGCCCCTTTTCTACATAGAATGCATCATGTCGAGCCCTTGACAAAAAGATGGATTGATATTTAGGATGATTCGGCGGAAAATCGAAACTCATTTCGGATGAAGCCGCAAAAAAGTGATCCTGATAGAAAAACGGATCGTGTTTGTAGCGACTACACTCCAAAAACTGAAGCCTAAATTCACGAGAGACTTCACATGAGTGATGGAGTAGAAAAGCGGAATAGACCGCGAAGCGGGCAGGGTTCACTTAGCCCCAGGTTTCAACCTGGGGGACAGATGCTAACAATAAAAAGAGTCCCGTGAGGGACGACGTTAGGTCCGTTGCTAGGAATGAGAATACAACGCTATGCTGTTTTAACGTCGTCCCTTAAGGGACTTGTCTGTGGGGGCAATGCCTTCCCCAGGTTGAAACCTGGGGCTATGGAAAATCGTTTCTTCGAGACGAGTGTGACTCGCTGCTTTTCAGTAGGGAAGTTTCACGCGAGTTTCGCTTTCTGGCGATGCCGCGTAAACGCGGAACTACAAACCTCCTGATTTTCCGTCATTCCGTATTGGTTCGAATGGGTTTGCCGGCGGGACGCCGGCGCTCCCAGGACTTTTTACGACTTTATCGTTTGCATCGGCCGGTTGAGCCTGGAAGGTTCTCATGAACGCTGGAAATATTACGGGTACTTGCCTTATGAAAATCGTTTTATCCAAATCGCTTTGTCTCCTTTTCCTCGGTTCCCTCCTCTGGGCCCAGTCGGAACCCCGCTGGCTGCGCTATCCGGCCATATCGCCGGACGGAAAGCGGATCGTCTTCACCTATCGCGGCGATCTCTACCGCGTTCCCAGCCAGGGCGGAGAGGCGGTTCCACTCACGATCCATAAGGCCCACGATTTCATGCCCGTCTGGAGCCCGGACGGTAAACAGGTTGCCTTCGCCTCCGAACGCTACGGTAACTTCGACCTGTTCCTTGTCGCTGCCGAAGGGGGAGATGTCCGGCGCCTGACCGGCCATTCCGCCCAGGAATACCCTTACGCCTTCAGCCAAGACGGCCGCTACGTATACTTCGGCGCCGCCCGGCTGGATACCGCCGCCCATCTTTCCTATCCTTCGGCCTCCCAACCGGAACTCTACCGAGTGCCGGTCGAGGGCGGACGAGTGGAGCAGGTCCTGACCACCCCGGCGGAACAGGTCCGGTTCAGCCGGGACGGACAGCGTATGATCTACCAGGACCGTAAAGGCGGCGAAAATGCCTGGCGCAAGCATCACCGTTCCGCCATCGCCCGGGATATATGGATCTGGGATCGGAAGGCCGGCACTCATACCAAGGTCACTGCCTTCGACGGAGAGGACCGGGATCCGGTTTTTGCCTCCGACGAAAAGTCCTTCTATTATCTGAGCGAAGAGAGCGGTTCCTTCAACGTCCACCGCATGTCCCTGCCGGAGGGACGTTCCCGGCAGATCACCACCTTCGCCAAACATCCGGTGCGATTCCTCAGCCGGGCCGACGACGGTACGCTCTGCTTCGGTTACGACGGGGAGATCTACCTGCAGAAGGAGGGCGGGAAGCCCCGCAAGGTGGCTATCCGGATTGCGGCCGATGCCAAGGAGAGCAATGAAGATATCGTCCCCGTCGGCAAGGAGATACGGCAGATGGCCGTCTCTCCCAGTGGAAAAGAAATCGCTTTCCTCTTCCGCGGCGAGGTCTTCGCCGCCGCCGTCGAGGGGACGGCCATCAAACGCATAACCAACACCCCGGAGCCGGAACACAATGTCAGTTTCTCCCCGGACGGCAAGGCCCTGCTCTATGCCTCGGAGCGGGGCGACAGCTGGAAGATCTATCAAACCCGCCGCCTGCGGGAAGAGGAACCTTATTTCTATGCGGCTACCACGCTGAAGGAAACACCGCTGGTGGAAAACGATCGCGAGAGCTACCAGCCGGCCTGGTCGCCCGACGGCAAGGAGATCGCCTTCATCGAGGATCGCATGAACCTGAAAGTGCTGAACCTGGAGAGCAAGGAGGTACGTACCCTGCTCACCGACCGGGAACTCTTCTCCATGCGGGAACACGACCAGCATTTCCAGTGGAGCCCCGACGGCCGCTTCCTTCTTTTCAACTACGCCGTGCCGGGGAGCGCCTACGGCGAGATCGGGCTTGTTATGGCCGACGGAAAAGGCAAGCCGGTCAACCTGACCCAGAGCGGCTTCGAAGATCGCCGGGCCAAATGGATTCTCGGCGGCAAGGCCATGCTTTGGTTCAGCAACCGCGACGGCCTGAAGTCGGTGGCCCAGAGCGGAAACAGCGAAAGCGATGTCTACGCCCGGTTTTTCACCCGTGAGGCATGGGATCGTTACCGGCTCAGTAAAGAAGAGGCCGCTCTGCTGAAAGAGCAGGAGGAGAAGAAGGAGAAAGAAAAGGCGGAAGCCGTCAAAGAAAAAAAGGAGGCCAAGAAAGAAGATAAGGTCGAGCCCCTGACCATCGAATGGGAAGGATTCCCCTGGCGCAAGGCGCGGCTGACCGTTCATTCGTCCAGCCTGGGAGACGCCTTGATCGGCAAGGACGGGGAAACGCTATACTACCTGGCTCGCTTCGAGAAGGGGATGAACCTCTGGTCCACCCAGCTGCGGACGCGGGAGACCAAGATGCTGGTCGCCCTGAACGCCGACAGCGGATCGATGGAATGGGACAAGGAGCAAAAATCCATATTCCTTCTGGCGGACGGGGCCATTTCGAAAATCGATCCGACCACCGGCAAACGTGAGCCGGTAACGCTGGGGGGAGAGGCGGTGCGGGATGCGGCCGCCGAGCGCCGGGCCATGTTCGAGCATGTCTGGCGGCGCACCAAAAAAACGTTCTATACCACCGGCTTCCACGGCGCCGACTGGGACGGCCTGAAATCGGTCTATGCCGCCTATCTGCCGCATATCGGCAACAGCCATGAATTCTCCGAGCTGCTCAGCGAACTGCTGGGCGAACTCAACGTCAGCCACAGCGGCTCTGCCTACAATCCACAGAATCCTGCGGCAGATGCCACTGCCTCGCTGGGCCTCTTTTACGATTACACCTACCGGGGAGACGGATATCGTATCGAAGAGGTTCTCGCCGGCGGTCCGCTGGATAAGGCCGGGATCGATATCAAGCCGGGAACCATCCTGCAGGCGATCGACGGGGAAACAATACGGGCCGGCCGCGATCTCTCTGAGTACCTGAACCGCAAGGCGGGACAGGCTGTCCTGTCGACACTCTCGACCGGAGACAAGAAGCAGGAGATCACGGCCAAGCCGATTTCCCCGGCCGAAGAAAGCCGGCTGCTCTACCGGCGATGGGTGGAACGCAACCGGCAGGAAGTGGATCGCCTCAGCCAGGGACGCCTTGGCTATGTGCACATCCCGGGCATGGACGACGGGTCGTATCGCACAACCTATGAAGAGATTATGGGGAAATATTCCGACCGTCAGGGAATGGTGATCGACACCCGCTATAACGGAGGCGGTGACCTGGTGGCCGACCTGGCCATGTTTCTCAGCGGCCGGAAGTTTTTCGACTATGCCACTGACACCCGAAATCAGGGATATGAGCCCAGTTTCCGCTGGACCCGACCCACCATCTCGCTGGCCAACGAGGCCAACTACAGCGACGGCCACTGCTACGCCTTTGCCTACAAGGACCTGAAGATAGGCAAGCTGGTGGGCATGCCGGTACCGGGCACCTGCACCTTTGCCGGGTGGGAGATGCTGCCGGAAAACGGCCTGCGCTGGGGAGTCCCGCCGCTGGGGGTCAAGACAATGGACGGCAAATACCTGGAAAACCGCCAGACGGAACCGGACATCCAGGTCCGCAACGACTTCGACGTGGTAGCCAAAGGCCGCGACCAGCAGCTGGAAGCCGCCGTCGCCACCCTGCTGAAAGAGCTGCCGTGAGCGGTATCACCGAATGACCCCGTAGTTCTATATTAACTAGGTATTTAGTGTGATAGACAACCAAACTCATCCATATTAGACTACTAAGCGGGAAGAAAGCGCTCCGAGGGAAGATGTAGGAGCAGGGTAGCAAAATTGACAAGAAGGAAAAGGAAGGAAATCCCTGTCGAAACAGCAGGATATTCATCCGGACTGACTAACAGGGGACGGGTTAGAATCATGAGAACAAAATCTATTCTGAACATCGGTTTTATTGCAATAGCTGTATGCCTGTTGATACCGCAAGCATTTGGACTTAGCTATACAGGTATCTTAAGAGGGGGGACAAGTGGTGGCTTGGTCGCTACTTACGATTGGAATAGTGACTCAACATTCTTTACTTGGACTGTTACGGATGTCGGAACTGACTCAGCGGGATCAATCATTTGGAGATATGATTATGAATTTTCTGTAACAAATAAAGGAATAAGCCACCTAATTCTTGAAGTTTCCTCGAATTCCTATGCAAATGAATTCACTTGGTTAAAAGGTAACTACGATGACTTTAAGAATAACAGTGCAAATACTAATCCCAATCAGGGAATGATAAATGACATTTTTGGCTTTAAAGTAGTTGGAGGCAGTACATTAGATTTAACTTACTCTTTTACAACTACACGTAGTCCCGTTTGGGGTGATTTTTACGCAAGAGATGGAAAAGATAGCCAAAGTCAAAATTTTGTTTATGCATATAATTTAGGTCTGGCTGATCCTGATCCCAACAATGCTCCAATGGATGGTTCTCTTAATAATCACATCCTTCGTCCCGATACAACAACAACTCGTCGGGTTCCAGAACCATCCTCTTTACTTTTAATAGGCACCGGACTAATCGGATCATTCTTTACCAGAAGAGTTGGGAAGAATTAACATCCTATATCGAAACAAATCGAATTTTCTTTTGAGGAGGCTACCAGATATTGGTGGCTTCTTTTTTTTCTAATACGAAGGATTCAGCTCTTCGCGAATATGGATTCTTTGTCACTACTATTTCATCCTTTTTAGTGGGATCTGAGGACCGAAGGCCCGGCAATATACCAGCCTGGGGCGGAGCGAAGCACAGCCCCAGGTAGGCACACACACACAAACCAAGGGCTGTAGGCCCGAAACATCTTCACCCTGCCGGTATCTATGTCCTGGTCCTTCAGACCTTGTTATAGGGGGGGAATCCGATCCAGGGGTTCTGCTGCGCTACACCCCTGGATGGTATGTCTCCAGGCTGTTGGCCCTGGTTTGGTTTCCGGGAATTCACAAGAGCGATGGAGTGGAAAAGCGTAAAAGCCCGCGAAGCGGGCGGAGTTGATCCAGCCCCAGGTTTCAACCTGGGGGACAAAGGTTGACGATAAAGTCGCGAGAAATCAGGCGGTTCGTAGTTCCGCATTCACGCGGCATCCCATGCATCCGTGAAGGCCTATCGTGGCTGGAGCCTCCGGCTCCGGATTTG
>CAZTVS010000102.1:0-10144 GCA_964617125.1 uncultured Acidobacteriota bacterium
CGAACATAACATCTTTAACAAACAACCCTAAAAGGAGAACGTCTCATGAGACAAAAAGGTTTTTCACTCGTCGAACTATTGATCGTAGTGGCCATCATCGCCATCATCGTTGCGATCGCTGTTCCCAATCTGCTCACTTCGCGCCAGGCAGCTCAATCGGCTGCAGCATCCGGTGACCTCCGTACCATCAATTCCGCTGAGATCGCCTATGCCGCCGGTGCCGGCAATGGGTCCTTCGGTGACTTTGCCGCTCTAGGTGGAACGGCCGCTGCCACCAACAACTATCTGCCCAAGGGTTTTGCCAATGCCGCTACTACCTATAGCCGCAGCGGTTACACCGGTGCCTTCGCCATCGCCAACAACAACTCCACCTACACCGTTGTCTGCGCTCCTTCGTCGGGAATCACAAACTCCGCTTTGTCCTACTTCACGGACGAATCGGGAACGATCCGCTGGAGCAATTCCGGAAATGCTACCGTCAACAGCACACCGATCGGCGTTCAATAACAAATCCTTTGCCTGATGCTACGAGTTGGGGGGTTCCAAGCCCCCCAACTTTTTATAGCCCAGCAGTTTTTATAAAGTGAGCCTTTGTAGCGATTACAAACACTACCAGAAACAGATGGTGGGTTATGAAGCAAGAAAAAATTACAACAGCCAACGAAAGACGCGGGAATTGCCAATCCCAAACCGGCCATGCGCAACAGGGCTTTTCACTGGTAGAATTGCTGATCGTCGTGGCCATCCTGGCAATCATTATCGCGATTGCCGTTCCCAATTTTCTCATCGCCCGAAGATCGGCTCAATCCTCCTCCATGATGGGAGATCTGCGTACGATCCATTCGGCGCAAACCGCCTATTACCTGGGAGCCGGGCGATCGACTTACGGTGACTTCGACGCTCTGGAGGGAAACAATTGCCTTCCGTCCAATTTTTCCAACGGAGCGACCACTTATTCCAAATTCGGTTATAGCGGAAATCTTGTCCTGGGTAATGCCAATGCTTCCTATTCCATGCAGGTGCAGAACCCATTAGTCTCCTCCATCTCCCCGTCTTTCTATATCGACGAGAGTGGAGTTCTGCGTTACAACAATACAGGCGCCGCTACCGTAAACGACATGCCGGTTGGAGTCAAATAAGACTCCGTTTCTCACCTTCTTCTCTTGATTCCCGTGGCCACCAGACTCAATCCGTGCCAGGGGAGAACGATGTCCAGACGGGAAATCAGGGGGGTGAGCAGGTTGTAGATTTTCAGCTGTACCCGCGAGAAATGTTTTCTCCGCAACACCTTCCCGTTCAGAAACCAGCCGAGAACCCCAAAACGATTGAAATTGCGGATTTCCACATCGGCAAATCCGGCCTCCTGCATGCGTGAAACCAGATCCTTACGGCTGTAGCGCTTGACATGATCCAGCACCTTGTCGAGCGACGAATAGAGCCACTGACCCTGGGGGACAAGGACAATGGCCTTGCCGCCCGGTTCCAATGCGGTATACAGGTTCTTCAGCCCGGCCCGGTCGTCGGCCACATGTTCCAGAACATTCAGGCAGACGATCGTATCGAATTTCCCCGCCAGAGAAGCAAAAGCCTCGGCATCGGTCAAATCCAGGTGCCGGACCGAAAGGTAGGGCTTCCCTATCGACATGTTCCGCAGGTAGGCAAGATATTGAGGATGTATGTCCGTCGCCAGATATTCTTCCCGCGGAGTAAGAAATCGAGTAAGGTTTCCCAAACCGGCACCAATTTCACACACCTTGGCCCCGATATCTTGGCCGATGAATCGGGCCATCCATTGATTAAAACGATGGACACAATTCAGACTGGTGAGAATGGAGGCGCCGTATTCGTCTTCTGGATAGATGTCGTCGATCAGCTTCCATTTCAGGATCGAGCCGAGGGCCAGAAGTCCATCTTTTACCCCGATCTTTTTCCCCTCCCGATAGGTTCTTCCGGAATAGCGAATCGGAACTTCAAAGAGAACCGCTCCCCGTTTGGCCAGTTTGGCGGTCAACTCCGGCTCCAGGCGGAAATCGTTGGAGCGGATCGGGATGGTTTTGAGCAGCTCCGTGCGCACCATCTTGTAACATGTTTCCATATCGGTCAGGTTCAGATCGGTCGCCATATTGGAGAGCAAAGTCAGAAGGTGATTCCCAACCGAATGCCAGAAGTAGAGGACACGCCGATAATCGGAAGAGAGCATACGGGAGCCATAGACCGCATCGGCGGTGGATTCGAAAAAGGGGCGCAGCATGAGGGCCCAATCCTCCGGATAGTATTCCAGATCGGCGTCCTGAATGACCGTAAGTTCCCCTTGCGCCGCCTGGATGGCACTGCGTATGGCTCCGCCTTTTCCCATATTTTTCCGGTGTTCGATCAGAACGATCTCCGGGTGTTGGTCACGCAGTCGCCGGAGAATCGGCAGGGTACCATCGCTGGATTTATCGTCGACCACGATCAGTTCCACTCTGGCAATTCTGGGGTGCTTAAAATCGAGTACCCGCCGAATGGCGGCGGCCACCAGGAAACGCTCGTTATAAACGGGCATGAGAACCGACAGAGTGATCGGTGCATCGAAAGGTCTATCCGGGTGCTGCGACATGAAGCAATCTCCTATAACAAGATGTTAGGCAACGGATATCAAGCTGTGGAAAGTGCATCCCTCAGACAAGCGCTGAAGGGGTATCGTTCAATGATGTATCAATCCTTATTTCCAGAGATATTCCAGATTGTATTCCACTCTATGTTTTTGCAATAAATCGATGAATTCTTCCTGAAAGTTCCTTTTTCGATGATGGTCTTCCTGATTCTGGATGTAAAGAATAACTTTTTCCATCTGCGATATACTTACCGAAAAAGCGCCGTAGCCTGCCTGCCAGGCGAAACGACATTTTATAAATTGCTTTTCATTCGCCCATTTAGATGCATTCCCTTTAATTTTTTGCATCAGTTCGGACAGTTTGTGGATTGGCTTGGCACGCAATAATAAGTGAACATGATCTGCAGTTCCGCCTATGGCCACTAAATCACAGCCTTCACCGATACAGATACCTCCGAAGTATTTGTAAAGTTCTTTTCGGAATTCATGCTCTAGAACTGGAATCCGTTCTTTCGTACTGAATACGATATGATACAGAATATGATTGTAGGTGCCTGACATGTCTTATAGCGATCAGTGAGAAGGAGCATCCATCCCATTATAACGTCGTCCCTCACGGGACTCTCTTTCATACAAGATCCTTTCCCCAGGTTAAAACCTGGGGCTAGATACCTTCGTCTCTTCGAGACGAAATCCTTTTGATGACGTCGCAAAAAGGGCAAAGACATTCTTGTCTGTGCCTATAATATGTACCCCATGGGCATCTGGAAAAACTACACAGTATGATTTTCGACAATTATTTACCGCTTCGTCAACACGGATGAGGTCGTATGAAATCAATTTTCTTTTATTCCGTATTGATTCGAAATGGGATGCCGGCGCTCCCGGCATTTATTGCGACTTCATCCTTTTTGAAAATTTCCTTTTTAGTATAATCGAGCTATTTTACGTGAAAGAGACAAACTCGGATTCGTCTCTTCGGGACGAAAAGATGCAGGTGGTACAGATGCCCAACGATAGCACGACGCTATTGTAACTAATATTCTTCGCATTCCACTGTCTATCTGTAGTCTCAGCGGTTCTACGCACCCGCAGCCTCTGCGCTGATAGATCCAGTCTGCATGGACGATTCCGCACAGATTTGCCCACGGAGTGGGCGGAGTTACTTAGCCCCAGGTTTCAAACCTGGGGTATACATTCCCCCATGGCTCGAGCCCCGCAGGGGCGACGTTATGGTCTTCTCCTCGCATCCTTGGAGGTTATTCCAGAGTTGCGGCCGGCTCGTCCTTTTTTTCGGAGGATATCGAGCCGGGTGCATCCGGTCCGGATTTTTTCTGGGGCAGGCGTCCGATCCACGTCTGATGCACGCCGTAAAACCACTCCAGATCAGGTATGCTCGGCTTGCTTCCGGAAGTGGCATGAATCACCAAGCGATCCTCAGGACGCATCTTCTTTACCCAGGGGTCATAGGCGGCATCCAGGAAGCGCCATTGAATTTTCCGTAAGATCTTCAAATCCTCTTCCGGCATGAGCCCCGGTTCAAATCCGAGAATATACCGCCAGGATTCGCGCGGGTTTTTATAAAAGGTCTGGTAAAAAGTCCCCATATCGGCGGAATAGATAATCCCATCCTTACCCGGCAGCCAAC
Source organism: uncultured Acidobacteriota bacterium (assembly GCA_964617125.1). GTDB lineage: Bacteria > Acidobacteriota > UBA6911 > CAINFC01 > CAINFC01 > CAZTVS01. The sequence goes on from CAZTVS010000102.1 coordinate 4,245, forward strand.
CGGTCAGATTCTTGTCCTGCGCATCCATATAGATAATGGTCAGATTGTCCGTCCACCTTCCATGAGTGTCGGCGGTGACCGAAAGAAAGAGAGCCACGCACCCTACGGCAGTCAAGGCCAGGCGTCTCAGGGAATTGTAAGGTAGCTTCCAGGACAGAATGGTTTGCAGTTGGAAGATCACCCATACCAGCATGGCCGGTGCACCCCAGTCCAGCCAAAAGCGGAATATTTTGAAGCCCAGAACCCAGCCCAGGACTCCCATGATGAAAATGGGATTGCGAAAGATTTCTTCTTCGCACGATTCCTTTTTCTCCCGCAGGAAAAGGATGAGCAGAAGGATCAGGAGAACAAAGGGAAAGGAGCCGTCCGATGGCTGGAATTCGGTGACCAGCATACGCGTCAGAACCTGTGTGTCACCGACCGCCAGGCCGATGAGTTTAATCTGCTCGATGAGAAAGGTGACCGGGTGACCGGTGAGCAGTGCACCCAACAGGGACCCGGCCAGCCAGCAAAGGGTCAAGGCGATACTTTGCCGGAAATAGCCGGCCAGGAAAAAGGCAGCGATGGGCAGGAGATACAGATACCAGCAGGTTCCATGAATCCATATGGTGGTGGCGAGCAGTAGCACCGTTCCGGCGCAGCGCAGAAAGGTGATTCGATTTTTATTGGACCAGAGCAGAAGGATAACGACAAGCGCGGAGACGGATACGAGATATGGACGTCCGAGCATTTGCCGATAGACAATCCCCGGCAATGTGAGCATGCTGAGCAGAGAGGCGAAGATAATGGCCTCCACCCAGCGAAAGCCGGTCAGGAGAATTACGGAAAAAATGATATAGAGGCTGATCACCGAGAAGATAACCATGGAGTCGGCACTCATTCCGAGCGAATCATGCAGGAAACCGAGAATGGTATGCCATCCGATATGCATATCCAGGGTGATGTCGGAGCGCATGACCAGAATCTCCTGCCAGCTCTTGCCGGAGATGGCCTTGGCCACATGACGGGACGCATCATCGGGGGGCATGTAGCCCAGGCTGATGATCTTAAACGGGATCAACAGCAGGGTGAGAATGACCAGTGCCCATACCAGCAGCGGAACATAATGCTCCACCCGGGCCTTCAGCGGAGGCCAACGATTTTCCAACCAGGAGACAAGTAACTTCATCATGATAGATGTTCTCAGAACGGTTCCGGTTTTCTGACGATTTTTACCTTCTCGAAGGAATTTTCTTACTTTCAATCCTGCAGATAAGGATTGTTTCTTCGTTCCCGTCCGACCGTGGTCTCCGGGCCATGACCGGGGAAGACCCTGGTTTCATCGGGTAGAGGGAGTATTTTTTGACGGATGGAAGAGAGCAGAAGTTCTTCGTCTCCACCTTCCAGATCGGAGCGTCCGATGGAACCGGCGAACAGGGTATCCCCGGAAAAAAGCAGCTTTTCTTCAGGAATATGGTAACAGACGCCTCCGGGACTATGCCCGGGAGTATGGAGAACACGCAGGCGTATCGGATCGGAAACGATCTCTTCTCCGTCTTCCAGACAGCGGGTGACAGCAGGAGGATCCGAAAAGGTGAGACCAAACCAGCGTCCCTGTTCCTTGAGCTTTTGGTAGAGCGCCAGATCTGCCGAATGCAGAAGAATCGGCAGATGGTAATGTCGGATCAGTCCGCTCAATCCGGCGATGTGATCCAGGTGGCCGTGAGTGAGGAGGGCCATGGTCGGTTCCGCCTTTCGTGAAGAGAGCCTGGCCGCGATGATTTCCGGCTCGTCTCCGGGATCGATCAGCAGGACATTCCCGGACTGGGGAAATTCCAGCAGGTAACAGTTTGCCTGAAAGGGGCCAACGACAAGGGTTTGGATATGCATATAGCGGTAGGTTACCGGTTTTCGTTTCTGCGGGTGATATCGACCGCAGCATAGTCCATCGGCGGGCCGCCGATGATCTCCTTCTTTTTCAGGACCACACGGACTTCGGTCACATTCGGTTCGGCCAGAAGATGATTGCAAATGTTTTGCGCCAGGGTTTCCAGCAGATGACAGCGGGCATTTTCCGCCATGGCAGCTACTTCCCGGGCGATACGAAGGTAATCCAGAGTGTTGTCCAGCTGATCGCTCCAGGCTGCCAGTTCCAGATCCCGACCGATTTCCAGATCGATCTCGCAGGCGCAGCCGTCTTTTCTCTCCCAGGGGGACACCCCGATCTTCGCCCGGCAACGTAAGCCTTGAATTCGGATTTTATCCATCGGATCGTCTCATTCCTTTTGGGGATTATATCCGAATTCCGCATGGCAAAACGCCGCTCGAACCATCAAAGTTGATGAAGTCGCAAAAAGTCCTGGGAGCGCCGGCGTCCCGCCGGCAAAAGCAATGGAATCAACATTAATATTTCGAAAAGAAACGGAACAAAGACTTTTTGCGGCTTCATCAGAGTTGTATGCACAAAAAAAGCCCCCTGCTGCCGCAAAGGCATTCAGGGGGCCTGGCGTAAGAAAAAAGATGTCGCTATTTGTTCTGGCAGATGCCGGAAAACTCCGCGCCGCAACCGCAGGACTGTTTCTCGAAGGGAACGGAATACTGTTTTTCGATGCGTTCCCGGAAGGTGGGACCGGAATTATAGGTGCAGAACGGATACAAATGTCCGTTGGGTGCGGCGTAATGCACCAGGCACCGTTTTACCCGTTCCACGTCGTAGTTGTAGGAATCCATGAAATGCATACCGGCAACCATCAGGGTTTTGTAGGTAAACTTGCCGTCCATTTCGCCACGGCCATATTTCTTATCGGTCATCCCCTGCAGGGTCTGCAGGAATTTCTTGAAGGTCAGACCGGAGGGAGCCTTGTCCTCGTGGAAATGCTTGCGCAGGGAATTCCAAACCTGTACTTCGGTATAGAGCTTGGACAGGAAGTTCCCCGATTTTTTAGACAATTTGTCGATTTCCTGCAGCATGGCCCCGATGTCGATAAAACGGGAGGCAGGAACCGCTTCGCCGGTTTCATGATTGACGAAGAAATAGGTACCCATGGCACATTGAGGATGGCAGGTGAAGTGAATGGTCGGATCGCCCCGCAGGGAGCTGATCAATTTGCTGAAGGGTACGGTGCAGGCCAGCGGAAACCAGTCCGCTCGCGCATTGATCAGGCCGGTCTGCTCCTGAACGGAATAGGCCAGGTCAGACAAGGTATAGCGCTTTTCGGCCAGCTCATGCTTGGAAATGCGGCCGGTAAAGGCCACTGGCTGGAAGCTGATGCCGCTGACCACATCGATGTTTTCTATGGCCAGACGTACGATGTCGCCCACCTGATGATCGTTCAACCCTTTGACGATGGTGGGGACGAAAACGATCTTCAAATCTGCCTTACGGCAGCTGCGAATCACGGCCAGTTTCTTCTCCGCCAGGTTTTCCCCGCGGGTTTTGCGGTACACATCGTCGGTGACCCCATCCAACTGCAGATAGAGGGTGTGCAGTCCGGCTTCCTTGCATTGCAGGGCAAAATCCGGATCGGTAAGTCGAATGCCGTTGGTGGCAGCCTGAATATGACTGAAACCCATCTCTTTGGCCATGCGCAGAATTTCAATGAATTGCGGATGGATGGTAGGCTCTCCGCCGGAAAACTGTACGACACGCCCGGCGACCGGTTTGGTATCCCGCAGAGCCTGCAACATTTTTCGTATCTGCTCGATGCCCGGTTCATAGAGGTAGCCCGAATGATTGGCGTTGGCGAAACAGACCGGACAATTCAGATTGCAGCGATTGGTCAGGTCCACGTTGGCCAGGCCGGTATGGGAGCTGTGCATATTGCATAGCCCGCAATGATCGGGGCAGACTGTGGCATCGGAAACGGCTGGATTGGTCAAACCCCGACCGTCACCAAAATTCCATTTTTCCATCTTCAGGTAGAGTTCTACATCGGAGGAGAGTCGGTCGCGGAAGAAACCATGTTCCGGACAGGTTTTATCCATAAAGACATGCCCGTCCTCTTCATGGATTTCGGCTTCGATCAGCTGGTTGCATTCCGGGCAAAGCGACTGCGTTCGCTTGGGTAAACCTTTTGGAACCTGATGGATGACATCGCCCAGATAGGTAGTCTTGGGTTGATCGATTGTATGATTGGCTTCCGTGGAAAAACCGTTGTCTTCCTTTTCCACTTCTTCAGCGGCAGATGTAAAACGCATAGAATTATCTCCTTGAATATAATGTCAAAAAGTATCGCATTTGTAATAAGCAAATAGTATGCCTATTTACAAATTATATTTATAATTAATTTAAACTCATAATATATTAAATATCATTGTATTACACATTCAAATTATCATTATATATATACCAACCAAACCGTACTCTGCCACAAGACTTGAATATTGTATCATTATGATACGCGGCGATAGAGTTGATAGAGGTTAGGTGAGAAAATGATACAGAAAGTCAATGGCTGCCCAGAATCACGTGTCTATTTGATACACACCGATCCATGGCAAAAAGCGGTAAACCGAACTTCTTCGAAAGTGACCTGATAAATGGTCACGTAAACGGCAATAATCAGGAGAAAAGGGAACGACGTCTGTCTTTATTCGTGATCCGATTTCAGCCGTTGATCTGCTTAAGGATTGCTTCAATATCTTCGATACAGCCGCCACAACCGGTCCCGGCTTCGGTAACCTCCTGGACCATTTCTACACTGGTCAAGCCCTTTTCCCGGATGGCTTTTTCTATCGTTTCTCTGGTGACTTGCATGCAGTTGCAAATGATTTCGTCCGCCATAATATCCCCTTTGAATAGTCTATGTTGTTGTGCAAAATAAATATTACCAGAAACATCTCTATTTTTGTATCTAAAGATTCACCTCAGAATGGCATAGCAAGTGGTAGATTTATAACATGAAGAGGAAAAATCTCATAGGCTTTACGTTCCCGGAGATGGCTGAACTTCTGGAAAAAATGGGGGAAGCCCCGTTCCGTACCCGACAGCTATACTATGCGGTCTACGGCCGGCGATGCACCGGTTTTGCAGAAATGACCGATTTGAGCCAGTCCTTCCGCACTCGCCTGGCTGAACACTTTTCGCTGCTGTTGCCGGAGATCCAAAGAGTAGATTCCTCTACCGACGGGACGGAAAAGTTTTTGCTGCGATTAACGGACGACAGCCTCATTGAGATGGTCCATATACCGGAACCGGGAAGAGACACCCTTTGTATCTCTTCCCAGGTCGGATGTAACGCTGCCTGCCGCTTTTGTGTTACGGCCACATTGGGATTCAAACGCAACCTGACGGCGGGGGAGATCATCGGACAGGTTCTGCTGCTCTCCCAGAAAAAACCGGATATTTTTAAAACCCTGAATTTGGTGTTCATGGGTATGGGAGAACCACTACTCAATTACGACCAGGTCATGAAAGCCTTCCGACTGATGGCCGATCCCGACGGACTTTCCATCTCCCCACGCCGAATCACCCTGTCTACCTGTGGAATCGTTCCCGGACTGGAACGCCTGGCCCAGGAGCCGTTGATCCCGCAGCTGGCGGTATCGCTGGGATCTCCCGACGACGAGGTGCGCAGCGAACTGATGCCCATCAACCGAAAATGGAATTTGGGACAATTGCTGCGGGCCTGCCGGGCGGTTCCCGTACGGAAAAGAATTACTTTCGAGTATACCTTGCTGTGCGGAGTAAACGACCGGCTGGAGGACGCACGCCGCCTGGTCCGCCTGCTCTCGCACCAACCCGCTAAAGTAAACCTGATCCCTTTGAACCCGCACCCCGCCATCCCGTATCGCAGGTCCGATGAAGAGGTAGCCCAGCGATTTCAGGCCTATCTGTTCGACCATGGAATTTCGGCCTTCCTGCGCAAATCCCGGGGGGAGGACATACAGGCCGCCTGCGGTCAGCTGGCCGCAAAAAATCG
>CAZTVS010000102.1:10244-17315 GCA_964617125.1 uncultured Acidobacteriota bacterium
TCATCAAGGAAGGCGATAGTCGTACTCGATGCGCGCCTGATCGACCACCCAGTCGATGTGAATGGGAACATCGTTTTGTCCACCCATCGCCTTGCTGTTGCCGTTGGCAAAGTGGACCGATCCTCCGATCTTTTCCGCTACCAGCGTGCTCCAGCCTTTCCGTGAGACATAGCCGGCATGCAGCGATCGATTGGTCCCGATTCCAATTTCCGCCAGAATGTCGAAATCCTGTCTTCCGAACAGGAGGGGACGAATGTTTTTTTCGATGTAGTCTCGTGCCTCGGGTGTTTCTCCGAGGACATCGGTGAAACGTCCCTGTTCCACATGGAATCGAAGCGGATAAGGGGTGGGCGCCGTACCTCCCCAACCGGCGGGAACGGTAAAATACCCGCGGGATTTTCCTTCATGCACCGGAGGGGCATAGGCTTCCGCCCCGGGCAGGTTGCCCCAGGCACCGGGACGAGTCAACAGACCGCTGGAGACATGGATATTTGCCGTGTCCACCTCCACCAGCATGTCTGTCCCCGGTGCGGTGACCTGCAGGTAGCGGCCCGATTCCAATCTCGCGGCGACCTCTCGCGTGATTCGATCCAGCTCCCGGTAATCGACGCTCATCGGCCCATCCTCCTCGAAGAGGTCCAGCGTAAAACCGGGCATACTGGCGACCCGAATCCCATGTTCCGTTAGGCCGCGGCGAAAGGCCGTGTGCGTCAAAGAAAAAACGGTAGGCAGGAACACTACCTGGGGATCTCCCATGCGCATTCTCAGTTCCGGGACGGCATCGGCACCGTTGCGCAGTTCCAGAGGGACATAAGGGATCCATTCCACCGGGATTCCGGCCTGACGATAAGCCTCCCACATGCGCCGGCAGAGCAGACGGGAGCGATCGAAAGCCGCAGCATATTTGGAATCGAAGGACTCGTCCCATTCCTGAGACACGATGACTACGCTCTCCCCGTCCTGATACCCCATGTTGACATGGAGTGCGTTGAGGATGGATTGGTCGATAGAATACATAACGTCTCCTCCCGGGTAACAGGTAAGTATACCTGAATGTGGACCGCCCGGTTCATCCATCGGCTCTCTCGTCCGAGATCGGCATCGTTTTAGGACCGTTGCGCAGAATCAGCCAGGTCAGGAGCGCAAGAAGGATCAGCCCGCCTATCTCCCAGCCGGGAGTAAGGATTTCTTCCGAGATATTCTCATGCAGCCCATAGATACCGAATCCGATAAAGACCAGGGCCGAACCCCACTTGATCAGACGATCGGGAATGTGTTTGTGGAGAACGATACCGATTCCTATCCCGATCACATCGGCGATCATCATGCCGGTCAGGGTTCCCGACCAAGTCATCCATATGGATTGAAATTTGGCGGCCAGAGCCACGGTGGCCAGCTGGGTTTTGTCCCCCATTTCCGCCAGGAAAAAAGCAACCGCTATGGTCCAGAACGGGCTGAAAGAGAAACGCTTGTCTTCCCCCTGCAGCTGATCGCCCCGCAGCGTCCAGATTCCGAAGAGGATGAACGATCCGGCGGCGCCGACCTGAATATAGGGCAGAGGGATCAACGCCGTGAGATAATTCCCGGCCAGTACTGCCAGGAGATGGTTGACGGCGGTGGCAACAAAAATCCCCCACAGCACCAGCATCGGCCGGTAGCGAACGGCAAAAGCCATGGCCAGGAGCTGGGTTTTATCTCCCATCTCGGCTAAGACGACAAATACTAAAGATGTCCAAAAAGCTATCATCCCTCACCTGTTCTTGCTATGGAATTCAAGGAGGTGAAAGGATACCCCATTCTCTCCCCCAAGAGGTAAGGGACCGTCGTGGAACAGGGAAGGGCCTGCCTGGTTTTTTACCGCATGAAACCGGCAGGCCGTTGTCAGGATCAAAATTTGTATTCCCAGATCAGGTAGGGATAGGTGTAAGCGTGTCCCTGAGTCGACTGTTTGAGAAATTCCCCGGGAAACAGACGGGAGACTCCGAACCCTGCGGAAAACTTTTTCGTAAAAGCATAATCGAACTGGATATCCGGCTCCCATCCGATATGCCTGCTGGTGGCCTTGGTGTTTCTGACGAACAGGCTTCCCGAAGAGGCATACATGCCGTCCTGGACCGTCGCCAAATAAAAATCGCTCAGCGAGAACAGCAATTTGATTTTCGGATGAGGTACACAATCGAAAGACCATTTCAAATGGAGCAGGTTGCGCCAGCCGACCTGGTCGGTCATGCCGAATACATTGTGGTTGCTGGGATACAGTTGATCGAAGGTTCCCCGTTTACCGTCGGTTCTGGATTTGTCTCCGGAGGCATAATTCAAATCCATACTGATACGGGGTTTCCATTTGACCGGGCTCAATACATAACCGATCTGATAGATCATTCCATAGGCGGAGATATCGTCTCGGGAGTATGTCCCTCGCTGCAGAACCTCTTCGATGGTGTAGTCCACGCGATGGGGTAATTTACCCGTCAGACGTACGCCATAAGTCCATAAATCGCTGTCTCCCTTATCGCTGCGCTCGCCGGTCACCAGCGTCTGGGTGCGCCAGAATACGTACGGTTGTAAGGTGGCCTGAGGAATCAACTTGGAAAACTCCGTATAAAAGCCATACAGGTTTTCCCCGTCCTTAACCTCGTTAAACTTATAGGTGTAGTTGTTGGACACACGACTGGAGGCAAAAAGATCGATTTTATAGGAGCTGCTGCTCAGGGTAAGCTTGGCCGCATCGTATGGCGGAACGGAATTTCCCCAGGCCGCAGTGGCCACCAGCCTCCGTCCGCCAAAGTCGAGATACTGTCTGCCGACACGGAAGGCGATGGAAAGATCCCCTTGTTTTCCATGGATGTCGGCGTAAAGCTGGCGTAAATCGAAGGTGTCCTTGGTACCCCGGGCGCGGGTTTTTACATCGTTGTGAAACCAGATGCGGCCATCCTGTCCCATGACGAAAAAGTTCACATACTTGCTCGGCGTGATCGTAGCCCCCACGGCGAATCGCCCCAAGAGATAGAGGTCCTCATTGCTGGCGGCAAATCCTTTCCCCCAAGGTTGCTCCAGGCGGCCACGTATGCCTACCGTCGGCTGAAACCATTTCGGCCAGACGACACCCAGTTCTTTTACCGGTTTTTTCTCCGTAGAGGCGGCCTTGGCCGGGGCCGAAGCAGTCGCAGGTTTTTCCGAAGCGGCGGCAGCGGCCGCTTTTTGCGGATCGGCCGGTTCTTTTTTTTCCTGTGCCACAGTAACATGGAATAGCAAGGAAAACAGAAGTAAGAGTATCGGTAAGCCAGGCAATCCCTTCTTACGGTCTATTTTTTGCAAGAAACATTTCATAACCCCCCCCATTTTTGTACATCGTACGAGACTTTACCGAATCGTTTGGGCAATCCAATTCGCTTGTATGGATCTTCCGTACTGTGGGTACAGAGATACTTTACTGCAATTATAAACTAGGACCGTCGAGGTGTGAAATACAACCGATGTCAAGGGAGGAGACGTATATCGTATTCATCCAGAAACACCTTCTGGGATTGTCCGCCCTCCCTGTCCGGAACAGTAATGGAAACCGGGTGTTCGTTGTAGTTCAGAATGGCCAGGGTCCCGCTTTGCAGCACGCTGACATAGACTTCGCTCGGTTTTTCCGTCCGCAACATACGCAGAGTACGTGGATCCAAATCCTTGCGTCGCAGGATCTCATCCCGAACGAAATCCGCATAGCGATGGGGTGGCTCCCGGTCGCCACGATAGAATAGCACTTTCCCTTTACCGGTATCTCCGGAAAGCCAGCGGTGATAAACGGAATAATCGTTTTCCACGGTCCCCAGAGGCATACGCGCCCAGTAAGGGTAAAGGATAGTCCCTCCCTGTCGCACCCATTGGTCCATGGTTTCCAGCGCAGATTTTTCCACCACATCGCTCCACAGGACGACCAGAGCTTTATATCGCGACAAGGCGCCATCGAGGATCATACGCTCGCTGCAGAAATCGAAATCCAGGTGAGGCCGCAGGGCGACGACCCGCTGATTGAAGGAAGAGGCGTACAGATTCCGGAAAACCCCATCGTCCAGCATGGATTTGGTATCCGGGTAGAGAACGGCTATCTCCACATAGGGTTCCTCCCTTCGATCCAGCAATGGGGCCAGTTTCAGCCACTTTTCGGCCCACTGGTCGTTGGTCGCCATGTTGCCTTGGTAGTAAAACAGGTGTTGTCCGTTGTTGACCAGGATGTTATACAGGCGGGCTACCATCCCCCGGGCGGAACCGAATCCGGCCGGCTCCGCCCCCAGAGGGACCCGGTAAAAACGGGCAGCCGAAGAAAGCATACGAGTAGCATAAAAGTTCTGGGAATAACTGTCCGTTTCGTTGGTAGAACGAACTCCACCCTTGATCCGGGTCATACTGCGGGTCTGTTCGGTAAAATCGGTCCCCGATTCGACGAAACCCCACCCTCCGGCGGACTGGTATATGCCTGTCTGCGGCATGGATTCCCTGGCCCACAGGGCCCAGCGTTCGCACCAGTCGGTCATGGCCCCCATGTACCAATCGACCATATCCTTGCGTTTACGCTTGGATTCGGCAAATTGCGGCAGGAAGGGGACAACCTTTTCCCAGGCAGAATAGGTCTCCTCCCACGCCTGATTCAATGCCTCCAGCGAAGGGTAGCGGGCCTTCAGAAAACGCCGGAAATGGTCCGGGGCATATCGATCGCCGGCCCACCATCCGATGTGAATATGCTGCGGCTTTCCCTTGTACCCCCAATTACCGCCGGCCGGATACTGCGATTCCCCGTAATTGCCGCTGGGTCCCAGACGAACTCCCAGGAGCCGCCCTGTCGGTTCGTAATGTGCACCGAAGGCCTGGAGAAACCGCCGGACATGGGGAGTCTGGTTTTCGCAAAAAATCGTCTGAATAGGATTCCCTATTCCATGTTCCAGGCAGACAAATCCCTCGTTTTCCGGAGACGGAAAGTACCAATCGGGCAGGCTGTAGGCCGAACCTACAATCAACAGGGGAAACCAGCGTAATCCATATCTGGCTCCTTCCTGAACCAGGGCGTCATAAAAACTCCAGTCAAAACGGTCCTTCTGCGGCTCGACGAAATTCCATTTGACATAACTCTCGAATCCGTTGAAACCCAGCACCTGGGCCAACGGGGCAAGTTCCTGCATGGTTTTCAGGGACTGCTCGAGTCCGGACGGTTCGCTTGCATCAGCTCCGACGGTGGTAACCAGTTCCATGGGGCGGGAGAGACGAAGCCGGGGCGTCAATGAATGCGGCACCTGCTTTTTGGCCAGGATTATCACTTCCGTCGGTTCGGTGTCCTGCAAGGTGGCCCGTATCAGCGTCTGTATCCCTTCGATGCGGATATCCGCGCCGTCTTCCTGGCGATGGCGAAAGGCGGGCCGATCCAGGCGAAAAACGGACAAACGGGCCTTGCCTGTCCCTAAGCAGGTGTAACCGGTCAGGGAAGCGGCGCTGGTGTATGCCGGACGGTCCTCCGCGGTCTGTGGCTTTTCCGGCCGGGCGGAGTCGAAAGAAACCTGTATCATCCCGATATTGGTGTCCATCTGCTCCAGAACCAAAAACACCCGTGCTGTGTCGGCAGGAAAGGACCGGGTTACGGCGAAGGAAAATCCGGTTCGGCGGTAATAATCCCTGTTCGGTGGCAGTTGAACGGTTTCGACTCCTGCGAACGATTTGGTTACCATGGGCGTCGTGGAAGATCGCAGAAGCTGCAGCCCGCTTTGCGCATCGGGCTGAGCGGCATTAAAAAAAAGGGTCCTTTCTTCTGCCTTAGCCGAAGACAATAGAAAGAACCAAAGCACGGCGGACAACAGCGCTCTTAGCATTCCTAGTTCCTCCCATAGAATTGGAATTAGTCTTCCATCCAGGTCATGACGACTTTCCCGGAACGGCCGGACCGCATCACTTCGAAAGCTTCCCTGTAATCCGTGTAGGCATAACGATGAGTGATGACCGGCGCGATGTCGAGACCGCTCTGCAGCATGACCGTCATTTTGTACCAGGTCTCGTACATCTCCCGACCGTAAATGCCTTTGATCGTCAATGAGTTGAACACGACCAGGTTCCAGTCGATCAGGGTGTTCTGCTCGGGTATGCCCAACATAGCGATCTTCCCGCCATGGCACATGTTATCCAGCATGGAACGAAGGGCGGCGCTGTTGCCCGACATCTCCAGACCGACATCGAAACCCTCTTTCATTCCCAGTTTCTTTTGTGCGGCAGCCAGGTTCTCGGTGCGCACATCGACGGTCAAGGTGGCTCCTAGCCGGAGGGCCAGTTCCAGCCGGAAGGGGTTGACATCGGTAACCACCACATAGCGCGCCCCGGCATGCTTGGCAACGGCTGCCGCCATGCATCCGATAGGGCCGGCCCCGGTGATCAGAACATCCTCACCCAGAACATCGAAAGACAGAGCGGTATGCACGGCATTGCCAAAAGGATCGAAACAGGCGAGAACTTCCTTAGAAATGTGCGGATCAGCATACCAGACATTACTCATGGGAATGCACAAATATTCCGCATAGGAACCGGTGCGGTTCACTCCTACTCCGCTGGTATGAGGGCAGAGGTGTCTCCTTCCTGCCAGGCAATTCCGGCACCGGCCGCAGACCAGATGCCCTTCTCCGCTGACCAGATCTCCCGGTTTAAAGCCGGTGACATTGGCTCCGACCTCGGCCACCCGCCCGACGAATTCGTGTCCGACGACCATTGGGACTGGGATCGTCTTTTGCGCCCACGGATCCCAGTTGAAGATATGCACATCCGTGCCGCAGATAGCGGTCTTATGAATACGAATCAGTACATCGTTGATGCCTGCCGTGGGGATGGGAACCTCTTCCAGCCATAATCCCGGTTCCGCTTTGCTCTTCACCAGTGCTTTCATCTTCTCCATGGACCGTTCCTCCTTTTTCTTGAGACGAATCGATATCGTCAGGCACACTATTCAAAACCCTGCAGACACATCCTGAAACCGACGAGATACCCGTCTGTAGGAATGTACCACAGGCAGAGAACGGAAGACCATTCATCCCCCGCCTTTGCCGGCCATTG
>CAZTVS010000103.1:0-6609 GCA_964617125.1 uncultured Acidobacteriota bacterium
GACAATGCCGCAAAAAGTCGTAGACCACGGCAGGCGGGTAAGGCGGTAAGGGTGTTGTCAGCGACCGAATGGATTCAAAAAAAATCGATAAGGATAGAAAAACGGATGGTGTTTGTCATTCACCACAAAGAACACAGAGAGCACAGAGGATACGGAAAATGCTCTGTGTCTCTGTGGTGGAAGTAGGGGCGACCCTTGCGGTCGCCCGCAATGTATCTCCACCCGTCGTTGAAAGAATACGATATCGACGCAAAGTCGATCGATGATTCGAGGTGAAAATAGCCGTGGCCATCACTCTTCACTGCTGGTGCTTAACAGGGGATAGGTTAAAGTGCCGTTGACCGACCCAAGGGCTATGGCCGCCACCGGATAGGAACCGGAGACGCCCAATGAACCCTGGAAAACGTCTTCTATGAAGCACGATTTACTGGGTTCTGTACGGCAAACTTCGCTCAGGAAAAAGGCTCTCTGCTCCCGGGGTTTCAATAGGAGGGAGGTGGAGATTACGGTCGTCGGATTTTCGCTATCACCCTTGCCGCCTGCTAGCACAATACGGTTATCGTGGTCGGAAACGTTGGCAATGGCGATTGTCGTATCTATCCCTTTGCTAATATTCCGCTGCATTCCGAGGCTCTGATGGAAGCGCGATCGGACGGCGGGGAGCGCCGATTCGCTCAGTAACTCCTGCCGTGAGGAAAAGGTGGAATAGACGGCTTGGATCCTTGATGCCCGGACATATATGTCCGATAATAGGATTGATTATGAAAAGCTTTACATATCCGGCTACATTGGTACGAGATACAAAGGCGGGCGGGTATACCATTACTTTTCGCGATCTTCCCGAGGCAATAACACAAGCAGAGGATATTGCGGAAGCTAGAATGCAAGGTGTGGATTGTCTTGAAGAAGCAATCGCCGGAAGAATCCGATGGGAGGAATCAATTCCGGAACCATCAAAAACACGCAAGAATGATCTGGCTGTCTCCTTGCCGGCATTAATGGCGGCTAAAGCTGCAATCTATCTTGCTCTCAAAGAAGCCAAGATTTCGAAGAGCGAATTGGCCAAACGCCTGAAGTGTGATGAAAAAGAGATCCGTCGATTGCTCGATCCGAGGCATAAATCCAGAATCGAACGTATCGAAGCTGCCTTGGAAGTTTTAGGTAAAAGCCTTTTTGTCGGATTTCACGCTGCGTAAAAAAGTGAGGGGACAGGCGTCATAATCGTAGAATTGCATATATGACACCCAGCCTATTGCTATGATGGATCCAGCCGAATACTTCTCATCGTAGCGTTTCACCTGATTCCCCAGTTCAACTGCAAAGAGCAGGACCCCGAGACGGGGCTGGACTGCTTCCTTGCGACAGAGCCATCATGGTTCTCCGTTGTCTGGAGTGGAGCGGTCGTATGGATTCGCTCTGGGGGCGATGTTCTGCCGCTTGATGCCTTTACCTGCTTTTTCGTCTTAGACCGAGGGAATGGTCGGAAGGAAAAAGGAAGGAAAGCGGTCGTTTTAAGGGTAGAATCCATCCGGTTGGAGCAACCCGGCAACGGAAAAGAGGAAGACCATCGATGACGACGAAGACAGATTTGTCCGGACTGGTAGAAATTATGAGAAGGCTCCGTTCCCCGGAGGGATGTCCCTGGGATCGGGAACAGACGCACGATTCTCTCAAACCCTACCTCATTGAGGAAGCCTATGAGGTGCTGGAGGCCATCGAAAAGAAAGATGGTTCCTCACTCGAGGAGGAGTTGGGTGACTTGCTGCTGCAGGTGGTTTTCCATGCCCAGCTGGCCGATGAAAAAGATCAGTTCGACATGAACGACGTCATTCAGGGCATCAGTGAAAAGCTGGTGAGAAGGCATCCTCACGTCTTTGCCGGTATGGACCTGAAGACCAGTGCGGAAGTGCTGGTCAACTGGAAAAAGATCAAGGCCGATGAGAAGGGCAGTCCGCTCCCGGAGGAAAAAGCGTCTATCCTGGACGGTCTTCCCAAAAATATGCCGGCCATGACGGAAGCGATCCAGCTGACCCGGCGTGCCGCAGAGGTAGGTTTCGATTGGCCTTGTATCGACGGGATCTTCGACAAGCTTAAGGAGGAGACAGAAGAAATCAGGGAGGCCCTCCGAGGCAAGCGAGAGGAGGAGATCCGCGAAGAGTTGGGAGATATGCTCTTCGTACTGGCCAATCTGGCCCGACACCTGAACATCGATCCGGAATTGGCTCTGCGATCGGCCAATCTGAAGTTCCAGAGACGATTTCGCGGCCTGGAGCGGGATCTGGAACAAAAAGATCAACCGTTTGCTGAAACTTCCCTGGAGGAATTGGATACTTTATGGGAAAAGAGAAAACAGAGCGAAAAATGTTTGCGGACAGGCAAGGAAATTCTGGGAATTAATGACGATAACCGATAGTAAACAGAGAGTATGAGACAATTCTCCAAATGGATGTTTGTATTTGATGAAACTTTTCCAAGAGGGTAAACGTACTTACGTTTGACCTTTTTGAATGAGTTATAACCTGCTGTAGAATGAAAGTTTGGAGAGTCTCATGAGTCAAAAGATGAGCAAGAAAAAGAAAATCATCCTCTTTTCCTCGGTTGGAGTGCTTCTTGTGGCGATCATTGCCGCCAGTTTGATCTGGGGGAAGAAGGAGATCACCGAAGTACAGACCAACAAGGTGGAAGTCAAGGAAACCCTGGAATCCAAGGTCTCGGCCACCGGAGAGATCCGGGCTAAGGAAACCATTGAGATACAATCGGAGATCTCCGGGATCATCACGGATCTGACTGTGCGGGAAGGGGATCGGGTAAAGAAAGGGCAGCTGTTGATCCGGCTGGACCCCTTCCAGACCCAGGCGGAAATGGAAGCGACCAAAGCCAATTACGAAGCTTCCATCAACGACGCCGGAACCCAAAAGGTACAGATCGCCTCGGCGGAGGCCAATCTATTGCGGGATGAGGCACAGTTACAGCAGTACAAGGCCCAGCTGGAACAAAACCGGAGCAACTATCTTCGGGCCGAGCGGACCTATAAGCGCATGCAGCAGCTGAGCGAAGACAACCTGGTTTCGCGCGAAGAATACGAGAAAGCACAGGCGGAGATGCGTGTGTATAAGGCCCAGGTCGATGCCTCCGAGGCCGTGATCGAACAGTTGAAGGCACAGAACAAGGTGACCAAGCTGACGATCGATCAGATAAAATCTTCCTATCAGTCCGCCATGAATCGTGCCAATGCCTCCCTGGCGAATTTGAACCGTTCCCGGGATCAACTGCGTAAAACCGAGATCTATTCGCCGATCGATGGGATCATCACCAAACGGAATGTAGAAAAGGGAGAGCGGGCCGTTCCCGGCATTCAGAGCAGTCCGCAGGCGACCCTGCTGGTCCTCGCCGATATGTCCATCGTCCAGGTGGAGCTCAAGGTGGACGAAACGGATATCATCAACGTGGCCCTGGGCAATCCGGCCAAGATCAAGGTAGATGCCCTTGTCGACAAGGAGATCGATGGAACGGTCACGGAAATCGGCAGCAGCCCGATCAACGCTTCGACTACCTCGTCTTCTCAGGAGGCCAAGGATTTTAAAGTCATCGTCGACCTTATCAATCCGCCGGAATCCCTGAAGACAGGGCTGTCGGCCACGGCCATCATCACCTCCAAAACGAAACACAATGTTCTGGCCATACCTTTCCAGGCCCTGACGGTACGGGAACTGGAACTGGACGAGAAGGGGCAGCCGATTCTGCCCAAGGATACTCCTGTCGGTAAAGACAGCGTTTCCGCCGACAGCAGCAAAGATAGCAAAAAGCAGCTGAAAAAGAAGGAAATACAGGGTGTGTTTCTGGTGGATGGGACGCAAAAAGCCCGCTTTCAGCCTGTCGAAACCGGGATCACCGGCGAAACGGAGATTGAAATTCTCAAGGGGCTGAAGGAAGGGCAGGAGATCATCTCCGGAAGCTATAAAACCATACGCAGCCTGGAACACGGCACGACGGTCAAGATCAATAATTCCAAGAAAGACAGCGATAAGAAGAATGAGGAGAAAGCATAGTCATGTCCGATAACCGTGATGTCATCATACGCACCGAAGATTTATGGAAAACCTATGAAATGGGTTCGGAGCAGATACACGCCTTGCGCGGGGTGAGTATCGATATTTTCAAGGGAGAGTATGTAGCCATCATGGGACCTTCCGGCTCCGGAAAATCGACGCTGATGAACCTGATCGGATGTCTCGATACCCCAACCAAGGGGAAATACATCCTCAACGGGAAGCTGGCCAGCGAGCTGAACGACGACGAGCTGGCCTATATCCGCAACAAGGAAATCGGATTTATCTTCCAGACCTTCAATCTGCTGCCGCGGGCCACGGCGCTGCATAACGTGGAACTGCCCCTGATCTACAACGGGACACCGGCCCACGAGCGCAAGGACAAGGCAATCCAGGCATTGAAGAAGGTCGAGCTGGAATCGCGCATGGGGCACCGCCCGAACGAGCTCTCCGGCGGACAGCGGCAACGCGTAGCCATCGCCCGCGCGCTGGTGAACAGTCCGTCGCTGATTCTGGCGGACGAGCCCACGGGAAACCTCGATTCCCAGACCAGCAATGAAATCATGCATCTCTTGGACAAGCTGCATGAAGCCGGCAACACGATTGTGCTGGTGACTCATGAACACGATATCGCCGAGTTCGCCCACCGGCAGATCCATCTGCGGGATGGACACATCGAAAGCGATCATCTGACCCCGAGAAAAACCGCCTGATGGAAGGATGATGCAGACCAGCGAAACCTGTCACTCCATTTGTCTCGTCAGCGGCGGGATGGACAGTTGTGTAACCGCGGCGGTGGCCTTACAGCAAGGTCCCGCCGCTTTTTTACATGTCAGCTACGGCCAGCGGACCTGGGAGAGGGAGCGGCAGTCGTTCCGCCGTCTGGCGGACCATTACGGCGTAGGTCTGCGAAAAGAGATTGCCCTGGATTATCTCCGGGAAATCGGGGGGTCCGCCCTGACCGATCCTTCCATACCGGTTCCCATGGACGGCCTGCAACCGGATCAGATTCCGGTTTCCTACGTCCCCTTCCGCAACGCTAATTTTCTCGCCATCGCCGTTTCCTGGGCCGAGGTCCTCGGTGTGCATAATATCTATATCGGCGCGGTGGAAAACGACAGTTCCGGATATCCCGATTGCCGGCAATCTTTCTTCGAGGCCTTCAACCAGGCAGTAAAGGAAGGCACCAGGCCGGAAACGGAAATTCGAATACACGCCCCGCTGCTGCGCCTGAAAAAGAGCGAGATCGTCCGCTGGGGGAGCGATCTGGGAGCCCCTTTTCACCTCACATGGTCCTGTTACCAGGAGAGCGAAAAGGCCTGTGGACGGTGCGATTCCTGCCTTCTGCGACTCAAGGCCTTTGCGGAGGCCGGAAGGAAAGATCCTATCCCTTACCGCTAGGGGTCAGAGTTCTCTTCTTGTCTTCTTTCGACTTTATCTCGCCGATTTTTCTGTACAAGGCGGCATCGAACGGCTCCTCGATCAGATCCTCCAGTTTGAGGGACAACTCTTCGACATAGTGTGCCGATATGCCCCTTTCGAAAGAATCCCGATCCGTATATTCTTTCAAGAGCAGAAAACGGCCGCGATTTTTAAGTGCCCGAAAAAGCATGGGTGCCGAGTCGACATCTTCTTTCGCGGCATCCCGGCGCATGGTGAGTAGCGCTTCCTCCAGGGACCGCTCTCTTCCGGGCCGGGCCTGCAGAATGACTTTAAAAGCGAGCATGATGGACACTGCCTAGCGACTTAATCCGCCGATCTCCTCGAAGAGCTCAACATCCGTGGGGGCGTCGGCCAGGACTTCCAATTTGGATATGAGTTGTAGAAAGTAAGAAGAGGAGACATGCTTTTCGAAGGCACTTCGGTCGGTATATTTTTCGAAGATGAAGAAACTTCCCGGATGTCTTTCCGCCCGGTGGATGGAATAGACCAAAGCCCCTTCCTCTTTGTTGACCTCCGGAATCATGGCCAGTAAGGCCTCTTCCAGTTCTTTTTCTTTTCCCGCAACGGCATGAACGATCGCTTTTACTATGAGCATGGCATGTAAATCCTTTCTTAATTAGGATGCCTTCCCTCTCTTCCAGACAACCAGTCTTCGGGATCGGGAAAGGGGAGTTTCCATCCGGTCATTTGTTCCTGGAAGCTAATTATCTCACAAACCGGTTAAGAATCCGGAAGAAGAAAAATTTTTCTCTTCCGGATCGAAAGTTGGTAAAGAACAGTCAAGAAAAAGAGATAATTCTTTAGATCCTCCGGTAAATAGAATGGTTCACTCTTGACGAAGCGGTAAAAAGTCCTGGGAGCGCCGCACCCCAGTGCGGCAAGGGAGAGGATGCGTATTCCTGTCCCCTTCCTTACATCGCCGGATTGTATGGTATGGAAAAAAATTCTTATAATCCACGTTCTCCTGCCGCACTGGGGTGCGGCGCTCCCGGAAAGGTTTTTTTGCGAGGGCATCGGTCTTGATGGACCGGGAGCTTTCTTATTCGTCCAGGGAAACGCGCCTCAACCGGAGCGAATTGCTGACCACGGAAACGGAGCTGAAAGCCATGGCCGCCGA
>CAZTVS010000103.1:6709-17173 GCA_964617125.1 uncultured Acidobacteriota bacterium
TCAACCGGAGCGAATTGCTGACCACGGAAACGGAGCTGAAAGCCATGGCCGCCGAAGCCCACATCGGATTCAGCCGCCATCCGGTATAACCGTAGAGAAGGCCGGAGGCCAGAGGGATACAGACGATATTGTAGAGAAAGGCCCAGAACAGATTCTGCCGGATGATGCGCATGGTCAGCCGGCTCAGACGCAGAGAGCGGGCTATACCGCGTATGTCTCCGCCTACCAGGGTGATATCCGCCGCATGCATGGCGATATCGGAGCCGGTTCCAACGGCGATGCCGATGTCCGCCTGGGAAAGGGCCGGCGCATCGTTGATGCCGTCCCCGGCCATGGCGACCCGATGGCCTTCTGCCTGCAATCTTCTGACCTTTTTAATCTTGCCTTCCGGCAGAATTTCGGCAATCACCTTTTCGATGCCGAGCTTTTCGGCGGCTTTCCGCGCCGCCATTTCCCGGTCGCCGCTCAAGAGGATGGTTTTCAGACCCAGGCGGTGAAGGGAAGCGATGGTTTCCGCGGCCTCAGGCCGCAACGGGTCGGCGATGAAACATCGTCCGACGGGCTCTCCGTCAATAGCCAGAAGAACCACAGTTGCTGCCGCCAGGGCGGCGGGGACCGTCTCCCAGCGACAAGCGGAGGCGGAGATTCCGTTTTCTTCCATCCAACGCCTGTTACCGGCCAGAACGATTTTCCCCTGAACACGCGCCCGGATGCCGAATCCTACGGTGGCCTGAAAATCCTGCAACGGCAGATCGGGGATCGCGAGAGGTTTCATGTAATCGAGTAAGGCGTGAGATAGCGGGTGCTCCGATCCCTTCTCCGCAGCCTGCAGGTAGGGCAACCATTCTGCTTCCGGCTGCAGCCCCAGGCTTTCCACCTGAATCACCTGTGGCCGGCCGCTGCTCAGGGTCCCGGTTTTATCCAAGAGGACCATTTCCACCCTTTCGGCATTCTGCAATGCCGTTCCGTTCCGTATCAGTATTCCGGCCTGGGCGCCCCGCCCCATCCCGGCGACGATCGCCGTGGGAGTGGCCAGCCCCATGGCGCAGGGACAGGCGATGACCAGTACCGAAACCGCGTTGATCAGGGCGAAGGAGAAGGATGGTCCCCATTGCCACCCTGCAACCAGAGTGACGAGTGCTATGGCCAGAACTGCCGGGACGAACTTCCCGGCAATGCGGTCGGCCAGAAGCTGAATGGGTACTTTCGAGCCCTGTGCTTCGCGAACCAGCCGTACCATGTGTGCCAGCATGGTTGCCTGGCCGACCCGCTCCGTCTTCATAAGAAAGGTTCCCTGGAGATTGATCGTTCCGGCGGTGATGCGATCGCCGATGGTCTTGTCTTTGGGTATAGGTTCTCCGGTAATCATCGATTCGTCGATGGAAGATCTTCCCTCCAGGAGGAGGCCATCGACGGCAATCCTTTCTCCCGGACGGATGCGAAGAATGTCGCCGGGAAGGATCTGCTGGACGGGCGTCCTCTGTTCCACTCCATCCCGTAAAACGGATGCGCTCTCCGGCTGCAACCTCCATAATTGTCTTACCGCCTCGTTGGTTTGCCCCCGGGCCCGTCCCTCCAGCCACCGTCCCAGCAGTACCAGGGTGATAATCATAGCCGCGGAATCGTAGTAGACCGGGGTGTGATCTTCGTGTGATCCTGAAGCGTGTGGGAAGAGGGTAATCCACAAACTGAAAAGGAATGCTGCCGAAGTGCCCAAAGCGATGAGCGTGTTCATGTTGAACTGCCGATGACGAAAGGCGATCCATGCCCCCAGGAAGATGTCCTTTCCGCCCCAAAAAAGTACGGGCAGGGTCAGCAGGAGAAGAAGTCCGTTCCATACTTTACCGAGGCGGAAAGGATAGGGAATGTTCAGCATCGGCAGCATCGAAAGAAGCATGATGACGGCCGCCAGAATCCCACAGAGGAGGACTTTCCGTTTTTCCTGAGACAACCACTGTTCCGCGGCCGCTTCCATGGCATCGGGAGAGGATTCCTCAGGCGGACGGACACGGAATCCGACCTCAGAGACCGCGTGGGCCAGCTGCTCCGGGCTGGAAAGTTCCGGATCGAATCGCAGGAACGCGACCTCGGTGGCCAGATTGACGCTTGCCTGGCTCACACCCTTCTGGTTCTGCAGATGGGATTCCAGTTTGCTTGCACAGGAGGCGCAGTGCATCCCCGCGATGGAAAATTCCAGGGAGGATATCATGATCCCTCCCGGCAGAGCGGATGCGGAATCCGAAATCGACCCGATAGTCTTCCATCCGTCTGTTCGGCGAAATCAACTCGTTGCGTATTCATAAATTAAAAAGTATGACACATTCCCGGCCTTTTACATCATTCGGAAGACGACAATAATTATCCGTGATTTGTGATGCAGATCACCAATTCCGATATCTGCTTCCTCTTTATTCGTCTGCTCTCAGCTATAATTTACGGTTGCAGTTCCAGGACCTTGAAGAGCAGTTGAAATGTGTTTATGGTTCTGGCGTAAGATTTGTTGAATTTGTGGGGGGGGAGCGGTGTTTCTTTTCGATTTGTCCCACAGAACGAATGGTTCACCGCAGGGAACATGCTTTCACACGGTCCGCGAGAAAATAGATCCGGTCGAAGCGGGGGGTACAGCTTACTGGAGTTGTTGCTGGTACTTGCGATTGTCGGCATCATCGTCGGCTTCAGCACGCCCCAGCTGCGTCAGTTCTTTCGCCTGATGCACTATCTTGATTATTCCTCCCAGACGGAATATCTGGCCAAATATGCCAAGCTTTATGCCATGGAGCGCACTGTTAATGTCGGCCTTTGTGTTTCCAATAATCAGATCACTGTGAGGGATCTGGGAACCAGCCGATCCGCCAACATCTGCAGTGGGGGGACGGTGATTCGTACCCTCGTTTTTCCCACGGCATACAACTACCTGACCTTTTCGGGCAGCAGCGCCGCTCTCGATCCCAGGGGACTCGCCATCACAACCGGAAATCTCTGCACCTTATACGGAAGCAGCTCCACGACCATATGCATCGGGAAAACGCGTATCCATAAGATCGAAGGAACAGGGGGAACATGCAGCACATGTCCGTAACCATACCCGGCAAACAGAAGGGGATGTCCCTGCTGGAGTCGCTCATCGCCATGACGCTCATGGCCGGGGCCTTGTTGAGCCTGGCCCATATGGAGTCCAATTTCGGCAAGCAATACCTGGATCGTAAGCTGCACAATGCCCTGCAGGATGTTGCAGCGAGCGAGATCGCCCGCTGTAAGATCGGAGCCGCCGCCAATACCAGTCAGACCTATCTGCATTATACGGTTGCCATCAGCCGGACCGGTGGGAACTGCCAGCCGGCGCAGAATGTCTGCCAGGACATCGTGGTAACCACCAGCAGCAACAACCGGAGTTTTTCTCTCACCACCAAGGTATGCAATTTTTAAGAAAATCCAGGCAATCGGGATTCAGTTTGATGGAGATGCTCCTCTCGCTGGTTGTGACAGGGACGGTTCTGCTCTGCTCCATGTATCTGTTCACCGTGACCATGCGGCTGTTTCGAGACACCAAGAGCCAGTCGGACAACATCGAAACCAAGTCCCCGTCGATCGAACTGCTCTCCCGCTATTTCGATCGCTGGGGTGCCGGCGTCGTCTCTCAGGCGGAGAAGTCGGCCTGTACGGGTACCCTGTCGGATGGCCTGGGGAATACAATCAGTGTTTGTCCGGCCACCGAAAAGACCTTGACCATCAGCACGGACACGATCGGAGGAGTGGCCTACTCCAACGTCTCCTTCTATGGGAACGTGCAAGGTTTTGGGTTCGTGCAAACTATTGTTACCGGCTCCACACCTACCGCCAGTATCGTCGGCTGCCGCCTGATCGGGACCGAAACGGCAAACATGAACTGCCACAATGTGTGGAGGAATTCCGGCCTGCTCAACGATATATCCTCTTCGGCAATCGTCCCTCTGGCCTTTCAGCAAACCATGAACAGTGTCGATTGTCTTACCGCCACCGCCGCCAACCAGACGGGGGTGAACTATACTTTGACTGGGGCCGGCGGTAATAAAAACCTGGCAGCAGGGGACGTCATCCAGCGGGCTCCCTTTCATATACGGTTGTTTTGCCAGCAGAACAGCAACGACGGCAACCGGATATGGTTGTATGTAAAAATGACCGATACCGCCGCCTCCTGTAACGCCGGCGATACGGCCGCGCAACCGGTTCTGCCGGCGGATGCCTTCACGGCACTGGCGGTCCCCTCGGTGAATCCGGCTTCCGCCAGCTGCACGGCCGCCACCGGAGGCAACGACTGCGGCGCGGTACAGATCAATCTGACCTTGCGGGGCCAAACCAGAAGATTGACCGGGGCACAGTATGACACCATCAACATTTCACGCGTATTCTGGAGATAAATTCGTGTCCCGAGAAAAAGGTTTTGCTCTCGTTACCACGCTGCTTTTCGTCATGGTGTTCATGGCGCTAGGATTCGGGGCTATGATGATGTCGTATTATGGATACCTGACCCAGGATAGCGAAAACAACTATCAGCGGGCCGGCTGGGCTGCGGAATACGCCATCAACCAGGCCATGTCGGTCCTGCCCACATGTTCCGCCACCGCGACCAGCTGTCCGACCCTTTCCGTGAGCGGCGCCAGCTGCAACTATACGGGGATCGTGGATTCCGGGAATACTTTTTGTATGATACGCGGTGTGGGCCAGTTCCGTAACGCCCGGGTGGTGAAATCGGTGGTGGTGCCGCTCTCTACCTCTTCCAACTGGTCGGCACTGGTAACGCGCACCGGGACCCTCAATTTAGGAGGGAGTGCTTCCATCTCCAATTGCGATACCAATTGTCCCGCCGGCGGGCCGGCCGTCGTCTACCAGACCAGCCTGAACGGCTCCTATGCCACTCACGATTCCACCCCGGCCAACTGTCCGAACAACCCCAAGGGCATATACGGACATCCTCCGGTACAGCAGAAATCGAATCTGCCGAACGACCTTGCCCCTACCTTTTTCGGAACGGCAACCGACTGGAATTCGGTGGTCAGCGGCCTGGGCAGCAAATACGGCGTGGATGCCGCCAATCTTACGGCCGGCTCCATCCCTTCCGCCTGCCAGGTGACCTGGGTTTCTCCCTGCGGCGGGAAAAAACAGCCGGCCTGTCCGACCCTTCCGCCGAGCGGATGCACGGGTGGTAAGGTCTACATCGATGCCGCCGGTTATACCGTCAGTTTGGGTGCGGTGAGCAATCTGACGGTCGTCAGCAACGGTACCGTAAGTCTGACAGACGCTCTCAGCGCCGTGAATATCTTCGCCAATGCGATCAATGTCTCTTCCTCTACCGACATAGCGGGAGGAGGGACATTCTACACTCAGGGAAATATTACGCTCGATATGGGCAATAATCAGGTACTCGGATCCGTCGACAGCCCGTTGCTCATGATCCAGGCGGGAAATTTCCTCGCCTCGGGTAACGGCGGGCCGGATCTGTACGGGATGATTTACACCAAGGGGACCACCGTGTCCATCAGTGGAAACGGTAATCTGAAAATACGGGGTTCCATTATTCATGACAACCCCAGCGCCACCTTCGACACCTCCAGCGGCAACCTGGGGTTGGAATACAATTATGCCGTTCTCACCAACCTTTCCAACAACCTGGGAGGCTTCATCAAACGCCCCTCCTGCGGCGGCAGCACAAAGGATTACGTCCTGACCAAACAGACGGCCTATTAAAAATCGGCAAAAGCTGTGACGAGGATGTTGCCGATCGGCCGGACCATAGCGGACCGGGTCCGCAGGGACCGGAGAATCGTTGTGGATCTACGCTCCTTGACTACGACTGTGGATCTTCCTTCGATGAAAGTGCGATGAGCATCTTTTCGGCGGTCATGGGGGCGTCGTAAAAGGGGCTTATCCCCGGATCGAGCTCCTGCATGGCCTTGAGCAGGGCAAAATAGGCGCCGATGCCATAGAGAAAAGGGGGCTCTCCGATTGCCTTGGATTGGAAAAGACCACCGGGGTGTGCGGCATCTTCCAGAAAATGGATATGGATCTCCGGAGGGGCAAAGTGGATGTCCGGGACCTTGTAGGTTGCCAGGTTATGGGTGAGCAGCTCCCCCTTTTCGCCATACAGGAGCTCTTCCAGGGCGATCCAGCCCAGACCCTGGACAATCGCGCCTTCCGCCTGTCCCCGATCGATAAGCGGGTGCAGGCTGGTCCCGAAATCGTGGACCACCTTCACCGAATCGATGGTGTAAATCCCGCGCAGGCCATCCAGGGTTACCTCCACCAGGGCCGTTCCATAGGAATAATAGGCGAAGGGTTCTCCTTTTTCCGTGGAGCGGTCGAAATGGATGTCGGGGGTGGTGTAGAAGCCGCGGGCGGAAAGGTTGACACGGCGTTGGTAGGCCTGAAGGATCAGCCTGTCCCAGCTGAGGGAGGTGGCCTCTTCTCCAATATGGATCACACCGTTGCGTATGGAAACCTCATCCATGGATGGGTGTCCCAGGATTCCGGCGGCGGCCTCCCGCAGGCGGCCGAGAATCTCGAGACATGCCAGGCGGGTGGCATGTCCGTTCATGTCCGCTCCGGTACTGGCGGCAGTGGGAGACGAGGTCCCCGATCGTGTAGTGTCGGTGTTTTCCACCAGGATGCGTCCGATGTCGATGGAGAATGTACGGGCCGCCGATTCGGCGATCTTGCTCTTCACCCCCTGTCCCATCTCCACGCCTCCGGTGGAGATGCCGACGCTTCCATCCATGTATACATGTACCAGCGAAGCTGCCTGGTTCAGAAACGTAGTGGTAAAAGAAATTCCGAAACATTGGGGCATCAGGGCCCAGGCCTTCTTTTCCCATCGGTGGGAGCGGTTGAATTGAAGAATGCGTTCCTTTACACCGGGAACATCATACAGGTCCTGGACCTTTTGCCAGCAGGACCGGACCCGGCAGTTCCGCTGCCGCTGTCCATAAGGCATGATATCCCCTTCGCGCAACAGATTTTTCTCCTGGATCAGAGAAGGGTCCACCTTCATGGCCTGGGCCGCCTGATAGATGGCGGATTCCAGTACGAACATGGCCTGGGGTGCCCCAAAGCCCCGAAAAGCGGTGTTGGGAGGCAGATGGGTGCGGCAGCAAACAGCCGTCGCCCTCACGTTAGGGATGGCATAACTGTTACCGGCATGGAAAAGGGTTCGCTCCAGGATGGCCGGCGACAGATCGGCGGCGGCTCCGCTGTTCTGGTAAAAAAATACCTGATAGGCGAAGATGGTCCCGTCCTTCTTCAGACCGATGCGGAAATCGGCGGAGTAGGGATGGCGCTTTCCTGTCCGCAGCATATCCTCATTTCGGCGCAGGACGATCTTGACCGGACGTTGACTATGCCAGGCCCCGAGTGCCGCCAGTGCGGCCCAGGCGGTTGCCTGGTCTTCCTTCCCTCCGAAACCACCGCCCAGACGGGGGATCTCCACCTGTACCTGATTCATGGGCAGGCCCAGAACCCTGGCAACGATCCGCTGTGTGGCTGTCGGACTTTGCGTGGCCGAGAGCAGCCTGACGCCTCCCCGTTCCGTGGGAAGCGCCATGGATGCCTGTGTCTCCAGGTAGACATGCTCCTGCCCGCCCGAATCGGCCCTCCCTTCCAGCACGAAATCGCACTCGGCCCAGGCCGATTCGACATCGCCGAGAGAAAAGGTTCGGGGTGGTGCGATCAAACGGTTCTGCCGAAAGGCTTCGCGCGGATCGAGAACGGCAGGGAGCGGCTCGTAGGTAGCCGAGATAGCGCCGGCCCCGGCCCGTGCCGCTTCCGGCGAGTCGGCCAGCACCAGGGCGATAGGCTGTCCGATAAAGTCCGTTACGTCGGAAGCCAGGAGCGGTTCGTCTTCTAGGATGCCCCCGATCTGGTTCTTTCCGGGAATGGAGTCCGCCGTATAGACGGCGATTACCCCTTGGACAGCGGCGGCTGGACCGGATTCCATGTGCACCATACGGCCGTGGGCCACCGTCGAGACAGCCGCGGCTCCCCACAGCAGGTTGGCCGGTTCCGGCCAATCATCCAGAAAATGGGTTTCTCCACGGGCGTGGGATGCGGCGTCCAGGATGATCATGGCAATCCGCCTTCCTCAGAACAGGTTTTCATTTCCGAAGGGAACAGGATGAGAAAATGGGCCAGGATCAGCCGGGAAAGGAGCACGCGCTTATACCTTTCCGAGCCCCGTACATCGGAGATCGGAGAGATTTCTTTTTGAGCTATTCGGGCAGCTTCCTGGACCCTTTCCGGGGTAACCGTTTTCCCCAGCAGATGACTGCCGGTCCGTCGGAGCAGCAAAGGAACAGGTGCCACGCCGCCGGCTGAAATCCGGACCTGGGTCAAGATTCCATCCGTGGTCTCCAGAAAGGCGGCGGAGTTGACGCCGGCGATATCCAGGTGCCGGCGGCGCGAGACCTTTTCCATGTTGAATCTCGCCCCGGCGGAGGGTAATGGGATTTGTATGGTCCGCAGGATCTCTCCCGCCGCCAGATCCATTCGTTTGTAACCGAGAAAAAAATCCCGCAGCGGGATTCGGCGTTGCTCGAACCGGCTCTGCAGCAGCAGATCGGCGTCCAGTGCCAGCAAAAGAATGGTCACATCGCCTATCGGGGAAGCGTTGACAATGTTGCCGCCGATAGTGGCCTGATGCCTGATGGACTGGGAGGCTACCTGCCGAAACCATTCCCTGATCTGCGGGAAATACCTGTGGATCAGGGGATCTTGCCGGAAATTCTCCATGGTGGTGACGGCATCGACGGCAATGCTTCCATCGTCCTGCCATATCGATTCGGATGGAAGCCGCGGATGATGCAGAAATAAAAGATCTCCCCCATGCTGTTCCTTTTCCCTTTGAATCAACAGATCCGTGCCTCCGGCAATCGGACGGGCTAGGGCAGGAAAGGGTTCTGACGTCACGGTCGGTTGCAGGGGTGTAAGGGAATAGCGTTCTACGGCCTGTCTCAGGCCGGTCGGCAGCAATCCTTTTAGGGCACACCAGCGAATCCGTTCCAGGCATCCCCGCTCCAGGCTTTGGCGAAACTCTTCCCGGTCCTCGTCAAACTCACGGAACAAACGGGTCACGGCCCGGCGAATGCCTGTATAGCCGGTGCAGCGACAGATGTTCCCCCCGACGGCCTCGATCATCTCCTCTTCGTCGAGGCAATTTCCGTTCAGGAAGAAACCGGTCAGAGCCACAACCATTCCGGGGGTACAGAATCCGCATTGAATCCCTCCCTCTTCCTCCAGCGCCCTCTGGATAGGACTTCGCTCCTTTCCGTTCAAGCCTTCGATGGTGACGAGATGCTTTCCTTCCATGTGTCCCAGAGTCAACAGGCAGGAGTTGACGGCATGATACCGCCATCCTTCTTCGGAAGTGCGCTCACCGCAGAGGACCAGGCAGGCTCCGCAGTCTCCTTCCCGGCAAGCCTCTTTGGTGCCGGTGAGGCGGAGATTTCGGCGAAGGAAATCCAGCACGAAGTACTCTTTCGGCAGTGGGGTTTCGATCTCCCCGCAGTTGAGAAAAAAGCGGATCATAGTGAAAAGAATTATAACCTCACAGGAAAATTTCAACAAACCATTGACTGTAACCGTCTCCTCGGTTATTTTATAGTGTCCTCGGCGGATAAAATGTGGGGCTGTAGCTCAGCTGGGAGAGCACAAGGCTGGCAGTCTTGGGGTCAGGGGTTCGATCCCCCTCAGCTCCACCATTTATTGCCCTGTCAGATTGTTGTGAGCGGGAATAACTCAGCGGTAGAGTGCGACCTTGCCAAGGTCGAAGTCGCGGGTTCAAATCCCGTTTCCCGCTCCATTAAATCCCCCTCAGTTTTTGCTTGCAGAACACCGGTGTTTGCATTATAGTTTTCCGGTACCTGTTTTCAGGCGGCGTACCCAAGTGGTAAGGGAGAGGTCTGCAAAACCTTTATGCATCGGTTCGAATCCGATCGCCGCCTCCACTTTCATACCGGTTGTCACCGGTCGATGAACGAACCATACCTGCCGGGGTGGTGGAATTGGCAGACACAAGGGACTTAAAATCCCTCGGGTGGTAACACCCGTGCCGGTTCAAGTCCGGCCCTCGGCATTCCCAACCCGATCCACGACCAAGTGTATGGAGTGCGGTGCCTCGGCACCGCCTTGTGCAGCGAGCCTCGGCTCGCGCGTGGGAGGCCGGGCCGCCGAGGTGGCCCGGAGAAAAGCGGCGTCGAGCCGCCGCACTCCAAATACATCGTTTGAAGCATCCGCTACAAGCCTCCTGATGATTTGCATCGTTTTCCGGGCATGAAATGTCTCGCCCTAAAGCTGAATCCGAACTATCCGATATGTCGGAGTGGGGATCGTGATCTATTCCTTGGTTGGGGAAGACTTTCATGGCAGTCGGATTTTGTGATCTCAATCCTATGAGGTAGTTTCAAAACACAAAAATTTAACAAGGGAAAGCGAGCCGCC
>CAZTVS010000104.1:0-11749 GCA_964617125.1 uncultured Acidobacteriota bacterium
ATAGCCCCAGGTTTCAACCTGGGGAAGGTCTTGCCCCCACAAACAAGTCCCGTAAGGGACGACGTTAAAATAAGATAGGGTTGTATTCTCATTTCTGACATCTGACCTAACGTCGTCCCTCCCGGGACTCTTTCGATTGTCAATATCTGTCCCCCAGGTTGAAACCTGGGGCTACATCAACTCCGCCCGCTTCGCGGTCTTTTCCTCTTGCCCATTCCACCACTCATGTGCGGTATGACGGCATAAAAAAAGACCGACCCGGTTCTAAAAACCGGGTCGGTCTTGTAACCAAAAGATACGCGTTACACCTTATCTCTTGGGCTTGTTCGTGTGCTTGTTACCAGGACAACTTCAAGCCCATGGTAATGATGCGGGCTCCGACCTGTACGCCGCCCGGGCGACCGAAGTTGGCATTACCCACGGTGGAGTTGATGCCGCCGAAGCAGGTCCGATTGAAGAGGTTGAAGAAATCGGCACGATACTCCAGATGAATCGGTTGTTCCCGAATGGTGGTGATGGCGGTCCGTTTCACGATCGCCATGTTCTCGCTCAGGTACGGAGGATTACGCATCTCGTTGATATAGCGGGCTGCCGTTCCGAATTCGTACTGTCCGGGAATGGCGAAGGCGCTCGCATTCAACCAACGGGTATTGGCGTTATTGGGATCCAGATCCTTGCGTGAGATACCGGTGCTGATCGCCGATCCGGTCAGGTTGGCCCTTCTGGATCCGGTGAAGAGAACGGAGCTCAAGGTATTGGAAGAGGACAGAGCCAAGAGGCCGCTGGAACGATACTGATGCGTACTGGCAACCGTCCAACCCTGAACCAGCTTGTTGACGATGGGATGGCTATCGGCTAACCATCTCTTTCCTTTACCGAAAGGAAGATCCCAGCTGTTCAGGATATTCAGCACATGAGGCCAGTCATAGCGCAGCAGGTTCTTTTCCGCCGCCAGATCGAAACTGTTCTGAGGCTCTTCCTGGCCGGCCGTCTGACTATAGCTGCCTTGCGATATGCTCTTGGACCAGGTATAGGCGACCATATTCTGGAAGGAACCGAAACGTTTCTCCATTTTGATCTGCAGAGCGTCGTACCACGATTTCCCTAGGGCGCCGTAATAATCCGGGAGAGATAAAAACTGCGGATAGGGACGCAGCGACTGGGCCAGGCTTCCGGTGAAACTGGAATAAGGCTTGGTATAGCCTTTGGCAACAACCGCAGGATCGGTGATGCTCTTGGTCATCAAAGATCCCAATGCGAGGTACTTCGGATCGAGCTGGTTCATCTGCACGGTAGAATTGAGGTTGGTACCGCGCATACCTACGTAGGCGATATCGAGTACGATGGAGTGCCCGAGTTCCCTTTGGATGTTGATGTTCCAGTTTTTGAACCGCGGCTGGATACCCGATCTGGGAGACAGGTAAAATGGAGATCCGCCATTGGCAAAACTGGGATCGATGAATGGAGGGGCAACGTAGGTGGAGGGATACACGAACCCGCCATCCCAGTTGAAAGCCTCGGTAAAACCGTCTACAGACGTGTTGACAGGCTGGGCATTGAATCCCATATCGCAAGAGGTACAGAATCCTCCGGTGGTGTGGTTGCCGGCGCTGTAGTAAATACCCCAGCCACCGCGGAGAACCGTTTTGCTGTTAATCTGATAAGCGAAGCCGAGACGGGGACCGAATTCCGTCAGATCGATATCGGCAAATCGCTTCTTGTTCTGACGTCCCGGACCGAATCCGGCATAGGCCAGAGCGCCCATACGGTTGTCGGCTTTAGGATTGGCCAGGTTGGGATCGAAGGAGGTGAACTGTCCCTTGGAATTGAACCGCGCCAGAGGAATGTCATACCTCATTCCAAGGTTCAGAGTCAGCTTCGGACTCACTTTCCAGTTGTCCTGGAAATAGAATGCCTGATAACCGTAACCCATGTAGTCTTTC
This sequence comes from uncultured Acidobacteriota bacterium, assembly GCA_964617125.1. Classification (GTDB taxonomy): domain Bacteria; phylum Acidobacteriota; class UBA6911; order CAINFC01; family CAINFC01; genus CAZTVS01. The sequence continues at coordinate 1,944 of CAZTVS010000104.1, forward strand.
GGATCTTTGGCAACTACGTCGCGGTTGGCGGTATGCACCGTACCCAGGAGAAAACTGGCAAAGGAATTTCCGGTGGTCGCCAGCGCCGAAGGCAAGGCTGTCTGAGCGCTGGAGAAGGTGAACCGCCCCTGGTTTCCGGCCAGATCGAGCGGATCGGAAAAGGTACGCATCCGGCGGAAATCCCAACCGATTTTAAACTCGTGATTGCTCTTGATCCAGGTCAAGCCCTGGGAGAAGTGGTAGGTCCAGTTCAACTGGCTGCCTACGGTCTTCTGGCCGTTGGTGGAGGCGAAAGCCGCCGGCGAATTCGTTCCGCTGAAGGCGACATAGGGGAAAGCATCCGCCAATCCACGGGCCGTGCCTTCCAACCCTAACTTGCTCCCCCAACCCTTCTGCTGTTGGTTGTCCCAGAAGGATTGTTGACGGGTGAAACCGAATGTGGAGTGCAATACCACGGTGGGGGAAAAGATGTAATCGTGGTTCCAGCGATAGTTTTCCGGTTTATTCAGGCTGTCCGACAGGCCGGAGGAAAGCGGGCCGGGATAACTGGCGGCAGGTTGAAGGGTATTGTTGTATTCCCGGGAAAAGTAGAAGTTCAACCGGTTGTTGTTGGTGAAGGCATGATCGATCTTGATACTCCACATGTACCGGTCGAGGCTGCTGACGCTGGGAGAAAGGTAATTGTTCTGTACGCCCGCCGAGGTCGGATCCGGAATCAGAGGGATGATCTTCTTGGAAATGGCGCTGAAGCGATTCTCCGGGATCTTGTTGTTGACGAAAGCCGTGCGCACATTGCCGACTGTGGTCGCCGGATCGTAGATGATCTGGGACAGTTCGCTGAAATCCCCCTGTTTCATCTTGACTGTCGGTGCAGAGATGGTCGAAGTGCTTATGGTAGACGCACGCACATCCTTGACGTAAGTGAACCAGAAGAACGTCTTATCCCTACCGTCGTAAAGCTTGGGGAGATAAACCGGTCCGCCGACGGTTCCGCCGGTTTCATTGTAGCGCTCTTTACCCTTAGGCTTTCTCGCCGAGTTGTTGGCCCAGCTATTGGCATTAAGGTTCTGGTTGCGCAGATTGTAAAAAAAGCTTCCATGGAACTGATTGTTTCCGCTCTTGGTGAGGAAGATTTCGATACCGCCTCCGGTCCGTCCGTATTCGGCGGAAAAGCTGTTGGTCAACAGGCGGAATTCTCCAAACTGTTCGGCCGAGGGGAAGTTGAATACCACGCCTCCCGATTCCGGAATGGTCTGGCTGGCTCCGTCGATCAACACCTCTTTGGAACGTCGCGATCCGCCGTTGATACTGGAATCGCCGGATCCGCCGTTCACTCCGGGCATATAAGCGATAAAGGCCTCGGGGTTTCGAATTCCTCCGGAAAACAGCGGCAGGTTGTTCATGAAGGTAGGCGTAAAGTTCTGGGCGATGTCACTGGTGGTGGAAGCCAGTACGGGTGCCTCTCCGGTCACTTCCACCGTCTGGTCGACCGTACCGATTTCCAGCTTGAGGTCCAGGGCTTCGCGCTTGGCGACACGGACATCGATTCCGTTATGGATCAGCTTTTTGAAGCCGGTAAGTTCTGTGGTGACCGTATAGATTCCCACCGGCAGGTTGGGAAAAACATACAGACCGGCATCGGAACTGACGGTCTTAAACAGGGCACCGTTCAGCTCGTTCTTTGCCTGGATTTCGGCTCCGGGGACTACTGCCCCCTGAGGATCAAGGACCGTTCCGGCGATAGAACCGGTATTTCCTTGAGAAAAACATGGGACTCCAGCCAGCATCAAAAATAAAGCCAGCTGGAGTACAACACCAAAAAATCTTCTCATTTAGACTCCTTTCTGCATTGAACAAGTAACTCAAATCTATGAGTTACAATAATGTCAACCACTGATCCATGAAACTAAGGCCAGGTTAACGTTAACTACTTGCACGGTACGATTTATTCGTCCCAAAAACTTGTTCAGCTCAACAACGGCCTGATTCCATTGGTTTCCCCTACTCCGTGGAGACGAGTATAAACGAATTTTCTAATTCCAATCGCTATTTACTGTACGACCAGATATGATAATTCGAGCATTATGAAAGCAAGCACCATGCCATGTTGGGTTTTCCAATCCTCTTTCCAAGGAAAGATAAAGAAAACGAAGGCGTTAAGATGAGTGGAGAAATAACCGGCTGGCTGGATAGGGAGTAAATATGCCTAATGTAAATCCAAAATAATGAATATAGATCCAATGCATTGGATTATTAATTTGGATCCTGACCGATATTGCCGATGCGGTTTTAGATCTTGCTTAGCCAAGCCATCCACGACGGCGAAACAATAGAAGCATGATCCCTGCCAGCACGACACACACAATCCAGAAGGCAGGATATGCCCAGGTATATTCCAATTCGGGGAGATGCCGGAAATTCATGCCATAGACGCCGGCGAGGAAAGTCAGCGGTATAAAAATGGTACTGATGATCGTCAGCACCTTCATGATTTCATTCATTCTCATGGACACAGAGGACATATAACTCTCCCTCAGATCGGCGGCCAGTTCCCGGTAGGTTTCGATCATATCGATGATTTGTACAATATGATCGTAGATGTCACGCAGATAGACACGCGTCATATCGCCCATGCATTCATGCGGTTCCCGCTGCAAGGCATAAATCACCTCCCGTGTCGGCCAGGCGGCACGGCGGAGCTGCAGGAGATCGCGATTCACTTTGTGGATTTCATGGAAAACGGTGCGCTGCGGCCGTTCGAGGACCAAATCCTCCATCTCTTCCAGCCGGTCGCCGAAAGATTCCAGCAGAGGAAAGAACTGGTCGATAATGGAATCGAGCAAGGAATACATAAGAAAGCTGGCATCATTGTTACGGATGCGCGAACCCTTGGTAGAGATGCGTTGCCGTATCGGGTCCCATACATCTCCGCGATTCTCCTGGAACGTAAGAATGGTCTTATGTCCCAGGAATATGGAAATCTGCTCATTTTCCAGCTCCTCTTCCTTCATCTGCAGCATACGCACAATGACGAAGAGCCGAGCCCGTATATCGCTGTCACTGCCACCGTAGGTGTCCATCTTGGGACGTTGCGGACGATGGAGAAGGTCCTCAACAGCCAGCGGATGCAGTTCATATTTGGTAGCCAGCGCATGGATTACCTCCATGTTGGCCAGACTGTCGATGTTGATCCATCGTACCATGGACCAGGCAGGACGGTGTTTTTCCAGAAATCCCTTCAGATCAGCCACTTCCTCAACCAACAGATCATCCGGGCTGTAGTCGATACAAGTAATGAAAACTTCTTCAGCCCCGCTGGGAAGAGCGGTTATTTCGTCGTGTTCCAGACCGGGTGCAGCCCCCGGAATCCGCTTGGAGACATCTTCGGTTTGAGGGTTCATCATTCTCCCTTATCCATTTCCTTACCATACGTTAAAGAAAGATTTCTATCGAATTTTCTATGGGGTTGATATCGGTTTGTTTTATAACGGATTGATTTTCTTCCCGCTTTTGATGATAATCTATCGGTTTGTTTGTGTTGTTGAGCGGTTTCCTCTGCCGACGGATAAACCATTCATTTTACTGTCACCTAATCTCCGATTCAAACAAATTGACAAGACATGAAATTGCAAGGAATGGAACTCATGAAAAAGATTACCGCCTACCTTTCCGGGTCCTTTCTCGGATTCTGCTTTTTTCTTATTCCCATCATGGCCCAGGAATCAAATCCTACTCCTGAAAAGGAGCCGCTTTTCACTTTTTCAGGTTCCAATACCATCGTCAGCAAGTATATATCCCGAGGATGGCGGCTGACCGACGGATGGAGCATGCAGCCGGAAGGGGCCGTTTCCTTTAAAGGTTTCACAATTGACGTTTGGGGCAACATGGATCTGACGGCGGTCAACGAAGGCGACAGCGACAGTCTCAAACTCGCTGAGAATCCCGCTGTGCCCGCGGGAAGTACCCATCTGAACGGGATGAAGGGGCGGTTTTCGGAAGTGGACTACACCTTTTCCTACACCCGTGAAATCAAAGGAGTGGAATTTACCGGAGGGACGTTGACCTACGTCTATCCTGACAGGGCTTCTTTCCCCTCCTCGACGGATGTCTTTTTCGGAGCAACTCTCGGCCCGCTGCCGCTGAGCCCCTCGGCCACTCTATATGTCGATGTCGACGAAACGCAAAGATTGGGGAAGACGGGACTATACCTGGAAATGGCGGCCTCGCATTCCTTTCCTCTGCCCAATAAGCGGTTCTCTTCTCTGGATCTGTCCGGAATTCTGACCGTCACCAACTCGGGGTACGCCCAGTATTACTACGGTATTACCAATTTGGAAGATGGCCGTACCCTGCACGGATTCCACGATTTCAACATCACAGCCACCCTTCCCTGTAAGCTCAACGATTCGCTGACCATGTCCTTCTTCGGCGCCTACAGCAGTCTGTTGGGTCCGCATCGGGAGGTGCAGTATGCCAACCTGAAGGATGTCTACCTGAACCGGGCCGAAAGCCCATCCTCCCGCGCCGGCACCTGGTGGGGTGGAATAACATTCGCCGTCTCGTTCTAGACGGCGATCTCATCGAGCAGCGCCCTTCTCATGAGGATCCTGATAGCGGAAGACGATCATGTCAATCGGATGGTTCTTCGGCTGATTCTGCACGAATTGGGCTATCAACCCTCGATTGTCGAGAATGGGTATCAGGCTGTACGATCGGTCAAGGATTGCGAATATGATGTCGTTCTGATGGATGTACAGATGCCGGAGATGAACGGGATCGCTGCTACCGAAGAGATTCGCCGGCAGATTCCCGATGCCATACGACCTTGGATCGTGGCCCTGAGTGCGGATGACACGGAGGAGAAAAGAAAGTCGTGTCTCCAGGCGGGGATGAACGATTTTCTGGAAAAGCCGATCAGTGTTTCGGCCATCCGCCATTCGCTGGCGGTTGCGCGCAAAGCCCTGTATCCGGAAGAGAAAGCCCCCTTACACGGCAGAAAAAAGATATCCTTCCGGTCCGAGGATTCTCCTCCGTCTCCTGACGGAGGGCATGCAACGGCGATCCCATTCGATTCGATCCCGGAGGGTTCCGAGTTGATCGATCTGGACGAATTGATGGACCGGTGCTGCGGCCAAAAAAAGAATGCCGCACAGCTGGCACAGGTTTTTTTCGAGCATTTTTTTACCGATGTACAGGCGATGCAGGCAGCTTTCGATCATGGAATGACGGATGTACTGGTTCGTCTGACGCATCGGTTGAAAGGATCGGTAGTCACCCTGGGCGCCGACCATTTAAAGAAAAGTCTGCAGGAGTTGGAAACGATCGCCCGGCGGAACCGTCCTGAGGACAGCCAAAGGGCCCGCGATTTGTTGGATAGAACCCGCGCCCTCGGGTACAGCATGAAACATTATCTGGATACTACGCTGAAATGAATCTCCTCCCTGATATCCTTTCCACTCATGCCGGACAGAGTGAAGGAAGAGAACCTGGAAACCAACAGTAAGAGGACAATAGACATCCTATGCCCGTCGAAACCCAAAACCCTCCTTTGATACTGATCGTTGATGACGACGATCTTTCCGCGGCCATCCTGACCAATATGGTAACCAAGGAAGGATTCCGTCACCGGCGGGCCAAGAACGGAATGATGGCCCGCTCTCTGGCCATGGAATGCAAACCGGACCTGATTCTCCTGGACATTTGCATGCCCGAGGAGGACGGCTTTTTAGCCTGTAAAAAGCTGAAAGAAAATCCCCATACGGCTTCCATTCCCATCATCTTCCAGACCTCCGCTCAGGACATCGAATCCAAATTGATCGGATTTTCGCTCGGAGCCGTCGACTACATCACCAAACCTTTCGAAAAGAACGAAGTTCTGGCCCGAATCCGGATCCACCTCAAACTGCATCTTGCTTACCGGGAGCTGGTGGAATCCCACATATATAAATTGAAGCAGCTGGCCGAAGCCCAGGGATCCATCCTGCCGCGGCCGGAGGATTTTCCCGCCGCCAGGTTCGCCGTCTTCTACAAATCCCTGCAAGAGGCCGGGGGGGATTTTTTTGATGTCCTTCCCATCAGCGATCAAATGTTCGATTATGTGGTGGCTGATGTCAGCGGACACGACCTGGGTTCCTCCCTGGCCACCGCATCTTTGAAGGCTCTTCTGCATCAGAATCCGGCAACTCTATATACGCTTCCTGAATCACTGAAAATGGTAAACGAAGTCCTGCAGGCCATTTTCACGGAAGGCCGGTTTGTCACCCTGGGGATTGCACGCCTGAACCGACTCGGTAAAAAGTTGACCGTTGCCTGTGCCGGGCACACTCCTTTGATCTATGTCCATGCCGCCGGAGGTCAGGCGGAGATCGTGGAAAGTACCGGAGACCTTCTGGGCGTTTTCCCAACGATTACCGTGGAGACAAAAGAAATTTCCATTACTGCGGGAGACCGGTTTTATCTTTACACGGACGGATTGATCGAGAGGAAAGAAAACCGGACGATGCTTCCCCGAAAAGAGGGCATTCGACAATTGGCCGGGATTTGCAGCGAATTCCAGACCTATCCTCTGGCGGATGCTGTCAAGGGCATTGTCGGCCACTTGTATCCGGAAGAACATCCACCCGAGGACGATCTGCTTTTATTGGGTGTGGAGATCTGATTTTTTTAAAGAGCGCGGTTCATCAGATCGACGATCAGCCGCCCGTAATCCGCTCCATCCGGCAGTTGACTGCCTTCGGCCAGCAAAGCCTGACCATAGAGCAGACGGGCGTAACCTTTCAGTTCTTCGGACTGCGGGTCCAGCTGATAACGCTGCTGCAACTTGGCCAGAAGTTCGTGTTCCGGATTCAATTCCAGCACTCGTTTTTTCTTCTCCACTTTATGCCCCATGCGCTTCATCAACTCGTCGATCTGGGGGCTGAAATCTCCTTCGGCACTCACCAGGCAGGCCGGAGAAGAGACCAGCCGGGAGGAGAGCCGCACCTCCTTCACCTCGTCCGACAGAGCCGTCAATAAACCATCCAGGACCGCCTTGAAGTCTTTTTCTTTCTGCTGCCGTTCCTCTTCGGCTTTTTTCTTCTCCTCCGTCGTACCCAGCTCCACTTCCCCCTTGCTGACCGACTGGAATTTCTTTCCCTGATATTCCAGGCCTGCCGTAGTCCAGAGTTCATCCACCGGATCGGTCAGATACAGCACTTCATAGCCTTTGCTGCGAAAGGCTTCCAGGTGCGGCGATCTTTCCACCGTCTCCCGGCTGCTGCCGGTCATATAAAAGATGGATTGCTGATCCGTCTTCATCCGCTGCACGTATTCCGCTAAAGTTGTCAATCCGTCGGCATGGCTCGATTCGGCCAGCACCAGATTCAAAATGGATTCCTTGCGGTCCTTTTCCTCCAGGCTGTAAAGACCTTGCTTCAAAAAAGGTCCGAACTCTTTCCAGAAGCCGATGTATTTTTCTTTTTGACTCTCCAGCATTCCCTTGAGTGTCTCCAGAACCTTCTTCACCAGAAAGCTCCGTATGGCCCGGATCTGCCGGTCCTGCTGCAGTATCTCCCGGGACACATTCAGGGAGAGACCCTCCGAATCCACCACCCCGCGCACAAAACGCAGGTATTCCGGAATGAGTTCGCGGCAGTCATCCATGATGAAGACCCGCTTGACATAGAGCTGAATCCCATGGCGTTTCTGCTCGTGCGCCAGAAAATCCCATGGCTGCCGTGACGGTAGAAATAAAAGCGCCCGGGCCTCAAAATTGCCTTCCATGCCGGCCACGATGGTTTCCAGGGGATCGGTCCAATCGTGCGAGATATGTTTATAAAATTCCTTATACTCTTCTTCGCCGACTTCACTCTTGGGACGAGTCCAAAGCGCCTTCATGGAATTCAGGGTTTCTTCCCGAACCACCGTCTCCTCTTTTCCGCCTTCGACGATCCGGCCGTCTTTGTCCTTCTCCTTCTCCTTACGCTCCACCTTCATGCGAATCGGATAAGCGACAAAATCGGAAAATTTCTTGACGATATCCCGAAGCACCCACTCCTGGGTGTAATCCTGTAGGCCATCCTCTTCGTCGGCCGGCTTCAGATAAACCTTGACGCTGGTACCGTTCTGCGACCGTTCCGTCTCTTCCACGGTGAATTTTCCGTCACCCAGCGATTCCCATCGCACCCCCGTGCTCTCCCCGGCCTTCCGGCTCAAGACCACGATCCTTTCGGCGACCATGAAGGTGGAGTAGAAACCGACACCGAATTGTCCGATCAACTCCGGAGGCAGATTCGATTCCTTCCGTTCTTTGATCATTCGCAGGAACTCCTGTGTCCCCGAACGGGCGATAGTCCCGAGATTTTCCACGATTTCCGCCTTACTCATACCTATGCCGTTGTCGTGGATGGTCAGAATGCGCTGGACCTTGTCGACCTCCAGCCGGATGGCCAGTTCCTCCGGTTTGGCCCATTCCGAATGGGTCAAGGCCTCGAACCGAAACCGGTCCAGAGCATCGGAGGCGTTGGAAATCAGTTCCCGTAAAAAAATATCTTTATGCGAGTAGAGCGAATGGATCATTAAGTCCAATAACTGCTTGACCTCCGTCTGAAACTCGTATCGTTCCATATGCCCGCCTTTCCAAAAGGGTGACACAGGCATTCCTGCCTGTGAAACAAACTCAGTAAAAACAAACTCAGTAAACCAGACTCAGTAAAACCAAACTCAGCAAAACAAAGACAGTCTTTAATAACCACCGGAGGGAAAAAAGTCAACTGCTTTTCTCTTGATGTGAGACACGGTTCGGAAGTACATTGAATTGCCATGCACACGAAAGGCACGGAAAGGAAAAAACGTTCCACCCCCTCCAAGAAAACCGGAGATCTTCCTCTGGGAAAGGGCCGAACGGCCGTGGTGGCCGAAAAACCATCGGTCGCCCGCGATATCGCCCGCGTACTGGGAGCCGGTGGTACAGGGGAAGGCTTTCTGACCGGCAACGACTATATCGTTACCTGGGCGCTGGGACACCTGGTCGGTCTGGCGCAGCCCCATGAAATCCGTCCGGAATGGCGGTCCTGGAGAAGAGATCTCCTCCCCATGCTTCCCCGGGAATGGCCCTTGACCATCCTGGAAGCGTCCCGCCGACAGTTCGACATCGTAAGCCGGATCATAACGGCGGAACATGTCGAGGAGGTCATCTGTGCCACAGACGCCGGACGTGAAGGCGAGTTGATCTTTCGACTGATCCAGGAGGCCGCCGGATGCCGCAAACCGGTCAGGCGCCTGTGGATCTCTTCTCTGACTCCCGATTCCATCCGCAAAGGCTTTCAACAGCTTCGCAATGCCGTTGAATTCGATTCCCTGGCCGATGCCGCCCGCGGACGCAGCCGGGCCGATTGGCTGGTGGGAATGAATCTGTCTCGTGCCTATACCCTATGGATGAACGAGGATTTTTCCGTCGGGCGGGTACAGACACCGACACTGGCTATGGTAGTGGATAGAGAAAAGGCGATCCGGTCCTTCGTACCCGAGGAATACCTTCAGGTGGCCGCTGTCTTCGAACCTATGCCGGAGGAAACCTGGAAGCACGGCACTATCCGGCCACCCGATTACAAGGGCACCTGGTTTCGGTCCGATGCCCGGGGGACACTGCCTGACAAATGGAAAAGTAAACAGGAAGGGGAAGAAGCGGAAAAAGGTGTTCTGTCGGCCATGCGCCTGCCGCCGGATGGCGTGGAGGCGGAAGAAATCGTAAAGCGCGTGCAAAGGGGAATGGCCCAAATCGAATCGATCGACAAGGAGACACGCCGCTACCACCCGCCACTCCTGTT
>CAZTVS010000104.1:11849-17158 GCA_964617125.1 uncultured Acidobacteriota bacterium
GCCGTAACTACCGTCATCACCAGGATCGATCCTAAGCCCGATTCCATGGATCGACAGGGAGGTCCCGACCGCTTTTACACCTCGGGAATGCAGGTCATACAAAACGGCTGGAAGGACCTGGATGTCGATTCCACCTTCAGGCGCCGTAAGGATTCAGTCACCGGGAAAAAAGATCTCCCGGAAAACACGGCAGAAGAAGAACAGGCTCTCCCTCCATGCCTCGCTCAAGGACAGCGACAGGAGGTAAAGGATGTGGAAATACTCAGGAAAAAGACCCATCCTCCCAAGCGGTTCACGGAGGCGACACTGCTGACAGCAATGGAGACTGCCGGCAAAACGCTCGAAGAGAAAGAGCTGTCCGACGCCATGAAGGAGTGCGGTCTGGGTACTCCGGCGACCCGAGCCGCGATCATCGAGACCCTGCTGAAAAGAAGCTACATCGAACGTCAGGGGAAAAGCCTTTCGGCCACCGAAAAGGGGATTCGACTGATCGATATCGTTCATCCGGAAGTCAAAAGCCCCGCACTTACCGGACAGTGGGAGGCCTTTTTAAAACGCATCGAGAAAGGCAAGGACCGTCTGGCTCCCTTCATGGAAGGGATCGAACAGTTCGTCTGCCGGATCATCGGCATCATGAATCAGGAGCCGAAAGGACATGCTTCTACCGAGGAACCGCTCCGTATAAAGAAGAACTCTGTTCCTCTTCCTCCTGAGGTGAAGAAGGAGAACCCGCCTCCGATTGCCCTCGTTCCCTCTGCGTCGTCTCCCGGCTTGCTGCCCCTGTTCGGCCGTATACTCACCGGTGAACCGGAAGGGCCGTCCGTACCGACCCGGGAGGAGGATCCGCTGCTTTCTCTTCTACACCATACCTTCGGGTTTGACTCCTTTCGTCCCAATCAGAAAGAGATCTGTGCCGCCGTCAGCGAAGGGAAAGATGTCCTGGTAGTCATGCCTACCGGCTCGGGAAAATCCCTCTGTTATCAGTTGCCGGGACTGGCACGGAAAGGGTCGACGCTGGTCGTCAGTCCTCTGATCGCCCTGATGGAGGACCAGGTCGCCCAATTACAATCGCGAAATCTGGCGGCGGATCGAATCCATTCCGGGCGCAGTCGTCCGGAACAGCAACAGGCAGCGCGGCAATACCTGGAAGGAAGACTCGACTTCCTTTTCATCGCCCCGGAACGTTTCCGCGTCCCAGGGTTTGCCGAGTGGGTGGCGCGAAAGAAACCGGTATTGATCGCCATCGATGAAGCCCATTGCATTTCTCAATGGGGACACGATTTTCGTCCCGACTACCGCATGCTGAAAAATTACATCCCGCTCCTGCGCCCCACACCCGTCATCGCCCTTACGGCCACGGCGACACCGATCGTGCAACGGGACATCGCCAAAGAACTCGGCTTGATCTCGCCAGTGCAGGCCATCCATGGGTTTCGCCGCCGGAACATCGCCATTGAGGTGATCGAAGCCCCGCCCAGCGCCCGTATGGAACTCGTGCGGCGGTTTCTGAGTGAGGAAGGACAACGACCCGCCATTGTCTATGTTCCTACGCGCAAGGCATCGGTAAAATATGTGGATGCACTGCGACGGCATTTCTCCGTCGCCGCGTATCATGCCGGTATGGATTCGATGGCCCGAGACAGGGTGCAGACGGAGTTTTTACAGGGGACCCTCGATGTGATGGTAGCCACCATCGCCTTCGGCATGGGCATTGACAAAGCGAATGTGCGTGTCGTCCTGCATACCGCCATTCCGTCCAGCATCGAGGGATATTATCAGGAGATCGGACGGGCAGGTCGTGACGGACTTCCGTCCCGGGCCATCCTGATGCATTCCTACGCCGACCGGTTTACCCATGATTATTTCTTCGAACGAGATTACCCGGAACCTGCCGTACTCTCCCGCCTTTATCGCGTTCTGACCGATCGACCGGTTAAAAGAGAAGAACTGGCCGCAGGCAGCCGCATGGATGCGGATCTTTTCGAAAAAGTGCTGGAAAAGCTATGGATTCATGGAGGTGCTCAAATCGATGGAGAAGACCAGGTAACCCGAGGCGATAGGAATTGGGAACCTGCCTATCAGTCGCAACGGGAACATAAAAAGGCACAACTGGATCTGATGTTCCGTTATGCTGAAGGGGGACAATGCCGCATGGTGAGCCTGATAGAGCACTTCGGCGACACGGAGGATCAACTGGGTCCCTGTGGTTTGTGCGATATCTGTTCTCCACAGGAGGGGCTGGCCCGCACCTACCGAAATCCGACGGACCAGGAGCTGATGATCGCCATGCGTATCCTCGGTCATCTGCAGCGCGCTTATGACGGCGTTGCCGTAGGGCGCCTGTATGAAAGCCTGTCCGTTTCCTCTGTTCCGGATCGAAAACACTTCGAGCGTATTCTGGCGGCACTGGTACAGACCGGTCTGGTGGAATTCCATTCCGCCGTTTTCGAAAAGGAAGGAAAAGAGATCGCTTTCCGCAAGACCCGCCTTACCGATGCGGGCAGGAGCCGCAGCCTATCGGATCCGATTTCCCTGCAGATTGCCGAAGAGATCAAACGACAACCTCCTGCTCCCGGCCGGACACGTGCCGGCAGGAAGTCCGCCGGTTCGACCGGGCGCGCTCCCTCCGTCCGCAAGACATCGAAAAAGAAGACGACCCAGGAGAAGACACCCCCCTCGGAGACGCGGCGGAAACCGGTCGAATCGCTTCTCTTTCCTCCTTCGGCCCCTGCTGGGCTGAAAGAAGCGCTGCGTTTCTGGCGGCTCAGTGAAGCCAGGCGCAAGCGAATCCCGGCCTTTCGTATCATGAGCGATCGGACCCTGGATTTGATCGCCGCTCACTGCCCGCATACCAGAGAAGAACTTCTCTCCCTTTCCGGAGTGGGCCCTCAAACCGTAGAAAAGTACTCCTCCCACCTGTTACAGATCCTGCGCCAGTTCCATTGAAGACCCGCAAAGAACAGGAAAGAGGGTAAATCTCTCCCATGCATACGCGGCGCTCGAATGTCGGAGGAGTCGCCGGAAACGATATGCCGGCCAAAGATCGTCTTCGAATAGGAAAGAGGTTGACTTTGATGGAGATTGCTCTCTACAATTCCATAGTTTGTCGCTCGGTCATCAACATGGTTCGATGCAAAGGCAAGGCTATAGCAATATGGAAATGAATCAACTTTCGCAGATACAACGCGGTTCCGAACGCCACAGTATCACTACCAAAATCGAATTCATGGTCTATGGCGATGTGGAAGAGGCCACTTCGATCGATATTTCCGAGACCGGCCTCCGCTTCGAAACGTCCAAACCGCTCCTGGTCAGGATGCGGGCCCAAATCCAGGAACAGAAAAAGGAATACCTGGCCGAACTGGTATGGGCAAAACGAAAGCCTACGGGAGAGACGGAATACGGTTTCCGCTTCGTCCCGGACATCGAGAAGCAAGATTTTTAATCCTATTGCCAGCGGTCCAGACGCCGCAGCAGATCGACCTGGCTCAGAATCGCCGGCACGGCCGCTTCCGTTCGCAGTACTGCCTTTCCCAGGCACACTAACTGACCGCCCAGATGCCGAAAGCTATCCAGCTCCGGCTCGATCCATCCGCCATCCGGTCCCAGGACCAGAACTACCGGCCGTCGGTCTCCCGGGGGAAGGGCCTGTTCCAGCCTGAGAGTGGTGTGGGGGTGAGCCACAATCAGGTTTCTTTCCGGCTCCCTCCGCAAACGGGGAGCCAACTCTTCCTGGAGAAAGGGCACAAAGAATCGATGGATAGCCACGTCCGGCACCCAGGTCGTATTCCCCTGCTCGCAGCCCAGGCGAAGGTCTCTGTCCAGAAGATCGGGAGAAAGCTTGTGACTGGTCCAATAACTTTTATCCACCCGCCAGGTGTTGATCAGATCGATACGTCGAACGGAAAAGGAAGAAGCCGTCTGCAGGGCGCGGGACAGGGCCTTCGGCCGGGGCACAGCCATCACCAGATCGATGGAGGGAATTTCCTGAGGTTGTCGGCAATCGATTTTCAGCGTTACCGTACGTTCATCAATGGCAGCAATGGTCCCGTGCCCTGTCGCGCCCCGGACGATACCGACACGCAGAGTATCTCCAATCCGGGGCTGCAAGACTTGTAGGATATGTTCGGCCCGTCGATCGGAGAGTACAACTCTGCCTTCGATGTCCACTTCTCCCGGGTCGATCAACACCAGATTCATAGTCATATTATAATGGATGGCCGAAGGAAATCGTTGCCATCCAAGGATTTTAGTGTAACCATCGAGGACATATGAAAAGCAATACCCTAACTATCCTGCTTTTGCTTTGCGCTCTCATAGTATCCGCACCTGGTCTGATTGCCTCCGGGGCGGAGGGACTCACGCCTTTTGCGATCGTCATCCACGGTGGAGCCGGCACGGTCACCAGGGAAAGATTATCGGCAGAAAAGGACAAGGCGTACCGCCAGGCACTGGGGCAAGCGTTGCAGATCGGTTATGCCGTCCTGCAGGATGGCGGCTCCAGCCTGGATGCCGTTGAAGCAACAGTTCGTTTCCTGGAGGATGCACCGCTTTTTAATGCCGGCAAAGGCGCCGTATTGACGGCGGAAGGGAGGCATGAGCTGGATGCCTCGATCATGGACGGAAAGACCCTGGCGGCAGGGTCGGTGGCCGGCATCACCCGCATAAAAAATCCGATCAGCTTGGCACGACTGGTTATGGAAAAATCCGTTCATGTCATGCTCATCGGTGAAGGAGCCGAGGCCTTTGCCAAAGAGAGACAGATTCCTTTCGTCGAAAACGAATACTTTCGAACTCCGGAACGGTGGGATGCTTTCCAGAAGCTGAAAGAGAGAGAAAAACAGGACCGGAAAGGACCGGGAAAGAATGCGGAAGGGACAAAAGGCACTGTAGGCGCGGTCGCCCTCGACAAGTATGGCAACCTGGCGGCGGCCACCTCCACCGGCGGTATGATGAATAAAAGATACGGACGCGTCGGGGATGCCCCCATCATCGGAGCCGGAACCTACGCAGACAATGCCGTATGCGCCGTTTCTTGCACCGGCTGGGGAGAATTTTTCATCCGCTCGGTCGTGGCCCATGATATTGCCGCCCGCATGCTCTATGCGGGCGTTTCCCTGGAAAAGGCGGCGACAGCGGTGCTGGAGAAGGTGGCCCGCATGGGCGGGGACGGCGGTCTGATCGGTATCGATCACCGGGGTAACATCACCATGCCGTTCAATACTCCGGGGATGTTTCGCGGTTATCGGAAGAGTAACGCCGCTGCCGTGGTGAAAATTTACTCCGGGGAATGAGGCAGAAGACAGGAG
>CAZTVS010000105.1:0-16909 GCA_964617125.1 uncultured Acidobacteriota bacterium
TTCTCCTGCCATCTCGAGAATGGCGCTGCCATCGGCTTTCCACTCTCTTGAGGGGTGACCTGGCAATAGCGCTTGGACGGTAGCGTAAGCCAGACTATTATTGGAGACCTCGAAGGAGTTCCGGCCATCCGTCGCGCGATAGGAGAGAACATGAGTTGCCGGGGGATTCCCTTCGAAATGAACTCGAGCCAGGACGGAGCTTCCCGGATCTCGACAATCCAATTCCCAAACGAAAGGCCGTCGGTTCCTCACCACTTCCCGAACATTGCGGAACACGGTTCGCACTCCATCTTGCCAAAGCACCGCCTTGCGAAAATGCAATCCCAATGGAATTTCGTAGGAAAGGGCTTCGAAGGTACCGACCGGTTGCTCCTTATCCAGTAAAAGGCAATGGGCCCAGGTCCAAATCCTTCGGTGTCGATAGCCGCAGTTATGACCCTGAACGCCCCAGCCCAGGATATCTCCTTCCCAGCGCCGGCCATCCATCTCTATGAAACCGGAAAAGACGGCGTCTGCATGAGCCGCCCGGCAAAATCCGATCCAACCCACTTCGCTCAAGCTGTATTGTTGCGTGGATCGAACGTGGAGATTCCAGCGGATGCGGTGTCCGGAGCCCTCCACCATACCCTGGCAACCGTGATCGTCGATACCATGATCCCCGACCTGCAGGTGAAAGAGGTTACCGGTCCGGTCGCTGGAAGAAAATGTTTTCAGGGAAAATCCCTGGATAAAAGTTTCCGGGGCTGCATTCCGGGGAAACCAGGTGGCCCACAGCTGAACGGGAAAATCCTGAGGATCCAGGCAATCGGTGGTACGGCTCCGGCCGGGACTGTGCAGCAGATAGCGAAACCACCAGGCTCCACTGCCGTCCGCCATGCGCATGGTTAAAAACCAGGCTTCATAACGCCGCCGCATCCTGAGGCTGCTATAAATGGTATTCACTTTTGGAAAATCCTAAAACATGGTCATAGATTCTTTTCCGATGGATTCGGCGTCACCACAGAGGCACCGCGAGCTCAGAGTTGTTTTCCATAGTGGATGACATCTGATGAAGCCGTAAAAAGTCTTTGTTCCGTTTCTTTTCGAAAAATTCATGTTGATTCCATTGCTTTTGCCGGCGGGACGCCAGCGCTCCCAGGACTTTTTTCGGCTTCATCACATCTACTTACCGGACAGTCGTTTTTCACTCCCGGTGATGGTCAGCAGAGGATGTTTTACCCAGGCGCGGTATTCGTACATTCCGTCCGGCCGGAGGTTGGATAAGGATAGAGAAAACCTCCCGGGAGATGTCAGGATCGTGGACGGCCCTGCCTGCCAGGGAATAGACCGGTCGCTGGCGTCCAGGCCGAGGATGCTGCGGTATTCGAAGCCCACCTCCAGCTGTTCCGCCTTACCCATATCCAGCAATGTTCCCTGCAATAAGGCCACATTCCCTTTCGAGTCCCAACTCGCTCCCAGGGTTTCGATCCTGGGCGGGGTGAAGGCGGCTTGGACATGGGTGATCTTCAGAACGATCGGATTCGGCCAGCGGCTGTTGTCCTGCAACCGGTGCGTAAACATGGCGCGCAGGTGCAGACCGTCGGATCCCTGACGGAAACCGGGTTTGGGATCTACCTCCGGACGGTATTCCAATACTCTTCCGTTCTGACCCAGAACGCTCACTTCGGTCTTTTCCGTGGCCCGGATACTCTTGAACACAAAATCTCTCCACTGCCCTCGAATCCATGCCGGCGACTGCCTGACAATGGCATAAACCGTATCCGTATCCTTGGCTCTGGTAAACCAGACGTTCCCTTCGTTGGTGATGACCCAGGGGCGCACTCCATAGATGCACTCCTGGTTGACCTGCATCCAGAGAGCCACCTCACGCAGCCGCTCCTCCTGTTCGATGGGCAGTTCCCCATCCGGCTTGGGACCCACGTTCAGCAGCAGATTCCCGCCTTTGGCCCGGGTCTCCACCAGGAGATCGATCACCCGGCCGCCGGTCTTGTAGGTTTCGTTCTGTGGCTGATACTGCCAGGCGGTCCCCATGGTAAAGCAGGTTTCCCAGGCCCCTTCCAGAGGGATTCCGGGAACATACAGTTCCGGAGTCTGTATGGCCCCCCGGGTGACGACGGTTTCGGGTTGCAGCTGCCAGGCCAGATCGCGCAGTCGATGGGGTTCGCCATCCAGGAAGACGATATCGATCCGCCCATAACCGCTCATCAGCTCCCGCAGCTGATCGAGATCCAGCTGCATCAAGTCGGGATTGTTGCGGGGCTGGACCGAAGGGACGTTTCGCTGAATGTCGATGCCGTTTTGCCACAGCCAGTGGAAATCGTCCGGGGAAAAATAGATCCCGGCATGGATTCCCTGCTCCCGGAAGGCATCGAGGATTTCACGGGTGATATCCCTGCGAAAAGGGGTTTGCATGATCCCGAAATCGGTGGTTTTGGTATCCCACATGGCAAAGCCGGAATGGTGTTTGGTGGTGAAAACAACATAGCGGATACCGGCCAGCCGGGCCAGGGCGGCCCAATCCTCGGGATAGAATTTCCGCGGACGAAAGGTCCGGGGCCATTCCTGAAAAAAGCGACGAGTGTAAGTCTCGTCGGCCCCGGCCAGAGAATGGGAAATGACGACCCCCATCTGGGAATCGACCGACCAGTGGATGAAGAGGCCGAATCCGAGATCGCGGAACCACTCCAGCCGCTCCGGCCGGTTACGCGAATCCGGAAGCAGCTCCTCCTGGGCCGTCAAAGCCGTAGTCATAAGAATCAGAAGGAACAGGATTCGAAGCGGCACCGTACAAGAACAGCCGGATAGCATATTGTTTGTATTTCGTCTGGACATGCCGCTATTCTACTGCGCCGCCGTAGAGTAAGCAAGGTCCGGCCGGCGCCGTTCCTCCAGGAAACATCCAAGGCAATAGGTGAGAAAAACGGAAAAAAACCTTGTTCCGTTTCTTTCCATACTCTGCTACTATCCTTACCTGTGCCTCAGTCAGAAGCAGCCGGAGATTCCATTTCTGGCCTTTAGAATTCAGTGCGTTCAGAGCCGGAGGCTCTGATTACGAGTGTGTATCGAAAAGGGTGTCAAAGAGATGAGAGTTATGTTCGACTTTGTTTGCCTGCTGCCGCGGAGCCTTTCGAGAAAACGATGGATCCTTCTTCTGTTTCCAGTCCTCCTGACGGTCTCGAATGTTAGCGGGCAACAGAACCGCATCGACATCGTAACCCCACAGGCACCGGAGCTGGCCGCCCACGGCAAGTTCGCCATCGGCGTTCGCACCTTGCAGGTAGTAGACAAGGACCGTCCGGATATCCTGAACACCAAAGCCGGCAGTCCGACAGCAAGGTATGACCGGTCCCTGACCCTCGAGATCTGGTATCCGGCAAAGCTTGCCGCGGATCAGAAGCCTGGCGGCGAGTATCGGATTCTTACCCGCGATCCGAAGATCACCGCAACAATCTATGGTCAGGCAGTGCGCGATGCTTCTCCGTATGCCTCAGGCGAAGCGTTTCCGCTGGTCATCCTCTCGCATGGATATCCGGGTAATCGTTTTTTGCTGAGCCACCTGGGTGAAAACCTGGCCGGCAAGGGCTTCGTAGTGGTCTCCATCGATCATAAGGACAGCACCTACGAGGATCAAAAGAGCTTTGCCAGCACCCTCTACAATCGCCCGATCGATCAACTCTTTGTGCTGAAGGAGATGGCACGGCTGAGTGCTCCAAATTCAGGCAACTTCCTGAGCGGCATGATCGATGCCACCAGAACCGGACTGGTCGGCTATTCCATGGGCGGCTATGGGGTAGTCAACGCGATTGGCGGGGGATTCCGCAAAACCAGCGAGACGTTTCCAATTGCCCCGCCCAATGGGCTGCTTTCGCAGCGCGGAGCCGAGAATGCCGAGTATCGGAAGACGATCGACCCGCGTATCCGGGCGGCTGTGGCCATCGGGCCCTGGGGGATGAACACCGGTTTCTGGGATGCCGAGGGGCTGAAGGGCATTCGAACGCCGGTGCTCTTTGTTGCCGGGAGTGCCGATCAGACATCGGGCTATGAACAGGGGACACGAAAAATCTTCCTGGAAGCGACGAATGCCGATCGTTATCTTCTGACGTTCGTCCATGCCGGACATAACGCCGCAGCGCCGATACCTGCCCCTTGGGAAGTCTACCTGAGCGGCGCTTCCGCCATGTCCTCACCCTTCAACCATTACGCAGACCCGGTATGGGACACAACCCGCATGAATAATATCCTGCAACACTTCGTGACGGTGTTTTTCGGCCTCCATCTCCGGGGCGAGCAGGACAAGAAAAGCTACCTGGAATTGGTGCCCAGCGGGAAGGATGCCCTGTACTCGGTGGACAAGGAAGGTAAGCCGACTGCGAATCATACCTATTGGAAGGGATTCCAGCAGAAAACTGCCGTTGGTCTGACTCTGGAGCATCTGGTCCCCAGCCCCTGACTGCCATCCTGTCGGGATCACTGTTTTCTCTGGCGCCGTCCGCATCCCGGTTTAAGCCATCAGGATGTAATTGCCGCGGCGGTATGTCGGCAGCCATGTGCACAGGATTACTTTTTTTTCCATCTTGACAAATTTCCCTTTCTATGTATATATAAATTAGTTACACTCTTTTATCTTGTTTTTCAATCGGCGCAAAAGCAATTCTCCCGGCAGTTTAAAACCACCCCTCATTTACAGAACCGGCAGCAAAAGGACGAGAGTCCAGTTCCTCGCGTTTTCCTATTGCAGAGTGTAAGACGACTCAACGCGTATCGCAGTGTCGAAAGGAGGCATCCATGCCAATTCCCTTCTCGGGTAAGGAATTCACCTTTATCAACCCTGACGGATCGGAGATCCGTGTTCGCGGTTGGGGAAACCAGTTCGCCGCCGTCTTTGAAACGCTCGACGGCTATACCGTGGTGAAGGACCCCGACAGCGGCTTTTACCACTACGCCTCCCTATCCACAGACAAGGCCGCCCTCCTGCCGAGCGGAACCAGGATAGGAGAAAAGGACCCGCGGCTGCTGCATCTCCCGCAACACGTACGGATCGGCAAGGGCGCCGCCAAGTCCGAAGCCAGGGCCGCACAGGATGCGACCGGCGTTCGCCCCAGGTGGGAAGAGCGCCGGCAACAGCGCCGCATGAAAAGGACACGGGCCATACCGAAAGCGGGAGTGGAGCGAGAGCCCCCGGTAGCGGCGGCTACCGTCGGCAACTATGTCGGATTGTGCCTGCTGATTCAGTTTCCGGACGTACCGGCAACGATCAACCAGCAGGAGGTATCGAACTACTGTAACCAGCAGGGCTATTCCAATTTCGGCAACAATGGCTCTGTGTATGATTACTTTTTTGATGTTTCCAATGGAAAGCTCAAGTATACGAACGTCGTAACTTCCTACTATACCGCTCAGCACAACCGGTCGTACTATACGGACCCGCAGGTCGGCTTCGGGTCTCGCGCCCGCGAGCTGATCGTGGAGGCGCTGGACGCCCTGAAGGCCCAGGGATTCGATTTTTCCCAGCTCAGCAGCGATTCGGGCGGTTATGTTTACGCGCTCAATGTCTTTTATGCCGGACCCGTCGTCAACAACTGGAGCGAGGGCTTATGGCCGCACTCATGGGCTCTAGCTTCACCCTACCAGGCGAACGGCAGCAGACGTTTGTCCGACTACCAGATCACCAATATGGGAACCCAATTGACTTTAGGCACATTCTGTCACGAAAACGGACACATGGTCTGCGATTTTCCCGATCTTTACGACTATGGTTATGAGTCCACCGGGGTCGGGAATTACTGTCTGATGTGTTATGGCGGTTCGGATCTTAACCCGACGCAGATCTGCGCCTATCTCAAAAATCAGGCGGGCTGGACCACCAAGCTGACGACCATCGGGCCTGGAATGCAGGCCACCCTGGCGGCGGGTTGCAACGATTTTCTCATCTATAAACGGAGCAACGGCACCGAGTATTTCATCCTGGAGAACCGCCAGAAATCAGGGCGCGACACTTCTCTTCCGGATGCCGGACTGGCCATATGGCATGTGGACGAGAACGGCAGCAACAACTACGAGCAGATGACGCAGGCCAAACACTATGAGTGTTCTCTGGAACAGGCGGACAATCGCTGCGACCTCGAACACAATGCCAACGCAGGCGACAGCGACGATCTCTTCGGCTCACCGGCCAAAAAGACCTTCGGCGACTCGACGACCCCCGGCAGCAAGTGGTGGGATGGGACCTCATCCGGGCTGGAGATCACCGACGTTTCCACGCCGGGAGCGACGATCACCATAAACACTCAGACGTCATGGCAGAACAACCTGAGCGTAGTCAGAACCCACGCCAAAAACGGATCCCAGATGGGATGGGCCATGGTCGGCAACAGTGGCTGGCTGCGGGTGCGTCCTCTGGCCGGCGATGGAGTCACCAACATCTTCCTGATCCTCTGCGAGGCGCTGGCCAACGGCCGAAAAGTGGACATCCTGGTCACTAATGGCGAGATCAGCGAGGCAACCCTCAGATAATCCAATTGTTGTCAGAAAGGAGATATCACCCATGTGGTATAACGGAAAAACAGTCGTGAGAACGCATGCCAAGAACGGCACGCAGATGGCGTGGGCCATCGTCTCCGGTGTGGGCAGCGGCTGGCTGCGCATCAAGCCCGCTACGACGGACGGGGTGGCCAATATCCACATCATTCTGAGTACGGCCCTGGCCAATAGCCGGCCGGTCGATGTATTCATGGAGAACAACGAAATCAGTCAGGCAACGCTTCGATAGAACCGCGGATGAGATATTTCACGCATTTCCGGTCGCCGGCAGGCAAGGCCCCGGAAATCGTCGAGGAAGGATGGATCATTATGATGCCGGAAATAACGATCAAGATTTCGTTTGCTCGCGAAGTCGGAGAGGTCTCGACCGCTCGAAGCGTATGGAATGCTGCGGAGACGGAGTTTGTGCCACCCGAGATTCCCGGGGAGAGCGACATGGACAATATTCCTCCCCCACCGATGCCCGAAGAATTCTCTCGAGATACAAGCATGGCGGTTGACATTCCTCCGCTTCCCACGACCGGCGGCGAAGCGGAGGTAGACAGCAGCAATATCCCTCCCCCGGGGTAGTGGCTCCACCCCAATGATTCTCGCGGGACTTATCGTTTGACGAAATCGCAAAAAAGCATT
This sequence comes from uncultured Acidobacteriota bacterium, assembly GCA_964617125.1. GTDB lineage: Bacteria > Acidobacteriota > UBA6911 > CAINFC01 > CAINFC01 > CAZTVS01. The sequence continues at coordinate 7,171 of CAZTVS010000105.1, forward strand.
TCCGGGAGCGCCGCACCCCAGTGTGGCAGGAGAACAAGGATTATTAGAAAATCCTTTCTGTATCATACAATCCTGCGATGCAAGGAAGAGGACAGGGATACACATCCTTTCCCTTGCCGCACTGGGGTGCGGCACTCCCGGCATTTTTTATGGCTTCATCTTGTTTGGGAGATGCCGGGTTCCAAGGTCCTGGGCCGGGTATGAGCGTCAATATTTGACAACAGCGTTTTAGCGTAGGCTCCGGTCCCGTATGTATATGTCCTTGAACCGCATCTTGCCTTCCCCTCCGGAATGAAGCTGCAGGGCGATCGTGCCGTCCGGGGACTTTGGACTCGGATTGGTGAAGTCGACTACCTCGACACCGTTCAGACGGACCATGGTGCGGTTGCCGGTCACCTGGATCAGCATATCGTTCCAGTCATAGGGGCGCAGTACCGTCTCGTTTTCCGGAGCCGGCCAGACCATCCAACCCCGATTGTCTCCATACAGCCCGCCCGAGTGATGGTTCAGCACACGGTCGATTTCCACCTGGTATCCGTCCGAAACGTCCACCGTACCTGGTTTGAAACGGGTATGCAGATAGACGCCGCTGTTCCCGTTGGCTTCACATTTAAAACGCAGGCTGAGGTCGAAATCCTTATAGTCCTTCTCGGTGGCAAGATAGCCATACTTATCCGTAATCCCTTCCCCGTAGATGGCACCATCCTCCACAACCCACTTTTCGTTGCCGATCTTCACCCAGCCGCTCAGGTCAGTCCCGTTGAACAGGGAAACCCATCCGCCGGGAATCGGTTTCGGCTGTGCCGGAACCAGGCAGAGGAAAAAGGCCATGAGGACCAGTGCGGTTGCTATACGCTTCATGATTGCTCCTTTCCGATGCAAATGTGCATACACATACTGTTTCTTTTTATCTTTCCGCTGGACTTGCCTGTTGTATGGAACCATTCCTGCGGCCATCTTGTCAACCCCGTACAACCAACTTTGCCTGCCTTCGGGAAATCGCTCCGTCAAGTCCTGATAGGCTCTTAACGATCACTCCCGGACTACCGCCGATCGATGAAATGCTTGCAGCCGCTATCGACCACCTCCGGAGGGATTTCCTTGTCCTGTCCCTTATTGTTCCTGGTAAACCAGGTGCACTTGCCGAGAAAGGTATCTCCCGTCATCGCCTGCTGATAGATACAATTCCAGCATTTCCGTCTACCCTCAGCATCCGCCTTGTCTTCGCTCACAAAGCCGCCTCCTACCTATCGTTCTTCCAAAAGGAAGGCGAAAACCAATCCTCCGCCTCCACCGCTTGACAATCCCATGGAATCTGAATAATATCACCTCAAAATAATTTCCTTCCATTTACCAACGAGGTTCCGCATGAAAAAGAGGATAATGCTTTTAGTCGGATGGTTGCTGATGAGCGCTGTTATCGCTCAGGACCAGGGAATGACGGGAGAGACGCACCGCAAGAATCGATTCGGTATTATGGAATATTGAACAGCTGTTGTAGGGGCACGGCGTGCCGTTTCCCTACTAATTTTTCAGAGTTCGTGGAGAAATGATGGAAAATAGAAAACGACCTTTGGTTCAGGATACGGTGCGATGGGGAATCATCGGCTGCGGCAATGTCACCGAGATCAAGAGCGGACCGGGTTTTCAGAAGGCCGCAGGCTCGGCGCTGGTTGCCGTCATGCGCCGGGACCGCCGCAAGGCGGAAGACTATGCCCGCCGCCATGGCGTACCCCGCTTCTACGACCAGGCCCAGGCGCTGATCGATGATCCGGAGGTGGATGCGGTATACATCGCCACTCCGCCGTCGAGTCACTGCGAGCTGGCGCTGGCAACGGCAGCAGCCGGCAAACCCTGTCTGGTGGAAAAACCGATGGCCATGAATCATGCCGAATGTCTGCGGATGAACGACGCCTTCCGCGCCGCCGGCCTGCCCTTTTTCGTGGCCTATTACCGGCGCGCCCTGCCACGCTTTCTCAAGGTGCGGGAACTGATAGAATCGGGGAGCATCGGCCCAGTATCCTCGGTTCAGGTTAACGTCTCGGAACCGCTCGCACGCGGGGAACTGGCATCGGGCTGGCGCTTCGATGCCTCCATCGCCGGAGGCGGACTGTTTCTCGATCTCGCTTCCCACTGTCTGGATCTGCTCGATTTTCTCCTTGGCCCCATAGCGGAAGCGGAGGGATTCGCCGTCAACACCGGCGGCGCGTACACGGTGGAAGATGTCACCGGTGCCGCCTTCCGCTTCGAACGCGGGATGACAGGCATCGGATTGTGGAACTTCAACGCCGACCGGTCGCTGGACACCATCGTCCTGACCGGTCCTGAGGCAGAGCTGCAAACACCCGTGTTTACGGATGGCGATGTCATTCTCCGCCGCAAAAACGGACAGGAGATCTTTCCTCTGCGCAATCCACCCCATGTACACCAACCGCTGATCCAGACCATCACGGATGAACTGCTGGGTCGCGGGCGATGCGAATCGACAGGCGTGAGCGGGGCCAGGGCGACATGGGTGATGGACCGATGCCTGCAGAGGTATTACACGAAAAAGTCTTCGTCCTGATCCCCTCGTACCTAAACAAAATCAGACACAAGACTCTGTGCTTGCTACTTAACCGGTTTCCTGTATGAATACAAAAGCAACGATCGAAACGAAAATCCAGAACGAAAGGATCCTGTCGCTCGATGCGCTTCGCGGATTCTGTATGTTCTGGATCATAGGAGCAGACAGTATCGTCCGGGCCCTCCCGGCGGTCCAGGACATTCCCTTCACCCGGCTGATTGCCGGCCAACTCGAACACCCCATCTGGGATGGCTTCACGTTTTATGATGTGATCTTCCCCCTGTTCTTTTTCATCATCGGCGTGGTTTTCCCTTTTTCCCTTCTGAAACGTGCGGAAAGAGGTCAAAGCCGGAGGCAGCTTACGCTTCATATTGTCAGAAGATCGCTGATACTGGTTCTGCTCGGACTATTGGTCGGCGGAGTGCTCAAGCTGGACTTTTCCCAGATGAGGTGGATGGGCGTTCTGCAGCGGATCGGTCTTTGTTATCTGCTCGTTTCCCTCCTGGTGCTGAACACCAAACGAAGAACGCAGATCGTTCTTTTTGTCGTCGTCCTGCTGGCTTACTGGACAGCGATGATGCTGGTCCCTGTCCCGGGTTTTGGTGCAGGAAATCTGACGGCGGAGGGAAATCTGCACAGTTACCTCGACCAGCAGATTCTGGCAAAGATCCTGCACAGCAAATTTTCCCCGCGATACTACGGCTTCGGTGACAGCAATGGCGTACTGGGAACCTTCACCGCCGCCTGTTCCATGTTACTAGGGGTTTTTGCCGGGTACTGGCTGAAATCGCCGAACGCCGGCAGAAAAAAAGTCCTGGGATTGATGGCCGGTGGAGTCGCCTGCCTGGTAACCGGATACCTGTGGGGTCTGGTCTTCCCGATCAATAAACACATTTGGAACAGTCCCTATGTGCTTTATGCCGGTGGTTGGTGCCTGCTGTTGCTCTCCTTTTTTTACTGGGCCATCGACGTCAAGGGCTATGCGAAATGGACCTTTTTCTTTACCGTAATCGGAATGAACGCCATCTTCATCTATGTCGCCCAGCAGATCATCGACTTCGGCAAAATCGCCGACGTTTTTCTCGGCGGAGTGGCGGCCCACGCCGGATTCCTCGGCCCATTGATTTTGCCCTGCGGTGTCCTGGCGGCCAAGTGGCTGCTGCTTCGGTACATGTATCACAAGGGAATTTTCTTCAAGGTGTGACCATCACCTCCCAGGAGTGTCGCTGCACTTTCGTGCCCGCCCCATGGCATCGGCGGCGAGCATGGCATCCAGAACCTTCTCCGGAGTGATCGGACCGGACTCATGATGGATACCTTCCGCCGGGGCACAAGCCTTCACGGCCACCTGCATCAGTTGGCCCCGATCGATCGTTTCGATACCGATCTGCAAAAAGGTGGTAGGTAATCCGATTCCCTCACAGAAGGAATAGACCGTCTCCATTTCGGCGCGCTGCGCCTGCGTGAGATGAAGCCCGGCCAGAGTACCGAAGGCCACTTTCTCTCCATGGTAGAAGGCGTGGGTCTCCCGAAGAGCGGTCAGTCCGTTGTGAATCGAATGGGCGGCGGCCAGTCCGGAGCTTTCGAATCCGATCCCGCTCAGGAGCGTGTTAGCCTCCACGATATGGTTCAGGGCCGGAGTGACGACATGGTTTTCGCAATCCTTTTTGGCAGCCAATCCATGGAGCAGAAGCGTGTCATAACACAATCGGGCCAGATGCAAGCCGGTCAGCGTACTCAAACCTCCGCACTCGTTGGGCGAAGAGGTGGCGACACAGGATCTGGCCTCGAACCATGTGGCTAGGGCATCCCCCATGCCAGCGACCAGAAAACGGACAGGAGCGGCAGCCATCACATCCATATCCACCAGGACCACCTGCGGATTCATCTTCTGATAATGGACCGATTGAAAAATCCCCTGTTCGCTGTAAAGGATGGCACAACCGCTGCAGGGCGCATCCGTGGAGGCGATCGTGGGAACGACGATCATCGGGATGCCCGCCCGGTCGGCCGCGATTTTGGCGGTATCGATGGTTTTGCCACCACCCATGCCCACCAGTACATCGATCTTTTCCCTGTCGATAACGGTCGATAGCCGGGACAACTCCTTTTCGCAACACTCTCGGGAAAATTCCTCCACGATCATGGAAACCGCCGCATCCTGCAGATGGCACCTTGACAGGATATTGGCTTTAACTGTCGGAGAGGCCAGAATAAGCCCCTTCCGGCCGAACAGACGGATCAGGCCCGGCAATTCGGCAAGCGCCTTTTCCCCCTGGATATATTTCCCGGGGAAGACTGCCTTAAAGATGGATTTTACTAGCATAGAATGGATCCTATCTCGTCAACGGTTTATCAGTTTGTAGAGGAAGCCCTCCCGCAGCTCGATTGCCTTTTGCGGGCACAGCTCGTGACAGCAGTAGCAACGTATGCAGCGCCGGTCGTCTATGTGGGCGTATTTGCGGCTTTTCTCGAGAATGGCGATTGCCTCCGATGGGCAGGAATCGCGGCAGATTCCGCAGGCGATGCACTTGTCTTCGATGATGCCGGGCCTCAGGGACATCCCCTGTTTGAAGATAGGTACCAGCGGTCTTTGCCACCAGGTGAGCTTCCCCAATCCGGTCCCTTCAAAAATGGTTGCCGGAAATCGATAGTCTGGGATCCGCAGAGTTGCCAGGTCGGCGCCGACGACACGAACCTCCTCCAGACGCGTGGGAGACAGACCGCGCTTTTCAGCCGCGATCAGCACCGGATTCCGTTCTCTGGGCAGTCCCATGATTTCGCCGGCCACCACATCCAGGGCCAGCGGATTTCTCGCCCCCAGCAGCAAACCGATCCGGCGGGGGATGCCCGCGGCTCCGGGACCTTCCCCTTCTATTCCAAGGACGGCATCCATAACCGAGACCCGGGGAGAAACATAGGCGGCCAGGTCGAGCAGCATATGGGCGAAACGTTCCTTGTCCTGGAGCTTGGCATGGTAGCCCGGCTTGTTCAAACCGGGGATTACCCCGAAATTGTTTTTCACGGCGCCGGTCATGCTCATAAAGAGGTGCGTTTTCATCTTGCAGAGGTTCAACACTCCGTCCGCCTCCAGCACCGGGGTGATCACTTCGAAACGCTTGATCAATTTTCCCTGGGGAAAAGAGACTGCCCGGTAGGTGGTGTCGCGATTTAGCTCTATTCCGGCTTCTTTGGCGGCCCTGTCCATTTCGCAGACCCGATAGAGCGTATGCAACGACTTTTCATTGTACTTGTAGCCGCTGCCGGGACTGTCGGCGATCACCGCCGTGGCACCCTCCTGCTTGACCAGACGCCCTACCGCTGCAACCACTGCAGGATGGGTACTGACGGCCTGTTCCGGCCTGGCCGGCTGCAGCAGATTGACCTTGAGTACGATTCTTTCCCCGGCGGCGGCGAACGGACCCATCCCTCCCATCAGGGAAAAGAGATCGTTCATCCGCTGTGTGACCTGATCGTAATCAGGGCATGGGACGATATAAACGGTAGTATCCATAGGTGCCCTTAGTTTCCTGATTGCGGCGACAATTGGCCGGTTTTTTTCCAGGCTGCGATCCGGGAGAAATGGTACTGGAAATAGAGAACGCTGAAGAAAAACGTCATGATGGGACTCAGCCGCAGCTGGATCGGATCCACCTCATTGTAGTAATGAAGCAGGGACCGGCGCATGCCGAAAACAGTCACCATCATGACGACAAAAATGGCCAGATTGAGCAGCAGCATCAGATTACTGATAATCCACAGCAAGGCCGAATAACGGAAGGCGAAGACCAGGAAAGAGAGCATGACCTGACCCAATATGCCGCACAGGGACAGGGAAAACATCTTTACCGCCTGGCTGCCGGGATCGAGCTTCCTGACAAAACAAGCCTCTTTGTACATCCAGTAAAATCCTCCCAGACCGAAGGTTACCCAGGCGAGGATAAGCACCACGGCCCAGTGCAAATCGGGCGGCATGAAATCGCCCGACAGGGCCGGAGAAGGGGGAGAAGGAAACCGCTCCGGTTGCATTTCGGATGCATACCCCGGCCGCGAAGGAATCTCCGGAGATCTGGGCTGCAGGGGCGGAACCGGCGGGGGATAGGCCGGCGTCCTGTCGACCGGTGACGGACTCCCGGGTCCCGCAACCGGCGATCGAGGTTCCAATGCGGGGGAGATTCTCACAGCCTCCTCGCGAAAGACGGGCGGCGACGGGGCCTGCTGTTGACGAGAGGAGAGTACCGGTATGTCGTTCACCCGGCTGCCGCAGCCTTGGCAAAAACGCATATCCGGGGTTACGGTCATGCCACAACCGGAACAGAATTGCGTCTGTACCACCTGATTCGACACCTGACTCGTTTCCTTTGGTGCGAGGAGCGGTTCCGTGAATTTCAACTTCGTTTCTCCGAGAAGAAACTCCTCCCCGGAGAGAAGGCGTCGGGATGAAGTAATCCGTTGTCCCTGGATCCAGGTTCCGTTGGAACTATTCTGATCAGTCAGGATCCAACCCTGCGGCGTATACTCCAACAGGGCATGGGAACGAGACACTTTGCTTTCGTCGATCCGGACTTCACAATCCGGATTCCGACCGATCTTGGCCCGATTGGTCACCTGAAAGGTCATACCCGAATTCGGTCCATTCAGGATCTGGAGCATACATTGGTTGGGCATAACCTCTTCCCTGTTCGACATCCACTCCTCCTTAAAAAATATTGGTTTCTACTCCTTCCATCGATAGGACGGGGCCCGGCATCAAGAAGGCATACGGAGCACACGAAAACCGATGGAGCCTCGCTGCGAGGCAGAAAACTTCAAGCGATAAGAACAGCGTGCATTTCCGCCACTGTTGGCATAGGACCCGCCGCGAATGACACATTCCTTGCCGGAGGCGGGACCGATCGGATCCACGGCAGGACTCTGTTTATAATAATTTCTATCGTAGCGGTCCTGGCACCATTCCCAGACATTTCCCAGCATATCATGGAGGCCCCAGGCATTCGGTGCCTTCTGTCCGACAGGCTGCATTCTCCCCTGGGAATTGCCGGAATACCAGGAGACGGCGTTCACATCGCCATAGCGGCTGGAATGGGATCCGGACCGTGCGGCATATTCCCACTCCGCTTCGGTAGGCAGGCGATACTTCCCTCCGCCGGCGGCATTCAATCGACCGAGAAACGCCTGGACATCGTTCCAGGACACCTGTTCGACCGGTAGCAGATCGCCCTGCAGAGTGGAAGGATTGTTGCCGGTGATCGAACGCCATTGGGCCTGGGTCACCTCGTATTTCCCCAACCAGAAACCGTTGCTGATCCTTACGGTGTGTCGCGGAGATTCGTTGGACTCGCACTCGCTGTCGTCGATGGAGCAACCCATAGCGAAGGTTCCGGGAGGAATCCAGACGAAGTCCATGCCGGTGGCAGGATCACGCCACTGGCCCTTGGCAACCGGCCTTCCCCCCGGATCTTTGGCGGCGGCATCCCTTCTTATGGCGGTGGTCGGGGGGGTTACCGGCATGGTTGTTTCCGTGATTGCCTCCAACAGAGGGGTGGAGACGGAAGCCAATGTGGTTGTGACTACAGGCCGGACAGGAAAGGTGACCGGCACCTGGATTGTGTCCGGCATCGTTTTCCTGTTGGTCGGCAGGATGGGTTGGGTTTCCATTGCCGATCGATGCGTAGTGGACGGCCACGCGTTGGACGGCGGCGGCTGTAATAGTGTGGTAGTCGGAAGCAGCGGATATTCGGTAGTGGACGGCGACGGAAATTCTGTAGTTGACGACATGGGAAAGTCAGTGGTCGATGGGGATGGAAGAATGGTGGTAGACGGCTGTAAACCCGTGAACTGAGTTGAACTGGAAGTCGTCATCCGCCAGAACCCAAACAGGCCCGCCAGGACGCATATCATCGCTACCGTCCATAGGATCTTTTTTCCGGAACCGCTCCGGTTGGACCTTACCGGGACCGGGACTTGCGTCACAACCCGGGGGGGAGGTTCCGGCGAGGACTGCGCAACCGGCCGTATCTCCTTACGGGAATAGGGACCGGTAACATCGTCGTCCTTTCCGGCCGTTAGTCTCGTTTCCTGCCAGGCCGGAGAGGATCTTGTCGTCTGCAAGCGTTGCAGGACGTTTACGATTCGCCGGGCCATCTCTTCACAAGATTGAAAGCGATCGTCGACATTTTTCGCCAAAGACCGGTCCACAATCTCAGCCAGTTCCGCCGGCGCTTCCGGCCAGAGGGACTGCAGGGGCGGGTGGGGACGGTTGATGATCTCCATGTAGAGAGCGGCAATGTTGTCGCCCCGGAAAGGCAGTTGTCCGGTGAGCAGCTCGTACAGGATAATACCAATGGAAAATAGGTCCGATCGTCCGTCTACATCCTTGGAACTGCGCAGCTGTTCCGGCGACATGTAGGAGGGAGAACCGAAAAATTCCCCCACTCCCGTCAATTTCGAATCGCTGGTCCGTACGATGCCGAAATCCACGATCTTGATGGTCTCGTCGGGCAACACCCGTATATTCGCCGGTTTGATGTCCCGGTGGACGAGGCCCTGGCTATGAGCATGCCCTAGTGCATTGCAGATCTGGATGACCCATTCCAGCTTCCTGAAAAGAGGGACCGGAACCTTCTGCTGTAGAATCTCTTCCAGATTCCGGCCCTCCAGGAGTTCCATGGCGATATAGGAATACCCTTCCGCTTCTCCCTGTTCATAGATGGTAACTATGTTGGGATGATGCAGACGCCCGGCTGCCTGGGCCTCGCGCCGGAAACGCAGGCGGTATTCTTCATCCTGAATCAGATGAGAGGCCATCACCTTCAAGGCCACCTGCCGGTCCAGAATGGTGTCCCGGGCTTTAAAGATGGTCCCCATGGCACCACTGCTTAACTTTCCCAGAACCTCATATTTCCCAAACATCTGCATGGATATCCTCTCCTTCCCATCTCCGGACAGGAGGTTTGTAGTTCCGCGTTTACGCGGTACCGCCTATAAGGCGAAACTGCCGAACCGTTCCGTCTTCGTTCTATGAAAGATACAGGGCCAAAGGCCCGGCAACATACCAGCCAGGGGTGGAGCATAGCGAAACCCCTGGAAAACCGTCCCCAATACAACAAGGTCTGAAGGACCGCTACTATGATGCTTCCAAGGAACATTTGTTTCGGGCCTTCAGCCCTTCAT
>CAZTVS010000106.1:0-16867 GCA_964617125.1 uncultured Acidobacteriota bacterium
TGATGAGGTCGCAAAAAAAAATCATTTTGGGCGTTTCTTACTGACTACGAAAAATTTGTAGGGGCACGGCGTGCCGTGCCCTGGCGACTGTAGGATGGGGGCTCCCTTTGGGCACGGCGTGCCGTGCCCCTACAACAGCCGATACAATTTTCTAGGACATGATTTCTAGGAATGATTCTTTTCTGCCTCGGCGAGATTTCCTGCATCCTGCAGGCACCTGCGATAGAGAGTGAGAAGCCGGTCCCATCGGGCATTCGCCGGCTCGTCGACTGTGCATCGCCGGGGATCCGCATGGTACCAATCGAGAATTCTGCGCACCCCTCCGGCCCATTTCACTTTAGGCTGAAATCCGGGAACGAATTTTTTGATCTTCGAGTTGTCGAAAACGACGCTGCAGCTCTTGTCTCCGATCAGACTGCCGTATCGCTGCGGTTCGGCGGCCGCAATCAGATCGGAAGGCAGGTGAACCAGCCTTGGTTCCATGCCCAGAGCCCTGCCAAGTTCCCCATAGATCTGGTCCCAGGTTAAAACCTCGTCGGAGGTGATATGGAAAGAATGACCGACGGCAGGCGAATAGCCAAGCAGACCGAGCAATCCTTCGGCGAAATCGGTATGATAGGTAAGGGTCCATAAGGAGGTCCCATCACCCGGTACGATAATGTCTTTGCCTCGTCGAATGCGGTCGGCCACAGTGTACGGATGCTCCCGGCTGTTCACGCACAAGGGAAAAGAAGTGGGTCCATAAGTATAGGAAGGTCGAACAATGGTCACGGGAAAGCCGGAATCCCGGTAAGCATTCATGAACAGGCCTTCACAGGCGATTTTATGCCGTGCATACTCCCAAAAGGGATTGGCGAGCGGAGTGTCTTCCCGGATCAGGTAGTGCTGCACCGGACGCTGATACGCGGCAGCGGAACTGATGAAAACGAATTGCCCCACTCTTCCCTGGAAGAGTTCCACATCGCATTGGGCATCTTCCGGAGTATAGACGACCCAATCGACGATCGCATCGAAGGTATGCCAATCCAGCCAGGAAGCCACCTCCTCCGGATGCTTCCGTATGTCGGCGATGAAATGTCGCACCTCCGCCGGTGGCTGGATTTTCGGTTCGTTGCCCCGGTGCAGCAGATAGACCTCCCATCCCGAACGGATAGCCGCCTCGGTGCAGGCGGAGCTGATTACGCCGGTACCGCCGATAAAAAGTACTTTCATAGAACGCTCCTTTGCTCCAAACTTCTTTGCATAAAAGATGCGATCCAGTTTACTTTAAAAATGATTCCCTGAGGAGCTGGTGTAAAATTACGGATCTCAGGATACGGCAGAGCGGCTAAAAGGTCGTCACCCGACCATCAGGAAGGAATGTTTTTATGGAGCAGAAACCGGACACCCAATCTTCGTCGGAAATTTCTGAATCCTTCGCTGCGTCCGGCAAAAAGATCGAGAGAACAAGGGATTTCCTCTGGCCGATTTCTTATAGTGTTCTGGTGCTCCTGCTTTTATACTGCTTCGGACAACTGGAAAAAACCGACGAGGGCCTGTCGATCGACTCCTTTCCTCTGGAGGATGCTAATCGGACCCCGGTTCTGCATATCTCTCCATCCATGCCACCGTTCCGCGGAGAGGTCCTGCTGCTGCCGAAACCCGGCCAAAGCAAGGAGACCTACTCCTTTTTCGCAGAAGAACTGGCCTTGGAAGGTTTTCGTGTTTTCTGTCTTGATCTTCCGGGGACAGGCAATTCTTCTCAGTCGTTTTCTTATTCCCGAATGCCGGCTTTTCTGGAATCGGCCTATACTGCCCTGCTGGTCAGAAATTTGATCATCCAGGGACATACCGCCATCGTCGCCTTCGACCGTAGTGGAGAGATGGCGCAAAGGTTCCTGCCCGATCATCCTGAAATCCGTTTGACGGTCCTTGTTGCCGATCCTTCTGCCTTCCATGCAACAAGCAATACGCTATCCGCCGGGATTCGGCTGCAAGATCCGCGGTCTGGCGGTATCAACCTTCTCCCCTTTGTCCCGGCTCAAGATGCGGTCAAGGAACAGCTGCGGAACGTCTTCCCCCCGGAACAAAAGTCGATTCCCCCCAAGCGCTCGTCCCGTCGTACCTGGTGGTCCCTGGTTCTGGTTTTTGCCGTTCTGAGTTTTCCCTTTTTTTTGAAAACCATTCTGATGTTCCGGCCACCGCCCCGGGACACCAAATCCTGGAATCCCATATCCCTGAAATTCTTTTTCACCGACTGGTTATGGATTCTTATGCTGCTCGGCTTTACCGGTTTGTACCATTTCCAGTCGCTGCAACCGATCGGGTATATAAGTCTGGGCACCTTGCTTGTCCTGCTTCTCTTTCTGTCGCCTTCTCATCGAATCACCCCCTGGCGATGGGAAATCCCCCGATTCTCTTCTTTGATTCTTCCCATCGTCTGCTTTCTCTATCTGTACTGGCTGATCGGAACCACTGCCGTTCAGGGTGGAATACGACTCTCTATGGCTACCGATCGATGGATCGCCTTCCTCTCCGCTTTTTGCATGGTGCTGCCCTTCACCGTCTTTTACGAGATCGGGATGAACCGCCTTCGCGGTACCTGTGGTCTTTTGCTCTATCTGACGATATGCATGGGTCTGTATGTGGCGGCCGCGGCCGTATGGTATCTAAGTGGATACTCCCCTCTGCTGCCAGATTCTCCATTGACGCTGTCTTTTCTGGGCTTTCCCACGTGGGAACTGCTCCTGACAGCCGTTCTCCTCCTTGCCTGGTTCACTTCCCTTCTGCGGGAATACTCGGGCAACCTTGTTTCCACTCTGCTTTTTCATACGTTGTGCCTATCCTGGCTGTTCACTTCCCTATCGATACGAATTTCTTGAAATCATCCTATGCGGAATTCTGAACCAACCCGGACCGGCCGTTAAACGAATATGGAAACCAGCCAAAAACCTGCCGGAGCATGGGAAATCTGGGCCTGGGCCATGTTCGATTTCGCCAATTCCAGCTATACCACGGTGGTGATCACGGCCATCTATTCCGGTTTCTTTATCACCCGCATCATTCCGCCGGAATCGACAGTCCGCGACACCTGGTGGTCGGCAGCCATGGCAGGTTCCACGCTTCTGGCCCTGGTCCTGTCTCCTCTGGCCGGAGCGATCTGCGATAAAAGCGGTAAAAAGAAGTCCTATCTTCTCGGCTCGGCCGTTGTCTGTTCCGTGTCTACTGCCGGACTGTTTCTGGTCGGACCGGGAGATGTGCTGACCGGAGTTCTCCTGCTGGTCGTCAGCAATGCCGCCTTCATGTTGAGCGAATCGTTCTGTGCCTCTTTCCTGCCGGAGATCGCGACGGCAAAAAACATGGGAAAGATCTCCGGTTTCGGATGGGGTCTGGGCTACCTTGGAGGTATTGCCAGCCTTGCGCTGGTCTATGCCATTACCTCGGGAAGTAAGGGATTGGAGGAGATTCGCTCGACTCAGTGGGCCATGGCGGCTGTGGCCGCTTTTTTTCTGATCGCCTGCCTGCCGACTCTCCTGATATTGCGGGACCGCTCCCAGCCGGTGGCCGGATTCGAACATGCCGGCCAATCCCAGCTCTTTCGTGCCGGATGGGAGGAGGTACGCCGGACAGCCAAAACGCTGGGACGTAAAAGTGTTCTGTTTCGCTTTCTCTGTGCCTTCACCGTCTACATGGCCGGGCTGGATGTGATCATCAAGTTCGTGGGTATCTACGTACAAACGGAACTCAACTTCCAGCAGATGGATTTGATCCTTCTATTTGTCATCCTGCAGATCTCAGCAGCCTCAGGCGCGTTGATCTTCGGTCTCATCGAGGCGCAGATAGGTGCCAAGAACGCCGTTTTGTCCAGCCTGGCTCTATGGATTCTTTGCATACTGCTGATCTATTTCCTGCATCCTTTGGCCGGCGTTTCAGGTTGGAATGAAAAACACCTTTTCCTGCTGATCGCTCTCCTGGCCGGATCGGCTCTTGGATCGACACAGAGTTCCAGCCGGACCATCGTCGGATTGTTGACCCCTGCGGGAAAATCCGCCGAGGTATTCGGCTATTGGGGGATGTTCACTCGGATTGGATCCATCCTGGGTGCAAGTTTCGGATTGGTTTCGGACGCACTTTCCAGGCACATCGCCCTGCTTCTGGTGTTTCTCTTCTTTATCACCGGGGCGATTCTTCTTTACTTCATACCTATCAACAGGTCCTGTGAAGGTGACAGATCATCTCTTTGATTTTAATGTGCCGATTTCCTTACTTCCGGCAACCAGATGGAACCGGTCCTTTCCACATCGAGAAATAAAGAAGTGGGCACCCCCCAGTTGCCTTCGGCATCCTTTGCTTCGACGAATATCTGATGGCGTCCGATACTCCAACCGGTTGTATCGATACGACAGCGAACTTCTTCTCTGGAGGAGATGAAACCTCCAGCCACGGCGGGAATCTGGACGGTCCCGGCGCCGGAAATCCAGGAGGGGAGATCCACCGAATAGCGAATATCGACGATCTTCTGGGTCGGTTCCGACTCGCCGGCAAAACGCGTATCATCGGCAATCCCTGTAAGCAACACCTTCATTCCTGTCATCACCCTGGTTTTATCCAGGCGAATTTCTGTTATTTCCGGACCGGCCGGACTCTGATAAGGAAGCCGTGATGCCTTGGCGGCGTAGATCAGTGTAGGTAGAGCCTTTACCCATACATCCTGTTGGAAAGTGGTACAGTTTTCGAAAAACTCCTTTCCCATTTCGAACACATAGGAGGCGACACCGAGTTTGTCATACACCCAGTCATCGTTCGTCCCGCTGCATGGATACAAATCGGCGGATCTTTGTGCCTTGTATTGGTTGTAGTAGGAAAACTTCCGAGCCAGCGTCTGCAGCTCCAGGAAGTTGGGAGCGTTCTTCTCGCCGGTATATCCCCAGGGGAACAGCACCAGGTTGCCGTAGGAGTGAAGACTGAGAAACAGCCCCGTCGCTGTTTTCGGAGCGGCATCGGTGTCCTTCGGTCCCCGCTGATCCTGGAATATTGTTTTCAGATAAGTCTGAATTGCCTGGGTTTCCGGCTCCGAATCGGCACTCGTACCCTGATAGGTGGCATCGCAAGGGACAGTACTGGCCCCGGTCTCCCCCCAGTGGGAATCGTTATTACGGTTGAGATCGATCCCGAACTGGTAATACATGTCGGGTATCATGCAGAGCGAAGAAAGCGTACTGTTGGTGTTCTTACGTTGATAGTATCCCTTTTCCGCCCATTTACGTCCATCCGGATTTGCCATAGGTAAAACGTGCATTTCCCCGTAGTCGAGCAGCCAGGTAACATCGGCATCCTTGCCATAAGCATTCACCAGGTGTTCCATAAACAACAGGGCCGTCTCTGCCGTCACCATTTCCCGGGCATGAACCGCTCCCATCAAAAAGAATTTGAATTTCGGGTAACGGACAGACTTGTTCGTCAGAACGGCAACCTTCAGATCATATCCGGCAGCTCCTTCCGGGATGATTTTTTCCCAGCTGTCACCGATATCAACGATGGAGGCCAGATTTGGGAATTGAGCTGCCAGAGCAGTCAGGGTAGATTCGATCTGCTCCACAGTCCGGTAACAGGACATGCTTTGGAATTCCGCTTCTTCCCACAGGTCCTTCTTTGAAAGGCGAGTCATCCGGGCCGTTTTTCCGGTATCCATTTCGATGGGGATTCCTTTGCTTTTCATTTCCAGATATTGCCTGGAGGATACCAGGGCCAAAAAGTATTTTTCTTCGTGGTTTACTTCGATCACGTCGAGGAAGGAGGCATATCGCTGCATCGTCTCCCGATCGGAGAAATAGATCCTGACAATCACCCCATTTTCGAAAGAGGCGGTTTGAGTCTCAGGCGCGGAATGGTCCATTTCCCATTTCCGATTCCCGTTGATTTCGTTTGTCCGGACAACCCAGCCGAAACACCATAGAAGGACAGGGATCGTGTAGCAAAGGATCTTTCTCATCACCGCTTCGATTCCTCTGGCGCCGGCGACGGAATGGCCCAGGAGCAATAACTCAACAGGGGTTGCCGGGGAAGAAACTCCTGCCAGAGTTCGTAAAAAAGGCGCACGGGAAAGCCGACAATATTATAGTAACACCCATGGATTTCCCGGACCCAAAGGGCTCCTTTTTCCTGTATCCCATAGGAACCTGCTTTGTCTTCAGGTTCTCCTGTTCCGATGTAGGCTTCGATCTCATCCGGAGAAAGCTCGGCAAAGAGCACATCCGTAATCGCATTTCTTGCGATACATCGATCGGTCTCTGTCTCCAGAAGACATAATCCGGTGATGACCTGGTGCCTTCGCCCCGAGAGCAGGTATAACATCTCCTTGGCTTCCTGACGGTTGGAAGGCTTCCCCAAAACGCGGTCTTCGACGCGAACAATGGTGTCGGCCCCTATGAGAATAGAATGGGGATGACGCGGCTGAACAATTTTCGCTTTGGATTCGGCAAGTCTCAAGGTAAAATCATGCGGATTTTCGCCAGGTAAGGCTTGCTCATCAACCAAGCCGAAATCTTGTTGGAAATTTAGGCCTATTTGGCGCAAAATATGGCTCCTGCGTTCCGATTGAGAAGCGAGAACAAGATGGAGGGAATGATTTTGGAGAGCGGACGGGTTCGTTTGTAATTTCATAGAGTCAAGAATTATAAACCGGGAAGCAAGAACGTGACTTTTAAATATCGACTTCTGTGTTCACTTCTACTCTGGATTTCCTTGCCCCTGAGCGGCATGGCCCAGAAAGCGCGCATTTTTCCCGATGACTTTTTCGATAAGGATGACGGTTTTCAGATCACACTTTTTTATACTGGAGATGTGCAGGGGAATTTTTTACCCTGTGGGTGAGCGAGCTATCTGCTGGGCGGTTTCGCCCGGAAGGCCTCCTATCTGCAAGCTTATGAAGAGAAATTTGCCGGAAAACCCAGGCTGGTTTTGGACAGCGGGCGGCTCTTCGCCCCAAGGGGCGTTCTCCCTGTCGAGGAATCCCGGGTCACGGACGAGTGGACCTGGCGATTCAGCGATCAGGTTCCCTTCGATGCTATCCATATCGCTTCACAGGACTTAGCTTTTATGAACGACATCGTTTCCGGAAAAAGTGAGATAAAAACGAAAGACCTGCAAAAAAGAAAGAACCTGGTCTCTTCGAATCTATCGTTACGAGACAACAAAATAGGCCCGTTGTGGGAATCGGTCCTCTATCTGAAAAAAGAGATCCCCGAACTTAAACGATCGATGGTATTTGCCGTGCTTGGACTAACCGACACCCGGAATCCCCTACCTCATACGATGTTTGTCGCCGAGGATGCGGCGACCGCTCTGCCGAGACGATTGGCGGAACTGCAAAAAGGCGTGGATCTGGTGGTTCTATTGACCGATATACCAACCATAGACCTCAAGGAATTGATACGAAAGAACCCTGGCATTGATCTGGCCATCGTTTCCAACCACGGCGGCGCCCTGAATCCGGCGGAAAGGATCGAAGATACGGCCATCGTGGAGTCTTTCGATCAGGGTAAATATCTGGGAGAAATGGCCCTCTACCTGGACGATCAGGCCCGGCTGGTACGAATTCGCAATCGCTTCGTTGAACTGAATGCGTCCGTCCCCAATCCAATGTCATTGACCCCTTTGGCTCAAGAAGCGGAACAAAGCATGGCCAATATACGTATGCATCTGCATCCTCGGACGCAGCACTGACTTTTACTATTAGCAATCATTCTCTAACATATGCGGAGTAATAAACGGATGAGGAATTTGTTAAAACCTCGTGCAATTGCTTTTTTGTTTCTGCTGGGCTTGGTTAGTATCTTTGCTGTCCTGCCGGTAAATGCCCAGAGGATCCTGGCGACTATGGATCCGGTGGCGCAGGGGCATGATCTGGTATTCGATATCAACGAGAATACAACCGATAACATCGCCCCCAACATGCTTTTTTCTCCGGACGGCACCAAGGTGTACGTTGCCTATGCGGGATCGGGTGCCATCATTTCCTTCGATCCTTATACCGGACAGATCGTATCGAAGGTAAATACGGGGGGAAAACCTTCCCAGATCTTTTTCACACCCGACGGCACCCGTCTCCTGGCGATCAACTGCTTCTCCAATCAGATTTTTGTCATCAATCTTTCTTCCTTCACCGTCGCCGCCACCTGGAGTTTCCCGGACGCTCAGTTCGGATTCGGCAACAATATCGTGTTCTCTGCCGATGGGAAAACCGGTTACATCACTACCATTCTTTATGAGCCCCGTTTCCTGATGCCGGATTATGGCAAACTCATCCGTTTCAGCACAACCGATGGAACGGAGAGCGGAGAGCGGCTCAAGGTCGGCAAGGGACCGATACGCATCTCGCTCTCTCCCGATAAGAAAACCATGGCCATCGTGAACACCGCGTCGGACGATATTTCTATAGTCGATGTGCCGACCTTTACCATACGGGCCACGATGGATCCCGATTCCCTCGATGATGACGACACCGATGTCTATGCCAACTTCACGTATGTGAATACGGTGGCCTTTTCCAACGACGGTACCATAGGTGCAGTGTGCAATCGTGCCTCCGCTGCCAGCCTTCTCACCAGCGACCAGGCCTATATTTTTCAGATGAGCGATGGTGCCATTCTGAAATCGATCACCGCAGGAAATGCACCTACGGAATCCTATATCTCCCCCGACGGCAAATACTTTATTTTCTTGAACCAGTTCGGATTCAAGGTGGTCGACGCCTCCACCTACGAACTGATCCATGACGTATCCTCCTCCTATACGGAATTCAGCGGAAACACCAACATGGCCTTCCCCTCCGGCGACAAGGATCTCGGTTACGTATCTTCTCCCGGTCAGGATGTGATCATGAGCTTTCGTTTTTCCACCGGCGGAATCGAAAGCAACATGGAGTTGACGAAGGATGTCGCAAATTATTTCGACGAGGAGGAGGACGACGACGAGGACGAAGAGGAGACGGACGAAGATGTAGTCGATACCAATAAGCAATCGATGCAAACGGCCGTATCTCCCGACGGCAAAATCGTACTGGTTCTGAACTTCAAAGCCAATACCATTTACAGCATCGTATCCACCTATAACGCTCAGGCGCCGTTCGATTCCAACAGCTCCACCTTCAGCGGCCTCTCCCTGGTCAATACGACCAATGCTCCGATCAACTTTCACCTGGAAGTCGCCGACATCAACAACCAGATATTTTCCAATGTGGATGTCAACTACAATCTGTATGAGGATGAGGAGATTGCCCTGACCTCCAGCAACAGGCTGGCACAATCCTTCAAGATCAACACGGAAAAGGAGACCACCAGCCTGGTTCGTCTGTTCCTGAAAAGAACCGGCGAATTCAGTTCTTCCGCGAAATTACAGCTCAAAATCGAAACGAACGATGAGCTGGATAAGGACGACGACGGAGACGATGCCGATATTCCATCCGGAACGCAGGTGGACAACGCCATTGGGGAGATCAACGTCCAGGACATTCCCACCGAGCTTACCTTTGTCGACATACGCTTTGCCAAGAAGGCCCCGCTGGTAACAGACAAGACCTACTGGCTGGTCCTTTCCGGAACCGGGACCTACTCCTCGGAATACGCGGCCAGCACGCGAATGGTGGAGTGGGGTGTGGACGGCAGCGACTCGATCTATTCCAACGGGACTCTGGCGACCTATGCTTCCTCCACCTGGACGGCCGACGAGGAGAAAGACGCCCTTTTCAATGTGATCGTCAGCGAGGTCAATGCCGAGAAGGAACTGGTGCTGCAACCTAAGCAACAGATGAGTTTTACTCAGGACGATTTCGGGCTGGACGATCGCGATCGACGCGGACGTTTTTTCATCAAGGCGGAAACCCCGGGCCTCAAGGGCTATTGGGTCAGCGGCCGGCGGGATCTGACCACACTGGACGGCGGTAATCTCATCACCACCAAAGCAAAAAAGATGCTGTTGCCCGAGGTACAGCAGATCGGCGATATCTATGTCGGATACAACAAGAATTACGACGAGGATGTCCTGTTGCTCAGCAAAGGGAAGCTGGCGCAAAGCTTCATGCTGGAAAGCCCGACTTCGGTGAAACGTGTCCAGCTCTATCTGCTGAGGTATGGAACCTTCAGCGCGGAAGCCACCTTGACGGTATCGGTCCAGACCAACGACAACGGAAAACCATCCGGAAACGTAATCACCAACGCGACGGCCACCATACTTACGCAGGACGTATATACCTCATATTCCAATTTCGAATTCAAGTTCGAGAATGCCGCAGCCCTGGAGGGTTCCACCGTATACTGGCTGGTGCTGGAGGGGAGCGGCGATTATCCTACGGAGTATTACACAGACGAACGCTACATTTACTGGGGAGTGGATCCTGACGATCCGGGATTTTATGACGGCCAATTTTCCGTCTATTCCTCCTCCGCCTGGGCCACCGACAATACCAAAGACGCCCTTTTCAAGGTCATTGTCGCCGAACAGTTCAACCTGGAAACAACCATCAATCTGATCAACCAGAACTGGAATTTCGTCAGCGGGACCGTGGATCTTGTCAATATCGACGGTGAGAGCATACAGACCTCTTCTTCCAGCTGGCCCGGCTTGATCCGCTATGCGGGAAATTTCGAGACCCATCTTTCCCCCGGCATCGCGGACCGCACCGACGGATACATCAACCTGAAAGGTGCATCGGATTTCTCCGTCTATGAAGAGATCGGCACCGCCTCGGGCAAAGCCGTGATCGAAGGGATCCCTCTCAACGATGAGGCCTATCTGGTTGACAAACTCTATTTTCCTCACTATTCCAGCGGTGATATACCCACCCAGTTCAGTCTGATCAACCTGAGTCAGGAGTTCGGCTATTTCGGCGATCAGGATGAAACCGTGATCCTGACCAACACCAATAAGCTCGCTCAGACCTTCCAGATGGAGGAATCGGCGAATGTAAATGTCATTCGGGTCATGATGAAAAGAACCGGTTCTTTTAAGGATACCGCCAAATTCAAGTTCCATCTAGAACTCGACAAGAGCGGACTTCCGTCCGGAACCGCTGTTCCCGGGTCCACGGTCGAACTCCTTGCCGACGACGATCTGGAAACCACCGTGTCCCGGGTGAACCTTCGATTCGAGGCGTCGATCTATATGACGACGGGCGTGACCTACTGGCTGATCCTGGAGCCGGCGGGGACCTATGCCTCCGAATACAAAGAGAGCAAAAAGCAGATCGAGTGGGGCGTCGACGCCACCAGCCCTACCTATACACAAGGTAAGTTCTATAAGTATGACGGTACCACCTGGGCGGAAGACGTCGTCGAGGATGACGACGACGATGATGACGATAACGGTGAAAACAAGGATGCCGTCTTCCAGGTTTCCCTGGCGGAAGACAACGAAACCGTAGTTTCCCTCTTTGCCAGCAACGGCGACCTGATGGCCCGCACCGGTAAAATCGTCATGGAATCCGGAGGCCAGTTCAAAAGCAACAACCTTTTTCCGGAACTGAACAGCTATCAGCTGCGGCAAGGTTGGATCATGGTTGAGAGCACCAAACCCGGAATTGCCGGGAGCGTGGTCTTCACCAATGCCCCCAGGGATTTTCTAACCGGCGGAATCATGCAGTCCCAAGGGCTCACCGATATCCTCTTTGCCCAGGTGGCTCACGGCAGCGATTGGGAAACCGGCTGGTCTTTCCTGAATTACGGGAATACCATAGCGGATGTAACCATCGAAATCTACAATCCGCAGGGAAACGTCGTCCAATCCGCCAAGCTGCAACTGGGACCCAGAAACAGCCGGGCCGTCTACTTTGAGGATATTTTCCCTGGAGCCCCGGACATTCTGGCGGGATATGTGCGTGTACGATCGACACAGCCGCTGATATCCTTCTCGCTGTTGACCGATACCCTGGTCAACTTCCTGGCAACCGTACCGGCACAACCCTGGCAATAGCACTTTTCCTTAGCAAAGCACAGCAGTCCGAATTCATGGATACAAAAAGGGCGACCGGTTCGGCCGCCCTTTTTGGTTAGCTCTTACCTTCTTTTTATGCTTGCGGGTTCGGATTCTCACTGGGCAGGAATGGCGGAGAGGGCTTTACCGTTTCTGGTACCGAACAGGGCAAACGCAGGCAGAGGCTGGCTGGCCATCACCCGGAAATACCCTTTGCTCATGGCCGAAAGATTGGGGACCAGATTGGCTAAAACCTGGGACACGCGTCTGCCGGCGGGAAGAGAAAGAAATCCCTTGCCCACATTCATTCCCTTCTCCGAGAAGACATCGATGATCACTTCGACATTTTGTGATGTCGGATTCATGATCGCCAGTCCGGTATAGTACTGATCGTTCTGAGCCACCTGCAGGAACCAGGAGGAAGAAACTCCGGATGCAACCAATGGCAGACTGGATCCCATGACGGCGTTCTCGGCATCGGTGAAAGTCACTACACCCGTGAATTTCCCTCCCGTGCTCTCCAATACGGCATATCCCTGGACAAGGGGACTTTCCACCTTCAAATTCAGCTGATTCGGGGTGATACGAGCGGATCCCTGGCCGGGGATGGAAATCGTCAGGCTCCTTGCCTGTGCCACCGGTTGACCATCCTCGCCCAACAGACGAATCGTCAGCGTCGTGGCCAGGGTTTCCAGATTGATAACTTCCAAAACTGTACTGAACCCGCCTCCGACGGCATATTGAGGCGCATATTGTTTGATCGCACCCTTGGCCGGATTTAAGCCGGATACCGCGGAAAGCCGTCCGTTGCCCTGGCAGAGGCCGACTACCACCAGTCCGCCTTCTCCCGATCCGCGTAGATACCCCCCCTGTTGTCCCTCCGGTCGTAGAGAAGAAACCGCCATATCCACCTTGGATCTCTGCGGCAAAACGATCTGAGTGGCATGGGACGATGTTCCATCCTCCTTGAAAGAATCCACTCGCAGGTTCACCAGAGCCTCACCCGGGTTGAGAATACTGACCGTCTCTCCATCCGCAAAAGGCAACAGGAACTCCGGCAGCAAATTCCCCGAGACATTGGCGCCATCCATCATAGTCAGCTGACGGTCGTACTGCAGGAAAAAACCGTTGACTTCGCTCTGGGAACTTTCCACCACCATCCATGCACTCGAAAGAGAGGTGTTGGGAAAGAGAGAACTGACCGGCTCCACAACCTGAGCCCCGGGAGAAACAGAGCGGACCGTGCCGGCCATCAACCATCCATACCCCCGGTAGAGCTTGAACGTCAGCTGGGCGGAAGAGGAAGAACGATTGATGATGGAGATCCCGGTATCCGACTGATCGTTGCTCACGATCTGTGGAAAATAGAGGCGAGTGGGAGGATTCAAAGTCGTAGTGGTTGCATACGGCGTACTGCTGGTGGTCGTCGATACCGATATGCTGGTGGGTACAAGGCTGCTGCTGGTGGCGGTAGTGGATGTGCTGGTGGTGGTGACGATCGTAGAGGAGGTGGTGGTAGAGGCCGGATCGTTGGTAAAGGCAACATTGATCGTCTGAATATGCTTGCCTCCGGGATTATGGTGATAGAGGAGTAAAAGTCCCGCCGATTGGTTGGCGAGATAACCGTTTCGGAAATAATCGATGGGAATCCGTTCCTGTAGCGGGTATCGGAAGAAGGAACCGTCGGAAGAAAAGTCCCGGAAAGCAAGTCCCGGCCGGGCGGCGTCATAGGTAATGCCTGAAATCCGGTCTTCCAGTATCTGGGGATTCGGCCGATAACTTTCGAAGGTGACGGAAAAACCCGATTTCTGTTCCGTCAAACCGAGATCGCTTACCTTCACCGGCAAAATCAGGATATTGGTGTGGAACGGCACGGTATCCAGAAGAGCCGGCGAGAGGATGTTTACGAATCCGGCAGAGGCACACTTTCCGGTCCCATGGGAACACAGCAGCGATAGAAAGGCATCCGTGGCGGATGCCCCTTCGATTCCGTAGCTGGAGCTGGCGTTTCTCAGCGTATAGTCGGCAATCCCGTCACGGTTGGTATCGAAGAGAATCCGGAAATCGACCTCATTGGGAGAGGCCCATTCGCCAAAGGTAGCGATCGCCAGGTAAAGGGAGCTGTCGGCAAAGGATTGGCTGCCGGAATCGGCAGGGTTATAACCGGTACGTATGCCTACGGCCCGCAGATCGAATTTCTTATCCAGGCCGGTCAATTCCCGATTTTCCGGACTGGAGCGCAGATATTCAAAGGGACTGACTAAGGAAATTTCATCCTGCGGGAAGGAACTGCCGGTCCATACGCCCGACCCGTTGAGATTCAGAGATAGTTGCCCGGTGGCGCCGCTGCAGGTCAGGGGAGTGGCGGGAGCACCGATATCGGATACGAGTCGGGGAGAAGCATGCAAGGGAAGGCGGAAGGTCATGCCTCCTGCATTCTCCGTGAACAGGACATAACCCGATTCTTCGCTGACCCAATGTCGACTGGCGCCTTTCTGCTGGGCAGCCATGGATTCGTCCCGGAGATGTTTCATCTGGTAGGGGACTGCCGTCAACCGAACCGGTATGGTCCGTGCACCATTGGCCGGAACGGTCACCCGGTTTCCCTGGGGAAAGCTGATCTCCACACCCGGTATATTCAGAATGGATCGATAGCTCATTTCGACATCGGCGGGCTGGTTTCCTTTGTTGGCCAGGAACACGGTCTTCTCTTGGATCCAGGAGTCGGACACCTCCGCATAACCGAAGGAAAGACTGACCCCGTCCGGATTTTGAGCATCATAGGCCAGAAACTGCAAAGAGGCCGCCTTGGTCAGGTCGACCCTGCCGGCACCGACACGTGAAGGGGCTATCTGAGGCAATCCTCTATCCGGATTCAGGAAGATGTCGGCGGCGGAATTCATCAGGAGAGCCTTCCACTCATGGACACTCCAGGCCGGATGCAACTGCTTGATCAGGGCCATGGCACCGGATATATGCGGAGTCGCCATGGAAGTGCCACTCATGGTGACGGAAGCCGTGCCGGTGTAGGACAAGGCAGAATCGACCTGGATGGCCGGAGCGGCA
Organism: uncultured Acidobacteriota bacterium; assembly: GCA_964617125.1. Classification (GTDB taxonomy): domain Bacteria; phylum Acidobacteriota; class UBA6911; order CAINFC01; family CAINFC01; genus CAZTVS01. Next base: position 15,013 of record CAZTVS010000106.1, read on the forward strand.
ATGTCCGGTTTAAGCAGCGAATCGTCCGGGCGAGGTCCCCGGGAGGTTGCTCCGTAGACCGTTTCGGCATAAGAAATATGCCATATGGACACAAAAACGCCGGGTGTCCCCAGACGTTCTTTCAGGATGGTTCCGTCTTCCAGGGTGATGAATGCCGAGGGTATGACGATAGAAGCATCCGAGCCACCCAAATCGGTATCCAGATACCCCGGGGTGTTATTCACAACCAGCACTGCACTGGCTCCTGCATTCTGGGCATTTTTCACTTTCTGAACAAAGGTACATTGCCCGCGATCAATCACGGCAATCTTTCCGAAAACGCTCTCGCCGTTGGTCAGGGCGCTGCAACCGTCCGCAGGCGCTGCCAGGGCCAGATACCCTATCAATCCCTCGGATGGGAAGGCCGGACCGAAGTCGGCGTCGTTGGCCGAATAGAGCAGCTTAGGCACATCGCCCGGGCTGAGAACCTTGAGATAGGTACTCTCGCCGATGTCGTTGTAAGATCCGGCGACGGAAATTGCCTTCTGGACCACGCCCGGTCCGCTCACGTTGTAATGGCTATCCCCGGCATTTCCAGCCGCGACCACCGTGATGACACCCAATTGAGCGGCACGTTGTATGGCCAGGGAAGATGTATCTTCGATCGATCCGTAATCGGAACCCAGCGATAGATTGATAATGTCCAGCCTGTCGGAAAAATTCCCGTCGCCGTTTGGATCCGTTGCCCACTCAATGGCCTGATCGGTCATGGTAGTGGATCCGGTGCGGCCAAAAATCTTGAGGGCATAGAGTTGAGCTTCCGGAGCGACACCGGGTCCGATTTTTAGATCGGCGGAGGCATAATCGATTCCGGCATAAGGACCTCGATACGTCGAACCGTCACTCTTTACCCCGTATCCGGATAGAATGCCGGCCACGTGGGTACCGTGACCCAAATAAGATCCGTAGGAATCCTGTCGATTATCCATCGGATCGGGATCGGGCAGGGGCATGTTACTGCCGTTGTAGTCGTCACCGACAAAATCCCAGCCGCCAACCACTTTGGTTCCGGGAAAGAAGGGGGCCGTATCTCCGATTTTTGTCGGATTGTTCCCGGCATAATTCGAAGGATCCCCCCCCCCGCCGAAATCCTTGTGCAGATAATCGATCCCGGTATCGATCACTCCTATGCGGATCCCATTGCCGGTAACCTGGATACCGGGGAGTGACCAGAGAGTCGGGGCCCCGATAAAGGGAATGCTCTGAAGCTTGTCCGGGTACTTGGGAATCAGCCGGCGTATCCGGCGGACTCCAGGCTGAACAGCGATAGCCATGAGTCGAGAGGCGGCGACAGTCACACCTATTCCGTTATAAACCCGCTGTACCCTGTACATCGGTCGGGCCTCGATGTTGGGACTTGTTAGAAAGGAGAGCAGTTCCTGCTGGCTCTTTTCCACTCGCTGCAGGGTTCGTATGGCAGCGGCGACAGCCATTGCTTCCGTCTGGGAAGTCTCCAGCTGACTCAGGCGCTGCTTTTCCTCCAGATAGGTTTCCGCAACGGACGAATCCTCCAGTTCGATCACAACCTGCACCGATCCGGTGGCAGGAATATCGGCGGCTATCTTTTCGCCGGCATGGATGCTTCTAACCCGGTCTCCGCTGAACCAGAGGAGGCATAAAAAAAGCAAGAGGCCCCACCGCAGCCCATCCGTTCGGAAACGGAGCTTTCCCATCCGCCGTCGATCAGAGTCGGTCATTTATGACGACCTCGCAAAAAAAATATCATTTTCAGGCTTTTCTTAACTGAATCCAAAATATTTAGAGTAGGGGCACGGCGTGCCGTGCCCTGGCAACCGTAGGATGGGGGCTCCCTTTG
>CAZTVS010000107.1:0-7167 GCA_964617125.1 uncultured Acidobacteriota bacterium
GGGGTTGCGTCGACAGAGAGAATGGGAAATGTTGCGATCATGATCGGCTATTCAGCTTCCTCTTGGTTTTTCCACCTCAAAGCGTGTTTGTTTGTTTCACAATGCCTTTTTTTGTGTTTGCTTTATTCCACAGGCAGGAATGCCTGTGCCACCCTATGGAAGTTTGTTTTAACTCACAGGCAGGAATGCCTGTGTCACTCTTTTGTGGGGGGAAGAGTGCGCCTGGCAGGACTTGAACCTGCGACCTACGGTTTAGGAAACCGCCGCTCTATCCAAACTGAGCTACAGGCGCCCAAGAGGATTTTCATTGTATCATAACCGGCCAACGGACCGGCAACAGGATATTCCGATATAATTCCATGTATGAAGTTTTCTTTTTTCTGTAAGCAATGCAGGCACCGGTATGCCGTGGACGAACCGATCTGGCGCTGTCCCTGCGGATCTCTTCTCGATGTGGAGAGGGAAGGTGCCTTTGATCTGCAATCGGTGGAGAGGTGGGACCGGGGGTTGTGGCGCTATCGGGCGTTCCTGCCTGTAGAGGAGGACAGAAATCGTATCCGGCTCGGAGAAGGAAGTACCGCTCTGGTGCCTTTCGACCTGGATGGCCGTCGTATATGGATGAAACTGGAGCATTGTTCCCCGACCGGATCCTTCAAGGATCGGGGCGCCGCCGTCCTTATCAGTAAGGCAAAAGAAATCGGGGTTACCAGTATCGTGGAAGATTCCTCGGGCAATGCCGGGGCTGCCATAGCTGCGTATGCCGCCCAAGCGGATATCGAATGTCGCATCTTTGTACCGGAATCGACCTCGCAAGCCAAGCTGGTCCAGATGCAAGCCTATGGGGCCCGCATGATACCGGTGCCCGGAAATCGGCAGCAGACAGCCAAGGCCGCACTGGAAGCGGCCAAGGATTGTTATTACGCCAGCCACAGCTGGAATCCACTCTTTTTCGAGGGTATCAAGACGATTGCCTATGAGATGCTCGAACAGCTGGAATTCCCTCCGCTTCATGCCGTGGTTGTACCGGCAGGCAATGGAACTCTGGTTTTGGGGCTGTGGATCGGCTTCGGCGAACTGCATGCTGCAGGATTGATCGACCGATTGCCCAAGTTATACGCCGTACAGGCGGAGGCTTGCCGGCCGCTCTCTACAGGATGGAAGGAAGATAGGTGGCCCGTGGAAACGATTCAACCACAACCCACTCTGGCGGAAGGAATTGCCGTCAGCTATCCGGTCCGCGGCCGGCAGATTCTGGATGCCGTACGAGAAAGCGGTGGGGCCGTTCTCTGTGTGAAGGAGGAAGAGATATATTCGGCCCTATGGGATATGGCGGGGAAGGGCTATCTGATGGAGCCGACATCGGCTACGGCGATCGCCGGCTGCCGGAAGATCCTGCCGCTGCAGCCACAGGGGGAGACATTGGCAACCGTCATCACAGGTCACGGACTCAAAGCGGTTTCTACAATGGAAAAAATGCCGTTCTGTCGGCGGTAATTTGGCATATAACCTTCTTTTCATTGCTTTTTTCAGCGAATAATGCTATAAACGATGGTTCTAACTGGAATGAGTGCAAGGAGTATTGGAAATTGAGCCTGAGTAAAGATCAAAAAACGAACATCATCACGACGAATAGGCTGCACGATAGTGATACCGGTTCTCCGGAAGTGCAGATCGCTCTGTTGAGCGAGAGAATTTTGTATTTAACCGATCATTTCAAAACCCATAAAAAGGATCATCACTCCCGCCGAGGGCTATTAAAATTGGTAGGACAGCGTCGCCGTCTACTCGATTACCTCAAGCGGCAAGACAGCGATCGATATCGCCAACTTATTGACCGGTTGGGTATTAGAAAGTAGCCGCGGAAAAAATGCCGGGTCTGTGTACCCGCATGTCTACATGGCGGGGCCGTCATCCAGAACGGCCCCTGACCTGCTCCGTCCATCCTTACGGCTCCAAAACCTCTGGTAAGTAATCATTATCCAGGCTTGCCGGGTCGCGTCGCTTTGAATCGCCGTTGCCGTCGTGGGCCTGTGAGATGGGAGATAAAACTATGATTCACAAGGTTGCCACTGTCGTAGGTGGCCGAGAACTATCTATTGAAGTGGGTCGGATGGCCAAGCAGGCCGGCGGATCTGCTCTGATACGCTATGGCGATACGGTCGTCATGGCCACTGCCTGTTGCTCACCGACTGTGCGTGAGGATATCGACTTTTTCCCCTTGACCGTCGATTATCGCGAATACACCTATGCTGCCGGCAAAATTCCCGGCGGGTTCTTTAAAAGGGAAGGAAAATCGACGGAAAGGGAAGTCCTGACCAGCCGCCTGATCGACCGGCCGCTGCGCCCCATGTTTGAAGAGGGTTTTCGTCAGGAAACACAGATCATCGCCATGGTCCTCTCCGTCGATGGAGAGAACACCCCGGATATCCTGGGTCTGACGGCCGCTTCCACGGCCCTGATGATCTCCGATATTCCTTTTCACATTCCCCTGGCCTCTGTCCGTGTCGGACTGATCGGGGACCGTTACGTCATCAATCCTCTGAACAGCGAGATCAAGGAGAGCAGGCTGAATCTGATCGTCGCCGGTTCGGCCGATGCCATATGCATGGTAGAAGCCGGGGCTCAGGAGGTGACCGAGGCGGAAGTCCTCACGGCTCTGCAAAAGGGGCACGAAGCCATTCGTGAACTGGTGGGCCTGCAGCAGCAGCTGGTTACCCTGGCCGGCAAGACCAAACGTACGGTGGTGGCCGGTCCGGCCGATGAAGCGCTCAAGGCAGAAGTGGAGGGCCGTTATGCCTCCCAGATCAGAGATGCGCTGCACATTCCGGGGAAATTGAACAGCTATGCGCGTCTGGACGAACTGAAGGCGGAACTGAAAAATTCGATTCCCAAGGAAGAGGAAGTCCGCCGCCGACTGGCGATGCAATATTTCGAAACCGTCCTGGAACGGGTGTTTCGCGAGGAGATCCTGGCGGACCGGAAACGTCCCGATGGACGCAACTTCGACGAGATACGCAATATCACCATCGAAACCTCGGTTTTACCCCGTACTCACGGATCGGCGCTCTTCACCCGTGGAGAGACCCAGGCTCTGGTCACCGTCACTTTAGGCACGGCCGACGATGAGCAGCGTCTCGACTCGGTCGAGGGCGGAGAGACATCCAAGCGTTTCATGCTGCATTACAATTTCCCTCCCTTCAGCGTCGGCGAGGTTTCTCCGCTGCGCGGACCGGGACGACGGGAAGTAGGTCATGGTGCACTGGCCGAAAGATCGCTTCTGGCGATCATGCCCAAAGAGGAGAGTTTTCCCTATACCGTCCGTATCGTATCCGATATCTTCGAATCGAACGGCTCCTCCTCCATGGCCAGTGTCTGCGGCGGCTGCCTGGCCCTCATGGATGCCGGAGTGAAGATCACCTCCCCGGTGGCCGGCGTGGCCATGGGGTTGGTCAAGGAGGGCGACAAATACGCCATCCTTACCGATATCGCCGGGGCCGAAGATCATTACGGAGATATGGATTTCAAGGTGGCCGGAACCAGGCAGGGAATTACCGCCCTGCAGATGGACATCAAGGTGCAGGGACTTACCACCTCCCTCATGCAGGAAGCCATGGAACAGGCGCGGCAGGGTAGGCTTTTTATCCTGGATCGGATGGCGGAAGCCATCGCCGCTCCCAGGGAAGAGCTTTCCATGTTCGCTCCCCGGATCTTCACCATCCGCATCCCGACGGAAAAGATCGGCGGCGTGATCGGCACGGGTGGGAAAACCATCCGCAGCATCATCGAGCGGACCGGCGTCAAAATCGACATTCAGGATGACGGTCAGGTGAACATCGCCGCCACCGACGGAGAGTCGGCGCAGAAGGCGATCCGCATCATCGAGGAATTGACCGCCACCGCAGAACTCAATAAAACCTATCTCGGAAAAGTCGTACGCATAACCGAGTTCGGAGCTTTTGTCGAGGTCCTGCCGGGAACGGAAGGTCTGCTGCACATCTCCGAGATTGCCGAACGGCGTGTGGAAGAGGTGCGCGACGAACTGAAGGAAGGGGACCAGATCCTGGTCAAGGTCATTGCCATCGATCCGATGGGAAAGGTCAAGTTGAGCCGTAAGGCGGTCATCATGGAGCAGCGCGGCGAAGAATATACACCGCCTCCGCCACGTCCGGATCGCGGCAGCGGCGGACCCCGGCGCCATAGCGGTGGAGAAGGCGGCCGGCGCGACAGCCATTCGGGCGGTCGTCCGGAGCGCAAAAGCGGCGGTGGAGATCGCCACAGCCGTTACTGAAAACCTAAGCTTGCCGAGGAGCACCAGGCGGCTCGCCGTGCTCGTGCAACCGTTCTGAAAATTACCACCGAGACGACCGGTTTCGGTGGTTTTTTTTTGCAGGAAGGATTTTCTATGAAGGAAGATGGATCTCTTAGAACGAACGAATATCGTGGAATTTCGGAAGAAACCCTGGCTCTGCTGGAATTTTCCGAGATACGCCGCATTCTGGCCTCCTTTGCTTCCACTCCTCCCGGTAAAGAAAGAGCCAGACGGCTGCTCCCCTTTCGCACCCTGACGGAAGCCGGAGACGAACTGGAGACATTCCGCCAATGTGCCGAATGGCTGGAATCGGAGGGAAGTTCCGGCCTTGGAATGGAAGAGGATCCCATACCCATTTTGAAACGCCTAACGGTGGAAGGAACGGTGGTCGAGTTCTCCGAGATCCTGGTTTTGACCGGAATGGCCACGATCGGGCTTGGATTGGAACAATCGCTGCGTCCATTGAAAGAGCGGTATCCCCGGCTGTCGATTTTGGCCTCGCAAATACCCGATTTCCGGGCCTTCGTTGCCGAAATAGGCAAAAAGATATTGCCCGGTGGAGAACTGGCCGACAATGCCAGCCCGGAACTGAACCGCTTGCGGCGGCAGATCACCATCTGTCGGGACCGTATTCGCAGGATCCTGCAGGAGTATGTCGGGAGTGCCGACAGTGGTCTGCAGGACGAGTTCATCACCCTGCGGAACGATCGCTATGTTCTGCCCGTGCGCCGGGACCATCCTAAAAGGCTGGAGGGTGTGGTCCATGGAACCTCCTCCAGCGGGGCCACCCTCTTCATCGAACCCATGAAGACACTGGAGATGAACAACCAGCTGATCCAGCTCTGCGAGCAGGAGAGGGCCGAGATGGCCCGTATCCGTTCGGAGATCTGCGGACGTATACACGCCCGATTACCGGAATGGATGGAACTTGTCGAAACCATCGGCTACATGGATCTGCTTACGGCCAAGGTGCGATTTGCCTCCGCCTTTGCCGCCGTACCGCCGGTGTTGAGTGAAGAATCGGTCCTGCTGTTGTCCGAGGCCCGGCATCCGCTGCTGGTGGAACAATTTTCCTACAGGCACAACGAGGTGGTGCCGATCTCGCTGGAGATGGGGGGTGCGAGACAGGTGCTTGTCTTAAGCGGACCCAATGCCGGAGGGAAAACCGTGGCTTTGAAGACTATCGGGCTGCTGTTATTGATGGGGACCTGTGGCCTTCCTGTCCCCGCCCTGCAGGCCCGATTGCCTTTTTTACATAATATTCAGGCCAATATCGGCGATCAACAATCGATACAGGAAAACCTGAGTACCTTCTCCGCCCATCTGCAAGCCCTGAAGGGGATTATGGAGAGGGTAAAACCGGAAGAGCCGGCCCTGGTTCTGCTCGACGAACTCGGAACCGGTACGGACCCGGAACAGGGAGCGGCCCTGGCGATCGCTGTGATCGAGCGGCTCATGGCATCCGGTGCCCTGGTGGTGGTCACGACCCATTACAATCGTCTCAAGGCCTATGGTTACGAAAAAGAGGGGGCCGCCAATATGGCCGTGGAATTCGATACAGTGGCCATGTGTCCGACCTATCGATTGCTGGATGGTGTTGCCGGAAGCAGCAGCGGCCTGGCCATCGCAGAACGGCTGGGTTTTCCCCGCGATGTGATCGATGCCGCCCGGAGAATTGCCGATCCTGCCGAGTTGGAGACGGATCGATATCTGGAGTCGATTCGACAAAAGATGTCCGATCTGGAGAAGGCTCGAATGGAATTGGGATTGCAGCGGCAGATGCTGGAGGAGGAGAGGGAGAATCTACGTCGGGACTTGCATCGGCAGAAAGAAAGACTGGAAACGGAAAGGATCGCCCGACTGGAGGAGCAGGCCAAACAGTTTTTATCCGAATCGGAGAAGATCCTGCAGGAGGCGGGGGATGAGGCCAGAAAGGATAGGATCCGACAAAAGGTCCGCCGGCAGGTCGATCAGGTGAAAACCCGCATGCAGAGGGCTGTTTCGTCAACATCCGGACCGGCTATTCCCATTCCGGCAGCATCGGGAGGAGAGTACCTGCCCAAGGCGGGAGATCATGTCCATTTGATCGGCATCGAGCAAAACGGGGTGGTAGAACGTGTCGATCTGCCCTTTGTAGAGGTGCTGGTTTCCGGCAAGCGATGGCGATTCCGCCGCTCAGAGATCGCTCCCATGGAAACGGTTTCGGAACAGGGAAAATCGAAACTGGACAAACATCAGGAAATTCGTTCGGGTATCACCGTCGAACTGGAGAGTGAGTCGGAGGTTCCTCTGGAGCTGAACCTGATCGGATGTACCGGAGAAGAGGCCGTGGAACGCACGGACAAGTATTTGGACCAGGCATCCCTGTCAGGCCTGAGCCGTGTCCGCCTGATCCATGGACATGGTAAAGGCATACTGCGCAAGGTGCTGCACAATTATCTGAAAGGGCATCCCCATGTCAGTTCTACCGCAGCAGCCGCAGACAATGAAGGGGGCCAGGCGGTAACCATCGTCCATTTGCGATACTAAAGATACAGCGGTTGGAAGTACCTTGGTATGCCCGTCGGGATTGGTCACGACCAGTCCCGACGGGCTTTTTTATTCCCTATTCCGCTGACTATAGCGGTAACTGGCCTTTTTTCTCATAATTTGTTTCACATAATGAAACAAATGCGTGCTTGCATCCATACATTTTTCCATGAAACTACTTCTATTAATGCTTTTCAATGAGTATTCCGAAATTTGGATTCTGATTTTTGGATTTTTTTTACATTTCATTTAGTGAAACTTTTATCGGAAACGGCTTCGATACAAGCCTGTCTCTTTTCCATCCGGCCACGAAAAATGCCATTTCTTGC
>CAZTVS010000107.1:7267-16388 GCA_964617125.1 uncultured Acidobacteriota bacterium
GCCAGAAAATGATATTTTTTACAATGCCATTATCTGTAAACGCTTAACAAAAGCTTGAAGGTATGGCTCCAGAAGGGGGATAGGCCTGGATGGAAGATATTCAGACGCGGGCGGTTTCGGAACTGGAGAGCCAGTGATCGTTCGGATAAAAATGATTTACTTTTTCGGCAGCGATCAGCTGGTGTTTGATGAAGACGGCCGGGGGTACCGGCTTCTTCGATAATATATTGATGGCCAAAGCAATCAGGCTATCTCCATATTTTTCAGGAAAATAACCGACAGATCCGATCAGTCGGCTGCTGGGGCGCCGCATCTCGTGCCTGGCTTCGTAGGAGGCGTTCTGTCCGATGGCGGCACAATCTCGAGTGCGTCCAACTTCCTCCACGGCCCGAAGCGCGCCAAGAACGCTGTCATCGTTGATTCCACTGATGAGGAAGCGACCGGTACGGTTCAGACGTAAATGCTTACGCATAACCTCCAGGCTGGTCCGAAACTGTCCGTTGCCGTCCAAATGGATAACCTGGCTGTCGGAGATATCCGGCATGATTTCACGGAGGCCGACCAGGGTTCCGGTCAGACGGGAGGCCGGTAAAGCCCCGGCTACCGGTAGTTCCAGAAGAACGACCTGATCCACGATTCCCTTCCAGTGCCGCTGGGCCCAACGTCCCAGATATCTGCCTCCGACCAGGCCGGCCACATAGTTGTCGGCCCCGAAATAGACGGCCCCCGGATGGGGAATATCGATGGCGATCATGGGTATATTCGCTTCCAGAAGGCGGGAAGAAATAATGGGGGCCACATGTTCGAAAGTCTGGAATTCGATGACCAGATCGACCTTTTCCCGCAGGAACACATCCGCATTGTGTATGGCGGTTTTCGGGTTGTAGCGGTTGTCAAGAACCAGCAGTTCAACCCCCTCCTGCCTGGCCGCCCTGGTTATACTCTCGGAAACGTCGCGGGAAAAGTCGTAATCCACTGTTTGCCCGGCGTAGCCCAGGCGGTACTTGCGCCGTTTCAAGGGCCGTATCGTCAACTGATAGCCGTGGCCGCCCACCTTCTCGATAAGACTGCGTTGGGCCAGAGTATGGAGAATTCGGAAAACGGTGGCCTTGCTCAAACCGGTGCGGGAAGCGACCTCATGCAGCCGTAACACTTCTCCTTCGGTGCGGAACGCCTCCAGTACGTCACAGGCACGCAGTACGGTTTCCAGTAGGTATTTCCCGGATCCGGATGATTGGTTTTCGGAGGAATCGCTCATATAGCAAGCCGATTGTACGTAGCGGCAGGCTTCTTTGTCAAGACGGTGGCTCCCGGCCCGTGAGCGCCGACATGTTTCATGGGAATTCCGACTTTAGGCGGTGCCGCGTAAACACAGGCTTTGATGGATCCATGGGATGCCGCGTAAACGCGGAACTCCTGTTTTTTTGCGACTTCGTCAGAGAGGATGATCCGGTAAAAAGTCTTTGTTCCGTTTCTTGCCAAAACTCCGTACGGATTCCATTGCTTTTACCGGCGGAAATGGCCGGGGTAAATGAAAGCGTTTGCGGCAAAAAAACCGAGATAATTAAAAAAATCTGTATAGAGAAAACGTTTGACCAGAGCCTGTTTCGGCATTTTCAGGAAAAATGTCGGCATTTTTTTCTCTTGACAATTCCTCCCGTCTAATCTACTTTGATATATCATATATAATGAATTTGTGACTTAAACGACGATAGTGCCGGGTGAAACCGTAGGAGCCGATACAGTTCTCATATGATGAAGTCGGGAAAGTTTGTGAAACATCAAACGAAGGAAGAGTACGCTTACGAAGCTCTTCGTTCGGCCATACTTAATTGCAACCTGAAACCCGGGGAAAAGATCGTGCTGGATAACCTCAGCGAGAACCTCGGGATGAGCCCGATTCCCGTACGTACGGCATTACAGCGGCTGCAGTCGGAGGGTCTGGTGGATATCACCCCTCACACCGGGACCATCGTATCGGAAATATCTCCGGAACAGATCGCACAGGTTTTTTTACTCCTGGAACTTTTAGAGAGTGCGGCTTTCGAATTGGCCTCGCGAAAGGCCACGGAAGAGGACATCGCGCATCTGCGCCGCATGTTGGACGATATGGAACAATGTTCCACCTCAGGCGATTCGGAAAAATGGGCGGAATTGAACGGAAAGTTTCACCGCTATGTCGCCGGCATCACCAAAATGGAATTATTAATCGAATTTACCGGGCGGACCCTGGACAGCTGGGACCGTCTGCGTCGCTGGTATCTTCGCAACCTGGTCGCCCGGCGCATGTCGAGTGCCTTGAAGGACCATCGCCAGATGGTGGACCTGTTCGCCCGGCACGACATTACGGCTCTGACCAAACTTGCCGGATCGCATAATCGCCGGGCCCGGGCGGATTATGCCAAATTGATTTCGCGCGGTACATGGGATTGATCTTTTTTTGCTGTAGAAGTGAAAACGGTTTCATTTGAACGACAAATGCAACCCGACTTATTCTCTTTATGTCAATCATATTAAATCCAACAGGGTTCGAAAGAACCCGGGCAGGAGCGACTATGAAAAAAAATCTATTTTCTTTCTGTGTCTGTATTTGCCTGATATCGTGTCTGGGGGCCTTTCTGGTGCATTCGGAACCAGCATTTGCCCAGGAATCCCGTGGTACGATCATCGGCAAAGTGATGGATACCAGTGGGGCGATCATTCCCGGTGCCACCGTGGATATCACCAACAAAGCCATGGGTACGAAAACATCCATCATCACCAATTCGGAGGGCTTCTATCAGGCTCCTTATCTGCTTCCGGGACAATACGAGATCGTCGTGGAGATGACCGGATTCAAGAAAAGTCAGCGGGAAGTGGAACTCCGGGTCAACGATCGGTTGGAAGTCGATCTCAAGCTGGAGATCGGCAGTCCGTCCGAGGTCGTTACCGTAACCGATGAAACCCCTCTCCTGAATACCGCTGAGGCATCCATGGGGCAGGTGGTCGATTCTCGGCGTATCGCCGAGCTGCCTATCGGGCACGGCGATCCTTACGCTCTGATCGGATTAAGCGGCGGAGTAACCTTCACCGGATCCCAGAGGCTCGATCGTCCTTTCGAGCCCACACATATCGTCGGATACGCCATGGATGGAACCCGCGGCAACCGCAGCGACATCACCATCGATGGAGCGGCCAGCACCGCAACGGCCAACGCCGGTGAGGTGATCTCCTCCTTCGTTCCGCCTCAGGATCTGGTCCAGGAATTCAAGGTGCAAACGGCCACCTTCGATGCCAGCTTCGGAAACACCGAAGGCGGCGTTACCAACCTGAGTATCAAGTCGGGTACCAATGAGCTTCACGGTACGGCCTACTACTCTAAATTTACCAAGGCCCTGACTGCCAACGACTTTTTTGCCAATGCCACCAAACAGCCTCTGGCCGATTTCTATTACCACCGTTTCGGTGGAACGGCCGGTGGCCCGGTTTACATCCCCAAACTGTTCAACGGGAAAAACCGTACCTTCTTCATGTACGGCTTTGAGGGGATCCGGGAAGCCCGTCCGCGCAACAACGGGACGCCTACCGTACCTACCTTGAAGATGCGTGACGGCGACTTTTCCGAGTTGCTGACCATCGGTTCCCAGTATCAGATTTACAATCCTTTCACCCGTCGCAAGGAAGGGAGCCGTTACCGGCAGGATCCGTTCGCAGGCAATATCATTCCGGCGAACCTGATCAATCCGATCGCCAAGAAGTTCGTGGATAACTACCTGGCCAAACCGATTACGGCCGGCAACGCCGACGGAACCCAGAATTTCCAGCAGCCCGGTCTGATGGAAACCGCCAAGTATTATTCGCACACCATCCGTTTGGATCACGCCTTCAGCGACCGGCACCGTGTTTTCGGCCGGGCCAGCTGGTACAAACGGACCAGCGATTACAACGATTACTTCCATAATCTCTCGACGGGCAACCTCTTCTGGTTTATATCCCGTCAGGGTGTGTTCGATGACGTGTTTACCCTGAATTCGACGACGGTATTGAACTTCCGTTACGGCTACAACCGTTTCATCCGTGGAACGGACGGCCCGGCGGAAGCGATCGGATTCGATCTTACCTCTCTGGGATTCCCCTCCTATTACAACAGCATGATCGATCCCAAGATCCGGCGTTTTCCACGCTTCGATATCAGCAGCTACCAGGGTACCGGCATCGGCGGTGAGTGGCGTCCCATCGATACCCACTCCTTTTTAGTCACCCTCAACAAAGCCCAGGGTGCCCATTCGTTGAAGGCCGGTGTGGAATTTCGCGCCTACCGGGAGAACGATTTCTTCTTCGGCAACGACCAGACCGGACGCTACACCTTCGATTCCACCTGGACCAGGGGACCGCTGGACAACTCCACGACATCGCCCAGCAGTCTGGGACAATCCTTTGCTTCCTTCCTCCTGGGAGTTCCCGGCTCCGGTATCATCAACCAGCCGGCTGACTATGCCGAACAGTCGATCACCTGGGGGATTTACTTCCATGACGATTGGCGGGTCAATCACAAATTGACTCTGAACCTGGGATTGCGTTATGAATTCGAGCAGCCTATGACCGAGCGTTTCGATCGCAGCGTTACCGGATTCGACTTCAGCGCCGTCCAGCCGATGGAAGCCGCCGCCGCGACCGCCTATGCCAAGAATCCGACACCGGAAGTGGCTGCCCTTCAAGTCCGTGGCGGATTGCAGTTTGCCAATGTCAATGGACAGCCGCGTGGCCTCTATAACACTCCCAAGAAAAATATCATGCCCCGGTTCGGTTTCGCCTATGCCATCAATCCCAAAACCCTGCTGCGTGGCGGATACGGAATCTTCTTCGGATTCCTAGGCCAACGCCGGGGCGATGTGGTCCAGAGCGGATACAGCACCAGCACGCCGATGAGCGTCAGCTTGGACAGCGGTCTGACCTTCAAGGAAACCCTGTCCAACCCGTTTACCTCTGGAATGTCGACCGCAGTGGGTAATGCGGCGGGAATTCAGACCTTCCTGGGACAGAGTATCACCTTCTTCAATCAGAATCCGTCTTCTCCCTATATGCAGCGATGGCAGCTCAGTCTGCAGAGAGAACTGGGAATGGGATTCGTTGTGGAAGCCGCCTATGTCGGCAACCGTGGAACCCACGTCGAAATGTCCCGCAACCTCAATGCCACTCCGAATAAGTATTTGAGCACCAGCCCGACGCGCGATCAGGCAAAGATCAACTACCTCTCGACCAACCTGCCCAACCCGTTTGCCGGTCTGATGCCGTCCAGCGCCAGCTCCACATTTCGTTCGGCGAATATCTCCCGGGAACGGCTGCTGCGTCCCTATCCGCAGTTCGATTCGGTCACTTCCTCCAACAACGACGGATATACCTGGTACCATTCCGCCCAGCTGCGCCTGGAAAAGCGTTTCTCCAAGGGCTACACCCTCAACACCAGCTACACCTTCTCCAAGTTCATGCAGGCCACGGAATATCTGAATGCCGGTGATCCTCGCCCGGTCGAGGTGATCTCGGATGTGGACCGTCCGCATCGTCTCTCGGTCAGCGGCATCTATGAACTTCCGTTCGGCAAGGGACGGTGCTTCGGGGCCAGTGTCAATCCCGCGCTTTCCCGCATCATCAGCGGCTGGCAGGTAGGCGGTATCTACACCTATCAGAGCGGTGCTCCCCTGGCTTGGGGCAACATCATTTTCAACGGTGATATCAGCAGCATCCGACTCGACTCCGATCAGCAGACCGTGGCTCGCTGGTTCAACACCAACGCCGGTTTCAACAAGGTATCGGCGGAACAGCTGGGCAGCAATGTCCGCACCTTCCCGCTGCGCTTCGGTTCTATCCGGGCTGACAACACCAATAACGTCGATCTGTCGATCATCAAGAACACACAGATCAAGGAAAACACCAACTTTCAGTTCAAGGCAGAGTTCCTGAATGCCTTCAACCATCCGCTGTTCCCGGGACCGAATGTGACCGTGACTGCAGCCGCCTTCGGCCAGGTCAGCGCCTCTACTACCGACAATTATGCCCGTCGTATTCAATTGAGTCTGAAGCTCCTCTTCTAGATTCATCGAACGACCGGCAGTAATACACAACGGCCCGGACGGGTGTTGCACCCGCCGGGCCGTTTTCATTTCATGGCCCTTCCATTTCTACACTCACTCTGAAAAAATTAGAGTAAGGGCACGGCGTGCCGTGCCCTGGCACCCGTATGATGGGGGCTCCCTTTGGGCACGGCACGCCGTGTCCCTGATACATTTTCTATGGTGTGATTATTTACGACCTTATCATCTTTCCTGCGTTCCGGAATTAGCCTAGAATGAATGGCAAGAGAGTTTCACTATGGAATGCTCCATTCTTCTGAAGATATATCATGACGGCAGTCTGCAGGAAATCCTGCTTACGCAGACGGTTATGCTGATCGGACGGATAGCCGGAAACGATATCGTATTGGACGACAGCTATGTGTCCAAACGACATGCCCGGCTGGAGTGGATCGAGGGACACATGTTGATCACCGACCTGCGCTCCTTCAACGGTACCTACCTCAACAACTCCCGACTGGAACCCCTGGTGCCCAGGGTATTCTCCAGCGGCGACAGTCTGCGCATCGGTTCTTTTCTTCTGGAGTGGACGGTCCCTCCGAGTTCGGCCACCGTCTCCTTTTCCACGGCGGAAGCCATCGAATCCATGACTTCTCCTGCCGCTAAAAGGACGGTGCTGCGGGAACTGTCCCTGCACGGGAAAAAGGAAATCACCCTGGGCCGGCAGGAACAGAATACGGTGATCCTCTCTCACCCTTCCGTATCGCGTTTTCATGCCCGTATACAGCGTGGCAGAGAGGGAGAATCTTTCACCATCGAGGACCTGCAATCCACCAACGGTACCTTTCTTAACGGCAGACGCATCGATGGATGCCAGCCGTTACATGCCGGAGATGTGGTCCATATCGGTACCTTTAAATTGAGCATTACCGCCGATTCCCTTCAGGCTCTGGACGAATCGGCCGGGCTCGGCCTGGAGGCCCGGAACCTGACTCGCTATGTCAAAAAGAACAAGAATCTGCTTCAGGATATATCTCTGAGAATCGATCCGAATGCATTCGTGGCCCTGGTCGGGGCCAGCGGATGCGGCAAGTCGACGCTGATGGCCGCTCTGAAAGGGACGTCTCCGGCTACCTCAGGCAAGGTATGGATCAACGGGACGGATCTGTATGCCAATTATGACGCCTACCGAACCCAGCTGGGATTTGTCCCTCAGGAAGACATCATCCATAGAGAATTGACGGTGTTGGAAAGTCTGGATTTTGCCGCCCGTCTTCGGCTGCCGTCAGATACCGATCCGGAACATCGGCGCCAGAGGATCCGGGAAGTACTGGCCATCCTCGGACTGGAGGAACACCAGGAAACACAGGTGGCCAAGCTCTCCGGAGGGCAGCGAAAGAGGGTGTCTCTCGGGGTCGAGCTGTTGACCAAGCCGGGTCTCTTTTTTCTCGACGAAGCCACCTCCGGTCTGGACCCGGGAACGGAAGCGGACCTGATGCAACTGCTGCGTGGCTTGTCCGATCAGGGGCATACCGTCATTCTCATCACTCATGCCACGAAAAATGTCATGCTCTGCGATAAGGTGGCCTTCCTCGCTCCAAGAGGGCACCTGGCCTATTACGGCCCGCCCCAGGAAGCATTGTCCTATTTTGAAGTACCTGAATTCGATGCCATTTACCGGCGGATTGAAAATGAGCTCTCTCCGGAAGAATGGGACCAGCGCTACCGCCAATCCAAGGATTACCGGTTATACGCCGTTTGCCCCGGGCCTGCATCGGAGAGAGAAAAGCCCTCATCCGAAGAAAAGGCCCCGATCGTTCCCAAAGGTGTCGGCGCGACCCATAGGCGGGTCTCCTCCTTGCATCAGTTTCTGACCCTGTCCGCCCGCAACCTGCGGATTTTATTTCGTGACCGTATTACCCTGGTTCTCACCCTTCTGGTGCCGTTTCTGGTCGGAAGCTTCGATATCCTCTTATGGAAACCGACTATCTTTGACCTGCGGGGGTCCACTTTTCAGATTGCCCTGATCGCTCTCTACTTTTCCGTCGTCAACTGTTTTCTCACCGGATCGATAGGATCGCTGCGCACCTTTGTCCGGGAGGCCGACATATATCGGCGGGAACGCATGGTTACCCTGCGTATCTTTCCCTATGTATTTTCCAAAATCTGGGTTTCCATTCTTCTTTGTCTCTATCAGGCCTTGATTTTTCTTCTGTTCAAGATGGGAACCGCCGGCTGGCCGAAAGGAACCGAGGCCGTCTTACAGGTTTATTTTACCCTCTTTCTGGCGATACTCGGCGGGGTTATGCTCGGATTGTTGACCTCGGCCGTTTCCGCCAATCAGAATGTTGCCCCGCTGCTGCTGGTGTCCCTCATGGTGGTGGTCCTGACATTCGCCGGCATGGTTCCGGGCTTGGGAACGCAAGGAATTTCCAAACAGATCGGGCGAATGACCGTGTCCAAGTATGCCTTTGAATCCATGGTGACCATCAGCGAGATAGGCAAAGCACTGGCTTTGGATTCCTGCTGGCAGCTGCCGGAAAAGGAACGGGACCGATTGACCGAAGAACAGAAGCTGGAAAAGTGTACTTGTATGGGGCCCAAACTCTTCGAGCACGTCAAGGTGCCGGGAATCCTGGATTACTACCATCCTGCCGTCGATGCCCCGGAACCGAACCAGCCGGAAAAACCCGCAGCTGCTCCTGTTCAACCGGCCATGCCCAAACGTCCGACCGGTCTGATTGCCCCCGGAGAGGCTCGTCGTTACCAGGATGAGATGAAGCAATGGGAGGACGAGATGCAGCGCTTTCGCTCGCGCGTAGAGCAATACCAGAAGGATATCGATCTGTATCAATCCCGAATCGACGAATGGCAGAAAGCCTATCAATCCTGGAAAAGCGAGAGGTCCAAAGCCATTGGCTCCGCCGAGGCCATTCTAAAACAGTTCCATATCAATTATCGCCAGACCTTTCATGTCGATCTGGCGAATCATTGGCTGCGGATCGGAGTCATCCTCCTGTTTTCCGTTGCGCTGCTGGTCCTATTTCTCCGCCTGAAAGATCCTCTCTGAC
>CAZTVS010000108.1:0-16274 GCA_964617125.1 uncultured Acidobacteriota bacterium
CAAACGAGACAGACAATCTAACAAACTTAAAACCAATCTGTCAACAAAAAAAATCTACCGACTTCTTTCTCCAGCAGGCAGTTGAAAAAACTCTCCTGCCTGAAAGGGAGTCAGTTTCTAACACGACAGATCTGAACTGTCAACGGAAATACGATTGAAAAAAATTTATTTACCTCTACACCCGATGCGGGCCCGTCAGTAGATCTCGAAAAAACGCCCCGTTCCGAGTTTGTGAACCTTCATCAGGTTTGTGGAGCCACGAGCCTCAATGGGCATGCCCATAATTATGACAATAATGTCTCCTCTGTGGTACCCGGATGAAAGCAGAATATTCTCCACAGTCCTGATCGCCTCATCGAGTTCAAACATCACCGGAATCCTGGTCGCGGACACCCCCCAATTGAGAGAGAGCCTGCTCTGGATCTCCCTGGATGTCGTAAACGCACGTATCGGTATGTTGGGGCGAAAACGGGAAATGAGCGTCGCCGTACTCCCGGTCTGCGTAAAAACCGCAATTGCCTTGGCAGCCAGAGTCGAAGCAGCACGACAGGCCGATTCGGCAACGGCCAGTGATATGCCGGCGGCCGGAATTACCCGTTCTTCCACCCCTATCCTGGCGTGATTCCTTTCCACATCTCGTGCTATCCGGTCCATCATTCTGACCGATTCGACCGGATAATCACCGGTTGCAGTCTCGGCCGACAGCATGACCGCATCTGTACCGTCAATTATGGCATTGGCCACATCGGAGGTTTCCGCGCGGGTGGGCCGGGGATTACGGACCATTGATTCCAGCATCTGGGTCGCAGTAATCACCGGTTTTCCGGCCTCGTTGCAGGCGGATATGATTTTTTTCTGATAAAAAGGTACTTTCTCGGCTTTTACCTCGACACCGAGGTCGCCTCGCGCAACCATGACCGCGTCCGCCGATAAGAGGATTTTCTTGAAGTTCCTGAGGGCCTCGGGCTTCTCAATCTTGGCGACAACCGGAGTATTCTTCCCCTTCGAGTAAATGGTCCGCTTCAGACGATCCACATCTTCCGCGGTCCGCACGAAGGAAAGGGCAACATAGTCAACACCCGCCTCAAGGGCGCTGTCAAGATCCCTCAGGTCCTTGTCGGTCAGTGATGGTTCGGACACGACCGTGCCGGGCAGGTTGATTCCCTTGCTGTTCTTCAGCACACCTCCGGACACGACATGGCATCGCACACTGTTTTGTTCGACTGAGACAACCCGCAGTTCCATCAACCCGTCATCCAGAAGAATCCTCGAACCGTTCCGCACGTCACCGGGAAGCGACGCGTAGGTTGTGGGTATAACCCCCCGCTCTCCCGGGACATCAGCGGTGGTAATGATCACATCCTCTCCCCTGGTCAGGGACATGGCGCCGTTGGCCATGATGCCGGTCCTTATTTTAGGCCCCTGCAGATCGGCAAGAATGCCGGCATGCCTGCCCATCTTTTCGGAAACCGCACGGATTGAACGGATGATCTGCTGCTTTGAGGTTGCATCGCCATGGGAATAATTCAAGCGGAATACATCCACGCCCGCATTCATGAGTTGGGTGATCATCTCAGGGGGCGATGAGACCGGGCCGAGTGTGGCGACTATTTTGGTTTTACGGTATGTCTTTGACAATGTCTGGACCCGTGATTGGTGCCGAAAGATTCCACCAT
Organism: uncultured Acidobacteriota bacterium; assembly: GCA_964617125.1. GTDB lineage: Bacteria > Acidobacteriota > UBA6911 > CAINFC01 > CAINFC01 > CAZTVS01. Next base: position 1,677 of record CAZTVS010000108.1, read on the forward strand.
CCATTGGACATCAGCGGCAACTTTCTCCATGCTTGCCGGAAAGAAAGGTCGCTAAAATCATAGCGCACCGTTGAGCAGATGCAACTCAAACAAACAAGGTACGGCTATGCCATAAATAATTCGGGCATTCAGGCGCCGCAGCTTCAACCATCCGGCAAAAAGTCAGTAGAGCTGTTCGGACTTGGGCACATACCATCTGATCAGGTTGTGGGATATTCCGGCGGGAGCCGGCTCAACACCCCGAACACGGGCACTTACCACCGGCAAGGCGTCGGGAACGTACAGGAAGGTATAGGGCTGCTCATCGGCAAGTATTTCCTGAATGCGATAGTAGGCACGCTTGCGTTTTTTGATGTCAAAGGTACTCCGCCCCTCCACAAGCAACCGATCAACCTCGTCATTCTTGAAACCGATGAAATTCAGTTCGCCCGGCTTGGTCTTGCTGGAATGCCAGACGTCAAACATGTCAGGGTCGAGAGATGTGGTCCATCCAAGTAACACCACATCAAAATTGCCCTTGTCAACGAACTCCTTCAGAAATGCGGCCCATTCCACGACACGGATCTTGACATCAACACCCACGTATCTGAGACGTTGCTGGATGATCTGCGCCGTCAGGAGACGCTGCTGGTTACCCTGGTTGGTCAGGATGGTGAAGGAAAAGGGTCTCCCCCCCTTAACCAGAATCCCCTCACCGTTTCTCTCCCTCCATCCGGCCCGGGCCAGCAACTGCATGGCGCGTCTTGGATCGTATGGAATGTCTTTGATTTTCGGGTTGAACGCCCAGCGGCCCGGGGGAATGGGCCCATAGGCCTTGCACCCCATTCCGAACAGCACGCCGTGAATCAGTTCATCCTTGTTGATGGCGGCAGTGATCGCCTGACGGACTAATTTCTCTTTGAACAGCGGATGCCGGAGATTGTACCCCATGTAGACATAGCTTGAAGATGAGTAGCGATATTTATTGAATCGCGCGGCAAACTGCCGGGAGATCGTCTGGCGCATGTACTGGACCGGGGTCAGGTTCATCAGATCGATCGAGCCGGCCTTGAGCTCCATGTACATGGTTGATAGATCAGGGATAATTCTGTAGACGTAGCGCGCTATGTAGGGGCGCCCCTCGAAATAATCGGGATTCGCCTCCAGCACGATCTTCTGCATGGGAACCCACTCCCTGAACCGGTAGGGGCCCGTCCCCACCGGTTTCCGGGCCAGAGGGCTCTTGGTAATGTCCTTCCCTTCCAGCAGGTGAGCCGGTAGAATACTCGTTCCCCAGGAGGCCAGGGCCGGCGCGAAGGGCCTGGCATAGGTCACGATGACGGTGTGGTCGTCGGGAGCGGACACTCCCTTGACCTGCTTGAAATCCTCGGAATAGGCGGTGGGAGTTCCGGGATCGATGACGACTCTGTAGGTATACAACACATCGCGGGACGTAAACGGAGCGCCGTCGTGCCATTTCACCCCCCGGCGCAGTTTGAAGGTTATTTTGAGCCCGTCGGGGGAAACGGAAAAAGATTCAGCCAGATCGCAGACCAGCTTCAGGTTCTTGTCGTATTTGACCAGACCGTTATAGATGAGTGACGACACCTCATGGGAGGATGCATCGGTGGCAAGAATGGGAATCAGGGTGGACGCCTCACCGATCGTACCTTCCACGATGGAATCGCCGTAAACCGGCTTTTCTCTCTTATCGACGGGACGGGAAACCGGCGAAGAGTTCCGGCTGCACGCGGCAACCAGCAGAAAGGCGACGAGCAGCAGAGGCATGAACCAGTAATGACGGTTCATCGCTCACCCTGCTCCCCTTTGAGTCTGCGGACCTTGTCGGCCAGTTCCTTGCGTTCTGGTTCCAGTTCCAGCGCTTTTTTATAGACCCTGAGCGCTTTCTTGTTCTCACGCCGGGCAACATAGGCGTCTCCGAGATGTTCGAGGATGGTGGAATCATCCTCCGCGAGCCGGGTGGCCTCCTCGAGGTTACTGACTGCCTCGTCAAACCGTTTCATCTTGAAGTACACCCATCCCAGGCTGTCCAGAATGAAACCGTCATCGGGTCGGATTTCAACGGCCAGTTTGAGGTATTTCAGCGCTTCGTCCAGGTTGATTCCCATCTCCGCATACGAATACCCGAGATAGTTCAGCGCCTGGGCATCCCTTGGATTGATGCTCAGCACCTTTTTCATCCGTTCTATGGATGCCTGCCTCTTCCCGAGCGTATCATACAGCACGCCGATACGAAAATGCAGGCGCGGTTCATCCGCAAAACGCTTCTCTGAGGCGAGAAGCAGTTCCAGGGCGGTCCCCGCCTTGCCGGCAGCTTCATAAACCGTGGAGAGATTGAGGTAAAGCTCAATCTGATCGGGATTTGCGGCAATGGCATTTTTCAGAACATCGATGGCCTCGTCGTTCCTGCCCTTTTCCGAAAGAACAAAGGCAATGTGGCCGATCGCATCGACATATACTGGGGAATCGGCGGGAATCTTTCTGAATTCGGTGTAAGCCCGGTCCAGTTCGCCCTTCTCCTCATATGCAACCCCAAGATAGAGCCTGATTGGATGGGCAGTCGGGTCCTTCTCCAGCAGATTGGTAAAGACGGAGATCGCCTCATCGTACTGTTCCAGTTCAAGATGAATCAGTCCGATCTTCCGCATGGTTTCCACGCCGTTCAGACCTGATTCCGCGGACTGGTTGAGGTATTCCAGGGCTTCTTCCAGCCTGCGCTGCTGTATGAGCAGCTGGATGAGACGCTGCTGAACCGCAATTCGGCTCTCATCTTCCTCAAGAAGACGCTGGTAGATTTCTATGGCCCTGTCATACTCACCAAGCGCCTCATGGGATACCGCCATGTCGATGGAAGCCTGGGTAAACTCCGGCCTGAGTTCCACTGTTTTCCTGTAGTATCCAACGGCATCACGGAAAAGCTTCATCTGGCTGTAAGTCCGGCCGAGATAGTAATATCCCAGGACGGATTCGGGGTTAAGTTTCACCAGATCCTTGAGCGTATTGACCGCATCCTCGTACTCGAACAGGCGGGTCAGTGAAACGGATAGATGCAGATATGCATCCTCCTTGCTGGGGTCAAGTTTTATCGCTGTACGGAGATACCCCACAGCCTCGCTGTCCTTGCCGGACGAGGCCATGATGACACCTGCCATGACGTACGGCTCGCGGTAGGCGGGATCGAGCTTGATCGCCCGGTTGACGTACTCCAGACCCTCCTGAACCTGCCCGATTTTGATCTTGTTCTCAGCCATGGCCGTATAGAGAAAAGCCGAGGACGGGTCCAGGTCAATGGCTTCCCTCAGATTGCTCAGGGCACCGACGAAGTCGCCTTCAATACTGGAAAGACGCGCACGGGAGTACAGGTAGAGCGCACGGGAACGCGCATCATGAATCTGGGGATAGGTGGAGGCATGGTCACCGACGGTGGCGCATGATGCAAGCGCCGCGGCGCACAGGAGCATGCTCAAAATAAATTTCATTGTAAAATAGGTCCGTTTCTTTAAAAATTGTAAAAAAAACTAGCATGAATCCATACATGCGTCAAATGAATATCAATGACTCCAACACCTTGCTACGGAGGCGGTTTGATGTTAATCTTTAGAGCAATAATGGGGCTCCATGATGATACGAAGCGCTCTAAAATCACTGCTGAAACCGGAAGCATATCCTGAGCCTACCACCAGGGTCGACCTGGTGCAAACTCATGTCTCATGGATATTTCTCACCGACACCCATGCCTACAAGATCAAGAAACCGGTTGATTTCGGTTTTCTCAATTTTTCAAGTATAGATCGACGTAGATTCTATTGCAACGAAGAGGTAAAGTACAATAGGCGTCTTTGCCCCGACATGTACGTGGGAGTCGTGGAACTGCGCAAGACTCCCACGGGCGCCGGTTTTCTGGGAACCGGCCAGATAATAGACTATGCGGTCAAAATGAAACGGCTTCCGGCGGAGGGAATGCTTGACCGTCTCATCGGAAACAACGCCGTGTCGGCAGCGGAGCTTCGGGCAGTTGCCCGGATGATCGCCGATTTTCACCAGACAGCTCCGACATCGCCCGCCATCTCAGAGTACGGGGGCGTTGACCGCATCCTCCGCATTTGGACTGAAAACTTAGAACTGACTGTTCCCTTTGAGAGCAGCACCCTTCCGGCGACAGAACGGGAATTGATCAGGGAATGGGTATTCTCGTTCACGGAACGTAATGCCGGCCTGTTTGAAAGGAGAATCCGGAACGGTTTCATCCGTGAATGCGATGGCGATATCCACCTGGAGAACATCTGCCTGGTCAACGGCGCAATCTACATATTTGATTGCATAGAGTTCAGCGACCGCTTCCGCTGCTGCGATACCGCCTCGGATCTCGCATTCCTGCTCATGGACCTGGATTTTCACGGTCGCCGTGACCTGACCACGGAAGCCATGGCAGCCTATCTTGACTCTTCGGGCGATGAGGAGATGTTCGCCCTGCTGGATTTCTATAAGATCTACCGAGCCTTTGTGCGTGGAAAAGTTGAAAGCCTGAAGGCGATGGACATCGGCATCGACCAGCAGGCCCGCGCTGCGGCCACCCAGAAAGCCGTCAGGTATTTCAGGCTGGCGCGTGGTTATATCGAGCGGACCAGGCTTCCGACCACCCTTTTCATAACATGCGGCCTGACGGGCTCCGGGAAAAGCACTCTTGCCGACCAACTCTCCTTCGAACTGGGAATCCCCGCTTTCAATTCCGATATCATCCGCAAACAGATGGCGGGGATCTCCCCTTTAACGCCGGCCCCTGCCGCTTTCGGTGAGGGAATTTACTCCCCGCAGGCCAATGAACAGACCTACGACGAACTTCTGAGACTGGCTGAGCAGGAGATTTCGGCGAGCCGCTCGGTCATAATCGACGCCTGCTTCATCCGCAAAGCCGACCGCGCCAGGTTCGCGGCAGCGGCGCAGCGCTACGGAGCGCGTTTCGTAATCATGCATGTCTCGTGCAGTGAGGCGATCAACCGGCGCAGACTCAGCGCCCGCTCTGCGTCGGGCCGATCCGTATCGGACGGCAGGGCGGAAATATTCGGCGTTCAACGCCAGATGTTCGAACCACCGGAAACGGAAGAAGGCCGGATCATACCGGTCCGTACCGTAACGGCGCCATCAAGGCTTACCAGCATGGTATACGAAAGGCTGGCCTGATATGCTGAAGCGACTGCGCCTGATGCTGCTGCATCGTCTGCAATTGCGGGAATCATGGATTATCTTCTTCATACTGGGTCTTATCCTGATCAATTTTCCCTTTCTCGGTATCTTCAATAAATCCGAAACGATCCTGGGCATTCCGCTCCTTTTCCTGTACCTTTTCGTCGGCTGGGGAACATCCATATCCGTGATCTACCTTTTTACCCTGGCTTCCGGCAGCACGGACGCAGCTTCCACGGAGAAACATCAGCCGTGACCAACGGCCTTATCCAGACCTCGCTGATTACCATGCTCTATACCCTGCTGATCTTCCTGATCGCCTGGTATGCCCATTACCGCAAAGAAAACGGCCGGAGTATGGTCGCCAATCCGTACATCTATACCCTCTCCATCGCGGTCTACTGCACGGCCTGGACGTTCTACGGCAGTGTCGGCAAGGCGGCGACAACCGGAATCGATTATCTCCCGATCTATCTGGGTCCTTCCCTCACGGCATTCGCATGGATATTCCTGCTGCGACGCATGATAAGGATCAGCAAAGAGAACAACGTAACATCCATTGCCGACTTCATCAGCCTGCGCTACGGCAAGTCTCCCTGGCTGGGAGCGCTCGTAACCGTTCTGGCGATTCTGGGCATCATGCCCTACATCGCCCTTCAGATCAAAGCGGTGTCCACCAGCTTCCATCTCTTGAGCGGAAACGTTTTTCCGCCTGATTCGATCCCGTTTTCACGCGCCGCGTACGGCGCCTCGCTCCCTAGCGGCCTCCTCCTTTCCCTGATCCTGTCGCTGTTCGCCGCCATCTTCGGAGCCCGCAGGCTGGTTTCTTCCGAACGTCACGAGGGACTCATCGCGGCGATCGCGCTGGAATCCGTGGTGAAACTGGTGTGCCTGCTGGGTGTGGGTATTTTTGTCACGTACTGCCTTAACGACGGATTTGTTGACATTTTCATGAAGTTTCGACAGTTTAACCCCGTTGACTTCAACCGACTGATGACCATCGGCGCGAGCCGGTTCCCCGGTGACACGGTTCCCCCATTCACCATGCTGTTCATGTCCATGGGGGCAATAATGCTCTACCCCCGCCAGTTCCACGTCATGGTGATCGAAAACTCCACAGAACGCCATATAGAAAGGGCCATGTGGCTCTTTCCGCTCTATCTCTTCCTGATCAACCTTTTCATCATTCCCATTGCCCTGAGCGGCATAATGATCACCGGCACTGCCGATAATGCCGATTTCTTCGTCCTGAACATTCCGCTCCTGACCGGGCATCGCACCATCGCGACATTGGCGTATCTGGGCGGACTCGCCGCGTCGGCAGGCATGGTCGTGGTTGAATCCATCACCATATCCACCATGCTTCTCAACTACATCTTCATGCCGGTCATAGTGCGGCTGAAGCCGCGCAGCTGGTTCCCCCATCTGCTGATCAACCTCAAACGGTTCGGCATCTTTCTGGTCATCTTCCTGGGATACCTCTACTACCTCTTTGCCGGCAACGCCTTCACCCTCTTCAAACTGGGAATGTTTTCCTTCTCGGCCATAATCCAGTTCATGCCGGCCGTGCTGGGGGGGGTCTACTGGAAACGCGCCAATCGTACGGGAGCGATCATCGGCATTCTCTCCGGCCTGATCACATGGCTGTACACACTCTTTCTGCCGTCTCTGGGAAACGTCCGCGGGATTCGGTTGGACGCCCTCAACAACGGCCCCTTCAATATATCCCTTCTCAAACCCACCGCTCTCTTCGGCCTTACCGGCATGGACCCGTGGAGCCACTGCCTGTTCTGGAGCATGCTTTTCAACATCGGCGGTTATATCGCGTTTTCGATTCTGCTGACTCAGGATGAGCAGGAGAGGAACCATGTCAGAAAGTTCATCGGCACTTTCGAGACGGAACGTCGCAAGCGCCTCCATGGAGAGACGAGTCGGCTTTCCAAACCCGTTACCATAACCCAGTTCACCTCCCTGCTGGCAAAATTTATCGGGGACCAGGAAGCAGAGCATGCCATCAACGGCTATATCGGAAACCGGAGCATCGACAAGGGCGGCCACATCTCCGAATTCGAGCTTCCGAACCTGAAGCGCTTCACGGAAAAAACCCTTGCCGGATCGGTTGGAGCGGCTGCCGCCGGCGCCATCGTGGACAGTTATCTGTCGGACATGGGCTCACGCATGGAACTGGTCTACGACATCTTCAGCAACGTGAGGAGTTCCCTGGACCAGAGCCGTGAGGCCCTGTTTGTCCGCCTCAAGGCCTCGGAGATCATCAATCGCACCCTGGATCTGCGCATCATCATGGATGACCTTCTCGAACTCCTCATGAGGGAATTCAAGCTCGATCTGGCAATGATCTTCCTCCGGGACAATCAGGGCAATCTCACACTGGCCAGCGCCAGAGACAGAGAAGATAACGCCGCGCCGGCGGGGCAGTGGCTGAATGAATGCAGGGATGTGTGCGAGATGGTGGCAAACAGAGGCAAATCGTACGTCATCAACGACACATCAACCGATATCCAGGCGGAAGCTTTCCGCTTTGACTTCCTGGCCAGGGCCGTGTCATACGCCTACATCCCCATTCTGCGGGAGGGAGAGAAATCTCCGGGGATTCTTGCCGTTTTCTCAAATGCAATCCCGGGCCTCTTTACTGAAGAATTCATCGGACTTCTGGAAAGCCTTGCCGGCCAGCTTGCGCAGGCCATCGCCATCACGCGCGAAATTGAGGCCAAGGAACGGGAGCGGACCCAGAAAGAGCATGCCCTCATGCAGAACGCCCGTATCAGGCGGGACATGGAGATAGCCCAGCAGATACAGCTCTCCCTTCTTCCGGCAGCACCGCCACAACTTTTCGGGGTGGAGCTTGAGGGACGCTGCATCTCCGCGGCCCATGTTGGAGGGGACTACTACGATTTTTTCCGGCGTGACGACAACACCGTCGATATTTTGATTGCGGATGTCTCGGGACACAGTGTGGGAGCGGCGCTAATCATGGCTGAGGCGCGGACCCTGCTCAAACCCCAGATCAACTCGTCCCACAGCGCTTGCGCCATCCTCAAGCTGCTGAACAACCAGCTTTACGACGACCTCACCCGGGCGGAACTGTTCATCACCATGTTCTACGCCCAATACAACTCCGCCACCGGACGTCTCTCCTACGCGAATGCAGGCCACAACCGCCCGCTCGTCTGTCGCGAGGGAGAGGGGGACTGCATCCAGCTGGATGCCGAAGGGCTCATAATCGGCGTCAGGCCGACCGTTGTTTTTGAAGAGCGAAGCATAGAACTCGTGCGGGGTGATGTGGTATTATTCTATACCGACGGCCTGATCGAAGCCACAAATCCCGGGGGGGAACAGTTCGGAATTCAGAGAATCTGTTCAAGGTTGAGGGAATTTCGCGATCTCACAGCAAAGGAGATCATAGACTCATTGTACTCATCAGTGTCGGAGTATACCGGTCTTGGCGCCTATCAGGACGACATCTCCCTGGTGATACTGAAGATTCTCTGAGCTTCTTTTATCCGTAGCAAATGATCGGATCAACCATCTGTTGTTATAATGAACTGCCATAAAGGAGTGAACATGAACCTGAAGATTGAAGCGGTCGGCAGCCGCATGATTATCGCCGTACAGGAAGAGAGGCTTGACGCCCACAACTCCGACGAGTTGAAGACCGAAATGAACAGGCTTTTCTCCGAGGGGGCGAAGGATCTGATCCTAGACCTCAAGGATGTGCGTTTCATTGACAGTTCAGGGCTGGGAGTACTGGTTTCCGGATTCAAGAACGCCTCGACCCGCCAGGGTTCTCTCAAGCTCGCGGGACTGCAGACGCAGGTGAGATCGATGTTTGAACTGACCCGGCTGCACCGCGTCTTTGACATCTTCCAGACAACTGACGAGGCGCTGGACAGTTATTAATGAATAGTTTCAGTCTGAGCGGGCAATTCATGAAAAATGAAATCGAGATCAACATCAGAGTACCCAATCAGACGCGCTACCTGAGCCTTATCGGAAGGATCGGCGAATACATGGCGCGGGAAGCCTGCAGGCTGCCGGATGACAGGGAGTCCCTGGCATTCAACATGAACGTGGTGCTTACGGAGGCCATGACCAACGCCATAAAACATGCAAACGCGGCAGACCCGAACAAGGAGGTCCAGATCTGCATCAGGATATCAAAGGACGAGCTTGATATCATGGTATACGACAGCGGCCAGGGATTCGATCTCAATGCGATTCCCTGGCCGAAGTTCGATTCCGACTGCCTGGATGAAGCCGGCCGAGGAATCTTCATCATCAGATCCCTGATGGACTCGGTGGTATACGAGAAGGCGGATGGCGGCAACGTACTGAGGATGAAGAAGGGCCTGAGGTAAGCCGACGACGACCGGGCTATGGCTCCACCGGCCCGTACTTCTCCTCTGCGGCCCTTACGATCTGCCTGACCATTGAGGCGGACAGAGCCCTGGTCATTTCACTCATGGCGCCCATGGTTGCCTTGGTGAATTTCACGGCCGGCGCGGTGCGCATGAACGCTACATACTCACGCAACTCGTTATCGGTAAAATCCCTGAAGGTATAGGTAAGACCGATCCGTACCTGATTGCGCAGCTGCGCATCCATCTCACCCCTGTGGCGTCTGATCTGTTTGAGCATCTCTCCCCGGGCCCGCCTCTTTTCCGCGCTCCGTGCGGGAATCGCACTCATTGCCCCGAAAATCGCATCACCCATTATCTGTCGCGCCATCTGCGTACTCCTTGAGGCATCGTCCAGTTCGCGGATCAGGGTCCGTCTCCGGGGAGGCGGCGGGTTCCCCTCCATCTCGTTCAGTATCCGCTGCGCCGCCTCGGGCGACATGACGTCAACAGCGGTTTCCGCGTCGCGGACCTTGATCCCGAGGGGGCTCTTCATCCACGCCAGAATCGCCTCCAGGGTCCCGTTGTCCAGATGTGAACGGTAATAGGCGCGGATTCTGCGCTTGGCCTTCTGCGGATCGAACCCGGCCAGCGCCTGGGAAAAGACGTCGCCCAGTTCCCTGTTGTCTCCGATCGATGACATGGCGCCTGCCTGGAACTGCAGGAGAAACTTGTCGATCTGCTGGTCGAATTTCGACCCGGCTAGAATCTGTTCCACGAGGTCGCTGGAGGCGGCTCCGGCGGCACTGACATCTTTTGCATCGAGTATCGCGGTATCGGCGAACTTAGCTATCCTGTTGAACTTCTGCGTCTTCTCCAGCAACACATCATCTTCAGGATACTCGAACAGGGTCTGTGATCTGCTGAGATAGACCCTGTCCCCCTCCATCCAGACCGAGTTGCCCGTCTCCCGTGAACCGTCCTTCAGATAAACGGTGGCGCCAAATGCCGCGCCAGCCATGCAGAGGGTTACAAGAACCGCCATGAGGAATCTAAGACCCATGAGTGTCTCCTTACCAAGGGATTGGATATTGACTGAAATGTGACGCACTGTTCATGAAAATCGGCGAAAACCAGGATGTTTATTACGATTTTGAGGCCGAATCCAATGACTGCGAATCATTCTTTTTCAAAAGAGCGGGGAGATCGACACCCGGCAGCAGCCTGGTCAACGTTCCCATCAGTCCGTCCGCGGCGCTGGCGCCACCCGTTACCAGTACATCCGGCACGATCTTGATCCGGCCGCTTTCGATGGCCGCGGACAGCAGCTCCACGATCCTGATCTGCCTGATCGCCTCTTCGCCGATCGCCTCCTGCTGCTTGTTGTAGGCCTGGGCGGTTGCCTCGCCGATGGCCGCGATCTTGGATGCCTCGCCATCGCCGATAGCCCTCAGCCTCTTCCCCTCGCCCGTCCCTTCCAGCGCCTTGGCTTCCGCCGTACCCTCCGCAAGAGTGATCATCTCGGTCTTCTTCTGGGTGGCCACTTTCACCGCGATCTCCGATGCCACCAGCGTGGGCTGCTGGTCGGCAGTGGCGCGCATCTTCTCCATCTCGGTACGCTCGGCCTGCGACCTCTGCTCCATCCGGTACATCTCCTGCTGCTGCTCGGCGATGATGCGCTTGGTCTGGGTCTGCATGAGATCCTCCGGGAGCTTGATCTGGCAGATCAGTACCGACACGCACTCCACGTGGTAGCGCTCCAGATCGGCCCGGGCGCGGCTCTCGGCCTTGGCCTGCTCCTCGGAACGGCTCTGCAGGAAGTTCATGGCGGAGGCCGTGGAGGCCTGGTTCCTGAAGGAGGAGTCGATCATGGGATGGATCACGTGCTGGATGAGGTTGTCGATGGAACCGACCTTGGCGACCATGTAGGGCGCCTGATCGGGGCGGACCCGGATAACCACCTTGACCGCCACCTGGATCGGGAAGCCATCCTTGGAGATGACGGAAAGCTGATCGAAACGGGTGTCATCCTGATCATCCCAGTCGATGGTGATGTTGGTGGTGTCGATGATATAGACCATGAAGGCCCGGCGGTTGAGGTAATAGCGCCCCGGTCCGGCCACCTCCTCCTGGATGCCACGGTACCCCTTGGGAACGACGTACTTCTCCTTCCCCTCTTCCACGGAAGCCCCGAGTTGAGTCGAGCCGAGCCGTTTCTTCATCTCCTCCGTCGGATCATCTCCCACGTTGGAAACTATGACTCCGACCTGGCCGCGTTCGATAACGGCCACGTTGTCCACTTCGACGCTGAACATGAAGTGGTTGATGTAGTAGGTCCCGGGTCTCAGCACGTCGAGCTGCGGGCCGCGCTGTCCCATGTTGGCAAGGAACGATGAACCGTTCTGGTAATCGTTGTGGCCGCTGACCGGCGAGGCCACGTACTCGCGCTCGGGAAGCGGAATGCCGTCCAGAGCGGTGACCAGGCCGACCTTGTTGGCTTCGACAACAATGGCGGGCGCGATCTGGATCTGAAACAGGTTGAGGTTGATGCGGTACGTGCCGGGAAGGAGCACATCGATCTGCGGCCCCTTCTGGCCGCCGTTCTTCAGGAATGCCTCGCCATTCTCGTAGTTCGAGTGTCCGCCCACGCTCTGGGCCAGGAGCCGGCCCATGGGGATGGGAGCACCGTCCTGGGCGGTGACCATCCCCACCTCCCCCTTGGCGATCACCACCGCCCCGGCGTTAGTAACCTTGAACAGGTTGGGATGGATGCGGTAGACGCCGGGCGGCAGGATCTCGGTCTGGGGGCCCTTCTGGCCGCCGTTCCTGATAAAGGCCTCGCCGTCCTGAAAGGCGTTATGGCCGGAAACGACGGTGGCAAATATGCGGCCGGCCGGAATTGCCGCGCCGTCGGCGGACTCGACCAGTCCGATCTCGTTTTCCCCGATCCTGGTGGCGGTGCTCTTGGTAACCTTGAACAGGTAGGGATTGATGCGGTAGTTGCCCGGCGGGATGATCTCGATCTGGGGCCCCTTCTGGCCGCCGTTTCTGATGAATGCCTCGCCGTTCTGGAAGGATGAGTGGCCTTCCACGGCCCGGGCGAAAATCTTCCCCTCGGGAATTGCCACCCCATCCACCGACTCCACAATTCCGATCTCGAAATCCTTGATCTCGGTCACCCTGCCCTTGGTGAGCTTGAAGAGGTACGGGTTGATGCGGTATTTTCCGGGAGGAAGCACTTCTATCTGGGGCCCCTTCTGGCCGCCGTTACCGATGAATGCCTCGCCGTCCTGAAAGGCATTGTGTCCGGCCACGACCTCGGCAAAGATCCTCCCCGGCGGAATCGGCGAGCCGTCCACCGATTCGATCATCCCGATCTCGTTTTCCAGGATTTCGGTAAAATAGCTCTTGGTGGCCTGGTAGATGAAAGGGATCAGGAAGTGCAGGCCGGGTCCCAGGGTCCGCGCCTGGATGCCGACCTCGTCACCCATGGCCACGACCCGCCCTTGGGGCATCTTTTTGCCGAACCATCTCCGCTCGATCAGCGCTATTTCCCCACCGCCCACAATCACGATGGAGTTCCAGAGCAGAAAGCAGAAGATGGCAAAGGCCAGGATATAGTAGTAGTGGTGGCCGAGCCAGGAGAGCAGGGTAAAGGGGTCGTACATGGATTCCTCCCGTCATTGTTGCGGTATTGGTCATGCGTCGACTGCCGGTGCGGTTTCGCCCTTGACGCCTAATTGGTGAAACGTTGCCAATAAAAAACAACCGGTCCGAACCGGTGATGCCCGTACCGCACCGGGGTGTTCAGGCTCGGAAAACAGCGCCTATTCCGCCTGGCCCTTACCCACCACGAATTTCCCGGTGAAGTATTTCTTACTTATCTCGCCGGCCTCCGCCAGCCACCGTTCAGGACCGACCTTCCTGATGCGGCAGAGATTGCACACCTTCTGATTACAACGATAGAACAAAAACAATCGTTGAATAGTAATAATTTTATTCAGCAATCTCCTTCATCGTGAGAGCTTCACGTTCTCCCCACGAACGCCGTCCAGTTGCGCCACAGGATCCGTTCAAGTTCCCCGGCGTCCAATTCCCTGATCCCGGCCAGCTTCTCCAGTATCTTCAGGAGCAGTTCCGGCATTCCGGTCTCGCCCGCACCCCATCGATAGCCGTCGGGATTGTCGGTCTCAAGCAGCATGCGGTCCAGCGGCAGAATTGCCGCGATACCCGGTGATTTCCCCGGATTGAGGACATCGACGCCTATGGTGAAATAGCATCCGGCGTCCAGAAAGGATTGCACGAGAGCGGACGGCCCCGAATACCAGTGGATGATCGATCCGCCGATCCCGAAGCGCCGCAGGGACTCCAGAACCTCGCGCTCGGCGCCGGCGGCATGCAGGTTCATGGGCTTGGACAGGCGGCGGGCCCATTCGCACTGGTATTCAAAAACCTCGATCTGCCCCGGGTAGAGAGCCCGGTCCTTCACGTACCGGAAATCCAGCCCCGCCTCGCCGATAACCGGCGTCTCATCCAGATAGGGATCCAGCTCATGCAGACAGTCCGAGTATCTTCCAGCCTCCCAGGGATGGATGCCGAAAGTGGGGACAACGTATGGGCTGGAACGCGCGATCTCCAGGGTTTTCAGGTAGGACGGTACATCCATGGCCACCGCCATCGTCAGGATCCGGAGCCTCTCCATCTGCCCGAGGGCTTCATCCAGATCCTCGACATACCAGTCAAGATGCGCATGCGCGTCAACCAGCATCCGGACTCCCCGGTGGGAAACGGAGCCACCGCTCACCCCATCCCGAAAAGTGAATTTTCAGAGACCGTGGAACCACGGCAGTCCCGGAACGGCAAATAGCGGTTCTCCTGGCCTGATGACACCGCAAAAAGTCCTTTTTACCCTTCGACAAGCTCAGGGCGAACGGACTTTCATGCCCTAACTGACTGTAGTGCCGTTCGTGCTGAGCTTGTCGAAGCATGAACCAAGGCAGTGTTTTTAGAATTTGCGAGAGCATCATGGCCTTACTTTTTCCTTGTCTTCACTCATGAT
>CAZTVS010000109.1:0-16264 GCA_964617125.1 uncultured Acidobacteriota bacterium
GGAAACGAGGGGCGTTGTGTCATTTATCATGACGCCGGAGGTCACGACTCCTGACATGATTGACGACCTCGCAAAAGTCTCTTTCCCCGAAAGGGAAACGTCATACAGCCCGGGGTTGGCGCAGCGCCTACCCCGGGTAGCGTCGTCAGAAGAGGTCAACCCTGAAGGGGTTGCGTCAAAGTCGCCTGTGCCAAGCCTTTACGCAACCCTTACCAGATTGGTACGGGTTTGCATCTACAACCCGGGGTAGCGACTATGGCACAACCCCGGGCTATGTTACGGAATCCCTTCGGGATTCTAAAAAGGGAAAACCGACTTTTTACGGCTTCGTCAGGATTAGCGGATGGTCAGGGTGTACTCGAAGGGAGTGTATCCGGTGATATATACGCTCAGGCTGTTTCTCTTTGGCAGGCTGCCCCGGAGCTGTGTCCAGCGGTGTTCGGAACGTCCCGGACCAAAGGTAATCTCTTTCCCCTGATAATGGTACATACCGGTACCATCGGTAAGAAGATAGGCATCGGGAATGTTTGCCACCGGCTGCACGCCGGAGAGTTTCCCCCCCAGGCGAAACGCCAGTTCCACGGCCACGGGCACATCGTCGGTCCCTTTCAGACTGAAAGCCAGCTGAAAACTTCCTTCCTTTTCCCGGATGCAGACACGGGACTGCAGGTGTTGGATCTCGCTTCGGGTGCGCAGATCGCGGCTGGTCTGGCTCCATTCGATCGGCAGACGGGCTTGATCGGGAGAGAGCGGCTGGTAGTAAGGACCTTCCAGATCCTGGGTCAGGAGAAAACCTTCCCCCTCTGTTTCCAATGTCTTCCCAGCAAACTGCCCTTTGCCGAAAAATGCACTGGCCAGTCGGACCGCCTCCAGGACGGCATCCTTTTTATGAAAAGAAAACAGGGTTGGATTCTGCGCCAGGATCGTGGCACTGACCTCGGCACGACGAATGCGCGCCAGCTGTGAGTGGGGAAACACGCGCACGTAGGATTCGGGCAGCGGTTGCTCCGCCGGCATTTCCGCGGATAGAGAGTTGTCCTCCTGGAAATGGATCCGTTCATCGGCCAGCTCATCGCCCGCGGTTTTTTCAATCAGTCGTGTCATGGCGGCGTAGCGACCGTTCCGGTCCTGCAGGGCCATATACCGGTAGGGATAGTAATAGGGGGCCAGAGTGGCTCGCTGGTACTGGTCCTGGCGGCGGGAGGCCTCGGTGACGATCTCTCCGTCCGCATGGATGTAATACAGGGTCATGTCCAGATTGCGGCGTACCGGTTCCAGCAACTGCGGACGATGCAGAAGCCGTGCGATCGTAATCAGGCAGCGATCGGTCAACGGGCTGTATATGGCAGAACTTTTTTCATGGAATTGTCCGTCGGGATCGATATCGATTCCCTCGCGCAGCCATTGATCGATACGGGAAAGGTATGCCTTGTCGGGAAACAGGCTGTGTAACCGGGATAAGGCCATGCAGACGGCCCAGCGGTGATTGGGTGTATGTACGCCGCCGCGGCACAGGCAGGAGCCGGCACGGATCATGAAATCACGCAAACCGGAGCAAACCTTGGCTGTCTGCTCCGCCGGCTGTCGCTGCAACAGGTTGTAGGCCAGGCAGAGGTATTCTATGACAAAAGCAGTATCGGGTGGAGATTGGAAATTCGTGGTATGCAGATCGATCGATCCGTCCCGGTGCTGCACCCGAAGCAGATAGCCGATGGCGGCCTCGAGCGGCGGCAGCAGCGAAGGGTGGCGATAGTAGCGGGATAAGGGTTCGCTGTAGACACCGGAGAGGGTACGGATGAATTTCCCCGTAACCGGTGCGGAGTGAATGCCGAAGGCATCCATGACGCCGCCCGTCCACCGGTGGGCCGGATTCTTTTCCTGTTGCCCCAAAAGGGAGGAAATTTGGGAATCCAGGATGAGGATCCACTTTTTATCATCCGGAATCTTGGCAATGAGGCTGTCTGGCTGATAAGCCCATGGTACGGCAACACCGAGGCTGCCCGTGAGTTTAAAAAATGATCGACGACGCATGGCGTAATATTACTCCAGACGCAAAAAAGCTGCAGTAATCTTCGGCAAGCGCCTGTTCATATAGGGGGAAGATTCCCCGCATTCGGTGGCATGGCTGATGGAGTTGCATGCGTAGGGAGCGGCGAGCCGTTACGCATTCCTGTCATGCATCCATCATGGCATGGGATATGGCTCGAAAGCAGTAGGGGTCTGCATGAAGCGAGCCGGTGGATGCGATGGAGATGGCCGAACAGCCTCCGCCACAGATCTCGCCTTTTTCACAGTCGCGGCAGGCACCGCCGAGATCTTCTTTCAGGATATGTCGCGTCGAGGCGAAGGCGTCTTCGCGAAACCAGATGTCCCATAGAGAATTTTCCCGCAGACTTCCTTCCGCCAGGTGGTCAGGCCAGGACAAACAACCCTTGATGCGTCCATCGCTCATGATGCCGCAGGAACAGATACCAGCACTGCATCCCTTCCAGGGATTCTCCTGGGCCACGATGTCGGAAAAATATCCGACACCGTCGGCGCCCAGGATATGTATTCCCTGCGAGCGGGCTTTCGCCTGGTGATCGCGGATAAACAGGCCCAGGGCAACATAATCTTGAAGGCTGAGGTGCAGGTCCATGTGATCGAGAGTGCGGCCGAAGGTAAAAAGAGGTTGTAACTGCCAGCGCTTTACGCCGGCCGCCTGAAGCAACGGGAGCATCGCCGGCAGTTCTTGGATGCTGCGGCTGTTGACTGTGGTAATGATGGTTACATCCATACCCGCTTGAAGCACGCTGCCGATGTTGGTAAGGGTTCGATCGAACAGTCCCGGTATTCCCCGGATATCATCATGCGTTTTTTGCAGGCCGTCGAGGCTGACGGCAAGGCCTTCCATGCCGACATCCTGCAGATGACCGATTGCGGCGTCATGCAACAGGATGCCGTTGGTAACCATTCCCACATGGATTTCCAGTTGTTTCAGTCTCTGGGCCAGGGGGAATAAATGCGGACTCAGGAGGGGTTCGCCGCCGGTGAAGACAACTTCCTGCACCAGGAGCGGCGGTAATTGCTCGCAGACATCCAATGCCTCGTCCAGGGTGAGTTCGTGGGGACGCGCGTCCCCTGCCGACGAAGCGCAGTGCCGGCAACGCAGGTTGCAGGCAAGCGTCAATTCCCAGCCGATCAGTACGGGAAATCCTTCAAATCCGGCCATACCCCTTCCCATTTGCTATTTGGCTTTTGCCGTTTTCTGCATGTAATTCTGAAGAACGATGTAGTCACCGGTACGCACGGTGATCTCACGGCCGGCGGCCAAATCATCGGAAAAATTCATGATCGTCGCTGCGATCGCGGCATCCGGTGCTTTGCCATCCATCATGTAGGCTTTGACCTGTTGCTTCACGAACTGGGTGAATTTTTTATCCACACCCTTGGACACCAGGCCCTGCAATTGTCGGATGTTGATCCTGTCGATGGGGGCCGGGTGCAGATACATGACCCAGTACTTCCTGTCCAGGATCGACTGATTGATCTCGTACAACAATTTGACGTCGATTGCCATTACTTCCTCCTGTCGGTTGTTCCGGCATTCACTTAAGATTGCCATCGCCCCTCTGGCCGGGTTTTTCAGGGCGAAGCACCCTGGATCCCTATGTATGTTCTAGGCCAAGGCCAAGATTACAGGATCTCTTTTGTTGATGGTTCGAGTTTACGGGCCGATACAGGAGGAGCTAACCACCAACCTGTTCCATCGTTTACCAATTTCCATGCAGCAGAACGACAATATATATAATCGGTATTTGCCGCTTGGCAATCGTACCAGGTCATGCACCGGAAAATGAGCGGTGGAAAGGTGACCGCTATTTCTTTATAGGTTATGTTGCGAGTTTATTGCGCTTTTAGGGAGAAATCAAGTGAAACCACGAAATTTCTCTCTTGCTATGCGGTATCGAATGCGATAGATAGAGGAAAAAACCATTTACCTATCTGTTGTCTTGCCGATTCCACATAAGTCAACGATCTCCTAAGATTTTACAGGCGTTGTCCCGATATACCTTACGGAGAACGGAGTCGGGCAACGCCAATCCGTTCAAGGCCCAGTGGTATCCGAAAAGCTCCTGTTCGTAGAAGTGCTCGTCTTGCGTTTCCAGGATTCGAAATGTGATCTGGTACATAGACTTCCGGTAACCCATGTCGGTACCGTACACCAGGCGATCGGCATATTTTTGGTAAAACTTGTTTGTAAAACGGGGTATGGGTGCTGTCTCTGCATAACGGGCGGAAATATCAGCATACAGGTTCGGGTATTGGTCCAGGAGGCGTCCCATCCGCTCCAGATCGTAACACAGATTGGCGAAATGACTGGCGATGAAGATGGTCGAGGGATGGCGTTTGACGGTTTTCTCCAGGATATCGATCATCCCGGAATGCCCAACGATGTCCGGCTGATTGTCGAGTCTCCATTCATAGGCATTCATCAATCCGTCATTGAACGCATCCATCGGTTCGTACATCCAGATCGGATCGGCCACATGCAAATTGACGGGCATCTTCCATTCGGCACATTTTTTCCAAATGGGGTCGAGACGGGGATCGTCGGGATGAAGGCGTAATGCTTTGTTCTGGCGAAAGGCCACACCTTTTCCCTTATCGACCAATTCCCCGACTCCCTTGGCCCCGACCTGCCGGCACCGTTCCAACTCCCGAACGGCGGCAGCTCCAGCTCCAGACTGTTCCAGACCGGTGTAATCCACTCCGCACCATATATCGAACCGGCCGGGATATTTTGCGTAGTTCCGATAGATATCGTCAAAGGTTTTTCCAACGGCACCGCTCAGGATAACCGTTTTTTCGATGCCGACTTCGTCCATGATCCTGACCCAGGCGTCGATTTGATCCGGAGTTTTGGCGTAGGCATGAGAGTGCATATCGATGACGGCATATCTGGCTTTAGACACCTTGGTGATGGGAATTTTGTATATGGCCTTCGGTTGATAATCCTTCAGCAGGATCTTTTCCGGCGTGTCCTGTGCGCGGATCCAGGAGGAACCGATTAGGATCAGGAATACCAAGGCATACGGTACATACTTGGTTTCATAAAAACCGGGTATCATAGAACCTCCCATGAAACATGCCAGGTGGCTGGAGTTGGAAGCTCCGGCCACGTCTTTGTAAGTTTTCTATTCAGGCTGCATTTTCCTGCAGCGGGATCGCTTCTCAACAAGAAGATGGTTTCCCTGTTACGTGCAGCCTTATCGTCCTGACGATTTCGTAGGAACGCCTTTAGGGTGGTAATCATTTCAGATAAGATGTCTTCATAGGATTACCGGAAACGGGTACCTTTCCAGGAACGGACGATATAGTCGGAAGCATGATAGGCGATGGCCATGATGGTGAGTACCGGATTGAATCCGCCGTTGGTGACATGTACGCTGCCGTCGATCACAAAGAGATTGTCGATATCGTGGACCTGGCAGAACCGGTTGACCACCGAGGTTTTTGGATCGTTTCCCATGCGGCAAGTGCCGGCCTGGTGTTGACCGGCGCTCAATCCGGGTCCGGCCGGATACTTCCAGGTGGTGATCGCTCCGGCCTCTTTCAGCCATCGTTCGGCCTTTTCTGCCATGAAGTTACCGATTTCTATCGAATGAGGGTGTTTGTTGCCCGAAAGACGGGCGACGGGAATACCCCAATAGTCCTTCACCACCGGATCGGCCTGCACCCGGGCCTCGAAGACCGGCATCTCCTGCGTGGGGCCTTTGACGGAGACCGACCGCCGATACCAGCGTCGCATGTAGTCCTTATGGGCCTGTCCCCAGCGGGGGTGATCGGGTGGAAGCATGCCGGCAAACTGATAGGGAGTGCGAATGAATTCGTTGGCCAGCATGGCGCCTCCCCTCAATCCGGGATTTCCATGGTTGAAATCGGACACCGCAATTTGAGCCCCCGGTCCCAGATCGTCATACGCCTCCAGGTCGAACAGACCCATGGCCCCGGTGTAGGTGTGTCCCTGCAAATTACGACCAACCCAGTCATAGCGATTTCCCAGGCCGTTGGGGAAAAGCCGGCTGCGGGAATTCAGCAGCAATCGGGCCGATTCGATGGCCGCGGCAGAGACGACGACCAGATCGGCCGGCTGTTCCTGCAATCGATCCTGGGCATCGTAATAAGCGACTCCCGTCACTCGCCCGCGATCGTCGGTCAGGACTTCTTTGACCATAGCCTCGGTTCTCAACCGGCAGTTTCCGGTTGCCAATGCCGTCGGAATCACCGTATTCTGCGTCCCGCACTTGGCATCCACCTCGCAGGCAAAGCCTACGCACCACCGGCAACGCATACACCCCTGGCGTCCGCCATAGGGAATGCTGTTTCGCAACATGGGAATGTCGAACGGATGGAGTCCCAGGCGTTTGGCCGCCGGATGGAGGATATTGTATTCCCGGTTGGGCGGCAGCGGCGGCATAGGCAGCGGTTTCCGCCGGGGGGCGTGGAATGGATCGGCGGAAATGTCGCCGGAAACCCCGATCTCGTATTCCGCTTTCTCGTAGAAAGGTTCCAGATCGGCATATTGTAGCGGCCAGTCTTCCAGCGTGCTGCCCGGCGGACAGCCATAGGCCGAGCGCATACAAAAATCCTTTTCCATAAACCGCCAGGCCATAGCTCCATAACTCAGGGTGCCGCCGCCGACACAGCCGGCGTTGTTGTGGTAGCCGGAGCCGGAAGGGTAGACGACCGCTTCCTTGCCGTTCAGACCGACTACCACCCGCGGATGGCGTTCCTCGTCGGGGCCGAATCCGTTTCCCAGGACACAGGTTCGCTGGTTGCGGAGATCGTCTTTCCGACAATCGTTGGCGGTATAACTCTTTCCCCGCTCCAATAAAACAACCGACAATCCGGCTACGGCCATCTCCTTGGCGACGATCCCTCCGCCGGCGCCGGCGCCGACAACAACCACATTGACTCGAGGAAGAGCCATCCCTTTAGCCTCCCGTTACCTTGGAACTCATGTCGTAAAGCCTCCGCCCGCGGAGCGGGACCGAATCGACGCCCAGCATTCTCCAGCTGAGATATTCGCCCAGGAGAGGAATGGGCGCAGGAGACACATGCTTCCGCCGGTCAATAGGCTTCGTCGATCCCGATCGATAGGCATAGGGTACCTCCTTGTTTGCCCTGGATTATATAAAAGAATCCGTATTAGGGCAACCGCAAGGGTTGCCCCCGCAGGTATCGTACAACGAGTATGCCCCTTACAAGGCCCTTCAAAGGCTCATAGATTCTTGAAGAGATGGACATTCGCTGACTTTTTTTATGAATCGGTTTTGACCCCGGATGTCAACCCCCTGTGAGATCCTGTCTTTTTCTTTTTGCATTTCCGATTATAGGGTATTACAATTGGCGGCAATATGAAACTGGAACAGCTCACCCCCAATGCAGCTATTCGAGGCATTCTTCCCGATGCCCTGGCGATTGTGGTCAGTGTCCAATGGTTCGGAACCGAAGCCCTGGAGCTGACTTATAAGAACTCCGCCGGGAAGGTGGCCAACATCCTGCTCTATCGCCACGACGAACCCCGACTGGAGCTCGTCGAAAAAGGTCGGCCCTGGAGCTTCGACGGCGACGGAGCCCTCTTCCGACTGGTCTCGGAGGCCCATCGCATCCACCTGGCTCACCTGTTCGATCCGGTCCTGGCGGTGCACACCTCCATCGTCGAGCCGCTCCCCCATCAGATCACAGCCGTGTACCAGGCGATGCTCCCCCGACAGCCCCTGCGCTTCCTGCTGGCCGACGACCCGGGTGCCGGAAAGACCATCATGGCCGGCCTCTTCATCAAGGAACTGATCGCCCGCGGCGATCTGCAGCGCTGCCTGATCGTTTGCCCGGGAAGTCTGGCCGAGCAGTGGCAGGATGAACTCTACCGCCGGTTCCACCTTACATTCGAGATTCTCACCAACGATAAACTGGAAGCGGCCTGCACCGGCAACTGGTTTCTGGAGACCAACCTGGTCATCGCCCGTCTGGACAAGCTCTCGCGCAACGAGCAGATCCAGAAGAAGCTGGAGGCACCCGACTGCCGTTGGGACCTGGTGGTCTGTGACGAGGCCCATAAGATGTCGGCCACCTTTTTCGGTGGGGAGATCAAGTACACCAAGCGCTATCGCCTCGGACAGCTGCTCTCAACCCTGACCCGGCACTTCCTGCTGATGAGCGCCACCCCGCATAACGGGAAGGAAGAGGATTTCCAGCTCTTCATGGCCCTGCTCGACGGCGACCGTTTCGAAGGCCGTTTCCGAGACGGGGTCCATGCCAGCGATGTCTCCGACTTGATGCGTCGGATGGTCAAAGAAAACCTGCTCAAATTCGACGGCACCCCGCTCTTTCCCGAGCGCATCGCCTATACCGTTCCCTACAAGCTATCCGGCTCGGAGGCCCAGCTCTACAAAGAGGTCACCAACTACGTCCGCGAGGAATTCAATCGGGCCGAGGCCCTGGAGAATGACAAGCGGGCCGGCACCGTCGGTTTCGCCTTGACCATCCTGCAGCGACGGCTGGCTTCTTCCCCGGAAGCCATCTACCAGTCGCTGCGCCGGCGTCGAGAACGTCTGGAGAGCCGCCTGCGCGAGATGGAACTGCTGCAACGGGCCGCGTCGCCCGGCGTCCTTCCCTCACGCGACATCGTGTTGGACGGCGAGGATATCGATGACCTGGAAGAGGCCCCCGACGATGAGGTCGAATCGGCCGAAGAGGAGATCCTCGACCAGGCCACGGCCGCCCGTACCATTCACGAGCTGAAGGCCGAGATCGAAATTTTAAAGAGCCTGGAGGCCCTGGCTCTGACGGTCCGCCGCTCCGGAACCGATACCAAGTGGCGGGAACTGGCCAGCCTCCTGGGGGTCATCTTCACCTCGGCAGCCATCGCCAACCGCCTGGATTCGCCTCTGGCTGCCTATGGTTCCGGAACCATCCCTCCTCCCGTGGCCTCGCCTCACCAGAAGCTGGTCCTGTTCACCGAACATCGCGATACCCTGAACTACCTGGAGAACAACATTGCCACCCTGCTGGGACGCCGGGACGCCCTAGTGACGATCCACGGCGGCAAGGGACGCGAGGAGCGCATGAAGGCCCAGGAGGCCTTCCGCCACGACCCGCAGATCCAGATCCTCCTGGCCACGGATGCCGCCGGTGAGGGGATCAACCTGCAGCGGGCCCACCTGATGGTCAACTACGATCTGCCTTGGAATCCCAATCGCCTCGAACAGCGCTTCGGCCGCATCCACCGCATCGGACAGACCGAGGTCTGTCACCTCTGGAACCTGGTGGCCGAGGAGACACGTGAAGGCGACGTCTACCGCAATCTGCTGGAGAAGATCGAACAGGCCCGCAAGGCCCTCGGCGGGCAGGTCTTCGATGTCCTCGGCAAGCTGCAGTTCGAAGGAAAATCCCTGCGGGATCTTCTGATTCAGGCCATCCGTTATGGCGATCAGCCGGAGGTACGCGCCCGGCTGACGACGGTCATCGACCAGGCCCTCGACCAGGGCCTGATTCAGGACCTGCTCGACGATCGGGCCCTGGTCCATGATGCCATGGATGTGGCTCGCGTACAGCGCATACGGGAAGAGATGGAGCGCGCCGAGGCCAGACGCCTGCAGCCGCACTACATCGACTCCTTTTTTCAGGAGGCCTTCCGCCGCCTGGGAGGGACTGCCAAGCAGCGCGAGCCTCGGCGCTATGAGATTACCCATGTCCCCGCTCCGGTGAGCCAGCGGGACCGCATGATCGGGTTCGGAGAGCCTGTCCTGCCCCGCTACGAGAGGATCGCCTTCGAGAAAGACCTGATCTCGCCCCCCGGACAGCCGCCGGCCGCCTTCCTCTGCCCTGGCCACCCTTTGCTCGATGCGGTTATCGATCTGACCCTGGAGCGCCATCGGGACCTGCTGAAGCGCGGTGCCATCCTGGTGGACGATCGGGACCCGGGCACGCAGCCGCGCGTCCTCTTCTACCTCGAACATGCCATCCAGGACGCCGCCCTGACCGGTTCGGGAAGCCAGCGGGTGGTCTCCCGCCAGATGTTCTACATCGAGATGTCCCCTGAAAGTCCTGGGAGCGCCGGCGTCCCGCCGGCCAGAGGCAAACAAATACCAGAAAACAAACAAAACCCGGAAAACAAACAAATAGACAATCTACAAGACAACCTAAAAACCGATCTACAATATCCGACCCATCCAATCCAATCGGAATCCTCCGCTTCATCCAATCCCGCTCCGTATGCACCTATCCCCCGATCGAGCAACACCCCTTGGCACTCTCGCGGATACCTCCCCCATATCGATCTGCCCGGCAGGATTCAATCGGTTACTTTCCGTTTACACGACGCCGTTCCCATGAAAATCCTGGAACAGTGGCGAAGCGAATTGAACTGGATCCAAGGACTGCCGGCAAAAGATCCCCGAGAAATCGAGCTCCGTAAAAGATTGGACCAATACGAAGATGCCGGACACGGAGATTGTTGGCTAAGAGACGAGCGGATTGCAGCTCTGATGGAGAAAGCCTTATTACATTTCGACGGCACACGCTATCGTCTGTTGGCCTGGTGCATTATGCCGAACCATGTTCATGCGATGATCGAAACAGTACCGTCGACCGAGCCATCTTCCCATTCGACTCTTGATTCCATAGTCCACTCCTGGAAATCGTATACGGCACATCAGGCCGATCGGTTGTTGGGACAGGCAGGCGAGTTTTGGTTCCGGGAGTATTACGACCGTTTCATTCGCAACGAGGAACATTACCATACCTGCAAAGGCTATATCGAAGCCAATCCGGTCAAGGCGGGATTTGTCAAAGAACCTCAGTTGTGGCGGTGGAGCAGCGCCTTCCGGCTTGGAAAGAGCGGCAGGATTGCTTTTGCTGATGAGTGTGTTGCTGATTACGTTGCGGACGTGGGGTCTGATTTTGCTGAGTTTGATTTTGCTGAGTCTGACTTTGCTGAGTTTGATTTTGCCGGCGGGACGCCGGCGCTCCCAGGGGGGATACGTCATATACATTATGCTCCCTATCTGGACTATCGGCCTTTGGCCGATGGGGAGCCGACTCCGGAGGAGATCCTCGCCCTACCGGAGTGCGCATGGATCTCAGGCGAGATGGAGCAGAAGGCCCAGGGCTATGGGGTCTCCCGGATTGTGCCGGAACACCTGAAGGAGGTCCGGGATCGCAAACTCGCACTGATCGCCAAGACCGAGGCCGCAGTCCACGAACGCCTGACCAAGGAGATTACCTACTGGGACCACCGCGCCGAGCAGCTCAAGCTGCAGGAACAGGCCGGTCGGCCGAATGCCCGGCTCAATTCCGGCGAGGCCCGCAAACGGGCTGACATCCTGCAATCGCGCCTTGAAAAACGCCTGAAGGAGCTGCGGCTCGAAGCCCAGATCTCTCCCCTGCTGCCGGTGGTCCTTGGCGGACTGCTGGTTGTCCCGCAGGGGCTTCTGATGCAGATGATGGGGAAGAGTTCTCTCGATGAGAATGCCGGCGGGACGCCGGCGCTCCCAGGCACCGACACCCAGGCAGCCGCGGCCAGCGCCAGAGCGATCGTCATGCAGATAGAGAAGAAGCTGGGCTATGAGCCGACCGATCGGGAGCTGGAAAAACTGGGCTATGACATCGAGAGCCGTGTGCCCGGCACCGGCAAGCTCCGCTTCATCGAGGTCAAGGGGCGCATCAGCGGGGCACAGAGCATCACCGTCACCCGCAATGAGATCCTCTACTCGCTGAACAAGCCGGAGGATTACATCCTGGCGATTGTGGAGTTTTTCGGTGACGGATCGCATCACGTTCACTATATCCGTCAACCCTTCCACCGGGAGCCGGATTTCGGCGTCACCAGCGTCAACTACGATTTCTCCGAGCTGATCGATCGAGGCACCAGACTCATCTGACCCTGGGAGCGCCGGCGTCCCGCCGGCAAAAAAGACAAATCAAAAACAAATAACAAAACACAAACAACAAAACACCAGAAAGACAATCCCTGACGATCTTGACAGGGAAGGCATCATGAGTAAAGACACAGATGGTCCTCTTGGGCTGATACAGGCAGTCGGGTAGTCGGTAGGATAAGGTTTTGCATCGTTTCGATTGGGGGAGCCGGCGGGACGCCGGCGCTCCCAGGATCTTGGAATCGAATAATGAATAGCTATAAGAAAAAGCTGATTGAGGTGGCCCTGCCTCTGGAGGCAATCAATACGGCTTCGGCACGGGAGAAGTCGATCCGTCACGGACACCCATCCACGCTGCATCTGTGGTGGGCCCGGCGCCCGCTGGCCGCCGCCCGGGCGGTCATCTTCGCCCAGATGGTCGATGACCCTTCCGCCCACCCCGATCTCTTCCCCACAGAAAAGAAGCAACAGAAAGAGCGCGAGCGGCTCTTCCATATCATCGAGAAGCTGGTCCAGTGGGAGAACACCACCAACGAGGAGGTCCTCGAAGAGGCTCGAGAGGCCATCCGGCAGAGCTGGCGCTATACCTGCGCCGAGAACGCCGGCCATCCACGGGCCAAGGAGCTGTTCGACCGCAACCGGCTGCCCGCCTTCCACGATCCGTTTGCCGGAGGAGGAGCCCTACCGCTGGAGGCCCAGCGCCTGGGGCTGGAAAGCTATGCCTCGGACCTGAATCCCGTGGCAGTGCTGATCAACAAGGCCATGATCGAGATCCCGCCCAAATTCGCCGGCCGGCCGCCGGTGCATCCGGAGGCACAGGAAAACAAGTCGCTGCTGGCCAGGGAGTGGCATGGTGCCCAGGGACTGGCCGAGGACGTCCGCTATTACGGGCGCTGGATGCGCGATCAGGCGGAGAAGCGGATCGGTCACCTCTACCCCAAGGTAGAAATCACCGCCGAGGTCGCCGAGGAACGGCCCGATCTCAAGCCCTACATCGGGCAGAAGCTCACGGTCATCGCCTGGCTCTGGGCCCGCACGGTGAAGAGCCCCAACCCTGCCTTCGCCCAGGTGGACGTGCCTCTCGCCTCCACCTTTATGCTTTCCACCAAGCCGGGCAAGGAGGCCTACGTCGAGCCGGTCATCGAAGGCAACAGCTATCGCTTCACCGTCAAGGTAGGCAAACCGATAAATCCCGAGACCGCCAAGAACGGCACGAAACTGGCCCGCGGAGCCAACTTCAAATGCCTTATGTCAGAGATTCCGATGTCCGGAGTTTATATAAAATCGGAAGGTAGAGCTGGTCGATTAAGTGAAAGATTAATGGCAATAGTGGCAGAAGGCGAACGTGGACGAATATATCTATCTCCTACACCTTCTCATGAAGCAATAATACGTAAAGCCAAACCTACTTGGAAACCGGAGAACCAGTTACCGGACGACGCACGGAACTTCTGGACAGTACAATATGGTCTTACCACTTATGGGGATCTGTTTACGGCAAGGCAACTGACGGCACTGACGACCTTCTCCGATCTGGTCGCGGAGGCGATGGAGCAGGTCCGTCGGGACGCCCTCGCCCAAAGCCGCCGCAACGATGCCTCTCCACACGAAGACCTGCCCCTCGCCGGCGGCGGCACCGGCCCCACTGCTTATGCCCACGCCATCGCTACATATCTAACCTTTGTTGTTGATAAAGCAGCTGACTATTGGTCAACAATATGTACTTGGCACTCAAGTAAGGAATTGATACGGAATACTTTTGGAAGGCAAGCAATCCCGATGACGTGGGATTATGCTGAAACAAATATATTTTCTGAATCATCTGGAAATATTTCAAGCGGAATCGAGTGGTCCCAAAAGGTTCTTCATTCGTTACCTGCACTATTCACAGGGTTTGCCAATCAAGATTACGCGCAGCAGCAAGAATTATCAATTGATCGTATCGTTTCCACCGATCCGCCCTATTACGACAACATCGGTTATGCTGACCTTTCCGATTTCTTTTATGTATGGTTGCGGCGTTCACTGAAGTCCGTGTTCCCCGATCTCTTTGCCACCCTTGCCGTACCTAAGGCGGAGGAGCTGATCGCCACACCGTATCGCCACGGGAGCAAGCAGAAGGCGGAGGCGTTTTTCCTGGAAGGGATGACCCAGGCAATGCACCGGCTGGCCGAGCAGTCCCACCCGGCCTTCCCGGTCACCATCTACTACGCCTTCAAACAATCGGAAACCAACCCTGGGAGCGCCGGCGTCCCGCCGGCATCGGCATCTACAACCCAAGTGTCCCTGGCCGGCGGGACGCCGGCGCTCCCAGGATCGGCGCTCCCGGAACTCCCAGGAATTTTCAGCACCGGATGGGAAACGTTCCTCGATGCGGTGATCCGGGCCGGTTTCGCCATCAGCGGGACATGGCCGATGCGTACCGAGTTGAGTAATCGTATGATCGGTTCCGGCACCAATGCCCTGGCTTCCAGCATCGTCCTCGTTTGCCGGAGGCGTTCCGATGGGGCGGCGACGGTTACCCGGCGGGAGTTTGTCCATGTACTCAAGGCGGAACTGCCTGCAGCCCTGACACACCTGCAGCGAGGGAATATCGCCCCAGTCGATCTGGCTCAGGCGGCGATCGGGCCGGGGATGGCGGTTTATACACGCTATGCCAGGGTCCTCGATGCAGCGGGCAAACCGCTCTCGGTACGCGATGCCCTGGCTCTGATTAACCAGACGCTCGACGAAGCCCTGGCCGAGCAGGAGGGCGATTTCGACGCCGACAGCCGCTGGGCGCTGACCTGGTTCGAACAGTCGGGCTTCGAGGAGGGCGATTTCGGGGTGGCCGAGCAGCTTTCCAAGTCGAAGAATACCAGCGTTGCCGGGATGGTCGATGCAGGCATCCTCAAGGCAGGTCGCGGCAAGGTGCGCCTGCTGCGTCCGGCGGAGCTGCCGAAGACGTGGGATCCGGAGGCCGACGTGCGGTTGACGGCCTGGGAGATGGTACACCACCTGATCCGCGTTCTCGAAACGGAGGGCGAAGAGGCCGCCGGCAAGCTGCAGGCCAAGCTGGGCACCCGGGCGGAGACCGCCCGCGAGCTCTGCTACCGCCTCTACACCCTCTGCGAGCGCAAGAAGCGCAACGCCGAGGCCTACAGCTACAACACCCTGGTCCAGAGCTGGTCGGAGATCACCAGTTTATCGCAGAAGGTCGATTCGGCGGTTTCCGTTCAGAAGAGTTTGTTTACCTCGGAGGACGCGAAGTAGCGCGGAGGAGGAAGGAAATATGGCAATTACCAATCATGAACGTGTAGGCAAGGCCCTGGAACTGCTGCGTGCCGGGCTCGGCCCCTTTGTCGAACGCGAGCTGCTCAATACCTACGGCGATCAGGCCGGGCGGGAAACCTGCCGCCTGCTGGGCGAGGACCGGATCCATGCCCGCAAGCAGATCGTGGAATGGGACGCCGCCACCCTGCTCAAGCTGATGTGGGAGGGCTGGAACGAAGTCTTCCGCCAGACGCTGGGCCACTCCGAACGGAGCCTGCTCAGCGAACTGCGCGAACACCGCAACCGCTGGGCCCACCAGGAGACCTTCTCCGGCGACGACACCTATCGGGTTCTGGATTCCACCGGGCGGTTGCTGGCCGCCGTCTCCGCGCCCCAAACGGACGAGATCGAGAAGATGAAAACGGAACTCCTTCGCATCCGCTTCGACGAACAGGTCCGCTCGGAAAAACGAAAGAGCGCCGGGGCCAATATCGAGAGCTCCGCCGCCACCCAGCTGAAGCCCTGGCGTGAGGTTATCACCCCGCACCAGGATGTGGCCAGTGGCAACTACCAGCAGGCCGAGTTCGCCGCCGACCTCTGGCAGGTGCATCTCGGCCAGGGGGCCGACGAATACCGCGACCCGGTGGAGTTTTTCCGCCGTACCTACCTGACCGAGAGCCTCAAGGCCATGCTCATCGGTGCCGTGCAACGACTCACGGGAAAGGGCGGCGATCCGGTGGTGCAGCTGCAGACCAATTTCGGCGGCGGCAAGACCCACTCCATGCTGGCCCTTTACCACCTCTTCTCCGGGACCGACGTCACCCGCCTGGCAGGCATCGACACCATCCTGACGGCGGCTTTGGGAAAACAGGCGGGAAGTCGACGGAGTATGACGGGCAAGAGTAGTGGGAAGTCCAGTCCTCGTGGGTCTGGTCGTAGTGTGGCCGATTTTGATGCGCCTGCTGGTGCTGAGCCTGGTGCGGGTGTATCCGGTACTGGTGCGTCCGATGCCGGTGCGGCGGGTGTCGATTTGTCTGGTGCTGATTTGTCTGGTGCTGATTTGTCTGGTGCTGATTTGTCTGGTGCTG
>CAZTVS010000110.1:0-15943 GCA_964617125.1 uncultured Acidobacteriota bacterium
CGTCGACTAGGGCCGTTTGCCCGCACCCGGATCATAATAGCCCTGACGGTACAAGACTTGACAGTTGGGGTCACGGTATTTCAGCCGAATGGTGCGATAGCCGGGTTCTTTTCTTCCCGGATCGGGATTGAAGGTAAGCACATACTGTCCCTGAATTTCCATGGCGATTTCCCGGCAGATGTCATACATCTTTTCCATGTTGTCGGTAAAAAAGGCCCGCCCTCCCGAGGATAGAGCCAGTCTGTCCATTTCCTCCTCTTTTTTTAGAAAGAATTTCTCTAAATAGTTTTCTTCTCCCAATCGCTCCATGATCCGGGCGACATATCCGACACGCCGATAGCGTTCCATCCCACCCTTCACCGCACGCAGGATGTTGATGGCATAGATGGCGGTTTCACGCCGGTAGATAGATTTTTGCAGGCTCTTCAAGGTGGACTCGCTGGACGTATCGATACCATCGGTGATCAACAGGCAGGCTTTTCGTCCGCTCAGGCGTTCCATACTTTTGTCCATGGCCGACTGCACGGCGTCATAAAGCTGCGTCTGGGTTCCCGTCTCCAATTTTCCGATGGCTTTGGCGATACGCTTCTTGTCGGTGGTCCAGTCCTGTATCGGCATCAGTCCCTGGGCAAAACCGATAACCGCCAGGGAATCCTCCCGACTGAAGTAGTTGACAAACTGTCGGGCGGCCTTCTTGATCGACTTGCTATAGGATTGGACGCTCCGGCTCAGATCCAATAGAAGCAAGACCTGGACGCTTCTGCTATCTTTGGTAAAACCGCCGATCTTCTGCAGACGATCTTCCTCGTAGAGGGAAAAATCGTCCGGATGCAATCCGGTGACATACCTGCCGTTCGCATCGAGGACGGTCACCGGGATCTCCACGGTTTTCACATCCACCTGAAAGGACGGCTGCTGTCCGTAACAGATCAGATTTCCTGTGCCGAAGAACAAACAGCAATCCAGGAATACGATTATTAAAACACCTCTTACGATTCTCATCATCCCGATAAGTTCCTGCATCCTTTCTCCATGGAGATCGTCTCCGATTCAAGAGTTTTCAAAAAAGCCTCTTGGCAGAGAATCCGGTTTTATGTATAATACTGCCTACCCTGAGCGGGGTCGTAGTTCAGTTGGTTAGAACGCCGGCCTGTCACGCCGGAGGTCGCGAGTTCGAGTCTCGTCGGCCCCGCCATTCAAAAGTGACACCTTACGATGGAACTTCCGTCGGGCAGAGTCGTAAAAATTCTACCACGTTTCCTTCAGACGATTTTTCCCAATAGGTTACAATCCCTGTCGTATGATGATTCCCTATGGTTACTGGAACTGTTTTTTTCGACGGATTCTCCATCGGTTGGTCCCTTATCCTCTCTTCCTCACAACCGCCATCCTCGGGTTTTCTCTTTTGCCCTCTCCCGTTGCCTATGCGGCAGACTCTTTACAATATGCGGTTGCCGAGACAAACCTCGATGCGGCTTCCCTTTTACAGAATGCAACCGGACACTGGAATCCGGTTGCCAAAGTCCGATGGGGTCCGGATCCGTATCCGACGGAATTTCGCTCTCTATGGAATCCTTCGGGACTGTTCTTCTGTCTGGATGCCTCGGACGATCAACCCTGGCATACGATGAAAAACCGGGATGACCATCTCTGGGAAGAGGAAGCGGTGGAGATCTTCCTGGATCCGGACGGCTCCGGCAGCAACTATCTGCTGTTGGGCATCAGCCCGGCAAACGTGGTCTGCGATGTGGTGGTCCGACGCACCTGGCCGACCAAACAATCCGATATCCGCTGGAACCTGAAAGGGATGAAAAGCGTGGTGTTGCCGCTCCAGGATCCAGCAGGAAAAAATTCCGGCTGGAGGGCCATTCTCTACCTGCCATGGAGCGGATTCCGGACTCTGCCCTCCGCCAAGGGTGTGTCACTGCCCCCTAAAGCAGGGGACCGGTGGCGTTTCAATCTTTTCCGTATCAAACGCCCCGGAGGACATACCGATCCGGAAAAGGATGTCCTCTATGCAGCCTGGTCCCCGACGCAGGAACCGAGCATACACGTTCCCCGCGCTTTCCGACCGTTGGTTTTTGTCCATTGAAGCCGGAGGGCAGGGCAGGCACCGGGCATCCGTTTTTCTCACTCGACGGGATACCCGGTTTCGTTCAGGAAACAAGACTTTCCGAAGCCGAACGCCACCACCAATGATGCTTGATCTCCAGATCGGCCCGCGACGGGAATGGGTAGAACAGAATCCCGGAGGAATCGCCCAGGTATAATCCCTTGCGGATCGTACGGAAAAAGCCGGAAATCCTGGGGGTTCGAGAGACCGTCTTCGTCAGTTTGGTTGGGTTCTTCTCCAACTCCCGGCAACAGTCCATTATGTGAACCGGGTCAGGATAAGGGAGATATCCGGCCAGACGTCCTGTCTCATCCCGATCCAGAAGCATATCGGCAAAGAAAAGGCTGGGGACATAAACCGGATTGGCGGGGTCGGTCATGAATTTGGCAAAACCGGAGGGCGCCAGCGAGGACAAAACCATGGGGGACAAGGGGCACAGTTCATCATAGAGATGCAATCCTTTTTCCTCCTGGGATGCATCGTACGGTGCCGCGTCGAGAGTCAGGGTGCGACCGTCCGCCGTTGTCAGATACAGTTTGCGGAAGGCACTCGACGGTAGATGCTCCAATACCCGGTAGACGCTGATGTATTTGCTGTGTATTGGAGAACCATCGGCCGGAGCGATCAGCCTTTGCGGCAGATCGGAGAGGCGGAAGTAATCACTTTTCAACTGCGGATCGATCTCAAAAAATAGCAGATTTCCCCGGGTGTTCTTCTGCGTACCTGTGGCCATGTACAATCCAAAAGCATCGGGATCCAGATGAGAGGCAACCAGGGCTTCGAACCGATAACACAACATGTAAAGGTAAGTATTCATACTAC
Organism: uncultured Acidobacteriota bacterium; assembly: GCA_964617125.1. Lineage (GTDB taxonomy): Bacteria > Acidobacteriota > UBA6911 > CAINFC01 > CAINFC01 > CAZTVS01. Next base: position 2,936 of record CAZTVS010000110.1, read on the forward strand.
CCTCCTTTTCCTTGTTACTGATCAGTGTCCGGTAGCGAATGCAGACTTGTTGGCAATCATTCTAGGCAATAATCCCCGTTTTTTCAAGCAGACCATTATTTTACAGTTCGCGCCCCATGATCAGGGCATCTTCTTCCGGATGCGAATAATAACGCGGGCGTTTGCCGAGGAGACGGAAAGAGAGGCTTTCATAGAAGCGAATCGCCCCACGATTGGAGACCCGGACCTCGAGAAAGCACATCTGACAGCAGCGCCGGCGTCCTTCCGTAAAGAGCGAAGTCAGCATTTGGGTGCCCACATGAAAACGACGGTATTCCTTGCGGGTTGCAATCTTGCACAGTTCCATCTCCCTCCCCGCATAGCGTGCCAGACAGGTACCGACTATTTTGTGTTCCCGGGTTGTAGCCAGCTGGGCAATCAGAGCAACCCATCGATCTCCTTCTTCTAAAATCTGGTAGAAGTCATCGATGGTCCAGGGTTCCAGGCCACACTCCCTCTCCAATTGAAAGGACTCGAGGATCCGTGCCGTTTCCATTGGCAGTATTTCAATGGCGGGGGGGGATTTATCCATTTTCTTTCTTGGGATTCTTTGGCGTGCGAAATACGTCCGGAGGGCGTATGTAGACGGCCTCTGGAATTTCAACCGGTTGAATTTTACCTTCCCCCAAGAGTCGATAGACAAATAAACCGGCCTGAGCTGCCAGCCTTTGCGGCACGGTCAGTAGATACCCTTCTGGCAGCAAAAATTCGAGGCGGTCTCGATATTTTTCCACTCCGCTGCCGCAAAGATACTCATTCTTTTCCGCCAGGGACGAGATCCAGGAATCCACCTCCCGGCAAGCCGGGGCATCAAGCGGGATCAGATCCTGCTCTTTCTTTTGGAAAGACCGGGTGTATACCTGATTCCGGCCCGCATCCAGCACCACTTGCAGAGGAGATGCGTAAGGGGCACAGGCGGAAGCGATGGCGTCCAGATTGCTGACGGAGAAGATCGGCGTTTGCGCCGGTTCCGCCAGTCCCATAACGATCCCAAGCCCGATACGTATCCCCGTAAAAGATCCGGGACCAGACAGGACCACCAGCCCTTCGACGGCGCGCATTTCGATACCGGCTTCCTTCCGGACCTGTTCTATTTTTTGCAGAATCCATTCCGTGTGGGAATCCGTCGTGCACCAGTCCATTTCCGAAAGGACCCGGCCTTTTTGCAGAACGGATACACTTCCCCGAGGAGATGTGGTATCCATCGATAATAATGTTTCCGGCTGATTCATCTTCTCTCCGATTCTCCGCTTAAAAACTTTGCACCTGAATTCATCCTGAACTATAATGCCGACCGCCTGATAATTTTCCACTATTCTTGATAATAGGAAAAGACGGAATGGACGATCTCACTCCTATGATGCGTCAGTATCATGCCGTGAAACGCGCGCACCCCGGAAAACTTCTGCTTTTCCGCCTGGGCGATTTTTACGAACTCTTCTTTGAAGACGCCGTACTGGCCGCCCGCGAACTGGAGATCACCCTTACCTCCCGCCACAAGGACAAACGCGGAATACCCATTCCCATGTGCGGAGTGCCCTACCACAGCGTCGACGGGTACATCGCGCGTCTGCTGAAAAAGGGATACAAAATCGCCATATGCGAACAGGTGGAAGACCCGAAAAGTACGAAAAAGCTGGTGCAGAGAGAAGTCACGCGGGTGATCACCCCCGGCACGATCATCGAGGAGATCCTGCTGGAACCGCAAAAACCCAACTATCTGGCCGGCCTGTCGGTCGCCGGAAGCTGCTGGGGACTGGCCCTGTTGGATTCCTCGACCGGAGATTACCGCACCTGCCAGTTCACCGGTGAAAACGCACAGGAATTCATTCGCGACCTGCTGGCCCATTTTCAGCCGCGTGAACTTCTTTTTCCCAAGGCCGTTCTGCCTCTGCTCCCCAAACTGAAGACGTGGGACCCGACGGAGAGTATGGTGGAGACTCCGCTCGACGACTGGATTTTCAATTGGGAATATGCCCAGCGTCTTTTGTTGTCCCAATTCCAGGTCGCCACTCTGGATGGCTTCGGCTTGGGAAACAAAGCGGAAGCCGTAGCCGCCGCCGGCGCCATCCTGCATTATCTGCACGAAGGGCGCATGACGGGCCTGCAGCATATCGATCGACTCACCTACTTTACCTTTTCCGATTCCCTGCGCCTGGATCCCGGAACCATCGACCATCTGGAGCTGTTTCAGACCCGGGATGGCTCGCGGAAAAACACCCTGTACGGCATCCTAAACTTCACCCGCACCGGTATGGGGGCACGGCTGCTGCGCGATCGCATGATCTCACCCTCACAAAATGTTCACTGGATCCAGACACGGCTGGACGCGGTGGAGGAGCTCAAGTCCTCCTATATATGCAGGAACGAGCTGGGAGAAGCCCTGCAAAGCATCGCCGATCTGGAGAGACTGCTGAGCCGGATCACGATCGGGACCTGCAATGCCCGTACTCTGGAAGCCATGCGGGAATCTCTCTGCCGGCTACCGGAAATCCGAGAACTGCTCGCGCAACTCCGGCAGCAACTCTTTCAGGATTTGAACCGGCATTGGGACGATCTGGCCGATGTCTGTTCCCTTCTCGAGCAGTCGATTCACGACGATCCTCCGGCAACCATTCAGGAGGGAGGCATGATCCGGGACGGATACGATGCAGAGCTGGACGATCTGCGCCGGATCAAAGGCACGGGGAAATCCTATATCGCCGAAATGGAGGCGCGGGAGAAGGAAAAGACCGGCATCCCTTCGTTAAAAGTACGCTACAATCAGGTATTCGGCTACTATATCGAGGTGACACGCGCCAACCTTCATCTGGTTCCACCCTCCTACCAGCGCAAACAGACCACGGTCAATGCCGAACGGTTCATCACCCCGGAGCTCAAGGAATATGAGGAGAAGGTGCTGACCGCCGAGGAACGCATCCTGGCACTGGAAAAGGAAATCTTTCAAAAGATACGCATGGCCGTCGTTGCAGAGGCCCGACGCATACGGCACATGTCGCAGAGCCTGGCCGAACTGGATGTACAGGTTTCTTTTGCCGAGGCCGCCGCCAAATACAACTATTTTCGCCCCAGCTTTCACCCGGATTCCGAGATCTTTCTGCGGGCCTCGCGGCACCCTGTTCTGGAGCGCTGCGTGGATCCCTTCATCCCCAATGATGTGTACCTGAACGATACGACCCATCAATTGATCATCCTCACCGGCCCGAATATGGGGGGCAAATCCACCTACCTGAGACAATTGGCCATCATCGCCATCATGGCCCACATGGGAAGCTTTGTCCCTGCCGAGCAGGCCGACCTTTGCCTCATCGATCAGATCTTCACCCGGGTTGGCGCCTCCGACAATCTATCGCTGGGGCGAAGCACGTTCATGGTGGAAATGATCGAGACGGCCGAGATTCTGAATCGAGCCACTCCCCGCAGTCTCATCCTGCTGGATGAAGTCGGGCGCGGAACGGCCACCTTCGACGGATTGTCCCTGGCCTGGTCGATCGCCGAATACCTGCACAATGAAGAAGAGCATCGAGCCAAAACCATTTTTGCCACCCACTATCATGAAATGACCAAGTTGACCCGCATCCTGAATGGGGCAAAAAATTACTGTGTCACCATCCGGGAGACCGGCGGGGAAATTCTTCTGATGCATAAGATCCGCGAAGGTGCCGCCAGCCGCAGCTACGGGCTGGAAGTCGCGCGCCTGGCGGGCATCCCGAATAAGGTGCTGGCCCGGGCCCGTCACATCCTCGATCGTCTGGAAAAACGCGACATCGATCTGAGTGCGACACAAAAAGCCAAAGCGGTGGATGAGGTGCTGGATTCTTTTCAAAAGAGCCTGTTCTGACCATGCCGGAAAAAGCCCCCAGCAGAATCCCTCTGTACCTCGCCCTGTCCCTGCTAGGATTGGCCATGCTCCCTTATTTTCTCAATCTGGGAGATGCCTCCCTCTGGGACGCCAACGAATCCTTTTATGCCGAGACCCCACGGGAAATGGCCGAGGGGCGGAATTTCGTCATTCCACTCTTCAATTATCACTTCCGCTGGCAGAAGCCTCCACTCTCCTATTGGGGAGTGGCGTTCATGTATCGCCTCTTCGGCGTATCCGAGTGGTCGGAGAGAATTCCGATTGTCCTGGCAGCCTGTCTTTGGGTCGGACTGGCCTTCTGGGCCGGCCTTCGCTGGTTTAATGCACGTATCGGCCTCTATGCCGGACTGTTTCTGGCCCTCAACTTCCGTGTATTCGTCATGTCGCGACGGGCGATCACGGAAATCTGGCTGGCCTTCTTCGTCTCGTTGGCTCTGGTCCTGATGGCCAAGGTACTGCTGGAAAAGGGAAAACCGGGAACGGTCTGGATGGCCGCCGCCTGGACAGCCCTGGGGCTAGCGGTAATGACGAAAGGTCCGGTGGCCGTAGTTCTTTTCGGAGGAACCCTTGTTTTTTTCTGCCTGTGGAAAAAATCCTGGGATGTACTTTTCTCGGCCCGATTCATTTTGAGTTCCGTTCTTTTTTTCCTGGTGGTTTTGCCCTGGTATATCCGGCTGGTGCAATTTTACGGATGGGAGCCCATACGTATTTTTTTCCTCAGCGATAACTTTGGTCGCTATATGACCGAAGACTTCGGTCCGCGGCGAGGCCTATGGTACTTTCTTCCTGTATTCCTGGTGGATTTCTTCCCCTGGTCTCTTCTCGGACTGCTCGCCTGGCTGACCCTCCGGCATCAGAAAGCAGAGGATGAAAATCAGACATCTTCTTCCTTTCGCAGTTATCTATGGGTGTGGTTTTCCCTGGGATTGGTCTTCTTTTCTCTGTCCCGCAACAAACAGGAATACTACATCCTTCCCATCTATTTGCCCGCCTCCCTTCTGGCCGCTTATGCCTGGGATCGGTACCGGCCGGCATCGACGCTGGGGAAAAATCTATTGCAAGGCGGGTTTCTTCTTTTCGCCTTCCTGATTCTGGCTGCGGTTCCGCTCATCTGGTTTACGTTCCCGGAACTGGTAACGGCCATGAATTTAAACCCATTTACCGTGATGATTCTTGCCGTATGGACGGCCCTGTTGCCGGTTTTCCTGGTTCGTTTCGCCTTGAAAGGTCACTGGAACCGCTGTTTACTGCTGACCATCGCCGGTTCCTGGTTTTTACTGACCTTCTCCTCCTTGTATGTTTTTCCGGCCTGGGAGAATAATAAGCCGGTCAGAGAACTTGCCCAGATCATCCGAGCCAACGCCTCCCCCGTCGACTGGGTAGGTTACTATAAAGTGGCTCTGCCGAGTCTCGCTTTTTATATGCAGCGGCCCATCCACGAAATCATTGATGAAAAACGCTTTATTCAGGTAATATTACGCAGTCCGGGAAGAAAATTCTTCATACTGCGAGGGGAGGAGTATGAACGGCTCCAGGACGTTTTCGAGCTGAAAAATTACAAAATTATGGAAAAAAGAGATCTCTGGCGTTGGCGCTTTCAGGAATTGTGGGAATGGAAAAAGGATAAGGATTCTTCCTCCCTGCTGCTGATATCCGGATCCTGATCCGGTAAACGATAAGCGCCTGACTGATGTTCGGGCATTCTCTCTTGCCCTGAAATCAGATGGATAAAGATTCGGCATGTCGAATAAATACAATTGGAAAAACATTTTCATCACCCTCGGCAAACTGGTGATAACGGCTGCGCTTCTTTACTGGGTGCTCAAGGATATCGATCTGCGCTATGCCTGGAACGAGATACGGAACGCCGACAAAATCTTATTTCTATCGACCCTGTTCATCACCTGGTTCGGTCACTTCCTGTGCGTCCTGCGCTGGCGTATTCTTCTGAAGCTGCTCAATTCGGTTCTTAAAACCACCCGGCTGGTACTCATTTACTGTATCGGTATGTTCTGTAATCTCATTCTCCCGGGCCTTGTCGGCGGAGACCTGGTCAAGGTGGTTTTGACGGGCAACGATTGCGGACGCAGCTACTCGAAAGCGATCGCCTCGGTCTATTTCGACCGGGCCATCGGATTGCTCGCCCTCCTTTTAATGGCACTGGGAGCATCCGGCATCTACCCGATCACCATTCAGGAGATCGATGTTTTTTGGGGATTTTTGGTTCTGACCATTGCCTTTGTTCTGGCCAATATTCTCCTGCTGCATCCTCAATCCCACAACTGGCTGGGTGGCTATCTGACCCGATTCGGGGCCACGACGGCGGTATTGAAGATCAACAAGTTATCCCGCGCCTTCTCCAGCATACGGCAGAGTTATCCCCGCCTGGCGATCACCTTCCTCTTGTCCCTGATCAATCAATTTCTGGTGGTCGTCTCCAGCTATCTGCTGGCCCTGGCTTTAGGTATCCAATCGCAATTTTATTACTTCCTCATTTTCATACCGGCCATCACGCTGATTACCATGATTCCCATAAGCATCAACGGTATGGGACTTCGGGAACTGGCGACGGCCGGCTTTTTTCAGACGATCGGCGTTTCCAAGCCACAGGGAGTAGCCCTTGGCTTCCTTTTCTCCATTGTCATCATTGTCAGTTCCCTGCCTGGGTCCGTGGCCTATCTGCTGCACAAGGATGAAGTCCAGGAAGACCAGTTGCTGGCGGCCGAAAAAAGCCTTTCCAATGGAGAATGAACATGGGGAAGGATGCGGTGCAAAAAGGCCTGGATACACCTATGGAAATCTCCATTGTCGTTCCCATTTACAATGAAGAAAGCAATATTCCCATCCTGCATCAGGAGCTGGTAACCGTTCTCGGCCAGCTGGGCAAATCGTTCGAAATCCTCTTCATCAACGACGGAAGCCAGGACCAGAGCCTCCTCCGCCTTACCGAACTGGCACAGAAGGACGCGCGCATCAAGGTCATTTCTTTCGCCAGAAATTTCGGACAGACGGCCGCCATGTCCGCCGGATTTCAATACGCCTCGGGAAAAATCGTACTCCCCTTCGATGGCGATTTACAGAACGATCCGGCCGACATCCCCGTGATCCTGGCCAAGCTGGAGGAAGGATTCGACGTGGTGAGCTGCTGGAGGCGCGATCGAAAAGATCGCTGGCTCTCCCGCCGCGTCCCCTCGATTCTGGCCAACCGGCTCATCTCCATGGTTTCCGGCGTCCATCTGCATGATTACGGTTGTACCCTGAAAGCTTACCGCAAGGAAATCCTGCAGCACGTGCGCCTATACGGAGAGATGCACCGTTTCATCCCCATCTACGCCTATTGGGCCGGGGCCAAGGTAACGGAAATCGCCGTCAATCATCGTCCCCGCCGGTTCGGAAAATCCAAATACGGTCTCATGCGCACCGTCAAGGTTCTCCTGGATCTGATCACCGTCCGGTTTCTGGGAAGCTACTCCACCAAACCCATGTATCTGTTCGGCGGCATCGGCAGCCTCCTGTGCCTCGGCGGTTTCTTTTTCAGTGTCGTCACCCTGTGGCAGAAATTTGCCGATTCGGTAAAGGCACACCGCAATCCCCTGCTGCTGCTGGCCGTATTTCTCTTTCTGGTCGGCGTGCAATTCATCCTGATCGGCCTGGTGGCCGAACTGCTGATTCGAATTTACTACGAATCCCAAGGCAAATCGGCTTTCATCGTCCGCCAAACCTGGAACATCAACCAAGAGGATCAACAAGGTTTCCTATGAAAAAATACGCAATTGCCTGGCTGCCGGGAGATGGTATCGGAATCGAGGTTCTGCAAGCGGCCCGGATGGTACTGGATAAAGTGAATCTGAATGCGGATTATCTCCCCGGCGATATCGGCTGGGAATTTTGGTGCCAGGAAGGAGATGCCTTCCCCGAGCGTACGATCGAGCTGCTGCAAAGAACGGACGCGGCCATGTTCGGGGCCATCACCAGCAAGCCCGGAAAGACGGCCGTTTCCGAACTGCGGGCCGATCTGAAAGACAAAGGCCTGGTCTATCGCTCCCCGATTGTGCGCCTGCGCCAACTCTTCGATTTGTACATATGCCTGCGCCCATGCAAGGCCTACCCGGGAAATCCTCTGAATTTTAAAGAGAAGATCGACCTGGTGGTCTTCCGGGAAAATACCGAGGACCTCTATTCCGGGGTTGAATTTCACCCGGTGCCCGAGGAACTGTCGGCCATGCTGCAACGCCATTCCAAACCTTTCTCCCATTTCAGCAGCCTGCCGTCCGACAAGCTGGCCATCTCCTGCAAGATCAATACCGCCTCCGGCTCCGAACGTATTGCCCGGGCGGCGTTCGAGTTTGCCCGGAAAAACGGGAGAAAGAAAGTAACGATCGTCCATAAAGCCAATGTAGTGCGGGCCGCCGACGGCCTTTTTCTCGAAGAGGCCATGAAAGTGGCCCGGCAGTTTCCGGAGATCGCGTGCGACGATGCCAACATCGATGCCATGACCATGTGGCTGCTGAAAAATCCGATGAATTACGATGTCCTGGTGGCTCCGAACCTATATGGAGACGTGATCTCCGATCTCTGTGCCCAAATGGTCGGCGGACTCGGTTTCGGATGCTCGGGAAATATCGGGGAGAAACTGGCGGTTTTTGAACCGACGCACGGTTCCGCGCCCAAATACGCCGGGCAGTATAAGGTCAATCCGATCGCCACCATCCTGGCCGCTAAAATGATGCTGGAGTGGCTGGGGGAGGAAGATAAGGCCAGGATCGTTGAAGAAGCGACGGCCGAGGTCATCCGCGAAGGAAAAATCCGTACCTACGATATGGGCGGATGCAACACAACCCTGGAGATGGCGCAGGCGATCGTCGCCAAGATGTAATTTTCCGAACCCTAAGGGTTTCGGTGGATGGAGAGAATTCGACCATGAAACATTCGACCAGATTGAAAACGGCCCTGATGCAGCGGCGGGCGCTCACGGTGCCGGGGTGCCACGATGCGCTTAGCGCCAAAATCGTTGCCCACTGTGGATTTGAAGCCATTCAGATCTCGGGGTTCGGATTGTCCGGTTGTCTGATTGGCAAACCCGATCTGGGACTGGTTGCCTTCAAGGACATCCTGGATATGACGTGGAACATCGTTCAGGCGGTCGACATACCCGTCATGGCCGACATCGACACCGGGGGCGGCAACGCCATCAATGCCGCTCTGGCTACGGAGCGGCTCATCGCCATGGGTGTAGCCGGGATGAATATCGAAGACCAGATCTTCCCCAAACGGTGCGGACACATGAAAGGTAAAGAGGTGATTTCGGCGGAAGAAATGGTCGGCAAGGTACGCGCCTGTGCCGAGGTCCGCGATCGAATCGACCCCGATTTTATCATCAACGCCCGCAGCGATGCCTATGCCGTTCACGGGCTGGAAGAGACCCTGCGTCGCTGTAATCTCTATCTGGATGCCGGTGCCGACATGGTCTTCATCGACGGCATCCAATCCAAAAAGGAGATTGAGACAGCCATCGGAACCATTCATGGATTGCTGTCGGTAAATCTGATGGATGCCGTAAGCGGGGTTCGGACGGAATTGATTCCCATCCCGGAACTGGCGGCCATGGGAATCGCCCGCGTTTCCATCCCGGTAGCCTCCATTCTTGTCGCCCACAAGGCATTGACCGACTTTTTTACCGCTTTGAAACAATCGCCGAACGGCATCCTTCTGGGACAGACGCAATGGCTGAGCAGTTTTACCGATTACAATCTGTTCACAGGAATGGAGGAATATCGCGAGATGGAAAAGAAATACCTGCCGGCCCGGACGCTGCAGGAGAAATATTCCTGAAAGATCTCTGAGACATCTTCCATAACTTTTTTTTAAGGGGACCGAATCTATGGGAATGACTGTCGTGGAAAAAATCCTGGCTCGCGCCTCCGGATGCGATCGGGTCACCGCCGGAGATGTGTTGGAGCCTGCAGTCGATCTGGCCATGTCACATGAGAATGCCGCCCTGGTTATCAACCAGTTCCTGCAAATTTATCAAGATACAGGGATCGCGGCCAAGGTCTGGGACCCTTCCAGGATCAGCATCATATTCGATCACCGGGTTCCGGCGGAGAGTGCCAAAACCGCCGGCAACCAGAAAAAGATCAGGGAGTTTGTCGAAGCCCAGGGGATCTCGAAATTCCACGACATACGTGGAGACTGCGGTGGAATCTGTCACCAGATCCTCCCGGAAAACGGTTATGTTCGTCCCGGAAACGTAGTGGTAGGTACAGACAGCCATACCACCACGCACGGAGCCCTGTCGGCGTTCGCCTTCGGCATCGGGGCCACGGAGATGGCCAGTGTATGGACCCTGGGGGTGGCTCTGAATATTGAAGCCCCGGCCACGATCAAGGTGGAATGCCAGGGTGAATTCGCCCCCTATGTCGCACCGAAGGACCTGATTTTATATCTTATCGGCTTGCTCACGGCCAACGGGGCCTCCTTTCGGGTCATCGAGTTCCATGGCGACACGATTCGGCAGATGTCCATGGATGGGCGCCTGGTCCTGTGCAACATGTCGGTGGAAGCCGGCGCCACCGGCGGGATCGTTCCCGCCGATGAGGAAACGATACGCTATCTCCGGGAGGAGACTGGAATCGGGGACGAAGAAGCCATTCGCTGGAGACCGGATGACGATGCCCATTATGAACAGGTTCTCGCCGTCGACACGGCCAGGATCGAACCTCAGATCGCCTGCCCTCATAATGTCGATCATGTGAAGCCTGTATCCCAGGTCCATGGCATACGAACCCATCAAATCGTGATCGGTTCCTGCACCAATGGCCGATTGGAAGATATCGCCGCAGCCGCCAGGATCCTGAAAGGCAGGAAGGTGCATAAAGGGACCCGCCTGCTGGTGTTTCCGGCCTCCTGGCGTATTTATCTCCGGGCCATGCAACAGGGATTCCTGGCCGATCTCGCCGAATCAGGAGCGGTGGTGATGAATCCGGGTTGCGGACCCTGCCTCGGTGTCCATCAGGGTGCCCTGGGAGACGGGGAAATCGCCCTCTCCACCACCAACCGCAATTTTAAAGGCAGGATGGGAAATCCCAATGCGGAAGTCTATCTCTGTTCGCCTCAAGTGGCCGCCGCCAGCGCCCTTTATGGAGAGATCACAGACCCCCGAATCCTGATCGATTGAGTTAGGGAGAATACAAGCTTATGGAAAGAACGAACGAGAGAACGGTTGTCATGGTTTTAGGGGACGATGTCTCGACGGATGCCATCTATCCGGGCCGTTATATGGCCACCGTCCTGCCCACGGAAACCCCGCAGTACGCCTTTGCCGATCTGAAGCCCTTTCAGCAGAGGATTAGAGAAGGAAATCTGCCCCCATATTCTGTAATCTTGGCGGGCAACAATTTCGGATGCGGTTCCTCCCGGGAACAGGCCGTCAGCTGTCTGAAGGGCCATGATCTGATCATCGTCGCCAGAAGTGTGGCCCGTATCTTTTTGCAAAATGCCATCAACCTGGGGCTCTCGGTCATCATCTGTCCGGAATGGGAAGGTGACGAAGGAGACACTCTGCACATCTCCGATGATTATGTCACCAATGCAACCAGAAATACCCGCTCGCCCATACAACCTTTGCCAAAAGCCAGAAAGGCCATTCTGGAGGCCGGAGGGCTCATCCCCTACACCCGAAAACGACTGATCGATTCCACGGTCGGTAAAAGATCGGGCCTGTAGAAAAACAGAAATTCATTGAACCCTTTTCTCGATATTTGCGTATAAACAAGGGAGAATTCAGAGAAAGGGATTCAGGATAGCCATCGAGAAGAGGACCCTCTTTGAAAAACAGATATCGATCGTTTATGCAGATAAACCGGAGCTCAAGAACCATTGCGGCCCTCTGGAGTTGCATTCTTTTCTTTTCAGGATTATGTCTTTTCGGAGAATCGGTTGTGAAGAATGAACAGAGACTGGAGAAACTGTTCGATCGTTGGAGAAATCCCGATCGGACGCCATCTTCGGAAACCGTCGTAATTACCGAAAAGGAGCTGAACGACTATATCGCTTACTCTCTGGAAAAAAACAAACAGCCGGGACTGCGCAAGCTCATTATGGAATTGAAGCCTAACGATACCTTTTACGCCCGGGCCTTCGTGAACGGAGATGAGATAAAAATCAATACCGAAGGCATTGCCGGCAGAGTGCTGCGGTCGATGTTGCAGGGAGATCAGCTCCTGGAGGCCGACGGGCATATCGAGATGGTAGGCACCAAGTTAAAGTATGATGTCGACGGCATACGGCTCAACGGGATGAGTATTCCTTCAGGGCTCAGCAAAGAATTGGCTGCTTATTTATTGAAAGACAGAATGAGCCAGGCGAGCTTCACTCCGTTAGAGTTGTCATCCTATGGGATCTCCAGGGTAAAGATAGAAGAAGATAGTTTGACGGTAGAACAGAGATGACAGAACAGGAAAGGAAGGAAACGGAAGCGATGGCTTCCGCAGTCGATCCCGTTTCAGCAGACGTATCCGCCAAGCCGGACCCGCTTCGCAGGCTTTTTTGGGATTTCATCAGCTGGTCGAAAGATATCACCATCGCCATTCTGGCGGCCATGCTGATCATCCTTTTCGTGGTACAGCCGGTCAAGGTCGAGGGCACCAGCATGCTCCCCCGCCTGGTAGACCAGGAGAGGATTTTCATCAATCGCTTCATCTATCATTTCAGCGACATCCAGCGAGGAGACATCGTCGTCTTCCGCTACCCCAAGGAACCGGCCAAATCCTTCATCAAGCGGGTCATCGGTCTTCCCGGAGAGTGGGTCATGATTGAAGCCGGCAAGGTTTTCCTCAATGGGAAACCTCTGGAGGAATTTTATCTGGATCCGCGCTACATCGATCATGATACCTTCGGCCCCCGACAGGTCCCGCCTGATTCCTATTTTGTACTGGGCGACCATCGCAATTCCAGCAACGACAGCCGCAGTTGGGGATTTGTTCCTATAGAGAACATTTATGGAAAGGCAATTTTTCGCTACTGGCCTATCTCCCGTCTTGGTTCCATCCAGTAGGCCCGCCGTCCCCCAGTGTGGCATGGCGTCAATCATGATGAAGCCGCAAAAA
>CAZTVS010000111.1:0-15837 GCA_964617125.1 uncultured Acidobacteriota bacterium
GCAGCGGAAGCCATCTCGAAGGGTTGAAGACCCGGGGAGCGGGCATCTTCCCTGGAAATGCCGTCACTGACTTTACAGATGATTTTGTATCGGCTCCGCCAGGGTTGCCCCTTAGGACAGTGCCGGCCGACAGATCGCTGGAAGGGAGACAAGACACTTCGTGCTCCTTACCTGCCGACAGAAGAGACCAATGATTGACACACCTTCCAGGGGTCGGTAAAATCAGAACATGCTGGCAACGAGATATCAGCATTTTCCTTATCCTCTTACTTCTTATTCTACGTTTTATCGGGCAACCATCCTGATACTGATATGCTTCTGCGGCCTTTGCCGAGGGGACGCAGAGCTGTTGAACGCGGAGGAACAGGCCTGGATCCGGGCCCATGGACCTCTGCGATATGCACCCCATGTAGAAACGCCCCCGTTCGAATATTTCCAGAAGGATGGCCTGGCCGCAGGAATCGTTCCGGAATTCCTGTCGGTAGTAGCCCGTAACCTGAAAGTTGAAATCAGGCCGATCCGTTATGAAATCTGGACCGAGGCCGTCGAAAGCGTAAGAGACGGCAAGGCCGACTTTTTAGGACTGATCCGGCTGACCCCGGAAAGAGAACAATTTCTTCTTTTCAGCCGTCCCTACCTGGATGTGCAAAACGTTCTGTTTGTTTCCAGATCCACTCCCGACCTCGCAAGAATCGGCGACTTGGCGGGAAAAAGAGTGGGGGCGGTAAGGGGCTACGCAGAATCTGCCTGGCTCACCTCCCATCATCCCGAAGTTGCCATCGTTCCGGTGAACACGACACGCGAAGGCCTTTTAATGCTGGCCCTGGGTCGACTGGAAGCAATGTTCGACACTCTGCAGGTAGGTCAATACTTGATCGAGGAGAATTCCCTCTCCCAACTTCACGCCCTGCCTGAGGTTCTCTATACCATTCCGAACCACATGGCGGTAGCCAAACATAATCAGATCCTGCGGACGATTCTGCAGAAGGGGCTGGACAGCATCACGGCAGCGGAACGGAGGGCTATCCTAAATCGATGGACCGGGAATCCGGCCGGCACTCAAGCCTGGCAACTGCCTGGCTGGGTTTGGAAAAGCGCTTTGGTATTGCCGTTATGTCTGGCATTGTTTGCCGTCTGGAACTATTCCTTGCGGCGTCAGGTTGCGCGGCAATCCGATCAGATTCGCCGACAAGTGGAACGGGAGGCTTCCCTGGAGCGGCAATACCGAGAACTGGTGGAAAACGCCTTGGACATCGTCTATACCCACGATTTGGAAGGCAATTTCACCTGGATCAATCCGGCGGCAGAACAGATGCTCGGATACAGCTACCAGGAAGCGATCGGACTCAATTTCACGCAAATCGTCGCCCCGGAATATCTGGAGCGAGTTCGCGAACAGATGAAGGAGAAACTGGATCGCGACACCGGCACCACTTACGAACTGGAAGTGCTGACAAAAACCGGCCGGCGCCTGGCTCTGGAAGTCAATACGCGTCTGGTGAACAGACGGAACCATCAGCCGCAGATACAGGGGATTGCCCGAGACATTTCCGATCGCAAGCAAGCCGAGACCGAGCTTAGACGAGCCAATCGGGCTTTACGGACCATCAGCGAGTGCAATCAGGCCTTGGTGCGTGCGGTCAAAGAGGAGGAGCTTCTCCGGCAAATCTGTCGAAACATTGTCGAGTATGGAGGCTATCGCCTGGCATGGGTAGGACTGGTGGAAAATGATTCCAATTGTACATTTCGACCTGCTGCCCGTGCCGGTCAGAAAGCCGGTGATTCCACCGATCGGGAAATTTCCTGGGATGCAGTGGATCCAAGCCGAAATCCGGTGGGAATTTCCCTGGCAAACGGACAACTCTTCGTGGCTCATGATATCAGGGAGGATCCTCGTTTCGCTTCCTGGCAGGAGGAAGCGGTTCGGTTCGATTATGTTGCCATGATAGGGTTACCTCTGGTGTTTGACGAACGGATCCTGGGGGGCATGGTCATCTTTGCTTCGACCACCAATGCGTTTGATACCGCCGAAGTGGTACTGTTACAGGAACTGGCCATGGATCTGGCATTCGGCATAGCGACACTGCGATCGCGGGCCGAACACCAGCAGGCGGAAGAGGCCCTCAAGAAAAGTGAATTCTTTTTAAGGAAGTCCCAGGCCGTGGCTCGACTCGGCTCCTACGATCTCGACACTCTATCCGGACGATGGGTCAGCTCGGATGTGATGGATGAAATCTTCGGCATCGGCAAAGAGTATCTGAAGGATGTGGACGGCTGGATCCGTTTGATTCATCCGGATCAGCAGCAAGAAATGCTGCTGCACCTGCAGAAGGATGTCCTGACAGAAAAACACCGGTTCAATAAAGAGTATCGGATTATCCGACAGAGCGATTTCCAGGAGCGATGGGTGCACGGGCTCGGAGAACTGGAATTTGACAAGAATGGAAAAGCGATCCGGATGTTTGGAACCATTCAGGATATAACCGAGCGAAAACTAATCGAAGCAGCTCACACCCGGCTGGAAACCCAATTGCGCCATATGCAAAAGATGGAGGCCGTGGGCCAGTTGGCCGGAGGTGTGGCCCATGATTTTAACAACCTTATTACCGTCATCATCGGCAACTCCGACCTGCTCGCCGAGGATCCTGGTCTTTCCGCCGAGTCGCAAGGCATGGTGGAACAGATTCAAGCCGCCACCAAACGAGCCATCAATCTGACCCGCCAACTGCTTACCTTCAGCCGCAAGCGAGTCATGGAGGTTGAGCCTCTCGATCTGAATGAAGTGCTTCGCAACATCTATTCCATGCTGCACCGGGTTCTGGGGGAACATATTACCCTCCGCTGCAACTACGAACCCGACCTGCCCCACATTGCCGCCAATGCCGGTATGCTGGAACAGGTCATCGTCAATCTTGCCGTCAACGCAAGGGACGCCATGCCGAAAGGAGGAAGCTTGCTCCTTGCGACACATTGCGAGAATCTTGAGGCAGACGACCTGCAACGTAATCCCGAAGCCCGTTCCGGCAGGTTCGTTGTGCTTACGGTGACCGATACAGGAAGCGGAATCGATCCCCAACTACTGCCTCGGATCTTCGAACCGTTCTTTACCACAAAAGAAATCGGCAAAGGTACGGGCTTGGGCCTGGCTACCAGTTACGGCATCATCAAACAACACCAAGGCTGGATCGAAGTCGCCAGCCGGTTGGATCATGGCACCACCTTTATCATCTACCTGCCGGCCATGCAGACCAAAACCTCGATAGGTATCTCCTCCGCCGAGTCTCCGAGAGATCCGGGATGCGGGAAGGAAACCATCCTTTTAGTGGAAGACGATCCCTCTGTGCTCGCCCTTGCCAAGACCTGCCTGCAACGCTGCGGCTATCGTGTTCTGGAAGCGAAGAGCGGGCCGGAGGCGTTGCGTCTCTGGAAGGAAACAGATGGCCAGGCGGATTTATTGCTCACGGACATGGTTATGCCCGGCGGGATGAGCGGAAGGGATTTGGCGGACCAACTGCGGGCAATCCGGCCGGATCTCAAGGTAATCTATTCCAGCGGTTACAGCCCGGAAACTCTGGAAGACAATTCCGGCCCTGCGGCCCAGGACCGTTATCTTCCCAAGCCGTACAAACCGATAATGCTCACCCAGACGGTACGTGCGCTCCTGGATGCCGGAAATCCATAGGAAAATTCCCTGGATCCTGGCCTCCGGCATCAACTCCACAGATGGTCCCAGGATTTTTCCTTCAGCCCCCGAGCATACACCTTGGGATCTTTCGAGGAATCGTTGTCCGTATAAAAATGGTTGGTATCGATGCGGATGATTGGTGCCGTCATGGGAGCGCGGCCGACAAACGCCGCCCGAAGATCGGTAATCGTCCCGCTAGAAAGCTTAGATGGGGATCTTACTGTTTTTCCTGAAACCTTCTGCCGGCGTATAAGCTGCAGGCAATCATAATGGCCAGGATGGCCATGCTGCCCAGACTCAACCAGCGGACCTCCAGATGCCAGAGTCCAAGCAACAGGATCCCCAGGATGCTGAGCCCTTTGGCCAGGCGCTGGATAAACATATTCGTAAAGGCCCGCGCCCTATATTTTTCTTCCCGGGAAGTCACCAGGAACAGCGATTCGCGTGCCGTCTGCTGGATCGAGTAATTCAGGCCGTTGTCGGATATGACCAGCAGGCTGGAAACGAACAGGGTCGGGACCGCCAGGAACGCCGCCGAACTGCCCAGCATGGCCAGGGGCAGGACCATCAGGGCCGTTTTCACTCCGAACTTCTGCAGGAGGAAACTTACCAGGAAGAGCTGCACCAATACGGAGATGGCATTGGCATAAAAGTAGACATTGGCGATAAACGCCTGGGTGGTGACGACTCCGCTCAGCAGCTCGGCCTGTCTCTTGAACTGGTAATCCATGATCTGGGAGACGGCTTCGTAACAAGCCATGATGCCGACGATGGCCAGCAGGTACCGGGAGTTCCAGACCAGTCTGGCCCCCTGTAGGGATTCGCGCCAGGAGGATTTCCCCTCCATACCGGTGCCGGTTGCCGGGCCGGTATCCTGTGGTAGAAAGGTTTCATCCCGTCGAACCAGAGACTCTACCGCCAGGGCAAGGGCGGCAATGGCGACCATGGCAACGGAGGCGAGCAGGAGCAGCCCGCTCATACCGATCTTGGCCAGGAGCCCTTTGGCAAAGGCGGCCCCGACCCATCCGCCGATCACGCTCCCTGCCCCCATAAAACCGAAGAGGCGCTTGGCCTGCTCCGGTCGGGTGAGATCGGTGGCGTAGGCCCAGAAGGCGGTTACCATCAGAGTGGATTCCAGGTCGCCCAGGAAATAGAACCCCCATATGGCCAGAGCGCTAGGGCTTCGCAGCCAGACGGTCAGGATCAGGAAGCATCCCAGGAAAAAGGCGCACAATAAAACAATCAGGTGCTGCCGGCGCAGGTGCTTGAAGAGCAGGCTGAACCCCAGTGCTCCCAGACCGGCCACGGCGATGTTGGCCAGCTTGGCATAGAGTTCCAGGTCGGCCCCGTACTGTTCCAGGAAAAGTCCGCTTTTCAACGGTTTTAAAACCTGGAAGACGGCGATCACCAGGAAAAAGAAAAGGAACAACAGCAGGGTAACCGGCCACTCCCGCCGGCGGACATTGCCGATCAGTCTGAGATTTTGGTTCATGAATCCCCACCTTTTCGATACGTTGGGAGGCGCTCAGGGTTTGTCTTCCGCCTGCTCCTTTGCATTCGCCGGCTTGGGAAATTGTGCCGGATCGAAAGCCCGGACATGCGATCGGACAAACGGGTACCAATACCAACGAATACAGAAACGCTTTATGTCGCGAAGGGCCGAATCGGCCGAAAAAGAAAAGGCCCGTTTCTTGTAGGCGGCGGTCATGGTGCCAGTCCGTTCAACTCCGCGCATGCAGTGATAAAACACCGGTTGCGCCTTGGGATCGTCGGTGACGGCGAAAAACTTACGATAGATCTCGTCTTTGGGACGCCGCGTGATGTGCCACGGTATGGAAACATATCGCATGCCCAGCGATTCGACCAGCTGCCGTTCCTTTTCTATGGCCTTTTTCTCTCGGCGGAAATTGACCACAGTGCGAATGCCCATAGCCTTGAGCCTGGCAAAGCAGTTCTCCTTCGGTTGGGCGCCACGATAGAGTGTGGCATCGACCTGTTCGAAGTTGCCGATACAATCGCCGACCGCCGAGCGGTCGGCAGGAATATCCTTTCCCGCCGCCGGTCCGACCAGGCCAAGGCTTAACAGCAGTACCAGGATAACAGTTGGGTATCTGCGCATATTCTAATCTTCACGGCTGCCGCCATTCGCCTGCCACCCCTATTTAGCGCCGGGTGCCTGAGGACAGCCGTATCTCCCACGGTCATTATAAAACGTCTTGCAGCAATCGGCAAACAGGGGAACATCGCATGCCGGAAGGATTGCCAGTCAGAAATGTCTGTGTCACTTTATCCGCGATCGGCGGTAATATTAGCGGAGAATTCGCTAAAGGAGACAGGTACATGAGGAAACCACATCTGTTCGTCTATGCTGCATTGCTGACTGTCTTATCGGTTGCTGCCGCAGCCCGCCCGGTGACGGTCCTTGTCGAGGCAGAGAGCTTCCGCCAGACAGGGGGATGGGTAGTCGATACCCAGTTTCTGCACCGCATGGGATCGCCCTTTTTGCTGGCACACGGATTGGGACAACCGGTGGCCGATGCCGTTACCTCGGTGCAGGTGCCTGTGCAAGGTACATATCGGGTGTGGGTTCGAACCAGGGATTGGGTAGCCAATTTCCGGGCTGAAGGGGCGCCGGGCCAATTTACCCTGCTGATCGACCATAAACCGCTGGGTGTGACCTTCGGTACGGAAGGGGCGAGATGGCACTGGCAGGATGGTGGCACCATCGCGCTCCAGCGCGGGCCGGTGCAACTGAACCTTCACGATTTGACCGGTTTCGACGGCCGCTGCGACGCCATCCTGCTGACCAGCGATACGAAAATGCATCCGCCCGACGAGGGAGTCTCCCTGGAGCATATGCGGCGCAAGTGGATGGGTTTTCCCAACAGGCCTGCCGATGCCGGTGCCTACGATCTGGTTGTGGTCGGCGGAGGAATGGCAGGGACAGCCGCCGCCATCTCTGCCGCCCGGCTGGGATTGAAGACCGCCCTTATCCAGGACCGTCCCTTGCTTGGAGGAAACAACAGTTCCGAAGTGCGAGTGCATCTAGGCGGAGAAATCAATCTGCCACCCTATAAGGCATTGGGCGACATCGTCAAGGTACTGGATTCCGGCAAGCAAGGCAATGCCAGACCGGCGGGAAATTATGATGACGAGAAGAAGCTGGCCGTTGTCCGGGCAGAGAAGAACATACGGTTATTCCTAAATACCAGCGTGACGGGCGTCGTGAAAAAACAGAACCGGATCACCGCCGTCCTGGCCCGGGAGGTCTTAACCGGAAGGGAACTTGCCATCCGGTCGACCCTTTTTGCCGATTGCACGGGAGACGGTACAGTGGGATTCCTGGCCGGAGCCGATTATCGTTACGGACGCGAGGCGCGCAGTGAGTACGGCGAGCCGACGGCCCCGGAAGCGGCCGATCGACTGGTGATGGGGGCCTCGGTGATGTGGTATTCTGAAGAGACGGACCGGGAAACATCTTTTCCGGATACTCCCTGGGCGCTGCCGTTCAACGATACCACGGTACAAAATGTCGATCGCGGAGACTGGGACTGGGAGACCGGTCTCGATAAGGACCAGATCAACGATTTCGAGGCTATACGCGATCATGGTTTGCGTGCGGTCTACGGCAACTGGTCCTTTCAGAAAAACCATGCCCAAAACAAACACAAGTATGCCAGGAAGCAGCTGGCCTGGGTGGCCTATATCGCCGGTAAACGGGAATCGCGTCGATTGCTGGGCGACATCATCCTCAAGGAGCAGGACATCACCGGCAAACGCCTCTTTCCGGATGCCGCAGTGACCGCCACCTGGTCCATCGATTTGCATTATCCGGCTCCCAGGAACAGCGAGCAGTTTCCGGGGCAGGAGTTCCGCACGATCGCCAAAAACGGAAAGAAGGAACCTTACGCCGTTCCCTATCGCTGCTTCTATTCGCGGAATGTAGAAAATCTTTTCATGGCCGGACGCAACATCAGTGTAACCCATGTCGCCCTGGGGACGGTGCGCGTCATGCGGACCACGGGGATGATGGGCGAGGTGGTGGGCATGGCCGCCTTCCTTTGCCGGAAGCACCATACCTATCCGCGGGGTATCTACGACCATCACCTGGAGGAGTTGAAGTCCCTTATGCAGAAGGGAACAGGCAAGTAGCGAGAGGAAAAAAGTTTGTTTGCTCTGACGATGGGCAGAGATAGGAGAATGCGATATGACAGGCAATGAGGGGCGTAGAAAAGTACTGTTGGCAGGAGCTTCCTGCCTCTTTCATCCACTTCTTTCCCTGGCCGCCGACAGGAAACGCGCCTTTTCTTTCGGGGCCTGCGACTGGTCCCTGCGGCAGCAATACCTTCCGGAGGCACTGGCCGTTGCCCGGGAGATAGGACTGGACGGGGTGCAGGTGAGTTTCGGGAAAAGGGACGTTCCTTATGATCTTCGCCGGGAGGAAAACCGCAGGCTATACCGGGAGACCGCGCAAAAATGCCAGGTGGCCATCGCCTCTCTGGCCATGGGAATTCTCAACGAAAAACCGTATGCCTCCGATGCCGAAAGCGAATCCTGGGTCGCGGAGTGTATCCAGGTTATGGTGGCTATGAAGCAGAAGGTCGTACTGCTGGCTTTTTTCGGTAAGGGCGATCTGAAGGATAAGCCCAGGGAACAGGCGGAGGTCGTCCGCCGGTTGAAAAAGGTGGCCCCTCTGGCGGAGAAGGCCGGAGTTATCCTGGCGATCGAATCCTGGCTGCCGGCCGAGGACCATCTGCGTCTGCTGGATGCGATCGGATCTCCGGCAATCCGGGTTTATTACGATCCCTGCAATATGGCCGAGCAGGGCTACGACATTTTCCAGGATATGCGGCGACTGGGCAAGGACCGGATTGCCGAGATCCACATCAAGGAAAACGGATACCTCCTGGGTCAGGGACGCCTGGATTGGAAACGGTTCCAGGCTGTCCTCGACGACATGGGGTGGGGCGGCTGGCTGGTCCTGGAAGGAGCGCTGGTCAAGGAAAAACCGCTGGTCGAATGCTACCGCCATAACCTCGGCTATCTGCGCTCGTTGTTTCCTGCCTGAAGACTCCTGCAATCCTGGGAGCGCCGGCGTCCCGCCGGCAAGCTATTTCGAATCACTACGAGACGAGGAGAAGCGCAGCTTTTGCTTTATCTCAGGGATCTTGGAATTTGTACACAGCATGTTGTACACAAAATGGTAGATAGAAGAAAAACCATTTACCTGCTATCCATGCCTTCATAGTATTATTGACCACCGACCTATTAGTGTGTATGATACACATCATGGAAAGTGGGGAAATCATACAAAGGCTTAAGAAGGAGGGTTGGATTCTCCATCATACAAAAGGAGACCACCGCCAATTCAAACATCCTGAAAAGCCCGGGAAAGTCACTGTCCCCCATCCCAAAAAAGATTTGCCTGTCGGCACTCTTCGAAATATTTATCGGCAGGCTGGTTGGCAATGGAGGTAAAGCAATGAAATATCCGGTTGTAATCCATAAAGATGAAAAATCAGATTATGGTGTCACATTTCCCGATTTGCCGGGTTGTTTTTCAGCCGGTGAAACTATTGAAGAGGCCCTGGCGAATGCTCAGGAATCAGCAGAATGTCACATTGAAGGTATCTTGCTGGATTCCGAGCCCTTTCCTGTCGCCACATCTATCGAAAGGCACAAGGATAGTCCCGACTTTAAGGATGGTATATGGGCACTTGTTGAAGTGGACCTTAGCAGATTGTCGCTTAAATCAAAAAGGATTAATATAACCATGCCGCAACGATTGCTTAATTCATTAGACTATTATGCAAAAAAGCATGGGGAAACAAGGTCGGGGCTTCTGACTCAGGCTGTTACCGAGTATATGGCGTCACATCGATAAAAGGGCGGGGAAATAGGGACGCTACCCATATTTCACGCTCCTTTGGCGGGTTTCTTGGGGCGGCCGGCCTTGTGTGGGCGCACGGTACGGCCCAACATGGATTCCAGGAGGTTCAGGAACGTCGCGCTTCCTAACGGACGGCCCGTGGAGGTGTGTCGGCGCAACGCCGCGTAGCCACGCCGGCCAATCGTCAAATTGTTCCGACAGTGCCGGGATGTCGTCCAGCCACGGTTCGCATCTGAGGCCGCAATGCGCCGCCGGGCAATACGCGAGGACATCCATCGCGTGTTGTTCCGAGTATTTACGGAGCAGGTCGAGATACACTCGCCGGTCTTACATTGCCTCTTCTCCTACCGCAAAATTCCAAGTCATATCGATTCTCTCCTGATACGATAAATTGCTCGCATGTTTTCCGTACCGGTTTAGTGACCGCGTACGGAAATACCGGGGTTGCCGATCACCGAGAGAAGGATGCGGGATGGATGTTCCTTGTCATGATACACCGTCTGCTGTGCACTCTTCATCTCCGTTTTCTGTGAGATATCCGCACCCGGAGTATTCAGATTCCGATCGAAACGAGGAAAGTCGCTGCTTGAAATATGCACGCGGATCTTATGGCCCGGCAGGAAGGTGTTTGCTGTGGGCGTCATGGCAATAACAAATTCATAGGCATTGCCGGCCTCAAGCTCCTTCCACGTTTCGAACCCCTCCCGCAAGGGGGCGCGTAGGATACCGCTGCTGATATTAATGGCCCTTCCGTCGGGATACACGTCGATGAGTTTTGCCGTAAAGTCCGTATTGGCGGCGCTCGACGAGGCCCAAAGCCGCAGCGTCACCGGTCCGATCACGGTGAGCGGCCCTGACAACGGCGCACCGGTATACACCAGTACATCGTCGCGTCGCTCTATGGGCCGCTGGTCGACAGGCCCGCTGGGCCATAAGAGTTCCAGTCCGCTGTTATTGCCGCCAAGCGTGGGTACGGGATTGGCCGGGTCATAGGTAAACGAATCGTATCCCCTGGCCGCATGGGTGCGGTCATGGTCGAGTGTACCATCGCCATAGAGGCTGTTGGCTCCTTTCTGCGAGTTCAAGGCAAATTCCAGCGTGTGGCTTCCTTCGGGTGGCCAGGCGTTACAGGTGCGCCAGGCGTTCTCTCCCATGACGAACAGCCGAACGGCAGGGGTAGAATCGAGCGCGGCCATGTCGTTTTTGAGCCGGAGGTTGAACCAGGACAACTCCATCTGCCGCATGTCGGGGACGGATGCCGCACCAAAGTCGATATCGCCCACCTTGGACGCTTCCCGCAAGGCATGGGTCCACGGCCCGATGACCAGTCGCTGCGCTTCCCGGGCAGATTCCGAAACGCTGCCGTTCCTGACGGCGGTGAAATTCTCGATGGTGGTCTGCAGGAATATGTCGTACCAGCCGCTGACCCAGAGGGCGGGCACGGCGATGCGAGACTGTTTTCCGGCAGCGCTGTATGACTTCCAGTAATCGTCATAGGTCGGATGAGCGAGCCAGTCGGCGTAGAACTTGGATCTTCTGCCGAGTTTTGCCGGCAGATCGCCCACCGGCAGCGTGTTCAGCAGATCCGGCCAGACAAGCGGTTGGGCAGAGACGTCCTGCGCCGTCCGTGCGGTTGCCGCGAGCGCACCCCAGATGGTATTGATGGTAAGGGCGAAGGCGCCCCCTTCGTACCGGCCGTGATGGTAAATATCGGTGGCCGCCACGGCAGGGACCATGCAGGCCAGGTGTTCGCTTCCCAGCAGGGCCGGAAAAACCTGGGTGGCGCCCACATAACTGGATCCCATGGTCCCTATCTTTCCGTTCGACCAGGGCTGGGCGGCGCACCATGTGTGTGTGTCAAGGCCGTCCGTGCCCTCGTTCACATAGGGATAGAATGTGCCGTCGCTGTCGTATTTACCGCGCACGTCCTGCAATACGACCGCATATCCCTGCTCGGCGAAAAAATAGCCGGTTGTCGGATCATAGTTGTTGTAGGGCGTACGCAGGAGAAGAACCGGGTATTTTCCGGCGCTGTCCGGCCGGTATACGTCGGTGGACAGCAGCACGCCGTCGCGCATGGGAACCTTGATGTCGAATTCAGCCTGGACGCGGAATAATTTCCCGGCCATGGGCCCGGGGTCTGCCAGGACAAACAGCAGAAGAGAAGATACGATGAATAAGCATGCCCGCATGGGGATTTCCTTTCTCGAACAAAGCAGCGTCTCGGTACAATGAACCTGTCGAAACCGGCATGGTCCGCAGATGCGCGAAAGAATGTCTGTTCCCATCTACCCGCATAGAGTTTGTCTGCCTGCCTGTCGCCGGGGCATCAGGGATCTTTCCCCTCCCCGGCACCCGAAGATGACCGGCGCGCTCGGTTCCGTTTGCTCGGTTATCTGCATGGTATCCTCGGGACAGCGATGGATAGTATCATGCCGTGGAATCCATGTCGCCTTCTGGAAGAATCGAGTGTCCAGGAGATTAATCGGACACCCACATTTTGGAATGAGTGGGTGTCCCGGAAAACGCTATCCCGGAAAACGGCTAGGATCGCCATCGGATTCCGATAGAACGAAGCTTGAGACTCGCTTTGTTTTCATCGATGTTATAATTTGTTTTACCCCAGTCTGTTTTTTTTATCGGCCCTGAATATCGGATCGAGAGCGGAGGATTTTATGATTCGAAATGTTGTTCCATGTAGATTTACCGCAATCCTCGCCCTCCTGACGGCATCGGTTATTGTCTGTTTTGCACAGAGCGCCTCTCCTCGATTGTTCGATATTATGGACATTGGGAAATCAGCCGATACCGCCCCTACTCTTACACCCTGGAAGGTGATAACCCTCGATCCGGAGTATGGAGGCATGTGGGTGGTGGCGGGCGATTTGGACGGCGACGGACAAGCGGAAATTGTCAGCGCAGAAAACTTCAATCAAGACGACACCCATTATACCAGTGCCGTGGTCGCCCATAGATTAAACGGTTCGGTGATCTGGCGTTGGGGCGATCCCGGAATCGGGCGTAAAATCTGGCATCACGATGTTGCCTGCCAGATCCATGATTGGGACGGAGACGGCAAAGGCGAGGTCATCATTGGTGGCAAGGGATTCCTTGTCGAACTGGAGGGTACTACCGGAAAAGAGAAACGCCGATGGCCTATTCCTGAAGACGCCTCGGACTGTCTGGTGTTTGGCGATCTTTCGGGAAAGGGCCGGCCCACCGATGTTCTGGTAAAAAATCGCTATCACCAGATCTGGGCCTATAATCACGAAGGCCGATTGCTCTGGACGGTTAAAGATCCTGGCGGATACAAAACCGCCCATCAACCGTGTCCGATCGATCTGGACGGCGATGGACGGGATGAGATCATGGCGGGTTACGCCATGCTCAATTTCGACGGTAGTGTACGCTGGGTCTATCAATCCAAAACCGTGGATCTGTCCGCAGGACATCTGGACTGTATGCGACCGATGCGCAAAGGTATAAAACCGGAGGATTTTCGATTGGCCATCACCTGCTGTAGTTCCTATAATCTGGCCCTGATCGATGGTAACGGGAAAGCAATTTGGGAACGTTCCGGTCATCATTTCGAATCGATCAACATCGGCCGATTGGATCCTTCCTCCCCCAGCCCACAAATCCTAGTGGATATCGACCATAAGCCGCGCAATGAAAGCCCTCTATGGCTTCTCGATGCCGATGGCCTGCAGATCGGCCGACTGGTGACCACATATTGCCGACATCATAAGCTGCTCGATTGGACCGGCGATGGGTGGGATGAAATCCTGGTCGCCGACAACCGTGCCGTTTATGACAGGCACGGCCAAAGGATCGCTACTCTAGGAAATACGAAATCGAATAGGACGGCCGCTGCAGGCGAAAGTAGCCTCCTGCTGGGGGATATGACCGGCGATGGTATTGCGGATGTTCTGATCGTTACCTCGGATACGATTCGTATTTTCAAGAACACAAAGGGGCACAAGCCCTCCGAAGCGATCCCCCTGGGCACGGGCATCAACGTAACTCTGTACTAGTCCTTGGGGCTGATCCCAAGCCCTGCGATAAGGGGTATCTTCAGACTGGGGGAAAAGTTCTACTGCCGGGGGCGAAGAGCAGAGCGCGGCAGCTTCCTTTCCGGCGGTCTTCTTTCGCAGCCCCCTACTTTTTGCTGTAGGGATACGGGAGGATGCAAACTATCAACGGCAAGCTCGTCGCGGGAAACGGAATCGCCGGGCAGAACCGAAGGGCCTTGGAAAGCGCAAAAGCCGGTATGGTGGAAACGATCGAGAATTTCGATGATCGCCGAAATTGTCATCGAGGATTTCCAGAGGATAGTATCCTCAGAAATGCTGCGCGTTACCGGTGTCGTCTGTTGCGCTTGGTGGAGTTCCTTCTCGTTCACCCTTTTGGCTAGGACTATTTTTTACCCTCTGATGTCCGCCCCACAAACAGTAATACAGATCGAGCACCTGATAGACAACCGACACGACAACTCCGAAAATCGTTGCCCCGAAATCGAACGGCTCTCCCGGCATGAGATTCCATGCTGGGTAGCGTCCCCTTATTTCAGACAGAGTAGTTTCGTCGAACGGACATCAGAGTCATATCGTCGGTCGGTCGGACATGATGACAGAACTTGCGAACTTCTTTCAAAAGTTGATCGAGCATCTCCTCCTGGGACTCGCCGGTGAATCTCCGGAAGAACTCCACCAGCCTTTGCTCTCCGAATTCTTCCTCCTTTTCATTGAAGGCTTCCGTAATTCCATCGGTATAAAGCAAGAGTTGATCCCCGGGGTTCAGATGGATTTTGGATTCGACGAAGGGTATATCCCTCATGACCGCCAGTACCAGGGAGGTTGCCGGGAGCCATTCCACGGCACCATGACTGCGCCATAACAGCGGCGGATTATGGCCGGCATTGATATAAGACAGTTCCCCGCTGTTGAGGTCCAGTTCTCCATAAAACAGGGTGATCAGACGATTTTCCGGCGTAGCTTCGGAGAGATACCGGTTCAGTTTGGTAAACAGAGATACGCCCCGATCTCCGGCCGTGAGCAAGGTGCGTATGCTCCCCTGCAACAGGGCCATGAGTAAGGCGGCCGGCATCCCTTTTCCGGCCACATCCCCGATCAGCAAGGCCACACGACCGTTCTCCAGGCAGATCAGATCATAATAATCTCCTCCGACGGTGTTGGCCGTGCTCATACGGTAATGTATGTGGTAATCATCCTGTTCCCAGGGTTTCGAAGGAACCATGCCGAATTGGATCTCCCGGGCCACCGTCAGATCGCTTTTCAGGTCCAGCTTGTCGCGCAGTTCCAGGAGAAGAAGAAAAATCAGAATAAGTATGGAGAACAACCACCAGGCAGGACCGTCGTTCCACGATGAAATCATCTTTCCGGTCTTGGTCACCGTCGGGTGCCAGCCGGCTATCCGTATGGAGCCGATCAGAAAGGAAAAGATGGCCAAGGCGAAGGCAATCCGACGGGGAGGAGAGAGTCGAAAAGCCAGAGAGGTAAACACCGCCCAAGCGATGCGCAGATAACGTTCGTACCAGGGTAATTTTGCCAGCTCCTTAAAATTGATGTCACGGGTGAAATAACGGAAGGTATCATGCCAGTCTCGGCCTATCATCTCCGACAGGCCCTGACGGGTCACATCGCGGGTAAAGAGATCGTGCAGGCCGTAGAAGGCATTATCCAATGAGTTGCGGCCTTGGGAAGGCTTTTTAGGCGGATTACGAAAACGCATCTTTCGCTCCCAATCCTCCGTTAGGTCTGAAATCTTCCTGCCGAATCGGTGCAGTTCCTCGTGCAACGCCATAGTGTTATTCTATCTCACTATTGATTGGGGAGAAACCAGGGACGCTACCTATCTTTCACGCTCCTTTTGGGCGGTTTTCTTGGGGCGGCCGGCCTTACGTGGGCGCACGGTCCGGACCAACATGGATTCCAGGAGGTTCAGGAACGTCGCGCTTCCTGGCGGACGGCCCGTCTGATCGGTGTTTATTAACCGGAATGGTTCTTATTGAGTTTGTGCCGCGTAAACGCGGAACTACGAACCTTTGATTTATTGCGACTCTCGCGGAAGAAAAGCGCTCGTATAGAAAACGAATGACTAACACGGATTTGCGGTGGCCGTCTGTAAAAAGTATGTGGTATTAGGAGTTCCGGCGGCAACGCACAATGTCAGGCGGACAGGACGGTCCGGATCTTGTCGGCAAGCTCCCGGATCAGAATGGGTTTCTGGATGACGGCTTTGA
>CAZTVS010000112.1:0-10591 GCA_964617125.1 uncultured Acidobacteriota bacterium
GCTGCCCTTTTGGCGCTCTGTAGCAGTATTCCAGGTTTTGGCAGCAGGGCACGGCACGCCGTGCCCCTACTCTTGCTACCAGAGTGTAGTCCGGGGGCGTCCCTCCCTCCGGTCACTCTTTTTCTGTTGTGTTTATTTCTATTCTACTGCTTTTCTTGCTTATGGGTTCGAAATGGGATGCCGGCGGGACGCCGGCGCTCCCAGGTTTTTTTACGACTTTAGGATGGCTATTGAATACCCATTTCCTTCAGCAGATGGCCGGCGCCATCCACCTCGGCCATGTTCCAGAGCAGATAACGGCTCTCGACATGGATGGACCGGGTCTTGCTCACATCGAAAAGAAAATTGGAAGAGACGGATTCATAGGTCCCGTCGAAAAGCAGACCGACCAGTTCCCCCTTGCCGTTCAGGGTCGGCGAACCGGAATTACCACCCGTGGTATCCACCGTGGAGAGGAAATTGACCGGTACATCCTTGAGTGCGGCGTCCAGAAAAGGGGTTTTCTTGCCGCTGCGCAAGGCCTGGATGGCGTCCAGCTGGCGCTGCGGGGCATCGAACTCCCCTTCGCCGGTGTGCTTTTCCACAATGCCGGCGAGTGTGGTCAACGGCTTGTAGAACATACCGTCCCGGGCATCCACGCCCTTTACCTGTCCATACGTCACCCGCAAAGTGCTGTTGGCGTCCGGGGCCACCAGCCCGCCGGATTTGGCCAGAAGGGCTTCCATATAGCGAGGCCGCAGCCGAGCAAAGGCGCCGGCACGTTCCTTGTCCCTCTCTTCCAGCTTTTCCACGACGGGATAAAGCATGGCCGCCATCGCCAGGAAAGTGTCTCCGGACGCTTCCAGTTCCGCCGTGCTCTTTTCCATCAGCCCCAGGCGATAATCCTTTTCAACCAATTTCGTACCGGCATAGAGTTTTTCCAGATAGGCATCGGCCTGTCGATCCGCTTCTTCCTTTGCCATTCCGGCCTTCCAGCCGATGGCGGCATCCAGGACTTCGATGCGCTGGTCGGCGGACAGATTGGCCGCCAGCCCGAAAGCCCAGCGCAGGAAAGCCCGATCCGCAGAGGCATCCAAAGAGCGCTGCATACGATCGAGACCCTCCCGGAGGCGGCTCCAGTTCCTCTCCTGGTAGGAGGGATCCCGGTCGGCATCTTTGAGCGGTCTTTGCGTGGATAGCTTATAAATGGTCTGGGCCGCACTCAGCAGGCTGGAGGCGGCGGTGAGATTGCGTTGAAGAATGGCATCCCGTTCTCGGGTTTTTTCCGATTCCGCCTGCATGGTTTGCAATGCCGGCAGAACATCCCCGAATTTCTGTTTCCGGGCAGGATCGGCCTGGATCCACTGGACCAGTTCTTTTTCGCGCGATTCTTTCAACGCCAGGGCGCCACCTTTGGTCAGGCCTTCCAGCACTCCCTTCTGATTGGTCAGTCCGTTGTTGAGTCCTTGGATGCGGCCGGCCAGCTTTATGGCCAGGTCCGGGTTCTCTTTGGTGAGCCGGTCGATCAGGGCCAGCTGCTCTTGTGCCAGCCGTATGGATCGCGGATAGGTCCATTCCGTGGTCTCTTTCACCTGAGCATGGATCTGATGACGGAAGGTACGCCCCGGGTATCCGACGACAAAGACCAGGTCCCCGGGCTTGACCCCGGCCGGAGAAACCTTCAAGTAATGTTTCGGTTTGTAAGGTACGTTTTCCTTGGCAAACGGGGCCGGTTTGCCCTGCGGACTGACGTAAGCCCGGTAAAAGCTCCAGTCGCCGGTATGACGAGGCCAGCGCCAGTTGTCGGTTTCACCGCCAAAAACCCCGATCCCTTCATGGGGGGAATAAACCAGGCGTACATCCTGAATTTCCAGCTGGGCGATTTCATAATACTTGAGACCCTCGAAGAAGGCGGCGACATTGCAGCGCAATCCGCCCTGTTCGCAGGCGGCGATCCTCTCCTTGGTCCGGCGCTCGATGATGTCATAACGCTGGCGGTCGGTCAGCTTGGGATCGATCTTTCCCGTGATCGCCTCCGTTACATCCTTTACAGAAGTGGTCACAAAGACCCTGGACCCCGGCCCATTGGATAGCTCCTCTTCCCTGCTCTTCGCCAGATAACCCTCTCGCAGCAGGTTACGCTGCGGCGTCGAGTTGAACTGCAGACTTCCGGTCACGCAGTGATGATTCGTCACGATGAGACCATCGGGAGACACAAACGATGCGGTACAACCGCCCAACGATACCACCGCCCCCATGGGCTGACCGGTCAAGTCGGCGAAGGCTTGGGGGTCCCCCTGAAAACCCAGACTGCGCAGTCCGGAGGCCAGCTGAGGAATCTGCTGCGGCATCCACATACCCTCTTCCGCATAGATCGACGCGCAGGTCAGCAACAGGATCACGAAAACGAATTTTTCCCATGAACAATGTTTCACATACCCTCCTAAAAGAGAATTCATAGAATTAAAGAATGACGATAGGCTCGGGAGAAATGGTCAGAGAGCGAGCTTTCCCCTCTTCCGTACAATGGAAAGTATTCTCTATGCCGACCGAACCCTCTCCCGGAAACACCAGTTTCGGCTCAAAAGCAAACACCATTCCCGGCTCCAAATGCATCTGATGGAAACCGCGAGCGATAAAAGGATACTCATCGAGTTCCAATCCGATGCCGTGGCCGATAAAGGAAACCTGGGAACCTTTCGCTCCCATAAACTGATCGGTATATCCCAATCGCTTCGCCAAGGCGAGACATTCGTCGTAAACGGCCCCCCATGTCGGCCGTTCCGCCACCAGAGATCGCATGAATTCCTGCACCTGGATCATGGCGTCCTGCCCGCGGCGCAGCTTGTCCGACAGACCGCCGATGGCAAAGATGCGGGTTTGATCCACCAGGTAGCCATCCACGCTGCCGGCGAAATCCACGACGATCGGCTCTTCCCGTCCGATCGGCTTGCGCCCGGCACCCTGGCTGTAGGCAGGACAGGGGCCCAAACCTCCCAGGGGAGTGTCCGTGTAGGTAGGAAGGGCGCTGTTGATACCGGAGAGGGTGTGGCCGAAGAACATCTCTCCGTTGAAGGTGCGCATACGTATGAAGCCCAGGTGCCCGTTTTTCCGCGCCTCAAATTCCAGTTCGCAGGCCAGCTCTATCTCATCCATGCCCTCGCAGATGGCCTCGCAGGCGCGACGGTAGACGGTGTCTACCTGCAGGGCGGCCTCCTCCAGGATCTGCAGCTCATAGGCGCTCTTGCACATGCGTACTTTGCGAATCAGGGGCGTGGCATCGAAAAATTCGACACCGGGAAAATAGGAGCGGCAGCGCTCGTAAAGATGGACCGGCAGGACATCCAGCTCCATACCGATATTTTTCGCTTCAGGATATCCATATTCTCCCAGCATCCGGGGAATGTCTTTGAACGATCCGAAGGGTACTACCTCTTGCAGGAGGCTCTCCGTCCGGGCCCGTTCGAAGTCCCGTCGGACCAGGTAGATGGGCTGCCCTTCCGCCGGAATGTACAGACAGCCGGCCTGCACCGATCCGGTGAAGTAGAAGAGGTCCGCATTCTGCAGACAGAGAACGGCAGACCGATCTTCCTCGGCCATGAGGCCCTGCAGCCGTCGGTATCGATTCTCCAACTCGGAAAGGGGTGTTATACGCATTCCTGCCCTCCTGATACGAAAAACGAAGATACCATATCAGATTCATTCGTCCGGTGCAAGGAGACAGGAGTCGGTAGCCAGGAGTCAGAATGCAGGAGTCAGGAATCAGAATCCAGAAGTGCGATCTGGAAGTGCCGCACTCCAGCGTGGCATGTTTCGCTGGAATCTGCAGGTTTCTTTAAAGTGTGCCTGCTACTATTTTAAAAGGGATCCATTTTTCTTCCGAGCGAATTAAAATAAAATTCCCGATCGATGGCGAAAGTCGTTAGGAAATCAGTCCATTCCGTTTGGAAGAGGGCCAACGGCCCGGCAACATAACAGCCTGGGGCAAGCGAAGCGTCGCCCCAGGTGTGCTTTGGGATACATTAAAGGGCTGAAGGCCTGAAACAAATATCCCTTGGAAGCATCATGGTAGCGGTCCTTCAGACCTTGTTCTATAGGGGGCGCTTTCCAGGGGTTTCGCTACGCTACACCCCTGGCTGGTATGTTGACGGGCCTTCGGCCCTGTATCTTCGATAGAATGAAAACGGAACGGGTTTTTTAGCTGTGCCTCGCAGATGCAGGTTTTCACGGGTCCATGGGATGTCGCGTAAACGCAGAACTACGAACCTTGGATTTTTACAACCTTATCTTGCATTAGGAAAGGGGATGCCTACGATCTTTCAATTCCAAGGCAAACTCAAACCGTCTACCTCCTGTCGCCAGGATTCTGACTCCTGGATCCTGCATTCTGCATTCTACATTCTGGATTCTGGCTCCTGGATTCTGTCTTCTACCTTCTCCGGTGCCATAGACCATGGGACGGATCCCAAGACCAATCCCGACCAGGCTGATTCATCGCCTTGCGCTGCCAGCCACTTTTCACCCGATCGACGGTCTTCTCCCAGGAACACAATCCCCCCAGGGCATCCGCCGATTCCACATTACAGGCTCCCACGGCAACCGCCACGGTCATCGCTTCTTCGAGATTCGTTCCGCGCAGGAATGCAGCCAGGAAACCGGCGATGGTGGCATCACCGGCACCGGTGGTTCCCGCCACCTCCACCTCGAAACAGGGAGCCCATAGCTCGCGATCGGCCCAGGTCTCCACAGCCGCAGGACAGACTCTGCCCATGGCCTTGAGGCGCTCGGCACTTCCCGCACGCACGAACAATCCCCGGTGCCCAAGCTTCAGACCGGCGATGGCCGCACCCTGAGCGATCATTTCTCCGGTCAGTTCCGACAGCCGTTCCGCATCGGCCCGTTCATCCATGCTGCAGCCGCCCTCTTTTTGCCATTGGGCATGGATTTCAGGCCGAACCATGATCATGTATTCTTCCAGACTGGGCAGAAAAATATCGGTATACGGCAGAACTCTTTTCAGGATCCCGGCCCAATCCACTTTGCCGGCGGGCGAGGCCGGATCGGGATACACCATGTCCAGGGAGGTAGTCACTCCGAGTTCCTTGCTGTGCCGGAAGATTTCCGTCAGTTCTGCTCCCTGATCGGCATACATGTAGTGCATCAGAGGCGGATAACCAAAATGGATCAGACGGGTTTCGCCGACCAGATCATAGCATACATCGGCGGCGCGAAAGGTATTGTTGGCCCCCGGGCAGTGCAGAAAGATGCGATCGGATCCGGGGGGATTGACCACCACGGTATAGGAGGTCGATGATCGGTCATCGACCAGCATCCCTTCGGCCAATTCCCGACCATGGGAACCTACGATATCGAGTATCGCTTGGCCGAAAAGGTCCGATCCGATTTTTCCCATCAATCCGGTTTTCATGCCCAGGATATGCAGCGCCAGACCCGTATTGGAAACGGCACCCCCGGTGGAGAAGGTTGCCGGGCCCACCTCGATCAGGTGACCTGGCTGAAACAGGGTACCGAATTGCCCTGCAGGAAGGTTCTCCATCCCAGGAAAGATGTCCAGGCAAATATGCCCGATGACCATCACCTCGGTCGCGCTCCTCATGCTATTTCCCATCTCTATGGTTCCTTTCACTTTACTGTCCAAGCCCCCGCCGGTTGATGATAAAATCATACCCTTAAACGGAAAACAAGGATGAAAAGAATGCCCGTAAAAGCCCGCTGGAATCGTCTGTTTGCCGCCGACGGAAGATGTTTTGAAATCGCCATGGATCATGGAGTTCATAACGAGGCATCGTTTCTCGAAGGGATCGAGAACATGCCCGTGCGCGTTGCTGCCTTGGCCGGCACCGGCGCTGACGCCATCCTTCTGGCGCCCGGACAGGCCCGATGGCTGCAGGAAATCGGCGGGCCTCAGAAACCGGCCCTCACCCTTCGCATCGATCCGACCAACCTCTATGGGATACCCACTCCAGAGACCGTCTTTTGCCGGTTGATCGATGCCGCCGTCGAACAGGCCCTCCGGCTGGATGCCGCCTCTATTGTCGTCAATCTGTTATGGGCCGAAGATCAGCCGGAATTGTATCGCGAGTGTCTGGGCAACCTCGTCAGGCTGAAACCGGAATGCGACCGTTTCGCCATGCCGCTGATGGTCGAACCGTTGGCTATGCAGAGAAATCCTACGGGCGGATATGGCCCACACAGCGACTTTCGGTATAGTCTTTCTCTGGTGCGCCAGGCCGCCGAACTGGGCGCAGACATCATCAAGGCCGATCCGCCCGACAGGCTCGAGGATTTTCCGCTCCTGCTCGAAGCTGCCTCAGGCTGTCCGGTTCTTCCCCGCGGCGGGTCGAAGATTTCCGACGTGGAAGTACTTCAACGAACGCACCGTTTGATACAGCTCGGAGCGGCAGGAATCGTCTATGGCCGCAACATTTTTCAGCATCCGCAACCGGAACGGATGGCCGCAGCCTGCCGGGCTATCGTTCACCAAGACAAAAGCGTCGATTATGCCCGCACCATCCTGGAAAAGGGAACATTAGAATCTTGAGCACGATTATGGAAAAAAGTCTGGATCTCAAACTGGCCCATATCCACGCCGACCCTTCTTCGGCAACCGATTTTATTCTGGCCGATGCCAAAGATGCCGATATGGCTTTCGGGCTGGCGGCACCGGGCCAGTCCCCCGAATATCACGGCCAGGAAGGAAGATTTCGCTCCCTGGCCGAGTATCGCGATCTGATCCGCGAAATCGTCCGTCAGGGGCTGGTCGACATTATGCTCATGTCCGGCTCCAACAGCGAGATTCTGACCATTGAGGAGCGCCTTTTCGACCATTCCCCGGTCACCCCGGCCACTCGGGCCAACGACACCTCCGATGTCCATCTGCCGCGCGGCAATACCTATTGGAAAGAGCCCTCCCGTCCCTTCTCTACCTCGCTGATCGACCAGATGCAGTGCGGCAAGGTCGAATGTTCTCCCGAGGAACGCCGGCGCGGGACCGATCTGGGCCTGTATTCGGTTACTTTCAACAACGATCTGCAGGGCGATCTGCACACCCTGGAAAGATACAAATATTTTCGGGAAGAGGCGGAACGAAAGGGTTTCCGGCACTTTTTGGAGGTCTTCGATCCCAACCGTGCCGGCGCCATCGATCCGGCCCTGCTCGGTCACTTCATCAATGACCATATCGCCCGCCTGCTGGCAGGCGTCCCTCGGGCATCCCGTCCTATCTTTTTAAAAATCGTATATCATGGTCCCGGATTCATGGAAGAGCTGGCTGCCTATGACCCGCATCTGATACCCGGCATCTTGGGGGGAGCCTCGGGAACGACCTACGACGCCTTCAAGCTTCTCGCCGAGGCCCGCAAACACGGTGCCCGGGCGGCGCTCTTCGGTCGCAAGATCAACAACTCGGAACATCAGCTCACCTTTGTCCGCTTCCTGCGCCACCTGGCCGAAGGGGAGATCGAGCCGGAAGAGGCGGTCGTGGCCTATCACGATGCCATCCAAAAACTCGGTATCCGCCCCTATCGCAGCCTGGACAAGGACATGGAGCTTACCAACCCGGCCGTCAGCTACGCCGGCGGCAGCCGGCAATCCGCCGTCATCTCCGTTCCTGCACTGCCTTTCCCAGAGGGCAGTACGCCGACGACTGCACGGGAATCTTCTCCCTGTCCCTATCCATTGAGAGCGGACGGCAGCTACGATTTCTCGGTCTTCACTCAGGAAATGCGCCTTCGCTACAACCAGGAACAGCGCGATCGCGTCTTCGGAAACCTCTTCTCGCGCTGAGCGCGACTTGTCTTTGTACCAGGCTACCGGTTCCGGGCATGCTGTAGACCGACATCAAGGTAAAGGCATTTTCCCAAGGGAAAGAACTTACATGGTTTTTATTTGGGGGAAGTAAGCCTGACAGTAAAAAATGAGTGTTAGCAAAACAGCGAACCTCTCCTATCGGATGGCTTCGATTTTGGAAATCAGTATCTGGATAGCTTCGGTATTTTCGAAATCCGTCCACCGGATTGCCTCCTGATAATGGGCTCGGGCTTCCGCTTTGCGACCGATCTTAAGGTACTGCTCTGCCAGGTCTTCATGAACCTTGGTGTCGGAAGGAACGATGATCAATGCCTTCTGCAGATGGAGTATGGCCTGTTCCGTCTGCCCCTGTCGGAGATAAATACGGGCGATGGCTGCCTCCGGACCGGTTTGATCCGGCTCTACCCGGGTCCAACGTT
The DNA here is from genome assembly GCA_964617125.1 of uncultured Acidobacteriota bacterium. Lineage (GTDB taxonomy): Bacteria > Acidobacteriota > UBA6911 > CAINFC01 > CAINFC01 > CAZTVS01. The sequence goes on from CAZTVS010000112.1 coordinate 8,229, forward strand.
CGGCCATGGCGAAAGCCTTAGTATACGCACCCTTCTGCAGGTAGATGTCGGTCAGGTCCCGATAGGATTCCGGATAAACCGGCAGGAGGTCGATAGCCTTCAGAAACTGCTCTTCCGCCAATGATTCCTTTCCCATCAGCCGGTTCATACGTCCCATTTCCACCAGGGCTTCGGCGAACGTCGGATCCGCATGCAAGGCCTTGGCATAGTCTTCATAGGCTTTGCCCAGGATTGCCGAATCCTTCTTTTTTTGACCTTCCGCGGCCAAAGCTTTAGCCTTATCCCAGAGATCGATGGCCTCCATCGGATCTTGGATGCTCTCCAGGGAAATGGCTCCGGCAAGGTATTTTTGGTCGGCAGAGGTATCCGATTTGTCAATAATGAGACGATCGATGACCTCGCCGTCGACAGTCTTGGCTTGCAGTTCCAGTCGACGTCCGTGGATCGAAACCAGGGCATAACCGAAGACCCTGGCAGAATAGGCCGTCCACTCCCTTTTTCCGACATAACGCAGGGGAGTGCCGCCATTTCCGCAAACCACGTAGGTTACCGGACGCACCCCTCCCTTACTCAGGATGGGTACAGATCTTTCATAGTCATGATCATGTCCATGGAATGCGATGTCGACGCCATACGTGTCGAATAGGGGCGGCAGGATCTTCTTCAATGCCACCCGTTGTTTGGTGTAGTAGTTCCCGCCGGAAGTGAAAGGGGGATGGTGAAAGGAGACAAATTTCCAGACAGCCCTGGAATGTTTCAAGTCCTCGACTAGCCAGTTCCATTGCTCGCTTCCTTCTTCCAATTTGGTGAAGGCCGAGTCCAGAACCACGAAGTGGGCATTCCCATAATCGAAAGAGTAGTAGGATTCCTTACCCGGCAAAGAAAGAAACTTGAAATAGTAATCCGCGTTGGCTTCATGATTTCCCAGAGCCGGATAGATGGGAATATGGCTGATCATCGGGGCCGCCGGAGTGAAGAAAAGCCTCTCCCATTGGCTGTAGACGTCGCCACGGAGCACGAGATCGCCACACTGCAGCACGATGTTCGGATTCTCGGAGGAAATGGCCAAGGCGTTGCGGCGGTGCATCTGCGGACCGCTCCGGTTGTCGCCATAAAAGACGAAACGGAAAGGTGATTCGGGTCGGATGGCCGTCTGCAAGGTGCAATCGGCGCTCCGATCGGCTCCCGACAGGACACGGTAATGGTAGACCGTCTCGATGGCCAGATTGCCGAGGCGGAGTTCATGAATACGCACCGCTTCCTTTTCCCTGACGGATTGGCCGTAGTCTTGATTCAGGCCGTAATGAACGATGCCGATACACGGCTGGCTGCTTTCCCATAAGATCGTAACCCCGTCGGCAGTAACGTTCTGCAGATAAGGCCCCTTGATGATCTCCGCCTTGACCGGCAGCAGAATCACCGGTGCTATGGCAAGCGCGGCCGCCAGGATTAGCAATTGAGATAAAAAGGACTTGGACATCTTAAAAAATCCCCCCTTGAGAATCTCGGCTTTCAGCCGAGCACACGCCTGTTATCAATAGCAGAAAACCTATCCCTCGCCGGTTTTCCATCAATGATACCGTAAAAGAACTGACAAAGGAGTTCAGTCCAACACTGTTTGTTGTCTCCTAAGGAAGCCATCGAGCTCTGTATCGAAGTAGGGGATCCGGAAGCAAACGAATTTGAGGGACAACTATTAAATAAACTTTTAGGTTTATGGATGCCTTGAACTATTCTTCTACCCATAGAGAGCGGACGGCAGCTACGATTTCTCGGTCTTCACCCAGGAAATGCGCCTCCGCTACAACCAGGAACAGCGCGATCGCGTCTTCGGCAACCTCTTCTCCCGTTAAGCCAACAACTCCAGTTTTTTTAACCTGAAGCCAGGCTGCGCAAACCTGCCCGGCGCTGATCGGAACCGGCAGGATGTTCTCTGGACCTCCATCTTATAGGCTTGAGATGGTCTTCAATCTATGAGTTGCTCTATACTAATTCCCATTGCCTCCGCTAATTTTGACAAGGTGGTTATTCTCGGGCCGACATGGCTGCCTTCCAGCCTTGCTAAGGCGGATTGTTTCATTCCTGCTTTTGCGGCCAACTCCGCCTGGGTAAGCTTGAAATATTCCCGCCAGGCCTTGATCAGGTTTTCACCTCGAACGTTGGCCTTTACGACCTCGTTCGGGAACCAGACATCGGATTCATCGGACTCGGTCTGCTTATGGATCAGAGCCTGATATTCGTTCCAAGGAATGACGGCAAAAGCGGGTTTCCCGTTTTGGGAAATGATCTGCGGATTAGTAAGTGCGCTCATCTCTTTTTTTGACCTCTTGTATCTCAATAATTTTTACGACATCGGCATAATT
>CAZTVS010000112.1:10691-15640 GCA_964617125.1 uncultured Acidobacteriota bacterium
CGGAAATTGTCGCAGACGTCCTCGACAATCAGGCGGTTTCTCGATTCATCGTCGACCATGGCGGCATAGAGTTCCTGAATCGACCGATCTTCCCTCTCCTTTTCCCACGGCAGTCGGAACGCGGTGAAACGGGGAATCACAGAATGGGTGAAGGATCTTTTCTGCGTCTGGCTTCTGGCCTCCACCCGATAGAACTCCGGATTGCGGAAGGCGGCCAACCTTTTCAATGCATTCAGCGCCCTTTGGAAAATGTCCGATTTCGGCAGATAGATCTTATCCGCTCGTACCAGCTGGAGTCTTTCCGGAAAGTCGTCCTTGGATAAAACCGCAGGTCTTTTCTCCCAGGGATCTGAACCTTCTTCCGTATCCCGCCTCAATTCTCCCAGGTCGCCGCCGCTGCCAAGTCTGTTAAGCAACCTCTCCAGATCGTCGGCCGAATACCTGGGAACCCGTGACAAATAATCCCATTGATCGGGAAACGTGCGGAACTGCTCGTCGAGAAAGACACTGTTTCCCTTCTCGCGAGCCCTCTTTTGCAGCGGCAGGGCGATCAGGTTGCCGAATCCTCCCTTGGGTAGGGTGTCCTGATTGGGGAAGAGACGGTCATACGATCGAAAGGATATTTCATGCCGGCGGCTCATAGCCCAGGTCAGCAAGGTTGTGCCAAACCTCCGGGCCAACGCGGCTGACACCGGCTAGCTGAAGAAGAACCAGATGTGGGCCCCGTTGCCGGATCGGGAGCATTCCACAACGGCAGAAATTTTGTGCGGGGTACATGCCTCCCGAAGTATGGTCACATCCTTTTGCCATTCGTCTCCATCCAGATCAATGGCCAGGAATTTACAGCTGTCGTCCTGGTCGAGAGGATACAGACCGATGACGATCTCTCCACGGAGGTGGGCTTCGACAGCCCTGTCATCGAGTGTGGCGAACTTCCGGTGCCGGCATTCGCTGCATTTCACCGCCGGTTTCCGGCAAATGCCCGCTGCCCATTCCTGCCGACAGACCGGCGAATAACCGGACCGCCCTGCCCGGTTTTCCCATCTGCAGGCGTATACATCTTCTCTTCCCTGGAAGAGCGAGCGGAAAAGGGCGATCTTGGCCGGCGAATCGAGATTGGTCGTTTTTATTGGATCGGGAACGATCTTGGCCGTCGAATCGAGGTTTTCCTTCTTGGGCGGATCAGAAATCCCCAGGCGTGCTCTCAGCGTGGAGATCTCCTGCCGGAGAAGGAGGTTTTCTTCCAGCAGCAGACGGCACTTCTCCTGCCATGCACTATCGTTCATCGCCCCCTAAGAATGCCATTCGCCTTCATCGATATCGGCCAATTTCACGAGATGTTTCCATAACCCGATTTTCAAAGGGCTGTTTCCATGGATGGGCACGGAAATGCGCAATGGATTTCCTGCCTTGGTGAAAATATGGTGGCTCCCATGGACTCTTTGCAGGATCCAACCTTTTCGCTCCAACATTTTGGCAAATTCTTTGCCGGTAGCAGGTTTCACACAGCGATCTCCAGTATTTTGTCTCTCCCCGTGATCTCGATATCTTTCAGATCTACAGACAAACAACCTTCGACCGCCTCGTAAAGGTTGCCAAGAAGTTCATCGAAGGTTTCCCCTTGTGTGGCACATCCGGGAATCGACGGGACTTCGGCCCAATACCCCCCCTCCTCCGCTTCATGAATGATTACCTTAATCTTCAAAATGACACCTCATTTTCCAGAAATCAGCGGTTCGAACCTCTAATTCTTATTTTATCATGGTATTCGCCGAGAATTGGGATCATCCTGAACCACTTCTCATCAACGTCTCTTTCAATCAAGACTATATTTGGGACAGCCACAAAATTATCTCGTTCGATTTTTTGAATATCCTGTTTCTCGGCTCTCATGGTAAGTTTGAAGTCCGGCGATCGTATGGAGGGCGTCTTCCAAGCTGCCGGTTCCGAGGAACTGATTCTTACAGTACATTCCGGCAAGGAACTTTGCATTCTGAAAAACGCTGTGGGTGCGGGCATCGGAGCCGGCGCCGGCATTGCCATTGGCGTAGGTATTGCTCAATCCTTCACAGAGACGGTCCTGGCACGCAGCGATATCCTGAGCGCGGCTTTCGGCGGCATCGGCGCCCTGGTCGGCACGCTGACGGGTCGTGCCCTGACCAAACCGCACGACGAGATCCTTTATCAAGCCGCCCACTAACGTTCTTTGTTGTTCTTCCTCATACGATCCGCCACCAAGGCACCGCTAGTACATGGCGGGTCAACGGATAAATCTCCTCACCGGCATAAAGCAGAATCCCTCCATCGACCCTCTCGGGATATTCACTCAGAAAGGCCTCTATACCTTTGGCATCGCTGACGGAAAGTCGAACGGCAGCCTTGATTTCCATGGGCAATAGCCGTGTGGAAGTTTCAATCACGAAATCTATCTCCAGACCATCGGCGGTTCGCCAATACAATACTTCGGGACGACATGGTTGCAGGTCCCGCCATGCCAGAAGATCATTCAATATCAGGTTTTCCAAATGGGCTCCTCGGGGTTTAGCCTCTCCAGCCAAGTGAAGAGCTAATGCCGTATCACTCCAATAGAGCTTGGGTGCTTTAATTAACCGGCGGGTGCGGTTCACGGCATAAGGAGCCAGTCGAACCGCCTGGTAGCTTGTCTCCATAAGATTGAGAAAACGGTGAACCTGCGGCTGAGAGATCCCCACATCCCTGCCAAGTTCGGCCTGGTTGACCAGATTGCCGATCCGCATACAGGCGGCTCGCATGAGCCGACGAAAATCGGCCAGATTCTCCACTCCCCGTAAAGCCTGAAGATCCCGTTCCAGGTAGGTTTGTACATAGCCGGAGAACCAAAGGGCGCGATCCTCTTCTTTTGGTAATCTGTAAGCCGGAATCGGCAAACCGCCCAAGGCCGCAGTCTTACGCCAATCTTCAGCCATTGCCTCTTGCGTTTCCAGGAATTCGCGCCATTCGGAGAAGGGCAACCGTAGAAGATCGCTCCAGAGGCCGGTACCGCCCAGCCCCAAACGCTCGCGTCTGGTAAACGGCCAGAGAGTAACGTAAACGGCACGTCCTGCAAGGGTTTCGGAGATCCGCTCCATCATCAACAGATTGGTCGAGCCTGTGAGGATGAAACGTCCGGGCTTCGGAATCGGATCAGAATCGACAGCTCGCTTAACGGCAATAAGCAGGTTACGTACTCGTTGAACTTCATCCAGGATCAGGCAGGGTGCTCTGGCAACGACCGCCTCGGGATCGGATTCCGCCTGCAACCGCAGGTCAAAATCGTCAAAAGTGATGTACGGACGACCGGCAAGCCAAGGTAGGATTCGTAAAAGGGTCGTTTTACCCGTCTGTCGGGCACCCGACAGAACCACGACCGGGGCGACCCCGGCCGCCCTCTCGACAGAATGAGCTGCAGCCCGCGATAAAAATTTCTCTTTATTCATATTCTTCTCATGTATGATAATCATACATGAGAAGAATTATCAAGATTAACACAAGAAAATCAGAGGGCAATCCGATTCGCTTTTACCGAAAAAAGTGACTATCCTGAGCCACTCTCGATAAAGTTTGCGTTGGGCTGGATTTTGTTACCGATCCGGTCCGTCCCTGCGACTATATCGATTCGGTGTATTCGGAGGAATCATTTTCCCTCGCTTTCCCGAACACCGGTGATCGATTCGATACCGAGTAGGAAAAAATTTGTATCGGTTGCCACGGCAACCACTGAGGGGTAAACAAGTCCTTTCCAAACCACCCAGATCCTTCCGACACCGATCCTTTGCAGACATCAGCATCCGCCGCCGTCAATATGTAAGATCTCTTTCAGGCTTCTGTCCAGAATTTCATGAACGGTATAAAACTCATCTTCATATCCGTAGTTCTCGGAAACGATATAATATCTACCCTTAAGAGAAAGCACCAAATCAGGCACAACGTTGCAACTACCTTTCCCGTCACAATCCGATAAGTGCATTTCAGAATTTAGAAAGGTAATTCTGTCTCCATGTAAAGTCACCCAGCTATTTAACAAATTCAGGTTATAACAATCAGGGTCAGGCCCATCCGTGTTCCGAGGATACTTTCGCTGAGCTTGCAGGAAATAGAGCGAGCTTCCATCGATTTCTTGTTTTAATCGATAAATCCGCGTAAGTTCGATCGAACCCTTTTCCCAATTCCTTTGCAAGGCATACTGGGTATTCTTTTCGCGTTCGTGAAACTTTACTTTGATGGCCTGGAAGAAAGGCGCTGCTATTCCGGTATCTATATCGATCAGCTCGAAAGGAATGATCTTAAGGGATCGGTTTATGGCCATTCCCACCTTGGGAGTCGGGAAAAAATCCACGGTCCTGGTCGGATACAAATCGGTTTTAAGTGCCCATCCGACATTACAATGTGAGAAAAACTTTTCCACATGGCTTATTTTCAGGATTCTTGGTTGAGATTCCTCCAAGCACAAATACCATTTTGTTGGGATAACCCTATTACCGTCTTTCCATGAGTCCGGGACATTTTGAAGCGATATCCTTCCATCGGCGTCCCAGGCAGGCTCATTTGTATCCGATTTCCCGCCAGAACTTATCGTCGTTATAGACCAGTTATTGACCCTTTTTCCTTCTGGGATGGTGCCGATCGGGACCAATAGTCCATCGATTCTGACAATACCTATCCATAATGGGCCGATCTTCTCCTCGGCAATAGCCACCGTCGCGATCAGGAATGACAAAAGCGCTATGGCAAGACTTTTCTTCATATGCCATACCATTTTATCATTCGATTCTGTGATAACAAACGGATCATCTTCGGTATCCGGCAGGACAATTGCGGTACGCGGTCAATTGACGTTGCCTTCAGGCGGTGTCCCGTAAAGAAAAAAAAGGACATCCATTCTTTGACGAAGCGGTAAAAAGTCGGAAACCATACTGTGTAATTTTGCCAGA
>CAZTVS010000113.1:0-15447 GCA_964617125.1 uncultured Acidobacteriota bacterium
TGCCCAAAATCGACTGCATCATCCTGGACCGGAAAGACAAGCCGCCGAAAGGCGGTGGAGAACCGGCCATCGTTCCTATGAGCGCGGTGGTAGGGAATGCCGTTCACGACGCCACCGGCGCCAGGCTCTTCCGTACGCCGCTGACAGCGAAACGCGTCCTCGAAGCGATCGGCAAGACATAGAGCCCGATTCTGGATCGGGGTTCTAGGGGGTGATAAAGCCTTTCTGAAGCGAGGCGACCGGAGTGCCGTTCACGACCCGGGAATCATAGCCTCCGGCCACCAGGCGGAATTCGGCGATCTCTTGATTTTGTGCCTGGCAAGGCCCATGTAGGTGATCCCCGGGGCGTTGCGGAACCCATCCATGGTTTTCGCATGGACGGCATCGTCCTCTATAGACAAGTCCCGCAAGAGACGACGTTAAACCACGACAGCTATATTTCCTCGTTTCTATCGTGATCTCTTTTTTTGCGACTCCATCGTTCGTGACGGTCCCGCAAGAAATCATGCCATAGATAATTGTATCAGCTGTTGTAGGGGCACGGCGTGCCGTGCCCAAAGGGAGCCCCCATCCTACGGTCGCCAGGGCACGGCGTGCCGTGCCCCTACAAATTTTTTGCGAGGTCATCATTCATAGGCGGCGAGCTGATGGCAGGTGGGGCTATAAAAGCAAATGTTTGACACACCGGCTTTGCGGTAATATAATCAAAGTTTGAAACGTATCAAACATATAAACTTTCTATTCAGGAGGCGTGTCATGCACAAGAATCTGATCACGGTTCAGGAAAAGATGGTGGAAAATGCCCGGGAAAGCCTGAAAATCATGGAGGTGGAGGATCCCAAGTATCTGGTCCTGGCGGTGCTCGCCGTCGCGGAAAAGCCGCTTTCCGAGCAGGAAATCGGGAGCCGAATCCGCAGCGGCAGCGGCGAGGTCCGCCGCAGCCTGGACGATTTCATCGAACGGGGCGTGGTGATGGAAACCGGAGATGCCTTGTACGAATTCCATCCGGAGATCGATAAGGTCCTGGCGAGGAATGTACAGACCAAAATCGAGGCTTTACGTAAAAGCCAAACAAGCCATCTTGCTGTGTGCGAGAAGTTGCTGGAATCGGGCCGGGCGGAGTATGACCTCTACGATACGCTCATGTCCCGGTTCCTTTGGGAAAGAATCGCTAAAATGAAGCTGATCACTGCCATCATGACCAGGCGCAATCTGCTCCTTCAGCTGATGCAATCAGGCGATGCGGGGAGTGACGAGATCACTAAAATCGCCATCGATTGACGGCCGGAAAAGAACCATGAACAAACATTTTCAAGCCGCCCAGGACATATGGATCGAACATGCCTCACAAATCAGCAGTCTGTTCGGATTAAGCGATGGTATGGCCAGGATCCTTGGCCTGCTGTATATGAGCTCCGAGCCGGTTTCCATTCCGGACATCTGCGGGAAACTGTCGTTGACCAAAGGAACCGTAAGCCTTTATCTGCGGATGCTGGAAGAGAAGCGGATCATCGCCCGTTCCTGGGCCAAAAGACAGGGTAAACAGAAATTCTACGAGCTCAATCCGAACCTGTGGAGCGACTTTCTGGAAGAGCTGCAGAAAAAGGCCAGGAAGAAATATGAAATTACGGAAGCGGCCATTGAAAAAAGTCTCCAGGCCATCCGTAAGGGCGAAAAGGACGGCAAAGGGGAAGACCGGATCACCGCCAAACTGTTGTCTGAGCGCCTGTCCAGAATCCGGGAGATCAATGAGTTTTCACGCCGTATCTTCGATCGTTCCCTGCTGCCTCCGGCAGGATTGCGGACCGCACCGGAGTTATTGCGAAAGATACATTTTGTAGAAGAATGAGAAAACACGCCGGGAGGAAGTCCATTCATGAGAATCATCATTGTAACGGGCAAAGGCGGAGTGGGAAAAACCAGCATTGCCGCAGCCATGGCTCTGAGGGCCGCCAGGCAGGGTCTGAAGACGCTGGTCATGAGCACCGATTCCGCCCATAGCCTTTCCGACTGTTTCGATTGTCCGCTCGGCAGTGAGCCGGTGGCGATCGATCGCAACCTGTACGGACAGGAAGTGGATGCACGAACCGAGCTCCTCAAGAATTGGGGCAACATACGCAGATTCATCAGTTCGACCCTGGAGGCTAGGGGAGTGGATAACATCGTCGCCGAGGAGCTGTCCGTTTTTCCCGGAATGGAGGAGCTTTTCAGTCTCCTGCTGGTGAAACGATACTATCAGGAGAAAAGCTATGACCTTATCATTCTGGACTGCGCCCCCACCGATTCCACCATACGGCTCCTGAGTTTCCCCGACGTCCTCAGCTGGTACCTGAAAAAGATCTTCCCGATCCAGAGGCAAGTGGCCAAAATCGCCCGACCTTTGGCCAAAAAGGCGCTCGACTTCAGCCTGCCCGGCGAAGGCGTATTCGAGGACATACGCAGTTTTATCCTGGCGCTGGACGGGGTCAAGGAATTGCTGACCGACAGCCGGATCACCACCGTCCGCTTCGTGGTCAATCTGGAGAAAATGGTGATCAAGGAGGCTCAGCGGGCCTATACCTGTATGAACCTGTTCGGCTACCTGGTCGATGCGGTTTTCGTAAATCGTATCCTCCCCGAAGAGATGAACGACACCTACATGGAGCGCTGGAAAGAGATCCAGAAAGGTTATTTGCGGCAGGTGGAAGAATCCTTTTCTTCCGCCCGCCTGTTTTCTGCCAGGTTATTCGATCGGGAGATGATCGGCCTGGAGCGTCTGGACGAGTTCGGTCGGCACATTTTCGCTGCTGCCAATCCCTGCGAAAGATTCTGTGATGTCCGTCCTATGACCATCAGCAGGAAAAACGGTGACTATCTTTTGCACTGGTATATTCCGGGAGTCCAAAAGAACGAAATCGACCTGTGGATGAAAGGCGAGGACCTGATCGTAAAAACACCGAAATACATGCGCAATATGGTGCTGCCGGCGGTTCTGGCAGGAAAAAAGATCTCCGCTGCCGTCTTCCAGGACGACTGCCTGAAAATCACCTTTACGGAAACGAGTGCCCCGCTGAACTTTTAACTTTATTATCTCTCCCTTTGCACCCTGTCCTCTCATCGAGAATCCAGCACATACCATTCTTTCCAGTTCACTGTGGAAAAGCGCTCTTCCAACGGGCTGTTTGTCGTGATCTCCCATAACAACACCAAACTCATCAACAACGATGCCGCTTATCCCAAAGTTATTCCCGCCTGCCCCGTGAAGGACATGGTCCATCCCATCTGGCTGGAAAATCGGTAGGCTCTTATCCTATCACTGAGCTGAGGGAAGGCGGCGGCCGTATTCCTATCATGTCAACGCCTTGCAGGAGCGGTCTGCCCGTCGCTCCTGCAAATCCAAAATCATATGTCCGGCGGAGTTCTTTAGGAGGAAAAGGATGATGACACCTGTTTTCCGGAATCTTTCCTGCGTATTTCCGTTCTTTTTCATCAGCCTCTTCCATCTGCCGATGAGTCAGGCTTTTTGCCAGGTTCCGGAGGGGAAGACTGCGGAGGAACCGTCAAGGATGGCCTTCGCAACCTATATCGGCGACCCTCATCAGGAATACGCCGCGGCCATGCTGGTTGACAGTATACGCCGCTGGGCCGGCAGGTACCGGAATCATCCCATCTATGTGGTTTTTACCGATCCGGCCATCTCCGGGATGCGTTTACGAGGAAAAAATATCGAGGCAATACACCTTGAAACGTCGGAATCGATGCGGACCTATCCTTTTGCCGTCAAGGCCCTGGCAGCGGCGGCAGTCGAAGAAAAGATCGCCGGCAGGATCTCCTCCCTGGCCTGGTTCGATCCGGAAACGCTGCTCTTTCTTCCGCCCGAAGAAATGGATTTGCCCCAGGGTGTAAAAGCGGCAGTGAATCCGGTCCACTTAACCAATATCGGGCAATCGGAATCGGAACCGATTCATCCTTTCTGGTCGGCCGTCTATAAAAAATGCGGATTGGAAACCGATAGGCTTTTCACGGTGAAGACCATGATCGACCAGCGCAGGGTGCGGGTTTGGCTGAACTGCGGAATCTTCTCTGTCCGGCCGGAGATGGGACTTCTCCGAAAGTGGGCTCAATTGCTGGAAGAAATGATACGGGACGACACATTCCAAAAGGAATGCGTCGTCGAGACCGGACACAGGATATTTTTGCACCAGGCGGTTCTCTCCAGCCTGATTGCAGCCCGGCTGAAGCGGGAGGAGATACACCTGTTTTCTCGCGGCAACGGTTATCCGGTCTTCTGTCACAATACCGATTTCAAAACCGCCAAGGGTGTTTTTCGGGTGCCGCCTGAGATCCGGGCGCAACGGCTGAACGATCTCACCTCCGTTTTTCATGAATCCATGTGGTACGGTAACAGCTCCTGGCAGGAGGCCCTTCCGCCCGCCGACGAACCGCTGAAACAATGGTTGCGGGAGGAATATGACCGCACCATCGGATCGCTACAGGTCGCGGAAAATCTATACCGGGAGGAGAATTCCTGTAACTCCTATCTGGTGAAAACACCCAGGGGAAGTGTTTTAATTGACCCGGCGGGAGCCTCTCATCCGCGAAGCCTGTTGCACAGAATCGCCCTTAATTCGCCGGTGCAGGCCATCCTGCTGACCCATGCCCACGAAGATCATCGGCAGGGAATTGCCGGATGGAGGGGAGCAGCTGCGATTCCGGTCATTGGCCAGCGGGAGATGGTGGAGTTTATCCGCTATCATGACCGATTGGGCGGTTTTTTGGACCGTCGTACGGCCGCCCAGACCGGTGCCCCTTATTCCCCAGTCGGTTTCCAGGAGAGGGAATCACCCATCGAAACAACTCTACTGTACGATGATCAGTATAGCTATGAATCGGGAGGTATGCACTTTCATTTCTTTCATACCGGCGGAGAAACACCAGATCAGTCTCTGCTATGGGTTCCGGAACTCCGCGCAGTATTCATCGGCGACAATTACTACACCTCGTTCCCGAACCTCTATACCCTGCGAGGCACGAAACCCCGCTGGGCACTCGATTATATCCGGGCACTGGATAAGGCTATTTCGCTGGAGCCGGAAATCCTGCTGCCGGGGCATGGCGAACCTCTTCTCGGGAAAACGCAGATCCATGACAAACTGGTTTCGTATCGCGAAGCCATTCGTTACGTTCACGATACCGTTGTCCGAGGGATGAATGAAGGAAAATCCGTCTATGCCCTCATGCAGAAAATTCGCCTCCCGGAAGAATACGGGGTCGGAGAGTTTTATGGCCGCGTTTCCTGGTCCGTACGCGGAATCTATGAAGGATATGCCGGCTGGTTTGACGAAAATCCGTCAAGCCTATATGAACTGCCGATGACCGCGGTTTATTCCGACCTGGTACAACTTTCCGGGGGAACGGAAGCACTTACCCAAAAAGCAGCCGACTATCTGCAAAAAGGAGATCCGTTACGAGCCCTGCATCTGACGGAAATCGCCCTGTCGACGAATCACGACCGGAGACCGACATTGGAAATCCGATTGCAGGCCTTGCAGGCATTGAGGGGAAAGAGCACAAACTACATTGAAACCCGCTGGCTGGATCACTTTATCCGCACCATCGAGCTACAGTTGAGGTGAAAGATGATTTGATGCAGAGGTCCGGTTGTTTAACCGGGCATTCCGGATGCGATCCTCCTCAAGCCGGGCAAACTCACCGGCGAGGAGTTAGAAATGACGAAGCCGCAAAAAGTGGCACAGACATTCTTGTCTGTGACTGAAACGTGCGCCCAATGGGCATCTGGGAAAACTACACAGTATGATTTGTCACTTTTTTGCGGCTTCGTCAGTAATCATCAAGCGCCATTCCATTGTGGGCGGCGATGCACTCAAGGCCGTCGAAGCGCAAATCGAGGGTCAGTCCTTCTTGACTCTGATTTCAGTCAGTGACAACCGAGAGGACAGTAACCGACTTGGGTTCCAATGTAAGGGACAGCCTGCCGTTGTTAACCTTCGCTGTTATCGGCCTGGGCACGACCGTATCCGGCGCCGCGAACGTATTCACACTGTCCACTTTGGGTGCCGTCAGAGTCTCACCGGAAACCGACTTGGCGGTTGTCCCGGTCAGACTGGCATCGATTTCCAAAGGCCGGTTGGGATCGAGGTTTGTAATGGACAGCCAAAGCTTACCCATCGTGTCTTTTGCTGCGATGGCATCCGCCCGCGGCAAAACGATATCACCCTGCCTGTACGTACCCGCATCGAAATCGACCGGTAGAAAGGTGGCATCCTGGAAAGGCACGTACATTTTAAAGACATGATAGGTCGGGGTCAGCACCATCTTTTCTTTATCCGTCATGATCATTGCCTGCAGAACGTTGATCATCTGGGCGATGTTGGCGATGCGCACGCGATCGCAATGGCGGGCGAAGATGTTCAGGTTAAGCGCAGCCAGGATGGCATCGCGCTGGCTGTTTTGCTGGATCAGGAATCCCGGGTTGGAGCCGGGTAACGGCGCGTACCAGGCGCCCCATTCATCCACCACGAGGGCGACCTTCTTGTCCGGATCATAGACGTCCATTATGGCCGAATGCTTCTTGATAAGACCTTCCATTTCCAGAGTGGATTTGAGAATCTGACTGTATTCGGTTTCGCCAAAACCCACAGAGGCATAGGCCGCCGGCCACTTTACGACTGTGTAGTTGTGCAGGGAGAGGCCATGCATGTCCCAGCTCCACTGGCGAATCTGGTAGGCCTTCATGATGGTTTCCGTCCATTCGGTAAACCGGGGCTCGTTGCCGCCGGGGCCCACAGCGATCTTCAACATCTGCTGCTTGTCCTGTTGTACCGGATTGAAGTTCCTGACAAAGCGGCTGTAGATCTTAAGCTGGTTCAGATAGAAATCGGGTGTCATGTTGCCGCCGCAATCCCAGCTTTCGTTTCCGATGCCAAGGAGGGGAATCAGATAAGGAGCAGGGTGACCATTGGCGGTGCGCTCTTTGGCCAGTGCTGTCGCCTGATTGGTGGTAAGGTATTCCAGCCACTCGGCCGCTTCCTGTGGAGTACCGGAGCCGACATTGACGGAGAGGTAGGCAGCACTGCCGATCTGGTCAATGAAGTCCATGAATTCATGTACTCCAAACGTGTTCGGTTCCGCCACCCCACCCCAATTCGGATTAAGGGTTACCGGCCGCTGATGGAGTGGACCAATACCCTTGCGCCAGTGGTATTCGTCAGCGAAACAACCACCGGGCCAGCGAACATTGGGAACCTTTAATGCCTTAAGCGCCGTGACGACGTCGTTGCGGATGCCGCGAGTGTTGGGAATCGTGGAATTCGGACCAACCCAGATCCCCTCATAGACGCCATGGCCGAGATGTTCGGCAAATTGGCCAAAAATATGGCGATGAATCTTGGCGCCGGGTTTTGTCGCGTTTATGTTCAACTTGATGCTGTCGGCGGCCATCACCGGTGTCGTCATCGTCAAGCCAGCCAATAACAGACCGATTCCAAGTAACCGCTGCAATGACGTTGCCTGGATTGCCAAATTCGGCCTGGACTTAAAAGTGTGTTTCCTGTTCATCATTTGTTCTCCTGGAAATTTTTCCGCCAGAGATTGGGCAGGAACCTGTGATAGAGCAGGTGCCGCCAAGTTGCCCAATCGTGGCCGCCGTATCCGCCGACATAGTATTCGTGTTTGATGCCGTGTTGCGACAGGGCTTCGTGCAGGGCTATGCATCGTGCGCCCATTTGCCCTTTGGCTTCTTCT
Organism: uncultured Acidobacteriota bacterium; assembly: GCA_964617125.1. Taxonomy (GTDB): domain Bacteria; phylum Acidobacteriota; class UBA6911; order CAINFC01; family CAINFC01; genus CAZTVS01. The sequence continues at coordinate 7,744 of CAZTVS010000113.1, forward strand.
GTTCCCTGTCCCACAAACAGGTAGGTTATCTTTTTGTTCGCTTCCGGATCGTTCAGGAATTTGGCGAGGCTCTGTTCCGCATTCACATCCCCGGCGCTGAGCACACCGAAGGAAGCGAACAGGTCCAGCGATCGAAATCCCACAAACATGGTATGCCGCCCACCCATGGAAAGACCCGACAAGGCGCGGCCTCCGGGATCTTTCCGCACGCTGTAACCCGCTTCAACGAGAGGGATGACGTGCTTGCGCATCTCCGCTTCGAACAGGTTGAAAGTGAGTTCCACATGTCTGGGGTGATTGCGGTGAATCATTTGATTATTCGGAATGGCGATCACCATCGCTACTGCCTTCCCCTCGGCCAGCAGGTTGTCCATCATGAAGTTGGCGCGGCCTTCGTAGATCCAATTGTGGGGAAGGTCGCCACTGCCGCCTACTAGATAGAGCACCGGGTAAATCTTTCTTCGGTCATACCCGGGCGGCGTATAGACGTACAACTCGCGCTCGCCCCTGGTTACTTCCGAGTGGTAAACATGCCGCGTAACCAGACCGTGAGGAACGTTGCGGGCGTCATACGCTGCGGGACCTTCTTGGTGTACGACCAGCGTACTGAAGGGCGGCATGGCCGTAAACCCTGCGACGGTGTTGTTGGGATCGGCAATCCTTATACCGTCAACGATGAAGTGGTACTGATACATGTCGGGTTTCAGCGGACCCACATTCAGTGTCCACAAGCCATCCTCGCTTTTCTGGAATGGAACGGGTTTGTTTCCCGCTCCGAGAGCGGTAAGTAGGGCGACTCCCGAAAGCATAACCTCTTTGGCCGCAGGGGCCTTCAGGCGAAAGGTCACTGTCCTGTCATCACGGACATCGGGCGAGTTCAGAGCCGCACTGAACGGGATGAGATTCTCGGTGTTCTTCTGCGGGTTATAGTCCAGGTTGACGTTGGCTTGCTGGGCCTGGATGCCATTCGGTCCCGTCAGGCATATAAAGCAAATAGCAATGAATCCTGGCCGAATCTTCATTGTTTCTCCTTCACTGTTTATAACCATTGACTTTACACCGGTTTGAGTGTTGAAGCCAAAAATCATGTTTCCGGAGAATTCGGTCTGCCTGCTATGACTGGAAGAATTCCTCCGGTGTCCGAAAATGGGAGGACGGTGTTCTGTTTTGCAACGGATTTTTCCAGTTCCGGAATCCTTTTTGGTGCTTCAACAAATTGGCATCCTCGCTTCGGATTGCCTTACCTGAATGGAATCTGGCCTATCCGGCGCCGCCTGAAAGGCACAGTCCCGAATAAATTGTGTTTGGTATCGATCTTGCTATATTAGAATCCGTGCCGGCTTCGCCGGTTGTGAACGGATGGACTTCCCACCCGGCCGATGCAAGAAAAAGGGATTTGGATCCGTCAAGGTCCTGCCCATAAGATATGGGAGAATTCGGATGAAAACCATTGGGATCGATATCAAGTATGCGCTGCGAAAGCTGACCAAGGCCCCCGGTTTCACCGCTGTGGCCCTCGTTTCTCTGGCCCTGGGAATCGGAGCCAATACGGCGGTTTTCAGCCTTCTCAATGCCGTACTGTTCAAATCGCTGCCGGTCTCCGATCCACAGGCCCTGCGGCTGATTCAATGGAAGGGAATTCGTCCGGAGTTTCAGGGATACACCGGCAACGGCATGCTTCAGGAGCCGGGCGGATATCAGACTGGCGAATCGTTTTCCTATCCGGCTTACCGGCAGATACGGGAGCATAGTACCGGTATGGCCGAGGTCTTTACCTTTTTCCCCCTTTACCAGGTGGCTACCCAGGGGACCGGTGAGGTTTCCACCGGCGATGGATTGATGGTATCGGGCAATTTCTTTACCGGCTATGGCGGGCAGGTACAGATCGGACAGCTGATCGATTCCTCTCACGATCGTCCGGATACCGCCAACGTAGTGGTGATTACCCACCGACTATGGGAACGGCGTTTCGGTTCGGATCCCAATATCCTCGGAAGCCGCGTCCTATTGAACCGAAAACCTTTTATTCTGATCGGGGTACTGGGGAGGGATTTTGCCGGACCCTTACCCGGAGACCCCAGCCTTTTCTATGTGCCGATGGCCGCCCAGCCTCTCCTGGTCCCTTACCGTTCGCTGGAATCCCCCCGGCGCTGGTGGGTGCAGGTGATGAGTCGCCTCAAGGGGGGCATCGACGAGCGGAAGTATCAAGCCTCCCTGTCCGTTCTATTCCGGCGGATACTGACGGAATCGGGAGCCAGAATGGAACGGCCAGAGATACTTCTGCAGGATGGGAGCCGGGGGTCCATGATGGTCCGCCGGCCCCTGGCCGAGCCTCTATACCTGCTGTTGGCGGTTGTCGGACTGGTATTGCTGATTGCCTGCACGAATCTATCCGGTCTGCTGCTGGTGAGAAGCGCCGAGCGGGAAAAAGAACTGGCCGTCTGCTCCGCCCTGGGGGCCGGACGCGGGCAGCTGATCCGCCAGACGCTTCTGGAGAGTCTGCTGCTTTCCATGATCGGCGGGGTTCTTGGCTGGATCGTGGCTCTCTGGGGGCGTGCCGCCTTTCTCGGATTTCTGCAGACATTTTCTGAGGATTTCCGACTCGACCTGCGGACCGATCTTCGTGTGCTCGGTTTCACCTTCTTCCTGGCGTTGTGTACTTCCTTGATTTTCGGCGTGCTGCCGGCCATACGCAACTCCAGGATCGATCCCATGACCGGACTTAAGAATCGAACGACTCTTGGCATCTATCGCCATCGTTGGAGCAAGATGCTGGTGTCGGTACAGGTAGGTTTGTCCCTCGTTCTTGTCATCGGTGCCGGTCTGATGCTGCGCACCTTCACCAACCTGGCGCGGATCGATCCGGGTTTTCAGCCGGAAAATCTGCTGCTTTTCCGTATCGATGCCACTCAAACCGGTCAGAAAGAGGAAGCCCTGCCGGCGTTTTTCGATCGTATCCGACAATCAATCAGGGAAGCTCCGGGGGTGCGATCCTCGACCATTTCCAGTCAGATCCTGGTCAGCGGAGAGACTTATATGGAGGGCATCGAGATTCCCGGCCAAACCGCTCCCAAAGACACGTCGGCACAAACCGCCGTGATTACGGCCGGCGAAGGCTTCTTCGGCAGCATGGGCATAGCGCTCCTGTCCGGACGAGAGTTTTCCACGACCGATACTCCGGGCAGCCAGCCGGTGGCTATCATTAACGAGACCTTTGCCCGCCGTTTTTTTCCTGGGCAAAACCCTATCGGTCTTACCTTTACTATGCAGGATGGACGGGGAAAGCAAATCGCCATCGTGGGACTCTGTCGCGATACCAGATATGAAAGTATCCGCACCTCCATCCCTCCGACACTGTTTCTTCCCTTTTCCCAGAGACCGCAGGGTATGGCGGTCTTTGCCGTCCGCACGGCATCCGCCCCAATGTCTTTGGTGCCGGTCATCCGCAAAAAAATCTCGGCTCTGGACCCGCAGCTTCCGCTCACGGACGTCACCACCCAGGAACAGGTCCTGGCCCGTTCTCTGTCCCGCGAAAGGCTGTTTGCCCTTATGGGGAGCGGGCTGGCCATGCTGGCCGTCGGTCTTTCCTGTATCGGCCTCTACGGACTGATGTCTTTTCGCGTCCAGCGGCGCGGCGGGGAAATCGGCCTCCGCATGGCGCTGGGGGCCGATCCGGACAAGGTAATCCGTCAGATACTGGGCGAGACTTTCCGGTACACGGGCATCGGTGTTGCCATAGGCATACCGGTTGCCATCGCCATTGCCGGGACGATCCGCAGCTTTTGGTTCGGCGTTTCGGATTATGATCCGTTGACGATCCTGGCAGGGACCGTCCTGCTGCTGGGCGTGGCGCTGCTGGCCGGGTGGATTCCTGCGCGCCGTGCAGCCCGGATCGATCCCGTCCGGGCTCTGCGCAGCGAACAATAGAACAGAATGGATTGCCTCTATTTCGTCTTGATGATGATGGCGTCGCCTACGGCACGTTCCCCGGTGGGATCGGAGGGCGAGCCCACCAGCTTTCCGTTGATGACCATGGCAGTGGATCCGCCGCCGTCGAGGTTGATGGCTTCAATGGCTCCCAGCCCGATCATCAGTTGCGATCCGTCCATCAGGGACAGTCCAACGCTATAATCCGGACGCCTGCCATCCACGGTGACCAGCAGAATACGACCCTGCCGGTCGATGCCTGCCATGGTGCGGGGATGGCGGCGAATGCCCCAGTTCAGGAAGAAAGACGGATCTTCGGGTTGGATCAGACCATCGGCCACAGGTTGTATCGCCGAACGGCCGCCGCTAACCAGGTGTGGCCCGCCGTTCACCGCCGAATCGTTGGCATCATATTTCAGCCGTTTTCCTTGGCGGTCCGTTACCTTGATATCGAGACGGACTCGAGTCCCAACGGGGAGATTGGATGTCAGCCAGGTGGCATCGGTGCCGATACCCTGAAGGAGCATGCCGCCGGCAGGTATGGCGCCACCCGTACACTTTCGTATCTCGGTCACCTTTCCCGTCTGATCGACGACGGCTTCCATGCCGTCGACCTTCGGTGCGGCGGTACCGAACTCAGGAGTGATGACGACCATCTCGTCAGGGTCGGTACAGGTGAAATCATGGCGAGGAAGATTGGTAGGGGTGTCGCCGATGCCACCGCAGTTGCGAATCATGCCCGGATTGCGATTGATTCCATCGATGCGGCGGACAATCTTTTTGCCGATGACGAGGTTGACGGTCGTGTTGAGATCGAGGAAGCGAACCAGTGTTTTGCCGTTGGGTTTGTTCCGGTTGAAGATATTCATGGTGGCCCGGCCGTTGGTCGCTTCGCTGAGTACCTTGCCATGGTCTACGAATAGACCCGCCGGATCTCCCGGCGTCCCTGCGGCAGGCGACATGACGAAGAATCCGGCATTGACCGCTGCGATCGCACCCGTTTGTTGCGCCAGTTTACTGACGGTGGCCCTGCCGGTAATATAGGATCCGTGGGTGCCATGGATCTCCCCCTGAAAGAGGCGGGGATCGATGGTGAGGACGCGTATCATCCACGGGCCGCCGGTTACTCCCCCGTCTTCACCGGTGAACTGGGGCATCGCTCTGAATCCCATACCGGACAGCTTTTTCATGTCATCTCGAGCCGCTTCCCGGTTGGCATATCTTCCCACCTGGACGTTGTAGCCGAGGGTTCCGGCGCGTAGATCCAGGTAATCCGGATTGCGCTCCTCGTGGAGCTCCGCAAGGAATCCGGCTCCCTGGAGTCGAGTGATGACCTGCTGCGCCTGCTCGCGTGAGGCGAGCAGGGAGAAGGATTTTTCGGAGGTGGGCACGGGAATACGGAGGGTATAGTAGTCGTTTTCGGAGGCTTGGCCGCGGGCGATCGTCGTCAGCGTAAGTCCCGGTGCAAGGGTAGTATCGGTGCGACTTTCCGGGAGAGAACTGTCTCCCAGCGGCAGTTTCGCCGGGACATCGACGGAAGGGGCCTTGGGTGCCGCCGCCGCGGCAGTCAGCGGCAGGAGCAGAATCAAAGCGGCCAGGGTCAATGGCAGGAGCCGATTTCCGTTGTTTCTCGTATCGTTACAATCAGGGTCATAGAGTTTCATAATAATTCCTTTTATGTTTATCGGTTCCATAAATGTATGCAATATCTCATCGATAGTCAAATGGCAGGTCCGTATCATGCCGTTGCCGGAGAGAAAAAGAATTCCTTTCGCTTTTTGTCCGTTCGAAAAAGAATGATACAATGCTAGCGCAGACCGGGTATCGGCGAGTGGGGTGGTTTTGCGAACAAGACATGGAAGCATTCGTCGCCGTTGGAATTTCTGGTCTTTGCGGATAAAAAATTCAAAGAATAGGAGTAAACAATGTCACAAAGCAGTGAGACTTGTGTTACCGGCCGTTATTTTTCCGTTCCGGAAAAGGCCGCGGCCGATCCCATCAGTGGAGAAAAGCCCCGCAAGTTAAAGTACTATGCCGGTGGAAAATGGCAGGATTCCAAAACGTCGAAATACATGAACTGTTACGATCCTTCCACCGGTGCGGTGATTGCCCATGCCCCCCAATGCACGGAGGAGGAAGTTCAGGAGGCCATCCAGTCGGCAGTGAGCGCGTTTCCTGCCTGGGCGGATAAGCCGGTAGGGCAAAGGGTCCAGGTGTTGTACCGGATGAAGGCTCTGGTCGACAAGCATCTCGACGAACTCACCCATCTTTTGGCCCAGGAAAACGGCAAGAAATGGGACGAGGCCATGGGCGATGTGCTCAAGGTGGTCGAGGTGACCGAATTCGCCTGCGGCGCTCCCCACATCATGAAGGGGGAGGCGCTGATGAACGTGTCTTCCGGCTACGATACCACCCGCTATAACCATCCTCTAGGCGTTTTTGCCGGGATTGCCCCCTGGAATTTTCCCGCCATGATCCCACAGGGTTGGATGGTTCCCATTTGCATCGCCACCGGCAATTGTATGGTGTTGAAGGCGGCCAGCTTCGTTCCCCAATCGGCCATGCGTCTGACGGAACTGTGGGAGGAGGCCGGATTGCCTCCTGGTGTTCTTAATCTGGTAACCACCAGTCGAAACGAAGCGGAGATCCTCCTGCGCCACCCGGACATTAAAGGGGTGAGCTTTGTCGGCTCGACCAGCGTCGGATTGCACATCTATACCACCGCTGCCGCCAACGGAAAGAGGGTCCAGGCCCTGACCGAGGCCAAGAATCATGCCCTGGTGTTGCGCGACTGCAAGCTGGAACGGACCGCACAAGGCATTATCAACGCCTTCTGCGGCTGTGCCGGGGAGCGTTGCATGGCACTGCCGGTGGTCGTGGTCGAAGAGGCGGTGGCCGACAAGCTGGTGGAGCTGCTCCTCCAGTATGCTTCCACGATCAATCTGGGAGTGGCTTACGATAAGGCGACCGGTATGGGCCCGGTGATCAACCAGGGCCATAAGGAATTCGTATTGAACTGGATCGAGACCGGAATCCGGGAAGGAGCCAGGCTGATACTGGATGGACGTGCCCCCAAGGTGCCCGAGGGTTGCGAGAAAGGCTTCTATGTCGGACCCACGATCTTCGATCATGTGACGGAAGAGATGTCCATCGGTCGCGAGGAGATCTTCGGTCCCGTGCTCTGCATCAAGCGGGTGAAAAATTTCCAGGAAGGGCTGAACATCATGAATGCCAGCCGCTTCGCCAACGGATCGGTGATCTACACGCAGAGCGGCTACTATGCCCGTAAATTCGCCAAGGAAACCCACGGCGGCATGGTGGGCATCAATGTCGGAATCCCGGTTCCCATCGGGATTTTCGGCTTTACCGGCCAGAAACAATCCTTTTTCGGAGATCTGCACATGATGGGCCGTGACGGTTTCATCTTCTTCACCGAGAGCAGAAATGTGACCCAAACCTGGTTCCCGGAAGACCAGGTCGGTTCCGGCAAGGTGGACACATGGGACGGCACCATGACCTTGCCGCCCAAGTAAGAAGTCACCAAGAGTCGATCCTGATAGAAAAACGGATCGTGTTTGTAGTTCCGCCTTTAGGCGGTGCCGCGTAAATACAGAAGTCAGAAGCCAGGAGTCAGAAGCCAGAATGGGTGGGGTGGCATTTTTGGCTTACACCAGAGATGCCTATTCCAGAGGAACGTGGAAAAGCGTTGATTGTGTTAGAAGAACGGATCGTGTTTGTAGTTCCGCCTTTAGGCGGTGCCGCGTAAATACAGGCTTT
>CAZTVS010000114.1:0-15118 GCA_964617125.1 uncultured Acidobacteriota bacterium
GCCGTGCCCCTACGCGATTCATTCGTATGGAACGAGAGATTGAGGTAAGGGATGTCGAGTGGTAGGAAGAGGCTACTTTTCAATCCTGATACCACGTGAGTCGTGTGGGGCACGGCGTGCCGTGCCCAAAGGAAGCCCCCATCCTACAGTTACCAAGGCACGGCGTACCGTGTCCCACAATAATTTTAGAGTCAATTAAGATGCGACTTAAAATGGAATTTATACGACTTCGTTTATGATGACCGTGCAATCAATCTGCCATTCGATTTCTTTCCTCTATTACTTCGGATCGAAGGAATCCTGAAGGGATTCGAAAAAGGAAGAACCTGTAAAAATCGATACTGATAGAAAAACGGATCGCGTTTTCGCCTTAGGCGGTGCCGCCGCAACCGGAATGGTTTTTTGAGTTTGTGCCGCGTAAACGCGGAACTACCAACCTTGGATTTTCCGTTATTCCGTATTGATTAGAAGGATCCGGCTAATTTTTCCGTCTTTTCCATCTGCGGAAAAGGGCCTGGCAGCACTCGTTCACCTCCCCCACTCTCAGGCCCAGTGCGGTCAGAAAAAAAACTCCGCAACCCAGGCACGACAATATGATAAAACGGAGGAAAGAAGAACTTATGTCCAGAAAAAACCGCCCCAGGAGACCAAAACCGATCCCGAGAGCGACACAGGGAAGGATGCGGCAGAAAAACGAAATATTATTCAGCGGGATAAATCCGAACCGACGATAGAGTATCCACCAGAGGAGCAGTACATAGAAAGTGACTGCGACAGTGCTTGCCAACGCCAGACCGTTGATGCCCCATCGGTCCCCCCAAAGAACATAGAGAGGATAGGCCAGAGGGGCCAGCAGAGTGCCGACGACCGAGGGTGTCCATGTGTTGCCGATCGCATAAAAACCTCTCGCGAGCATGCTTTGTGCGGCCCAGGCCCACAGTCCGAGACAGAAAAGGGCCAGAGCGAAGCCGATTGCATGATGTTGCTCTAGGGAGATGCGCCGGCCATAGACGAGTTGGGAGATCTCGCTTCCGGCCACCGTCAGGACCACTTGAGCGGCAAATGCCGGTATCAGCATGAGTCGAAGGGCACGGCCCAGGAGCGTATAAGCCTCCGATGGATTCCCTTCGGCGATCAGTCGAGTCAAGGTCGGAAAGGCAGCCACTCCGGCCGCCAGACCGAAAGCCCCCATGGGCACGCGCATCAGCTGTTTGGCGTAATTGGCCGTAGCCACGGCACCCTCTCCCAAAAAAGATCCCAACCGCCGAAGAATCCAGTCGTCGACCACCACGATGGAAAAAGCGAGCATGATGGGCAGGGAACGAAGGAAATAGGCCTTCAGATCGGGGTGGTGCCGGTCCAGTACGAGGTGCCACCGCAGTCCCATGCGCATCGCCCCCCAAAGAGGTAGACCGAACGGACCCAGGAAACTCCCGGCCAGAACGCCCCAGGCGAAACCGTCGGCACCGGCGGCACTCCCGCCCAACAAACCCCCGGCAATGATGCCCGACGTATACAGGAGAGGGGCCAGGGCAGGCAGCGTGTGCCGGTCCCTGGCCTGTAGTACCGCCGAAAGCAGTCCGCCGATCAGGTGAAAAGCTTGTGCCGGAAGGATAATTCGCGTCAGGTATATCAGCCGTTCTGTTTGTCTGGCGTCGAATCCGGGGGCAATCCAGGGAGCAAGATAAGGCATGATCCACCAGAGGACGGGCAGGACCACCAGGAGCAGCAGCAGGAGAAAATTGGCTATATTGCTGAACGATTCCCAACCTCGCTCCTCGTGCCCGTCGGCCAGGTGACGATGAAAAATAGGGATAAAAACAATGGAAAGAGCACCGCCCGCCAGCAGATAATACAGATAGTCTGGAACGGTAAAAGCGACGAAGTAGACATCGGCTTCTCCCCCTCCTCCCAGGACGCGTCCGATTACCGCCTCCCGCAGAAGTCCGATGCAGCGGGAAAGCAGAATGGACGCTCCCCATATGAGCGAAGCGATTACAATTTTTCGGGACATGAACTCCCAGCGGATATGCCGCGAAAAGAAGAGGTCGTTCCGGTTTACTTTGCTTCCAGGCCGAGAAAGAGATGTAGATAACAGGCAAAATCGCTGATGGCCTTCAGATCGTCTCCCAACTCGGCCCACCAGGTATTATCTTCTTTCACCTTGCCCATGTTCCGGCTGAGAACATGGCAGGATTCGATAAAAGCCCGATGGGTCTGTCGTTTTTCCGGATCCAGTGCGATACGCTGTTCCCGACTCGATACGGCCCAATGCCCTTGTACCGTGGCATAGGCGACAGCCTTGCGGAAGAGCTCCTGGCGAAGGGCGATGTGTTTCGATTTCATGATCAGCTCATAACCATTTCGTGCGATTTCGTATCTTAGCATGCCTTGCTCTCCGTAGTCGTCAGATAAAACATTTGTATTATATCCCGGGAGCCTCCTTTCCTGGTAAGATACAACAGATACCTGGATACCCCGATAATAAGTCGTTGGAGTTGCCCGCAAAGGGATGCCACCTGAACAACTTTACATTCAACAGATCTTGCCATGGTGCACCTTCCCCTTCAGACTTCTTTGCCTTCCAGCCGCTTCTCCCGACGGCTGAACTGCACTTTGTTTTTAGGACGGATCATTGTATCAAGTGGCAATGTCAGCTCCCAAAAACAGCAGCTCAACAACGATGTCGGGCCAAAATCCAAATATTTCCATAATGCACACATTGTGCTAATATTGCATCGTGAAAAGCATAAACTGGAACACGGAAAAGAGCGTCGCGCTTAAGACGTCCCGGGGCGTCTGTTTTGAGGATGTAGTGTTTTTTATTGAAAGGGGTGACATTTTAGATGACTACATACATCCCAACCAGAAAGATTATCCCGGACAGCGAATTATGGTTATCAATATTGCTAATTACGCCTACCTCATTCCTTATGTTGAGAATGATGAGGAGCTATTTCTGAAAACCATCATTCCAAGTAGGAAGGCAACACAAAGATTTCTTGGAGAAAAATCATGAAGACGAAATTAACCAAAGAAGAAAAAGAGCTACTCGATAGCTTCGAGAAAGAAAAGTGGGTGCCGGTTACAAATCTCACTGAAAGAAAAAAAGAATTAATGGCTTATGCACGTAATACTTTACGCAAGGATAAGAGGCTAAACATACGGATTTCGGAAAGAGATCTTCTTGAGCTCCAAAAAAGGGCGGTCAATGAAGGCTTACCCTATCAGACTTACATATCCAGCATAATCCACAAATTCATTAATGGAAATTTGGTTGAAGCAAGAAAATAAACATGTCCTTCCGGTGAGACTGCGTAGCGCAAAAAGTTTGGGTAGCAGGACCGGGAGGACAGACCCATCTCCTCCGATTTTTTTGGCAGCAATTTCAGGCTTGCGTTTGATCCGCCGCTTTTCTGGTTGTGAGGCTGGATAACTGCTTTTTTAAAAATGTAACTTTTTACCACGTCATCACAACTCAACTACTTGCCGGGCTAGATTGACACCCGGAAAGAGGCGGTCTTATAATTATTGTGTATTTCTCTCTGTGGAAATCGATGGTTATGAGAAGATTGTTATCATTTATTCTGTTCCTTCTTTGCGGATCGGTCCTCACCGGGGCCGATTTTCCCGCCAATCCTTCCATCAGGGCAGGCATGGTTCAGGGACAGGTCCATAATGAGCAAGGTGTTCCCCTGACCGGAACCCAGATCCTGATCTCGAACAATCTCGATTTTACCAATACTCTGGCCGCAACCACTACCAACAAAGACGGAGAGTATCTACTGGCCGGCATACAGCCGGGTCGCTATTTTCTGCGCGCGGTTCAGCCGGGTTTTCAATCGGCCATCAAGGCCCCGGTAGAAGTACAATCGGGCAAAACGACCAAATTGAATGTCGTCCTACAACCCCTGGGCTCCATCGGAAATCCCAATGATCCGGTCAACTGGGACTTTAAAACCGTTCTGCGCAGCTCCAACGGCCGGCGTATGATCTTTCGCGAAAAAGAAAACAGCAACGCGGGCGAGCCGCTCAAGCTTCCGCCCATTACCCTTTCCGGACTTTTCGGCAATACGGACCGGACACAGCAGCCTTACCGGCGCAATGTCGCCATGGAGCTCTCGTCGGCCAGTCCCTCCGATGGCGACAACTTCACGTTTCCCTCTCCCAGCTTCAGCGGCATCAAATCCAATTTTGGATTTACCGAGCCGATCGGCACCGATACGCGTTACGTTTTCGCCGGCCAGATCAACTCCGGATACGATTCCCTGTGGAAGATAAAGAACCAGGTCGATATGAAGTTGAGCGAATCGCAGGTACTCACCATGTCGATCGACTATTCCCGTCTGGCCTTCAATGCACCCAAGGTTTCCACTCTCCTCGATCCCAAACAGACATTGACCCAGGATGCGGAATTTATCGGCAATCACGGGCGCTTCCAATCCTTGACCTTCGGTATGGAAAATTACTGGCGCTTCTGGGACCCGGTAACTTTCGTCTATGGCGCCGACATGGCCGTCCTGAAAGGCGAGCAGAGTACACGGGCCTTCGTGGTCCCGAATTTACAGATCGTCATCCAGCCGACGAAAAACACCTCCATACGTACCGCCGTTACCGGAAAACGCTTGACGGAAAACGAGTCGGTACCGCTGTCGCAGGAGGAGGCCGTTTCCCTGGCTCAGCCTTTCCGCCTGGCACAGGTGAACGATCAAATCTCCATTGGCAAGGGCATGCACTACGATGCCTCGGTCGCACGCCAGCTTCCTTTACAAACCACCCTGGAAGTAGGGGCCTACAGCGACCGCTTCTCCGGCGACCCGCTCCCTCTGATGGCATCCCTGAAAGACAACCAGGGAAAAAATCTCAACTTACCCATTTACATGGCCCGGGAAGCCGGCAACTCCTCGGGGATGCGCGTAGTGCTCAATCATCAGTTCCTGGAGTTCATACGCAGCTCGATCTCCTACGTCTATGGATCCGGACCATCGGTACAGGGATACGATGTGCTGATCACCGGCGAGGCGATTCCGCAAACACGTTTTGCCAAGGATCTCTTCCATTCGGTAACCACCCGGGTTGATGCCGATTTCCAGAAGACCAATACCCGGGTCTCTACCGCCCTGAGATGGGTTTTCGGATCGCCATTGGGTCCGATCGATCCCTTTTTCGATTATGACAATCTGGGAACAGGCAATTTTCGGTTCACCGTGCGACAGGTGGTTCCCATCCCCGATTTATGGGGGGTTTCCGGAAAATGGGAGGTCCTGGTAGACATGCGTAACCTGGTAAAGAACGGCGATCCCTTCCTGAACCTGCCTCAGGGAAAACTCTACATCCAGCAAAATCAGCGGACGATCCGTTTTGGTATCTCCTTCCGTATGTAATCCGCTTCCGCCCAGGACCGGAGACGTTCTCACTCAAACCAGCAATCGGGTCGGCCTGGGGATGGTCTTTCCACCCGATTTCCTCCGATACACGGAGGTAACAGCAGACGATGCCACGATTTGAGGAGAGGAGGATACCGGCTTCATGAAAGCACTGGTACTGACGGAATACAATCATTTTGAGTACAAGGAGATGCCGGATCCCATCATCGGAAACGACGATGTTCTGGTAGCCGTGAGGGCATGTGGTATCTGCGGCAGCGACGTACACGGCATGGACGGATCGACCGGCCGCCGCCGGCCGCCGATCATCATGGGACACGAGGCCGCGGGAATCATCGAGGCCGTGGGGACTCACGTCAAAGGATGGAAAAAGGGGGACCGGGTCACCTTCGATTCGACCATCTATTGCAATGCCTGTGCTTTCTGCCGGCGAGGCATGATCAATCTCTGCGACCATCGCCGGGTACTGGGTGTCAGCTGTGCGGAATACCGTCGCGATGGGGCCTTTGCCGACTATGTGACCATCCCGGCCCATATTTTATACCGGCTGCCGAACCATGTCTCCTTCGAACAGGCGGCCGGGGTCGAGGCCTTGGCTATCGCCGTTCACGCCGTAGAGCGTTGCCCTCGAACCCTCGGAGATTCCGCCGTGGTCATCGGGGCGGGAATGATCGGATTATTGATCCTGCAGGTATTACGCACCGCCGGTTACGGCAAGATCCTGGTGGTCGATGTTTCCCGATCCAGACTGGAATTGGCCGCCAGACTTGGCGCGGATCTATGCTGCCATGCGATGGAGACCGATGTCGCTTCTGAAATCCGCCACCTGACCGGTGGACGGGGAGCGAGCTGCGTCTTTGAAGCCGTCGGCTTCGGCGAAACCCTGAAGACTGCCGTTGCCTGCACCGCCAAGGGAGGAAACCTGGTCCTGGTGGGGAATCTGAAACCCGTCGTTGAATTGCCGTTGCAGTCGGTGGTAACCGGTCAACTCACGCTGCATGGGAGCTGTGCCTCGGCCGGAGAATATCCCGTTGCCCTGGAAATGATGGCCGGCCGAAAGATCAACCTAGACGCTCTGCTCAGTGCCGTAGAACCTCTGTCCAAGGGCGCGCTCTGGTTTGATCGCCTTTACCGGAAAGAATCGGAATTGCTGAAGGTGGTCCTTCGCCCAGCAGAGAAGGGCTAAATTTTTATCTTGAGGAGAGTTTATGAAATATGAAGTGATCGAGGGGGAAATTCCTCGACGTCAGTTCCTGGGCGTGGCATGCAGCGGGATGGCGACCATATCGCCGATGCTCTTTCTCCCGGCACGGGCTTCCTCCGGAAAGGAGTCCGGTGTGAAAATCGGAATCGATTCGGGATTGCTGAACCGGGTCCTGAGAAAGGCGGTATCCAAAGGGGGCGATTTTGCCGAGATTTACCTGGAGAAAAGGATTTCCCGCACGATCCTTCTCGAAGAGGGAAAGTTCAAGAGCGCCGTCTTCGGAATCAATCAGGGAGCGGGAGTACGAGTCCTGTCGGGGATTAAAACGGGATATGCCTATACCGACGAGTTGACGGAAGAAAAGATCCTCCGGGCGGCCGAGGTTGCCTCTTCGATTGCCCGTGGAGGCAAGCCGATCGACCCCGTCGATGTTAAAGAAGAGAAAAGACCTTCCTACATCACCGTCAAGGCACCTCTTCAGGAAGTGGCCGACGAGAAACGCCTGGAACTGATGAGACGTACTCATCAGGCTGCCCTGGATTACGACAAGCGTATCTCCATGGCTTCCGTCAACTATTACGATGAGATTCGAGGACGGACCATCGCCAACAGCGAAGGTTTGTTGTTGAGCGACGAATTGCCGCTTCTGTTCTTCATCATTCAGGCGCTGGCCAAAGGAAATGACACGTCTCACATGGGCCGGGAACGTTTGAGCGCTCACTCCGGTTTCGAGATGTTTGACGGCGGCAAGGCCGAAGCGGCGGCCAGAAATTGTGCCCGGGAGGCGGTAGTCATGCTGGAGGCCAAGGATGCTCCGGCAGGTAAGATGGATGTCGTCATGCAAAACGGGTGGGGAGGTGTCCTGGTGCATGAAGCGGTCGGACATCCATTGGAAGGAGACAACATAGCCAAAAAAATTGGCGCCTTCACCGGAAAATCGGGACAGAAAGTAGCTTCTCCGGTTTTCACCATGATCGACGACGGAACTCTGCCCAATTTTCGCGGTACCACCGATTTCGACGACGAGGGCACGCCCATGAAGCGCAATGTATTGATCAAGGACGGGGTTCTCCTCAAATACATGAGCGATATCCTGTCCGCCGGGCAACTGAGGATGGAACGTACCGGAAACGGCCGTAGGGAAGATTTCCGTAAGCTGCCGATCCCGCGCATGACCAACACCTTTATCGAAAATGGAAAAGACAAGCCGGCGGACATACTGGCCTCGACCAAACAGGGGATTTATGTACAGAGTCTCAGCGGCGGCAGCGTCAATCCGATTACCGGCATGTTCAATTTTACCTGTCGCGAAGCCTACCTGATCGAAAGCGGGAAAAAAACAACCCCGCTGAAAGGGGCCACCCTGATTGGAAGCTGTATGGATATCATACAAAACGTCGACGCCGTGGCGGATGACCTCGATTTTGGCTCGGGTATCTGCGGTAAACAAGGACAGTCGGCGGAAGTAACGGCGGGACAACCCACCCTCCGTCTTCGCGGTATCAATGTCGGCGGAACCAAGGCCGCACGGTGAAGCAAGAAGAAAGGAACAGTATGGACTATAAAGCGCTGGCTGCTCAAGTGGTTGCATCCTGCCGGAAAAAAGGCGCCGATGCCGCCGAGGTATATCTTCAGACCGGGCGAAGTCTGAACATCGAGATACGCAACGGAGAAGTGGAAACGGTGGAAGAAGCCGCCTCCCAAGGCGTCGGGGTACGGGTTTTTCTGCGCGGCCGGATGGCCTTCTCCAGTTCCAACGATCTGAAGGCAAGTGCCCTGGAGGATGTGGTCGCCCGGGCCATCGAATTTGCCGGAATCACCAGTGCCGACGAAAACAACGTCCTGCCGGAGGAAGAGACTGCAGCGGAAGTGTCGGGACTGTACGATCCGGCCATCGCCGGAATTTCGATGGAAGACAAGATCTCTCTGGCAAAAAGGACGGAAGCGCTGGCCATGAAGGATCCGCGCATCACCAAGAGCGCCGGATCCGGATATGGAGAATACGAGGAAGAAACCGTATTGGCCAATTCTCATGGCATTCTAAAAAGTTACCGCTCTTCCGGCTGTTCTCTGGGTGTCTATGTCGTGGCGGAGAAAGGCGAACAGAAATCCACCGGTGGGGAGTCCTGCGAGCGCCGATTTTTTGCCGATCTGAAAAAGCCGGAGGAGATTGCATCGGTGGCGGCGAGGAACGCCTACGAGATGCTCGATCCCAGGATGATCCCGACCCAGAGGGCAGCGGTCCTCTTCCATCCGGATGTCGCCAATTCTCTGCTGGGCGGGCTGTTGGCTGCTATTCATGGAGAACGGGTTCTACAGGGTGCCAGCTTTCTGGGCAAAAGGCTGAATCAAAGGATATCCGCCGACCTATTGACCGTATATGACGACGGACTGATGCCCAAGGGACCGGCCAGCAGACCTTTTGATGGAGAGGGTGTAGCCACGCAAAAGCGACTGATCATCGACCGGGGCGTGCTCAAAGGGTTCCTTTATAATACGGCTGTGGCCAAACGGGCGGGAGTGAAAAGCACAGGCAATGCCACTCGGGATGGATTCACCAGTCTGCCCGACATTGGACCGCATAATTTTTTTGTCATGGCCGGAACGGCCAAACCGGAGGAGATCCTGGCAGACACCAAAGCCGGCCTTTGGCTGAAGGAGGTTACTGGATACGGGATCAATCCGGTCAACGGTCAGTTCAGCGGAGGGGCAGCGGGATTCTGGATTGAAAACGGCAAGATCGCTTTTCCGGTAAGAGGGCTTACCATTGCCGGCACGGCGGAAGAGATGTTTCTGGGTATCGATGCCCTGGCCAACGATCTGGATACCTCCCGCCAGATAACCGCCCCCACCTTGCGTATTCGCCAGATGCAGATCGGCGGGGAATGACGGAAAGAACAAAAAGGAAGAGGTGGACCGTTTTCCACGGTCCACCTCTTGATCAGCTGCTTCCTTGAGGGGAGATACTCGCCCTTTCCCTTTCCGCCCCTGCAAACATCGAAGGTTTCCACCCGGAATCCGCCGGCTCCGATGTTCCTTCCTGACAATTGGCGCTTGCTTGCGTCCTGCGTCTCGTGTTTTCCTGCAATCTTGCTGCTCTATCCTTTAAGAGTCTATTCATACCTCAGAAGTTCATTCTCCAAAGCATTACAGATCACAAAAAGAGATACCAACCCTACTTCGGGACTGGGGGTGCGTAAATATCTTTTTGCATTTTGCCCCGTTTCATTCTATATACATATGCTCGTCGTGATGAAGCAACCCTTCATCAAGGTTTGTAAATATTCGTATGAAATTAGGAATGAGCAGCTTATGCATTGGCATTGTGGGGGGGATCAGGAAGGTTTGCCTTACCATGACCATGCCGGAGCGATCGATACCGTAACATGTCCAAATCACTCGTCATAGTTGAATCGCCGGCCAAGGCCAAGACCATAGGTCGTTACCTGGGCGACGATTTCGTCGTGAAAGCGTCTCTGGGTCACATCAAGGATCTTCCCAAAAGCAAACTGGGGATACAGGTCGATGATGGATTTCAACTGGAATACAAGGTCATCCCCGGCAAAGAAAAAGTCCTGCGGGAATTGAAATCCGCCGCCAAAAAGGCCGCTGTTGTATACCTGGCCGCCGACCCGGACCGGGAGGGAGAGGCGATCTGCTTCCATCTGGCCAACGAACTGGAATCACCCGGCAAGTTGTTCCATCGAATCCTGCTCAACGAGATTACCCGCTCTTCGGTACAAAAAGCCGTTCAAAATCCCTCCTCCATCGACGATCACCTGGTAAATGCACAGCAGGCGCGCCGGGCTTTGGATCGCCTGGTGGGTTACAAGGTGAGTCCTCTGCTTTGGAAGAAGGTACGCCAGGGCCTATCGGCGGGGCGTGTCCAGTCGGTGGCCTTGAGGCTGATCGTGGACCGCGAGCAGGAGATACAAGCCTTCCAGCCTCAGGAATACTGGAGACTTTCGGCCAGGCTTTCCGCCAGTCGACCGCCGGAATTCGAAGCCCGCGCCGTTCGACTCCATGGCGAGAAGTTCCAGATCAACAACGGCGCCCTGGCCCAGGAAATACTCACGCAGGTGAAAGACACCGATTTCGTCGTGGATTCGGTGGTCACACGAGAGAAAAAACGGTATCCCGTCCCTCCCTTCATCACTTCCAAGCTGCAGCAGGAAGCGTCCCGCAGACTCCATTTTCCGGTCAAGCGGACCATGATGCTGGCACAACAGCTCTATGAAGGAGTCGAACTCGGCAGCGAAGGCGCCGTCGGTCTGATCACCTACATGCGAACCGACTCCCCGCGTGTCTCCCAGGAGGCCCTGCAGGAAGTCCGCCAGTATATCACCGACAAACATGGTGCTGCGTATTTGCCGGAAAATGCCATCTTTTACAAAAGCAAACAGGGTGCCCAGGACGCGCATGAGGCCATACGGCCGACATCCGTACTACGCACGCCGGAATCGGTCAAAGACTTTCTGGATAAGGACCAATTCCGTTTGTATGACCTGATCTGGAAACGTTTTGTCGCCTCCCAGATGAATCCGGCCCTGTTCGATGAAACCGTGGTCGATATCCTGGCCGGGCCATGCGGCTTCCGGGTAAGCGGCGCCGTACCCCGCTTTTCCGGTTTTATCGCCGTCTACGAGGAAAGTCAGGAGGAGGGCGAAACCGCGGAAAAAGAGAGCGAAGAAGAGGGTGGCTCTCTGAAGCTCCCGGTACTGCAACCAGGCGATAAACTGGAGTTGCTGGAACTGGTCCCGGAACAGAAATTCACTCAGCCGCCGTCGAGATTTTCGGAAGCCATGCTGGTCAAAGCCCTGGAAGAAAAAGGAATCGGAAGACCCAGCACCTATGCCTCAATCCTCTCGGTTCTGACCAATCGCGAATATGCGACCAAAAAGGAGGGAAGGTTCGTTCCCACCGAGACCGGGACTGTGGTAGTGGAACTGCTGGTGGACAGCTTCCAGGACCTTTTCGATTACGAATATACCGCACGCATGGAGGACCACCTGGACCGCATCGAAACCGGGGAGGAAAACTGGATCGATGCCATGAAGACATTCTACCGGCATTTCAACGAAACCCTGGAAACGGCGGCGACGCAGATGCGCAATCTGAAACAGGAAGAGATCCCCACCGAGGAGGTGTGCGATCGTTGCGGCAGCCCCATGGTCATCAAATGGGGGCGGTTCGGCCGTTTTCTCGCCTGCAAAGGTTACCCGGAGTGTGTCAACACC
This sequence comes from uncultured Acidobacteriota bacterium, assembly GCA_964617125.1. Lineage (GTDB taxonomy): Bacteria > Acidobacteriota > UBA6911 > CAINFC01 > CAINFC01 > CAZTVS01. The sequence goes on from CAZTVS010000114.1 coordinate 11,829, forward strand.
CGCCAGATCAAGATACCTGGCAGTGAAGCGGAAGAAGGCACCTCCAACGGATTCGAGGATGAGGTTTGTGAAAACTGCGGACGGGCCATGGTAGTGAAGAAGGGACGTTTCGGGGAATTTTTGGCCTGTTCCGGTTATCCCGAATGCAAGACGACCCGACGCATCGTCAAGAACGGACAAGAAATGGTCGCGTCCAAACCCGTGCGGAAGTTGGACGAACCATGCCCGCTTTGCGGAAATCCTTTGGCCATTAAGAATGGCCGCTACGGCGAGTTCACCGCCTGCAGCAATTATCCCAAATGCCGCTATATCAGGGCCAAAACGATCGGCATGCGCTGTCCCAAACCAAACTGCGAAGGGGAAATTCACGAACGCAAATCCCGCAGGGGACGGATCTTTTATGGGTGCAGTCGCTATCCGGATTGCGATTTCACTTCCTGGCAGCGGCCGATTGCGGAATCCTGCCCGGAATGCGGATCTCCCTATCTGTTGATCAAACATACAAAAAGAAAAGGATGGCAGAAGTATTGTCCTTCGGCCGAGTGTGACTTCCAAATGGAGACGGAGGCACCCAATGGTCAGGAAACGAGCAACAGTGATGCCTCTGAAGAAAAACCCCAGACCGGCACCTCTTAACGGCGGGAAACTTCTCGGATCGCGTGACCAAAGTAGAATCTGGTGTTCCGTTGGACTTTATGTTTAAATTGCTGAACCTATACCAAGGACTTAGGAGAAAAGGCTTATGAAAGTCTATGATACGCAATGGATAAGAAACGTAGGTCTTGCCGGACACGGAGGTTGCGGGAAAACCTCTCTGATCGCCGCCATGCTCTACAAATCGGGTGCCGTCAACCGTCTGGGGCGAGTGGAAGATGGAACGACCCTCACCGATTACGATGAAGACGAAATTCTTCGAAAGATCACGATCTACCCCAAACTGGCCTATCTCGAGTGGAACAAATGCAAGATCAACCTGATGGATACGCCCGGTTATCGCGACTTCATGCACAATACTCAGGCCGTTTTGAAGGTAGTCGACTCCATGATCATCCTGGTCGATGCCGTCGGTGGCGTAGAGGTCCAAACCGAGAAGGCCTGGGACATCAGCGAATCCTTTGCCCTGCCACGGATCCTGGTCATCAACAAACTCGACCGCGATAATGCCGGATTCGAGCGGACCATGGACAGCATTCATGAAAACCTTGGAAAATCGGCCATTCCGATTCATCTCCCCCTGGGACAGGAAAAGGAATTTCACGGGATCATCGATCTGTTGCGCAACAAGGCCCTGATCTATGAAACCGACACCAGCGGAAAATTCAAAGAACAGGAAATCCCCGCGCACATGGCGGATGCCGCCGCCAAGGCCAGAGAAGCACTGATTGAAAAGGTGGCTGAAAGCAGCGAATCCCTGATGGAAAAATTCTTCGAAGAGGGGACCCTCTCCGATGAAGAAATCGCCCAGGGACTCACCACCGGGATTCTCAATCACACGGTAGTACCGGTACTGTGCACCTCCGCCACTTTGAATGTAGGAACCCAGCAGGTTATGGATTTCATCAACGATTACCTGCCGAATCCCGCCGTCAAAGGCAGGAACGACGGCAAGGACACAAAGGGCCAGGAAGTGCAGAGAGAAATCAGCTCTACCGCCCCGGCCTCCGCTTTCGTGTTTCGGACTGTGGCCGATCCGTTTGCCGGACGAATTTCCCTCTTCCGGGTCCATTCCGGATCGGTGAAATCCGACTCCACCTTGTTGAATGTCACCCGGGAAAAAACCGAGCGTCTGGCCACCATACAGGTAGTGCAAGGCAAAAACATGAATCCGGTTCCGGAACTGCGTGCCGGCGATCTGGGAGCCGTGGTCAAGCTCAAGGACACCCTGACCGGAGACACCCTGGCCGATCCGGCCAATCCCATTTCCTATCCTGCACTGGCCCATCCCGAGCCCTTCATCAGCTTCGCTATCGAACCCAAGTCGCGTGGCGACGAAGAAAAGATCAGCACGGCCATGGCCCGCATCATGGAAGAGGACCAGGCCGTCCGTTCCCATCGCGATCCCCAGACCAGAGAACTGCTGGTGTCGGGACAGGGACAGACCCATGTAGAGGTCACGGTAGAAAAGCTGAAGAAACGGTACGGGGTGGAAGTCATTCTGAAACAACCGAAAGTGCCCTATCTGGAAACCATCCGCAAAAAGTCCGAGGCCCAGGGACGACACAAGAAACAGACCGGAGGACACGGTCAATTCGGTGATTGCTGGATCAAAATGGAACCCCTGCCGCGAGGCGGAGACTTCGAATTCCTCGATGACACCTTCGGCGGATCCATCCCGCGCAATTTTATCCCTGCGGTGGAAAAAGGTATCGTCGAATCCCGCAATAAAGGTCCCCTGGCCGGATATCCGGTCGTCGACTTCAAGGTGATCGTTTTTGACGGATCCTATCATCCGGTCGACTCTTCGGAAATGGCCTTCAAGATCGCCGGCTCTCTGGCTTTCAAAAAGGCGATGGAGGCAGCCGATCCTGTTCTGCTGGAACCGGTCATGAATGTCGAAATCTATGCCCCGGAAGAGTTCTCCGGAGACATTATGGGCGACCTCAACAGCCGGCGGGGCCGCATCCAGGGGATGGATCTCAAAGGAAAGACACAGGTGGTCAGGGCGCAGGTACCGATGGCGGAAATGCTCTCTTACGCTCCGGTGATCAATTCCATGACCGGAGGCCGCGGCAATTATCACATGGAATTTTCCCACTACGATGAGGTCCCGGTACACCTGGCCCAGAAGATCATCGAACAGGCCAAAAAAGACAAAGAAGAACAGGAATGACGAAGCGGCAAAAAGTCCTGGGAGCGCCGGCGTCCCGCCGGCAAAAGCAATGGAATCAACACCGAATTTACAAAAAGAAACGGAATAAAGACTTTTTGCCGCTTCGTCAGGAATGATGAAGCCGCAAAAAAGCACAACATAGAACATAGTATCAGCTGTTGTAGGGGCACGGCGTGCCGTGCCCAAAAGAAGCCCCTATCCCACGGGCACCAGGGGCACAGCACGCCGTGCCCTACTCTTTATTTTTCAGGGTGAATATGGAAATGATTGAAAATCGACTTTTTACGGCTTCGGCAGGAATGATGACCTCGTAAAAAAGCATTTCCGGGAGCGCCACACCCCAGTGCGGCAGGAGAACATGGTTTATTAGAAATTTTTTCTGTATCATACAATCCTGTGATGTGGGGAAGAGGATAGGGATACACATCCTTTCCCTTGCCGCACTGGGGTGCGGCGCTCC
>CAZTVS010000115.1:0-15115 GCA_964617125.1 uncultured Acidobacteriota bacterium
TTTTTGCGACCTCATCAGCGGTGATAAGAAGAGGAAAATTCGAGCGGGTGAATGCAAAAAGGGGAGGTTTTAGGTCCTTGTTGGTATAATAGATGTCTGTTTTTGCAGCGGATATCGGAATCAATACGAGAAAATATACTTCGGTTTTTTTATGATATATCTAGGATTAGATGTCGGGTCGGTCAGCGTGAAACTGGCCGGGGTGGTAGATGCTTCGGACATGGCCGAGCTTAAAGGGCTGGAACGGAATCATGCCGCCACTTTTACGACCAAGGAGGTATTCATCGCCCGTCCGTCGGGACCGGTGAAAAAACTTCTCTTTCTTTCCCACTATCGACGGATCAAAGGGGAGCCGGCCAGGGCCGCTTCCGACCTGCTTCTCGAAGTGCTGGAATTTATCCCCCGCGAACGTCTGGGCGGGCTGCGCACGACCGGTTCCGGAGGACGGGCTATCGCCGAAATTCTGAATGTGGTCCACGAGAATGACTTCCGGGCCATCGCTCACGGCGTTTGTCGCCTCTATCCCTCTGTCCAGACCATTTTCGAGATCGGCGGAGATTCCTCCAAATATATACGGGTCGAGGTGGTGGGAAAGGAACAGACGATCGGGATCGGCGATTACCAGAAAAACGGCGATTGTGCCGCCGGCACAGGGTCCTTTATGGACCAGCAGGCCAGTCGTTTGCGCTTCAATGTGGAAGAGATAGGGGACCTGGTGATTTCCGCCGAAACGGCCCCGAGTATCGCCGGACGATGTTCGGTCTTTGCCAAATCCGATATGATTCACGCCCAGCAGAAAGGGCACTCACCGGCACAGATCCTGAAGGGATTGTGCGAGGCTGTGGTGCGGAATTTTAAAGGAAGTGTGGTCAAGGGGCGCAAGGTGATTGCCCCGGTGGCCTTTATTGGCGGAGTAGCCGCCAACAAAGGAGTCGTTCAAGCCATTCGCAATGTCTTTCATCTGACGGAATCGGACCTGCAGACCCCGGAGGAATACGCCTGGATGGGGGCCATCGGGGCCGCTTGTCTGGAGGCGGAGGCCAAGATGCATCGGACCGTCGGTCCGCTTTCGGTTCTGGATTCGGAAACACGGGCCATGGAGAGCGAACTGCCGCGAACGGAACCTCTTTCCATGGAGAATGTGGTCCTCCTGCGTGACCGGGAAAAGCATTTTTCCTTCGAGGGGAAAAGCCTGCCGGTGGCCTCGTATCTGGGCATCGATGTCGGTTCGGTCAGTACCAATCTGGTATTGATCGATGAAGAGGGGAATGTAATCAAGGAAATCTATATACGGACGGAATCCCGGCCGATCGAAGTGGTCCAGCGTGGCCTGCGGGAGATCGAAGAAGAACTGCGGGACCGTATCGTGATCCGGGGAGTAGGTACCACCGGCTCGGGGCGTGAACTGATCGGGGTTCTGACCGGTGCCGACACGATCAACGATGAAATTACGGCGCATAAAACCGGAGCCGAATATGTCGCCCAGCGTCTGATCGGAAAACCGGTCGATACCATTTTCGAAATCGGCGGACAGGATTCCAAATTCATTCAAATCGAGGACGGAGTGGTCGTCGATTTTGCCATGAACGAGGCTTGTGCCGCCGGAACCGGTTCGTTTCTGGAGGAACAGGCGGAGCGTCTGGGAATCAAAATCCAGGAAGAGTTTTCCGCCATGGCTCTTTCTTCCAGCCATCCTGTCCGTTTGGGAGAGCGTTGTACCGTGTTCATGGAAAAGGAACTGGTCCCCTACATGCAGCGGGGAGCTTCCAAGGAAGATCTGGTGGCCGGTCTGGCCAATTCCATCGCCCTTAATTACCTGAATCGAGTAGTGCGCGGAAGAAAGATCGGTCAATCCATCTTTTTCCAGGGGGGGACGGCTTATAACGATTCCGTAGCGGCGGCTTTTGCCACGCAATTGAAGAAGCCGATTATCGTTCCTCCGCACAATGGGGTGATTGGGGCCATCGGCATGGCACTGCTGGCCAAGGAGAAGATACAGCAGACCGGCAAAACCAGCGGTTTCCGCGGATTTGATCTGCAGAAGGTCCAATACGGCCTCAGGACGTTTACCTGCAAGGCGTGCTCCAACAACTGCGATATTCAGGAATTCAAAGTGGAAGGGCAGAAGACCTATTGGGGGGACAAGTGCTCCGAACAATACCGTAAGCAGGCCCGTGTCGATCGGAAACCGGTTCTGGCGGATCTCTGGATCCAACGGGAACAGCTGTTGTTACAGCACTACGAGGGCAGTAGAAACGGCGGGCCGGTCGTCGGCATTCCGCGGCATATGTACTTTTATGACCGCTTTCCTTTCTACCTGGAATTTTTTCGGGAGATGGGCTTCGATGTCCTGATTTCCCAACCGACCAATAAACAGGTGGTAGCCGCCGGAATCGATACCACGGTGGCCGAACCCTGCTTTCCCATTAAAATCGCTCATGGTCATTTTGCCGATCTGGTGCAACAGCAGGTCGATTACATTTTTACTCCCAACCTGATCAATGGGGAAACCAATTTTCCCCAGATGAATTCCCATATGTGTCCCTGGGGACAGACCTTGCCGTTTATTCTGGGACATGCCTCCGCATTTTACGATCAGCGGCAAAAGATCCTGTCGCCGACCATTCACTTCCGGGAAAAACCGGAGATCGTGGAACAGGAATTCGTGGCTTATTTTCGTGAGAGGCTGCGGAAGTCAGAAAGGACAATACGCAATGCCGTTCGACGCGGATATGAAGGACAGAGACTTTTCCAAACCCAGGTTCAGGAAGCCGGGCAGGAGGCGCTGGAAACCCTGAAGAAAAGCGGACAGCCGGCCATCGTCATGGTCGGCCGCAGCTATAATCTGAACGATCGTGGGGTCAATCTGAACATACCCGGTAAAATTCGCGATTACTACGGGGTCAATGTACTCCCCATGGATTTCCTGCCTCTGGATAACATCGATATCACCGATATCCACGATAATATGTTCTGGAATTACGGACGGAAGATTCTCCAGGCGGCCCGGTTTGTCGAACATCATCCGCATCTACACATCATTTACATTACCAATTTTAAATGCGGACCGGATTCCTACATCCATCATTTCATGAATCTGGCCTGCGCCAAACCGTACCTGACTCTGCAGTTTGACGGGCACAGCAACGATGCCGGAATGATGACCCGTTGTGAAGCCTATCTCGACAGCAAGGGCTTTTTACGGAATTGGAAGTAATCGGATCGCAGTTACAACTGTCGCTCGGGAACCATAGGGGAAAAATGCCAAAATCGGATCTACATAAAAGATTGGAAGGACGTACGTTATTGATTCCTCGCATGAGCGAGGAGGGGCCCATCGTTTTTGCGGCGGCTTTTCGCTCGCTGGGCTTCCAGTCCGAACCGACACCTCCTTCCAACGAGCGCACCCTGGAATTGGGGGCCAGATATACATCCGGCGAGGAATGCTATCCGGAAAAGATCACCCTGGGAGACACGCTTCGTGCCATCGAAGAGCGCGGTGCCGATAAGGTGGCCTTTTTTATGCCCACGGCGGAAGGTCCCTGCCGTTTCGGTCAGTATCGTCCCCTTTTGGCAAAGATCCTACGTCAGCTGGGCTTGGAACAGGTACCGATCATCTCTCCCAGCAGTGGAAACAGTTACGACGGTCTGGGCGAGCAATCGGGGGAGCTGTTGCGTACCGGCTGGCGGGCCCTGATCGTTGCCGATATTGTGCGCAGCCTGCGACTGCGTTATCGCCCTTATGAAATGCACAAGGGGGAGACCGACCGGGTCGTTCATGCGTGTCTGCAGGATATTTGCGGAATCCTGGAACAACCGGGTCTCAGCGGCAAAAAGAAAATGTCCCTGCTGATCGAAGGGATGGGTAGGATTCGCGATCGTTTTCAGGCGATCCCCTTAAAAAATGAGACCAGGCCGCTGATAGGGGTTGTCGGTGAGATTTTCTGTCGCCTGGTTGGTTTCAGCAACGAGGAGCTGATTCGTAAGATAGAGGAGTATGGGGGAGAGTGCTGGCTTTCCGGCATAGTCGAGTGGGTTTATTACACCAATCGCGATCAGATCGACATGCTGATTCGTAACGGTCATCGTATTTCCAGGAATCTGCTCATGGCCAGGCTGAAAAACTACGTGCAGATACGAGATGAGCACCGCTTGATGGAGCCTGTACGCCATTTGTTGCAGGGCCGGGAGGAGCCGGAAGATATCAGGGAGATCCTGCAACGAAGTTACCCCTACCTGCCTTACACCGGGGCCTTGGGAGAAATGGTGTTGAGTGTGGGCAAAGCCATTTATCTGCACGATAAGGGCGCTGCGGCCATTGCCGATATCAGCCCCTTCTCCTGCATGAACGGGATTGTCTGCGAGGCGGTATATCCCCGAGTGAGCGCCGACCATAACTCTATCCCCATCCGTTCCTTTTATTTCGATGGAACCCAGAAAATGGTGGAACAGGAAGTGGATATCTTCATGGAACTGGCTCGAAATTTTCAGCGTAAAACGCACAGCCGTTGATTCGCTTCCATTTTCTCCTTTACATCCCTGGGGTGTTCTGTAGTAACATTAAAGTTATCCAATGATTTCTTCTGCGCGGATTCCGCATTTCATGGGGGGGATAACCACGGAAGGGATGATTGGTAATCGGTTCGTTCCTCACTTTCAGATTGATAAAAAGCCGGTACGGATCTGAAAACAATTCGTTTTTTCAGCAGGACATTTTTAAAAAGGTAGGATGGTTGTGGAAAAAGAAAGGAAGTATCGTCAGGACGGCTATCAGAACGAGACCCGCGATCAGGAAAGCCTGGATAAACCCAGAGGGGAGCGGGGAGAGAGGCCGAAGCGGGACCGAAATACCCCAAGGGAGTATCGGGCTCCGCGCATGCCTGCTTTCCATGAGGTCTCACGCTGTTCCGCCTGTGGAGGGATCTTATCGTTGCGGGACATGGATGTCGTATCCAACTCTCTTTGTCCGTTCTGTTCCGCCGAGCTTCATGTCTGTAAAAATTGCGTTTCTTTCGATACCAGCAGTCGGTTTGAGTGCCGGCAGGAGATCCGCATGCGTGTTCCTCGTAAAGACAAGAACAACGACTGCGAATTCTTCGAGCTCCGTCGCAGTCTCGAGCGGCAAACCGGATCCACTCCGGCAGCCGACAGGCCGGCCACCGGTGATGATGCCCGGGAAGCATTCGAGAGGCTCTTCCGGAAAATCTGATTCCGCCGGAATCGCCCCATACCATTTGGGATCAGCCCGACCCAATGGCGGCCGATCCGAAATTCCTCCTTATCGAACAACGATGTTTGCCTGGATGTTTCTTATCCGGCTGGTATGCCTTGCCTTTTTCCTGACCGGCGGTCTGTACGCCCAGACTCTGCGAACGCCTCGACCGGCGGAAGCGCCGCGTATCCATGGACCGCGAATCGCTGGCGGGCGGGCGGATCGTCCCTTTCTCTATCGCATTCCCTGCACGGGAAAGCGACCGATCTCTTTTACAGCCGAACGGTTGCCGGCAGGCATACAATTGGACGGCAAAAAGGGGATCCTGCGGGGAAGAACTCCGTTGCAATCAGGAGACTACATCGTAATTCTGAAAGCTGTCAACGACCAGGGATCGGACCGGCGCGAATTCAAGATCGTTGTCGGTGAAAGACTCGCGTTGACTCCTCCCATGGGGTGGAGCAGCTGGTACGCCTGGTACGACGGCATTTCCGACCCGGTGATCCGACAGGCTGCCGGGGCCATGATCGACTCCGGTATGGCCGATTTTGGCTACCAATACATCGGTATCGATGACTGCTGGATGTACCAGGTGGAGGGCAGAGACCCTCTGCGCAATGGAAAGCCACGCAGCCCGGAGGGGGGCATCCTCCCCAACCGACTCTTTCCGGACATGAAAGCATTGGTCGAGCATATCCACTCCCTTGGATTAAAAGCCGGAATCTATACCTCCCCGGGCCCATATACCTGCCAGGTATATACCGGCAGTTTTGCGCATGAAGAGGTCGATGCCCGTCAATTCAGTCTTTGGGGCTTCGATCTGCTCAAGTATGACTGGTGCTCCTACACCGGAGTTGCCGAAGGAGAAGGGATTGCCCGCGCCCAGGCACCCTTCCGTAAGATGGGGACCATCCTGCGGGGTTTGGACCGGGACATTCTTTTCAATATCTGCCAGTATGGAAAGGAAGAGGTATGGCGGTGGGGTTCGGAAGTGGGTGCTCAAACCTGGCGAACAACCGGCGATCTGGGCCTTGAAACCGGAGATCACCTTCCGGCCTTCTATCATGTGGCCAGGCGGAACCTGCAGCTCGGCGACTTTGCCGGACCCGGGCGCTGGAATGATCCGGATTATCTGATGCTCGGCTATATGGCCGATCCCGACGGCAGGGAAACCGCAGGCAAGAAAACCGTATTGACTCCGGAGGAACAATACAGCTACATGTCCCTCTGGTCCCTGATGGCTGCCCCCCTCTTCTTCTCCGGCGATATGAACCGGCTGGATCCCTTTACCTGCAACGTATTGTGCAACTCCGAGATCCTCGAGGTGAACCAGGACCCCTTGGGCCGGCAGGCGAAACTGGTGTGTGAAAAAGCGGACCTGTGGATTTTGGAGAAGAACATGGAAGATGGTTCCCATGTAATCGGTATCTTCAATCTGGCGTCGCAGAACAGAAAGATCAAGGTCGCCTGGAGGGACCTGGGTCTGACCGGAGAGCAAAAGGTTCGTGATCTCTGGTTTCAGAAAGATTTGGGCCGATATGCGAAGGACTATGCCGTTGTTTTGCCTGCTCATGATGTCCAGGTGCTGCGTCTGCAACCGGTGAAAAGCAAATGGTCCCATCCATGAAATTCCTGACCGTTTGCCTCCATCCGACTCTGCAACGCACCTGTGTTCTTGGCGATCTACAGGAAGATAAAGTGAATCGTGTCCGTTCCTCGCGCGTCGATGCCTCGGGGAAAGGGATCAATGTGACCCGGGTCCTGCAACAGTTAGGGGAATCGGCCGTGTATCTGACCCAGGCAGGAGGCCTATTTCGGGATTATTTCCTGGACCTGGCCAGGCAGGACGGCTTACAGGTCGAATGGGTGGAATCGCACTCGGAAATTCGTACCTGTACCACTCTGTTGAATCAGGGAGCCCATACCTCCACGGAAATCGTCGAAGAAGCCCCGCCGGTACATGCCTCAACAGAAATCGGTATCCGGCAAAGATATCAGGATTTACTGCCACAGGTGGAAATGGTGATCCTCTCCGGTTCCAAGGCTCCCGGTTTTTCTCCGCAACTTTTCCCCTGGATGACAGCCTGTGCCGGAAAACTGGGAAAGACGGTCCTCCTGGATATTCGCGGCCCTGATTTACTCGCCTGCCTGGAGCAGCGGCCGGACCTGATCAAGCCCAACCGCTGCGAATTCATCGAGACCTTTTTCCCCGGTCTTTCTCAACCGGATGAAGAGAGGATCTCAGAGCAGATGTTACAAATCGCTCAGCTCGGTACCCAGGTAATCCTCACGGATGGAAAACTGCCGGTCCTGGCGACTCTAGACAGCAAAGTTCAGGCATTCCCGGTGTTCCCAATGGATCCGGTCAACACCATCGGCAGCGGAGACGCCTTCGCCGCCGGTATGGCCTCCGCCTGGCTTCAGACAAAAAATCTGTCTTCGGCGATAGAGAAAGGTATCTGGTGTGCCCGGCAGAACGCCATGTGTCTGCGTCCCGGTGTCCTCCGCGACGGACCGTAGTAAATTACTTCCCCAAGGTGGGATGAACTTGACGGCCTAGTGCCGTTACCGTAAACTCGGTTATGTATCTCAAAGGAGGTTCTGCTTGAAAATCGCCGTTTCCTGGACCATCAATCCTGACCCCAATCTGGCTGCCGAAGAGGCTTATCGTTCTCTGATGGAAAAACTGTCCGGCAAGCCCCAGATCCTGCTGGTGCATGGATCTTGCCTGTACGACAATACCATCCTCCTGCATCGTCTGGCGGAACTGGCTCCGGGTACGCCTATTCAGGGTGGTACCTCCTGTCTGGGGGTAATGACGGAACAGGGATTCCACAGCAGGAACGGTTACGGTCTGGGATTGCTCGCCATAGTGGATCCGGAAGGAGACTACGGCGCCGGCATATCGGAACTTGGCAATGACCCCAAGAGGGCGGCCCATCTCGCCCTGGAGGATGCCCTGATTCAGGCAGGACGCCCGGGAGAAGCCCCCCAGGCCGTTCTGGTTTGTAATGCCCCGGGTCATGAGGAGCGTGTCCTTCAGGCCATCGAGGAGCACGTCGGCAGCGGTGTACCGATTATCGGAGGTACATCGGCCGACAATGACATGAGCGGGCAGTGGAAACAATTTGCCAACGGCAGAATCTCCACAGCCGGTGTTTCCGTAGCGGTCCTTTTCCCGTCCGGGGAAATCGGTTTTTCTTTTCATAGTGGTTATGAACCCACGGAATCTAGGGGCCGGGCAACTCGCACCTCGGGAAGGATTCTGCATGAAATCGACGGTCGGTCCGCAGCCCTGGTCTATAACGAGTGGACCCACGGCCTCCTCTCCGGGATTCTCCCATCGGGAGGAAGCATGGTCCCGATAGCCACCTTTACACCTTTGGGTAATGCCGTCGGCCAGGTCAGAGGGGTGCCCTATTACCAGCTGTCATACCCGGTGGAGGCAATGCCGGACGGGTCGCTACTGCTTTTCACCGATATACAGGAGAACAGCGAAATTGTCCTGATGCATGGAACGTCCGACAGCCTGGTAAGAAGGACAGGACGGGCAGCCGCCGCGGCCCTGGAAGGAGCGAGCTTCGATAGCAAGGATGTCCAGGGTGCTCTGGTCCTCTTTTGTACCGGCTGCCTGCTTGCGGTACAGGACCGTATGGATGAGCCGAGGATGAGCCTGTCTGCGGTATTACGGGGCGCACCCTTCCTCTGCGCTTTCACTCTGGGAGAACAGGGTTGTTTCCTCGGTGGTGAAAACCGGCATGGTAACCTCATGATCGCCGTTCTTGTCTTTGGACCTAAGCAGAAGGATTGAGCTATGGCCGTTACGGAAGAATTGCGGGAGGCGCTCCTCGACCTCGAAGAAGCCAGGAAGATGGAGGCACAGCAGCGCCAGACAGCGGAAGCGCTTCTGGCCGGGCTGCATGTATTGGCGACGACTGAGTCGTCGGGAGAGATTTTTCCCAGGCTGTTCGAGGTTTTGTGCCACTCTCTCGATTTTCATGCCGCCTTCGTTCTGGTGGCCAGCGGTGAAGGCCTGCTCACACCCATTGCCGTTTCTGACGTCCGGTTCGCCAAAACTACCTGGGAGCCGGGTGACGCTTTCCGGCGGGCCATGAAGGGAACTCCTATTGCAATTTTCGACACGGCGGCCGTGGAAGAATGGCAATATCAGGAGGAGGCGATAAGAAAAGAGATCCGTTCCGCCCTGATCTTTTCCGTAGGAACCGACATCCGTCCCGCCCTGTTCGTCTGTACTCATCCGGAAAGGGCTCATTTTACCCGTAATCATATCCAACTGGCCCGCCGTTTCTCCTCTCTGGCCAAGCAGGCTCTGATGAAGATGGAAGCGGATCACCGCGTCGCCCTGCTCGAAGAACGCCTGGAGACAGAGGCTCGACTGGCGGAATTGAACCGCAAACTGGCCGAGAGTGAGAAAAAGCTGGATCGGGCGCGAAAACTGGAAGCCCTGGGGCTGTTGGCCGGCAGCGTCGCTCATGATCTGAATAACATACTTTCGGGAATGGTCAGTTATCCCGATCTTCTCCTTATGGCCCCGGATATTTCCCAATCTCACCGTCGTATCCTTGAGACCATACGATCATCCGGCATTCGGGCCGCGGCTGTCGTCCAGGACCTTCTGACCGTGGCTCGAGGCGTTGCCGTCACCAGGAAGCCGTTGCAGTTAAACGCTCTTGTGGAACGCTTTCTTTCCGGACCCGAATGCATCGAAATGATGGAGAACCTGGGCAATATCACGGTTTGTACGAAACTGGACGACCACCTGCAGAACATTCGAGCCTCCCAGGTTCATGTGGAAAAGGCACTAGCCAATCTATTTGCCAATGCCCTGGATGCAATTCGGGGAAAGGCCGGCGGCGCCATTGTGTTGAAGACGGGAAACCGCTATCTGGAAAGGCCTTTGCAAAGGTATGAGGATATTGTTGTAGGGGAATACGTCGTTTTATCGATATGTGATAACGGGCCCGGCATTGCAGACGAAGACAGGGAGCGCATTTTCGAACCCTTCTATGCCAGTAAGATACTGGGTAGAAGCGGGACGGGTCTGGGCTTGACTATTGTCTGGAATACCATGCAGGATCATGACGGGTATATCGATTTGCAGACCGACCGGGAGGGGACTTGTTTTTCTCTATACTTTCCCGTTACCCGAGAAAAAATCAAAGACCAGCCTGCCGCTACGTCCCTTGACCAGTATCGAGGACGGGGGCAGAAGATCCTGGTCGTGGACGATCAGGAGGATCAGCGCCTGATTGCCGGCGCCATGCTGGAAACCCTGGGATATGATACCGCGGCTGCTGCGGGAGGAGAGGAAGCGATTTCCTACCTGAAAGAAAAACCGGCCGATCTTCTAATTCTAGACATGGTTATGCCTCCGGGTATCAACGGCAGAGAGACATACGAACAAATTATCCGGTTCCGGCCGGGTCAAAAGGCCATCATCGCCAGCGGCTACAGTCCTAGCCATGACGTATTGGCAGCGCAGCAATTGGGAGCCGGAACCTTTCTCAAAAAGCCATACACCCTGCAGGAGTTGGGTCTTGCCGTTAAGAAGGAGCTGGCTCGGGGCTGAAACCAGCCTCGAGAAATGTTTTCTTAAAGGAAAGGATGGCCTCGCAAAAAAGCATCCTAATAGAATATTGTATTAGCAGTTGTAGGGCAACCCTCGCGGTTGCCCGGCAGCCCTGATGAATGCACTTCCCGGGCGACCGCAAGGGTCGCCCTATTTTTTCCGTTCAATCGAGAATGGCGGCAGCGGCCATGGTCTTGAAAGTATTGACCTCCTCTGCGGTGCTGCCGCTGCTGCGCTGGATCATGAACACTCCCACCAGGTCTTTCTTGGGATCTACCCAACCCTCGGTCCCGAAGGCACCGCCGTGTCCATAGGTACCGATGGAATGCATCTGCAGGGTTCCCATGACATCTTTCACCACCGTCCATGCCAATCCGTAACCTTTACCGCTGGAATGTCCGGCCGGATCGATATCGCCGGTGTGAAGTGTGGTCATCAGCTCCGCTATGTTTCGGGATAGGATCCGTTTGCCGTTATACACTCCGCCATTCAGTACCATCTGATAAAAAGCGGCCAGGTCCTGAGCGGTAGAATACATTGCATGTTCCGGACCGGAGTAACGTGCCCCTTTACGATAGAGAGCCGGATCGCCTCCCAGAATTTTATCCCCGGCCCGTTTCAGTTTTCCATCGTTGCGATCGTAAACCATGGCGATACGGCCGATTTTATCGGCAGGAGGAAAGATAAAACTGTCCTTCATCCCCAGCGGCTGGAAGATGCGCGTCTCCAAAAACTTTTCAAAAGTCATTCCCGAGACCACCTCGACGATGCGGCCCAGGGTAGCAATACCCGGATTGCTGTATTGCCAGCGGGTTCCGGGTTGAAACTGGAGAGGCTGCTGGGAGTAGATCGTTACGGCTTCGGCCAGGGAAAGGTGCATGTCGATCATAAGGTTGCCGGCACCCGGAGGCGGCACGGAGAGCATTCCCGAGGTGTGAGTGAGCAGATCCCGCAAGGTGATGGCCCGCGTCGGGCGTACCTGCCGGCGTTCGCTGGCTGTGGCCCCGCTTTCGTTGACCCATAAACCTCGGAACTCGGGAAGATAGGTTTCGACCGGTTCGCTCAACACTACTTTTCCTTCTTCGGCCAGGATCATAATCGCCACCGCCGTTACCGGTTTGGTCATGGACATGATCTGGAAAATCGAATCCGTACGCATCGGCTTTTGATTCTCCAGGTCCTGATACCCAACCGCATCCAGTTCGGCAATGGCGCCGTGACGGGCGACCAGGGTTACGGCTCCGGCGATCGAACCGCGTTCGACAAAGGCCTTCATCCGCAGAGGAATCCGTGCCAGACGTTCCGCATCCATTCCTGCCTTGGAGGGGTTTACCGTCGGTGCTTGTGAATAAACCGGAAGGATCAGGAGAAGGGCGATGAAAAAAAAGCAGGACAGGTGTTTGGTAATGCTTGTATAGGAATACCGGTCGTTCATGAGAAGTTCCTCCAATGGAGAGAGTTTATGCCAGGTTGTATCAGTGATTACGATCAGGTTTTTGATGCTTATGCTTTACTTCTTGCCGCTGATTTCTATCGGGATCTGGATTTTTTCCGTGCGCGGCGGAAGGCAGACCTGATTGCTGCAGGCCTGGTAACGGGCCTGAATGGTCAGGGTGTGTTTGCCGCCTGCCGTTTTGGGGCCCACTTTAATCGGCAGCAGGAATACGGGAGACCCTTCGTAGTATTCCACCTCCATCTCGAAGTTTTTATCGAAAAACTTATGGGGAAGGGGAATCTGTATATCGCCGGCTGTAAGAAAAGAAGAATCTTCCGGGATCCAGATGCGGGTCGGAATAGGTCCTCCCTCGGGTTGACTGGTCGAGTAAAGGTGCCAGCCGGGAGCGATCTTGGCCGTCAGAGCTACCTGGAAAACGGAGTTCGCCGTCAGAGGCTTCTTATACACAGGTTCCTTGGCGGCCCAGGTGATGGGAGGATCTGCCTGCAGGAACTGAAAGGCCTGCAGGTGTTGTATACTGAGAATTCCTGCGAGTCCGAATAGACACAGGATCATCCTTCGTTTATTCATCGACTGGACCCTCCTTTGCGGGAGAAAGATCGAAGCGCACGGCTTGCAGTATATTTTTTGTTTTTGTATCTTCCAAAAAGGCCACCACTCCCAGATGGTTCGGGTCCATGAGGTGTTTCTTTTCCAGGAAACTGAATTTGCCGAACCGTTCGCTGTTGTTTTCGAAGTGATCCAGATACTCATTCAGGGCGGTACTGATCTTTTTCAGGTCGAATCGATGTTCCAATCTGGAAGACGGTCCATTTTCCAGGGAAAAAGAGACCAGACTGCGCACGGCCATGGAATGAAAACGTACGCCGTTTTCCCCGGTGTAGCGAATATGATTCTCCGTTAGGGCAATACGCAACTTCAAGTCAGGGGTGCGGTCCTGGATCTCTTCCACCTGGCAGTTGACCTTGACGATTTGACCGTCGCGGCTGACCTGCAGCTTGAGCTCGGCCTGGGCCGGCGCCTGTAAACGCTCTTCGATGGCGCCACGCAGCTTCTTCTCGAAAATTTGTGGACTGTCTTCCCGCGGACCGCCGCCATTATCTCTTTTACCGTCGATGAACCAGGTTGGTGTGCCCCGGACCTGTAGCTCATCTTTTCGAGATACGGTATCCGGATTGGTCATCGGATCGGGTCGCGGTATGTGCAAATGATAGGCCAGAAAAGCCATTTCCTTCTGACTAAAACGCTCCAGAGCGGCATCGAAAGCCAGTTCTGCCCCGGCACAGGGCGGGCAGCCGGCTCCGGTATAAAGTTCCGCCAGGACCACACGCCGGCTGCGGGAAGGTGTCGGCTGATATGGTTGGGCCTTTACCGGATTGGGAAACAATCGATGATATTGCTGGTCCAGTTCGGTCTCCAGTCCATCCATCGAACCATTATTTTTTTGCCGGTAGAGGCTTTCGAAAAATCTTCTCAAATCAGGGATGGCCTGGCCCCGGAGAACAGGTTTCAGGGCCAATTGATAGGCCTCTTCTTTTTGTCCCTTTCTCTCCATCAGCTGGGCGAAAGCCAGGATGGCTTGTCCTTCCAGATTTTCGTTGTCGGCATAGGCTTCCCGAAAGATTGCCTCTGCCTTCTCATATTTTTTTTGTTTGTAATGGATGCGGCCAAGAGTGGCTTTGCCGGCGGAAATAGCGATGCGATACCGTTTCAGAAGTTCGCTGTCCGGGGGGGCGGTCTGTTTTCTCTTCAGGTAATCGGCCTTCTGTTCCGCAAGGTATTTTTGCGGGGAGGAGGCCTTCAGACTCTTGTGGGCATACTTGGCGGCATCCTTGAGATAGACCCCGGAATTTACCATAGCGGATGCCACCAGATTGCAGGTGCGCATACGTTCGATTCCACGGGTCCCTTCGACCACCTTTTTGGCCCGATCCATGATCTTTTTCTTTTGGCCGGTTTCATGCCGGATCAGGGTATCAAGGACCAGCAGCTGGGCCGGTCTGACAAAATTGCTTTTTGGATATTGGGCCAGGAACTGTTCCAGCAGCTCCATCTTTTTCGAGACGGATTGGGCCTGCAAGGCTTCCGTATAAGCCTTTTCATCAGGCGGCAGATCGGGTTTCACGGCAGGTTTGGCGGCCTGTGCTTCCGGGGGATTTTGACCTGCAGCGGATTGTGCATGGGTGCTGAGGCATAGGGCCAAAAGGATCAGCGATATTTTACCGGTGGTTTTTATCCATTCCATATAGGTTCTTTTTCCGATTGAAAAATGTTTATGTCATTGCTTGTTCCATCATTATTCCTTCCCCGAATGCCATTAAAACCGGACAAACTAAGGGGACTATTGTCGCTCCGGATTGTATCGGATCAGCGGTAATACTGTCAATTTCCTGCCAAGAAGGAAGACGGAACCCATCTGGTTTGTTCCGTCTTCAGGCGATGCTGTGTAAGACAGGAGACAGGAGTCAGAAGCCAGGAGCCAGAAGTCAGAATGGGTAGGGCGGCATATGGATTGCACCAGAGGTCCCTATTAAGAGGAACGTGCAAAAGTCGACCCTGATAGAATAACGGATCGCGTTTATAGCGACCAATCTCCAAAAACTGGAGCCAAAATTTGCGAGAAACTTCGCATGAGTGATGGAGTAAACAAGAGGAAAAGCCCGCGAAGCGGGCGGGATTCATTTAGCCCCAGGTTTCAACCTGGGGGACAGATGTTAACAATCGAAAGAGTCCCGTGAGGGACGACGTTAGGGCGGCTGTCAGAAATGAGAATACTACGCTATCTTGTTTTAACGTCGTCCCTAGTGGGACTTGTCCGTGGGGGCAATGCCTTCCCCAGGTTGAAACCTGGGGCTAT
>CAZTVS010000116.1:0-13542 GCA_964617125.1 uncultured Acidobacteriota bacterium
AGAAAAATGCATCAGCTGTTGTAGGGGCACGGCGTGCCGTGCCCAAAGGGAGCCCCCATCCTACGGTCGCCGGGGCACGGCGTGCCGTGCCCCTCATAATTCTTTGCGTCAGGTGAGAAACGCCTGAAAATGGTATTTATTGCGGCCTCATCCGTTTTTACCGTGTTGCTCTTCCCAGGCGTCCTGGTATTCGTCAACGGGGCGGGAAACGATGGCATGCACCTTTTCCTGCAAGGTGTCCACTTCGCCTTTTTTCAACCCCTTAGTCTCCAGAGTGTCATGCAGGTAGACGACAATCTTGGAGGGGTACAGCATATGGCTGCCCTTGCGATGGAATTGGAAAGAACCGGTGATGCTCATAGGGACGATGGGATAACCGGTCTGGGTTGCCAGAAGAAAGGCACCCTTCTTGAAAGGGCCCACTCTTCCGTTCGTGGTTCGCGATCCCTCGGCGAAAACGATGAGGCTGATGCCTGAATCCATACATCTTTTCACCTGCCGCAGCAGACGGAGGAAATCGGCGGGGGTGGGATTTTCGGGAACGGGCACATTCCCGAAACGCTTCATCATCCAGCCATAGGCCGGAATCCGGAAATGGGTTTCCAACTCCAGTCCGCGGACAAATTGAGGAATGGCCGAGTAAATGACGAAAGCATCGAACAGGTTGATATGGTTGCAAATGAAAAAAGAGGTTCGATTGGGATCGAATCCCGGCGAACGGCGGACTTCAAAGGAAACCCCGGCCAGGCGGAGAATATTGCGGAAAAAGAAACGCTGCGGCCAGTCGTTTTTCCGCGGATCGACAAAAATCCCCAGAATCACCAGGGCTGTGCACACCGGGAAAAAATGAAGGACGCTGATGATCCAGAGGAAAATACAGCGGGTGACAAGCCAGGCTCTGGAAACAACATTCATGCCATTACCTGCAGCGCTGCCGGACGAATCCATAGGGTTTTACATTGCAGGGTGAGCATCTCACCGTCCACCATGCAGTCGATGGGACCGGGAAGTTCGAAATCGATACGCTGGACGGCACGACACTCCGCCATGTGGCTTTGTATATGGGTTCCGTCATATAAACCCGGCAGATGGCAGATGGTGGCGATCCGTCCCACCGGACCCCAGCGGACATATTCGATCAACCCGTCGTCGGTTTCGGCGCGTGGAGCCAGCATCATCTTTCCTCCGGTGTACTTGCTGTTGCTGAAGGTCAGCAACAGGCAGCGGCGCCGGTCGAGGTCGGCTTCGCCATCGACGCGCAGCGGAAAGACTTCCCTTCGCAGACGAACCAGACAGCTGAAGAGCCCCAGCCAGTATCCGAAATGTCCGAGTGGTTTGAAACGACGATTGGTCAAGGTACAGACGTCGGCGGGAAATCCTACACTCAGCAAATTGATGTAGTGCACGGTCCCGGAAGTATGTTCCATGCACAGAACATCGCAGGGCCGGATCTTTCCCTGAACGATGGCATCGAAGGCGTGCCGGGGGCCGTCTTCCGTGAAATCCCGCAGGAAGGAATTTCCCGTTCCCAGAGGTAAAAATCCCAGGGTGGGGGGTTCCCCGCCGTCTTCGGCGGCCGCAGGAAACAATCCGTTGACAATCTCGAAGGAGGTGCCATCACCGCCGACGGCGAGGAAATGCCTGATGCCGCGCTGCAGGGCTTCCCGGGCAATTTCCATGGCCTGTCCGGGACCTTGGGTCTCGACCGTTTCCAAAGCGATACCGGCGCGGCGAAGCCGTTCCAGGGCAGGCCCGGCCAATTTGCCGCACCGTTTCCCCCCGGCATGAGGATTGATGATGGCCAAAAACTTTTTCGTATGGGGCGTAATCATTCTCTGCAGAATACAACAGGCTATGAATTGGGCACGGTTCCCAGGGCTTTAATTTCCATCTCTCCGGTTTTCTGCTTGATTTCGGATGCCAGATCCAGGCGTTTGATCTTCATGGACGCGGTCCGGGGAAAGTCGGTTTTCCAGATCAGATAGCAGCTGATCCGCTTGAAATCGGGCAAGCGACGATTCCTCTGTTCCAGATCGGAGAGAAAGGCGGCATCGATCTTCTGGCCCGCATCGGCATGCAAAACGATCAACAGTTCTTCCTTGCCCAGCTCCTTTTTGGGCCAGAGATAGTTCCGGGCAAAAATACAGAATTCCTTAATGGGTAGAGAATCGAAAATGTTCTCGATGTCCTCGGGGTAAATGTTTTTTCCCCCTTCGGTGACGATCATGTTCTTCTTGCGTCCGAACAGCTGCAGGTGTCCGGACGAGTCCAGGCACCCCAGATCCCCGGTATAGAGCCAACCTCCAGAGATGGTTTCCGCCGTCAATTCGGGTTCGTCCAGATAATGAGACATCAGGGTCTTGCTTCGGACGATCACCTCGCCGATGCCTTCGGAATTCGGGTCCTGGATCATGACCTCCATGCCGGGCAAGGGGCGACCCACCGTGTCGGCACGGAAAGGGCGGAAATCGTTCAGGGTTATGGCTGTCCCGGCTTCCGTCAGACCATAGCCATTCGATACCTGAATTCCCAGATCATAAAAAAATTGCAATGTGGCCGGCTCGGTGAAGGCCCCGCCGACAAAGATGGCCCGCAGTTCGCCGCCAAATGCCTTATGGACATCGCCGAGCAGCAGCCGGCTCAATCCCAGATGGGGGCGGTGGCGCGTCAGCGACCGATTGATGGCGATCAGTCCCTTGAGCAGGCGGAGGCGAAAAGGTGAGAGCTCGGCGAAGCGGTTGCGCAGCCCTCGTTCCAGGTTTTTCAGCACCATGGGGACCAGGGTGACATAAGTAATTTTATAGCGGGAGAATGCTTCTCGGACATACTCCGGCCGCAGGGTTCGCAGATGCACTACCGCCGCACCACAGGTGAAGGGGCCGAAAAAGCCGACCATGAAATCGATGGCATGATTCGTCGGCAGAATACTCAGATAGCGCACCCCCGGCCAAAACGGATAGAGCGAGGTCAGCGACATGCACTGTTCCAGATAGTTCTCATGAGTCATGACACAACCCTTGGCCCGGCCGCCGGTTCCGGAAGAGTATACGATGCATGCCGCATCGGAGCGGCGCCGGGAGACAAAGGTTGGTTCCTTCTGGTCGGCAAAATCTTCCCAGCGCAGGGCGCGGCCTAAATCCGTTCCGCCTGCCGGGGCTTCCGTTACCAGAATTCGGGGTGTTTTCAGCTCCTCGAATCCTTCCGATCTCTGCAGGGCTTTCCAAAGGTGATGTTCGATGATGAGGACATCCGCCTGGCTGTGAGCCAGGAGTGCCAGGTGTTCTTTCCCGGTCAGCTTGTAATCCAGAGGTACCAGGATGCCCCCGGCATAGAAAATGGCATAGGCGCTGATCAGCCATTTCGACTGATTGGTCATGATGATGGCCGCACGGAAACCTTCCGCAAATCCGAAATCCTGGAAGGCTCGAGCAAGCGGGAGAGCGGCGTTCTCGAACTGAAGATAGGTGAGCCGATGGTTTTCCCGCTCGCGATCGGCTTCTATCAGGCAATACTCCTTAGGCCAGCGTTGTATGGCCGCACGAAGGGCACCCCCGATGCATTCGAACTGTCGGAGGTCGAGCATCTACAGTCGGGCTCCGATACGTTCCGCCAGACCGCGGAAGTCGTTCACCCCCTGCAACTCATAATCGGGGAGTTCGATGCCGAAGTGATTTTCCAGCCGGGTCAGAAGATCGAGGGCCTGGAGGCTGTCGATTCCCAGCTTCTGAAAGAAATCATCTTGCGGTGAAAGCGTTTCCCTGGGCGTTTTGAAATGTTGCGAAGCCAACTGAAGAACTTCTTCGGTTATCTGATCCAGTGTTTTCATTTCCCTAACTATGTACTTTGATAAAAAGATAAATCATCGACGAATCTTTCCGTTCTGACTCGACGCCTGACTGACATACTGCCGATTTGTCATTTTCGACGACCCGGCTATCTACCGTTTACCGGCATACGAGCGAAAACCCGGTATATTATGTATGAAAACGGCGGTAATTTCTAGCGGGTAGGTCCCGGACGGGTGATCGGAAGAACCGGTGGGGAAACACCGCCGACGCCCTCACCCCTACTATCGGCAAGCGACGTTCGGCGGTGTTGTGGAAATCTAAAACAGTTTTCCTTTGAGCAGGGATTCTCCCAAATTCATCAGATCGCCTTCCGGTTCCTTTCCATCCGGCGTCAGATTGTCGATAATTCTGGGCAGGAGATCGGCGAGGACCGAACCGGCCTGTTCCTGGGGGATTCCTGAACTTTGCGCCAGTTGCTGGAGTTGGGCTTTGCCGAAGATGTTTGTCAGCTGGTCCGCAGTGATCGGCGCATTTTGTCCGGTTCCTATCCAGGAGGAAATGACATCGCCAAGTCCATTTTTCGTAAAGGACTGTACCAGGCCGGAGATGCCTCCGGCATTCTGTATCAGCATTTGCAGGATATTGCTGGTAAGATTGCTTTGCTGATTTCCCGAAAGCGAACTAAGTAAACTACCGGCCAATGAATCGAGTAAACCCATACAAAAGCCTCCTTTTTAAAAAACAGCACCGAGAGCGTATTTTTCTGCATGCGATGTGTTTTTCCGTATGCAGATTCTTTACGCTTCCCTCCCTTGTTTTACATGCTGGGATTGTACCGTATTTTTAGAAGGGCTACGAATGGATTGGCGGTTCCATTTTCTCTTCGTTATTTTGCTCCGGGGTCTCGGCGGTTTCCGCTGAGGGGGGCTCAGGCTCCTTTTGCGTCTCTGCCGGCCGGTTTCTTTCCACTTCGATGCTACAGTCGTTCAGAAGTGCCACCAGAGCGCCGACCGCCGCCAGGATCGGTGCAAAGACCGTACCTACGACCCCCACGGTCAAGGGAAACTCGGCAATACTGCGGTCCCCCTGTTTGACCACCACTTTACGCACATTTCCTTCCCGGAGTGTCATCCGCAGACGCTCCAACAGGTTGGTTCCTTCCACTTTGATGGTTTCCCAAAATGATTTTTCTTCCATTTCTTTATCCTTTCCCGGTGTTATTAGATTCCATCGTCTTACTGATAAATAGATATTTTGGTGTTGGCCGATTTATTCACTCTTATTCCTTATTTTCGAAAAGTTTCAGTCTTTCCGTCCATTTCTCTTGACGAGCAGGACATCGATTCATAAAATTTGGATTCCTATTTTTCCGGGCATGGTTCGATTGACAATAAGGTAATATCAAGTATCCAGTTAAGGAGAGATTTAGGGGATGTTGCTTCATCAACGATTCATAAAGACTGCCAAACAATTCGGCGACAAGTTGGCCATTGTCGATCGTTACTCCAATCGACGCCTGACGTATTCCAACGCCTTGATCGCCACGCTGATTCTGGCGGACAAGTTTAAGGCGTACGATCCCGGCTTTGTCGGTATTATGATCCCCAATTCAGCCGGTTCGGCCCTGGCCATACTGGGAACGGTCATGAGCGGCCGTACGCCGGTGATGATCAATTATTCTACCGGGGCCGCCGCTAATGTCGAATATGCACAGAAGAAGTGTGCCTTTCGAACGGTCCTGACCTCCAAAGCCCTGCTGGAGAAAATCAAGTGCCCGGTTCTCCCCGGCATGGTGTTTTTAGAAGACATCATGGAGCGGATTACCTCCGGCGAAAAAATCAACGCTGCCATGAAATCCAAACTCCCATCGTTCATCCTCAGGCGTATGATCCATCAGGGAGATATCGAGGATACGGTGGCCGTTCTTTTCACCAGTGGAAGCGAAAAGGAGCCGCGGGCCGTTCAGTTGAGTCATCGGAATATCGGATCCAACATACGCAGTATCTTCAAGGCCATCGAATTTTCCGATCGCGACAGCATGCTGGCCAACCTGCCCTACTTTCATGTCTTTGGTTTGACGGTGAATTTCTGGCTGCCGATACTGAGCGGTATGACACTGGTGACCCATACGAATCCATTGGATTTCAAGGCCATCTGTGAAGCAGTCCGGGAAGAGAAGGTGACCCTAATGGTAGGTACTCCGACCATACTCGCCGGATATCTGCGGAAATCGGAAGCAGGCGATTTCCAGTCGTTACGGGTTTTGATTTCCGGGGCCGACAAGTGTCCCCATGCACTCCGGGATGGGTTTCTGGAAAAACATAAGATACATTTGCTGGAGGGCTATGGGGCCACGGAAACCAGCCCGGTGATCACCGTCAACACCCCTCGTTATAACCGGCCGGGCAGTGTAGGCAAGGTCCTTCCCAATGTCCGCGTTCTCATCGAAAATTGTCAAACCGGTAAAGAATGCCGGCCGGGAGAGACCGGAAAAATCCTGGTCAAAGGTGACCTGGTGATGAAGGGATACTTCGACGATTTCGAAGAAACCTGCCTGCATATTCGTCAGGGCTGGTATGACACCGGCGACATGGGCTACCTGGATCGGGACGGTTATCTTTGGCATGTCGGCCGGTTACGCCGGTTCATCAAGATCGGCGGAGAAATGATCTCACTGGTTCGAGTCGAGGACGCATTGGAGACTTTGCTGCCGCCGGAGACTTCCTGCTGTGTCGTTGAAATCCCCGATGCCGTCAAGGGGGCCAAGATCATCGCCGTGGTGACTCAGCCGGTCAACGACAAAGAAATCCTGAAGAAGATGAGCGAACAACTTCCCAACATCGCTCTGCCGCGGCAGTTCGTGATCATGGAGGATTTGCCGAAGATGGGGAGCGGGAAGATCGACTTCCGTACCATTACCGAAAGGGTACGGGATATGTTAACGGTCAAATAACACAGGAGTCGATCGGGTCCTTCCCTACATTCAAAATGGGAATTGCCGCGGACATCATTCTGATCATCGTGGTCGGATTTTTAGGTGGGGTGATAGCTCACAAGCTGCACCAGCCTTTGATTCTGGGCTACATTCTTGCCGGTATCGCCGTAGGCCCCTATACCGGCGGATCGACCATCGTCGAAAGCCATCAAATCGAACTTTTGGCCGAGATTGGTGTGGCCCTGCTTCTCTTTGCCCTGGGTCTGGAGTTTTCCCTGAAATCGCTGCGATCGGTCTGGCGTGTCGCCCTGATCGGCACGCCGATTCAGATGGCGTTGACCATCGTGCTCGGATTCGGCATAGGGCGATGGCTGGGTTGGGCTTCCATTCCCTCCCTCTGGTTCGGCGCTGCCATATCCGTGTCCAGCACCATGGTGATCCTGAAAACGCTGATGAACCGGGGATTGCTGGGAACACTTTCCAGCCGTGTGATGATCGGTATGCTGATCGTTCAGGATCTGGCACTGGTTCCTATGCTGATTGTACTGCCCCAACTGACCCAATCGTCTTTCCATGGCCTGGATTTGCTCCTGTCGCTGCTGAAGGCCTGTTTATTCCTGTTGGCTATGTGGGTGGTCGGCATGGAGTGGATCCCTTTCCTGCTGCGCAAGGTGGCGGGATGGAAATCCCGGGAACTCTTTCTGCTCTGCATAACCGGGTTGGGATTGGGGATCGGTTACGCCACCTACCTGTTCGGACTCTCCTTTGCTTTCGGCGCCTTTGTCGCCGGACTGGTACTGAGCGAATCGGATTACGGTCATCAGGCCCTCAGCGATATCCTTCCTCTGCGCGATCTCTTTGGGCTCCTCTTCTTCGTCTCTGTCGGCATGCTGCTCGATCCGTCTTTTTTATGGCAACACCTGGGTGCCGTTCTGGCGGTGACTCTGGCTGTATCTCTGGGAAAAGGGGTTCTGTTCGCTCTTCTGACTCATTGGTTCCATTACGGCAATGTCATCCCGCTGGCCGCGGGTCTGGGACTATTTCAAATCGGCGAGTTCTCTTTTGTCCTGGCCAGGCTTGGTCTGGAGACCAAGGCCCTATCGCCGGACGTTTACTCTATGCTGCTGACCACGGCCATCGTGACCATGCTGCTGACTCCGCTGCTTTCCGGTTTGACGGCCCCGATCTATTCCTGGAAAAAACGCTATCTGGTTAAGGCGGAGGTCTTGCAGACGGTTTTTATCCCGGAAAAGGGACTGTCCGGACACGTAATCATCGTCGGCGGAGGAAGAGTCGGTCGGTATGTGGCCCAGGTGCTGACACGCCTCCATATGCCTTTTGTGGTTGTAGAGATCGATCAATATAGTTTCGAATATTGCCGGAAGAACAAATTTCCGGCCGTTTACGGCGATGGGGCCCATTCCAAGGTTTTGGAAGCGGCCGGAATTTCCCAGGCACGGCTCCTTCTGTTGACCATCCCTTCCATGGCCTCCGCCAGGGGAGTAATCGATTCCGTCCATTTTCTTTCCGCGGAGCTTCCCATGATTGTTCGGGCCGAAGGAGTACAGCAGATGCAGGACCTGCACCAGTTGGGCATACAGCACGTGGTACAGCCGGAGCTGGAGGCGGGCTTGGAGATGACCCGCCAGGCGCTGGTCAGCCTGAAGATAGCGGACCTGGAGATCCAACTCTACCTCGATGCCGTACGTCAGGAAGTATACGCTCCGCTGCTGGCCGAGGACCCCGGCGAGTAATCAGATGACGGTTTCTCTCTTCGGATCGAAACGCATGATCCGATTCCGGCGATAGGCCTCCACGGAAAGACCGATGGCCACCATGACCTGGTAGGCAAGGTCGGCATTCAAGGTAGGTTTTTCCCGGGTACGCATGCAATCCAGGAAGTTCTGCATGTGGTCCCGCTGGCTGACGACCGGGAATTCCATGCAGGTGAGCGGCTCAGGCGGTTTCTGCCCCGGTCGCAATCTTCGCTGCCCCTCTTCACAGGGAAAGGTTTTGGCTTCCGGGAATTTTCCGCTCTTCCGCTTTTCCTCCATTGCATCGGCAAAAGGCCTTTCCGGGTGCACCAGGATACCGCGTTGCGCTTCGAAGGTCATCGTGGCATGCTGTCCGCGTATGGTGTCGGGAAGGCCTGATTCGTTGACCTGAGTGGCTGGAAGCAAAATAGTATGGCCGGCGGGATAGTCGATGGTGACGAAGAAATTGTCGGGGACCTCCCGGTTGTCATTCTGCTTGCCAAAGACATAGTTGCCGCCGGTCGCTGTAACCCGCGACGGGAAATCGGGCCCGACGGCGATCAATAGATGCGAAAGGCTATGGTAGAGGAGATCGCCCGCCAGTCCGGTGGAGTAATCCCAAAATTTTCGGAAACGGAAGAAGCGCTCCGCATCCCAGGGACGTTTGGGGGCCCGTTTCCAGCGCCAGCCGAGCCACATGTCCCAATCCAGATTCGAGGGATTGGCCGAAGGATCGATCTCCCAGTTCCAGTCTCCTTTGGGATCGTTACGATAAGCACCTCCCTGGGTCCATATCGGTTTGCCGATCAAACCCTCCCGAATCAGCTTTTGCGCCTGCCACCACATCTCTCCGGAAGCGGACTGGGCCCCGCATTGAAAGACACGGCCGGTCCGTTTCGCCGTGCGGGCGACATCGCGTGCCTGCTGCCAGGTCAGGGTGACCGGTTTCTCGCAGTATACATCCTTGCCCGCCTCCATGGCATCGATGGCCATCTTGGAGTGCCAGTGATCGGGAGTGGCGATGACCACGGCATCAACGTCCTTGCGGTCCAGGATCCGCCGGTAGTCCGCATAAGCTTCCCCCTGGCACATCTCCCGGGCTTCCTGGCGTCGCTTCTCCCAGCAATCGCAAACGGCAGGAATGGCAATTTTCGCGTTGGGATATTTGGCCCATTCCGCCATCCGGCGCAGATGATATCTGCCTTGGCCGCCTACTCCGATGGAAGCCAGCCGGATTCGGTCGTTGCTGCCGGGTACGCGCTCCTGGACTGAGGCCGACAGGACGGTCATTCCGACGGCGGTCCCCGCCAGAGAGGAGGAGAGAAAATTTCTGCGGTTCAGAGGGCGGCCGGTCTTCATAGGATGCTCCTTGATCATGATGTTTTCCAATGGAAGTAATTTTTGACCGGAAACGGCGGAGATTCAAGCGAATCGTCCGCCCTTTGTGTTTCCTGCCGGATGCAGATTATGATTGTGATAAAAGAAGAGGTGTGAATATGAAATCTTTATTGGCAATCTGTGTCTCCCTATTAGCGTGTTTTTTTATCGCCGGTCCGGCGCTGGCTCAGGGATCCTCGAACAACGACCATGCGCTCTCCTGTTTCTATGAGGAACTGACATCTCCCGATTTTCTTCGGGCGGTGGAAAGGGCCAAAGCCACCTGTGTGATACCCATGGGCGTTCTGGAAAAACATGGTCCACACATGCCTCTGGGCACGGACCTGTTGGATGTAAGAGAGCTTGTCCGCCGTGCGGTCAAGGACGAATATGTCATCGTTTTCCCGGCCTATTATTTCGGACAGATCTTTGAGGCGCGGCATCAACCCGGTACGATTGCCTACAGTCAGCGTCTGATGTGGGATCTGCTGCAGGAGACCTGCGACGAACTGTCCCGCAACGGGATCAAGAAGATTCTCCTGGTCAGCGGACATGGCGGTAACAACAGCTTTTTGCCCTACTTTTGCCAGTCACAGCTGTCTACTGCCAGAGATTACGCGGTATTTCTTTTCCGTCCATCCACCGATCCGGAAACGTCGGCGGAGATCAAGAAAATGCGTAAAACGACCCTGGAGAGCCATGCCGGTGAGGTGGAAACCTCCATGTTGCTTTCTCACCGGCCTGACCTGGTGCATCTGCAGCAGGCGGGAAGCCAATCGGGCGACGATCTGAAACGCTTGTCCGATCTGACCCATCTGTATACCGGCATCTGGTGGTATGCCTCTTTCCCCAATCATTACGCCGGAGATGGCTCTCCCGCCAACAAGGCATTGGGCGATTTTGTGCTCGACAAACAAGCCGAACAGCTGAGCCAAGCCATCCGGCAGGTGAAAATGGATGAAAAGGTACTCGAATTACAAAGGACCTTCTATCAGGACGCGGCTCATCCGTCACCAGCAAAACCGAATCGATAAGGAATGACGAAGCCGCAAAAAGTCACTCCATAGATAATTGTATCAGCTGTTGTAGGGGCACGGCGTGCCGTGCCCAAAAGGGCGCCCCCATCCTACGGTCGCCAGGGTACGGCGTGCCGTGCCCCTCATAAATTTTAGAGTCAATTCAGATACGACTAAAACGGAATTCATACGACTTCGTTTGTGAAGACCGTGCAATCAATCTGTCGTTCGATTTCTTTCCTCTGTTACTTCGTATCGAAGGAATCCTGAAGGGATTCCGTAATTTAGCCCGGGGTTGCGCCGCAGGCGATACCCCGGGTTTCCGGCACCGAACAATGCCAACCCTGCAAGGGTTGCGGCAAGGATTATCACAGGTGATTTGACGCGACCCCTTCAGGGTTGATCGCTTCTGACGACGTGACACCCGGTGTAGGCGCTGCGCGCCAACCCCGGGCTACAGGACGCTTCCCCTTCGGGGAAGATGATTTTTTGCGGCTTCATCACTTCTGACCGAGCATCCCCTTTTTCAGACCTTCCTGAACCGGATCCGGGCCAAGCCAGATGGCGTACAGAGCCTTTTTAAAGGGTAACCCTGCCACCGTTCCCAACTCCTGTTTTTCCTTGTCGGAGGTCTTCATCGCTACCGCTAGCCCTGTCGCCGGAGAGTAATCCAGGTAGACGATGTCTCCTTTATGAATTTCCACCTTGCTGAAAAAGTTCAGGAAAGTCTCCACCTTGTCGGTGGCAAAGCCCGAATTCTTTGCCTTTTGGAATCCTTCACGAATGGCATCGACGAACCTTTCCCGGGTCAGCATCCGCGTGTCGACCTGCAGCACGACCGACATGGGAACATCGGCATCGACGATTTCTTTTCCGTCTTTCCCTTTCAGATCTTGCGGCACATGGAGGGTCGCCAGGTAAACCGTGCCGATGGGGAATTTGGTACGTTTGCCGGTGCCCGCCTGCACCAGACCATCGTGGGATGCTTCTTGCCCGTAACCGGCCGATATCGTAAGGAAAAGGAGTAAAAATATGGTTGTCTTGATGGGTGTCAACATTTTCATAGACATTTGCCTCCCGGTGAATGGTGTGATACCGCAGCCGCATATACCGACCCATACGGCCGATATATCGTCTGCATCCTGATCGCAGATTCTTTGTATCGCGATGGACGATGGTACGTGAAGAAAGCGGCGACGTCAAGAAAAAACCGGATATCCGTCGGCTGGTTTCTATATAATCTTACGAGGATCGGCTCGAAAACCAGTTTATCGGAAAGGAATGAGTATGTATCGATATTTGCTGATTTTTTTGGGGTTCATAAATTTGCCGGCCATACAGGCAGCGGCTGAGCCGCCAGCGCCGGAGAAAGAAATTACGATTCTGGATGATGATTTTCGTACCTATCCTCCGGGGATGTTCTCCTCGGTCATCGGCGCCCATGCGGAATACCACTATTTTCCGGAAACGGCGCCAAAAGGAAACTGGGGAGTCACCTCCTTCCGTCCTGACACCGATTTCCAGAGGGCCTGGCGGATTTACGATCATCAGGGCATTCGGGTCATGGCTCAGGAATATTCCAACCGCGAGAAAGAAACACACCCCATGCTGAGCGGCGGACATCCGCTCTGGGGCGATTACACCGTGGAAGTTCAATTCGCACCCGGACAGGGAGAAGGGCGAAGCGGATTTGCCTTTCGCTTGCAGAACGATCGTAATTACTACTTTTTGGGAGTGAGCGGACAAAAAGCCGTGCTGGAGAGGATTTCCGAAGAAATCGGCTTCCACCTTCCCGACCGGCATGTTCTGCAGGAGAAAGCGTTTGCCTGGAAGGCCGACGAATTCCTGACGGCCCGGGTACAGGTGATCGGAAACCTAATCCGGGCCGTTCTGGGAAAGGACATCTCTTTTTCCGTTTCCGATCCGACATTTCTTCGGGGAGGGATCGCATTGACGGCCGACATGCCGACGCGATACCGGCATGTTACCGTGCGAATGGCCGGCAAGGCCAAGGCGGCATGGGAAAAGGCCAAGACAGCGGTGGAAGAGGAAGAGAAGGCTCTGCAAAAGGAAAACCCCCGGCCTGTCCTGTGGAAAAAAATCCAAACCAAGGAAGTGGGGGCCGGACGCAACCTACGCTTCGGAGATTTGAACGGCGACGGAATCAAAGAGGTTCTCATCGGTCAGGTCCGGCACCATGGCCCCAAGGATCGCAACAGCGAGCTGAGCTGTTTGACGGCAATGACCTGGGAAGGGGAACGGCTCTGGCAGATCGGGGAAGCTGACGACTGGAAAACGATGTTGACCAACGATGTTGCCTTCCAGATTCACGATCTGGACGGCGACGGGCGCCAGGAGGTGGTCTATACCATGAACTGGGAGCTGATCGTGGCTGATGGCGCCACCGGCAAGACTAAATATAAAAGCCCCACACCGGAAACTCCATCCAATACCCGCGCACCTTACGCCAAGTTTCCGCGAATCCTTGGCGATTGCCTGATGTTTTGCGATGTTCGCGGCAAGGGCAGAGCGTCCGACATTCTGATCAAGGACCGCTATCAGAGTTTTTGGGTTTTAGATGACCGGCTGCAAATTCTTTGGCACGCCCAGTGTAACACCGGACATTATCCGTTTGCCTATGACACCGATGGAGACGGCAAGGACGAGATCCT
>CAZTVS010000116.1:13642-15112 GCA_964617125.1 uncultured Acidobacteriota bacterium
GATCTTCCCGGATTGGAGGTCGCGACCGTCAATTACTGGGGAAACCAGGGGATCATACGGTTTTTCGATTCCCAGACGGACCCCTATCATGCTTTCGAGCCCTTCCATCATGGCAGTCTCTGTCTGCCCGTGAACTGGACCGGCAGGGCCGGAGAATTCCTTATGTTGTCGGCCAATGTAGAGGACGGCGGCCTTTTTGACGGCAGCGGACGGCGTGTTGTCCGACTTCCTGCGGATGGGCATCCGGATATGTGTTATGAGGTTCTGGATCTGACCGGGGACTGCCGGGATGAGCTGGTAGTCTGGGATCCCTATGAAATCTGGGTGTACACCCAGGAGGACAATCCCAAGCCGGGACGCCTCTATCGGCCGCTAAGAAACCCGCCCGGCAATCGTTCCAACTATCAGGCCGTGTTCTCCCTGCCCGGCTGGTCCGACGAGAAGAACTGACGATCTCCGAAGTGCCCTGGGAGCGCCGGCGTCCCGCCGGCTGGAGTAAAAGAAAATTGTCTTTCACAGACAGGAATGTCTTTGTCACCCTATGTCTACAGGTTTTGACTTCGTTTTCGCTGTTCCTGGAATCTTGACTGTAGATCTTTACTTCCTCTGTTAAAAAAGATATCTTTGCAGAAACGAAAACTTCCGTTCGAACGGAAACTAAACGCGGGAATTCGGCGACATGCAAATAAAAACCCTATTTTTGGGCACTTTGGAATTCAGCGAGGAGGCCGTACTCTTCTTTCCCCAAGGCATCTTGGGCCTGTCCCACCTGAAAAAGTTTGTCTTGTGCGAAGGGAATGACCTGGCTCCTTTCAAATACCTGGTATCCACAGAAAGCCCTGAAATTGCTTTTCTCCTGCTAAATCCCAAAGAAATTCTGACGGATTACGAAGTCCCCATCAAAGAGGACACCAGCGCCCAGCTTCTGTTCCAGGGCCAAGAAACCCTAGTGTATTACGTAATCGTTACTCCATCGTCGGACATGCGCAATACTACGGCCAATCTTCTGGCACCTCTGGTCCTGAATCCAACAAGCATGCGGGGGTGTCAGGTTATACAGGAACAGGGGGCTTACTCGGTCAAGTATTCTCTGTTTCCGACAGGTGTATAGTCATCGTCGTACTTAACTCTGTTGTCAGGTAAAGGAGATCTTGTTGTGCTTGTTTTCAGTAGAAAAGCGGGGGAAGGCCTAGTCATCGCCGGAGAAATCAAAATCAGGATACTCAGTATCGATCGGGACCAGGTCAAGGTTGGCATCGATGCCCCCCGCCAAATTCCTGTTCACCGTCATGAAATCCATGAACAGATTCAACAGGAAAACCTGGCTGCAGTCGCCGCTGCCGGCAAGGACCCGGGTGCACTGAAAAAGATCATCGACAATCTTCGTCGCAAAGAACCATAAGACTGACGAAGTGGCAAAAAGTCCTGGGAGCGCCGGCGTTCCGCCGGCAAAAGCAATGGAATCAACAC
>CAZTVS010000117.1:0-14634 GCA_964617125.1 uncultured Acidobacteriota bacterium
TCCTTGTCAGCCAAGGACATCCGCTCCGCCGGATGGATTATCTCCGAAACTCCTGATAAAGACTTTTTAACGCTTCATCTACTGTGACGACCTCGTAAAAAAAACGGAATTTGGGCAAAACCGGGACGGGTTTGTAGTTCCGCCTTATAGGCGGTGCCGCGTAAACGCGGAACTACAAACCTTGGATTTTTTGCGACGTCATCTTCTATGGCTGCGCTTCAGCCGTTCTCGACGATTTTGATCTCTTCAGGAGTCAGGCGGTACAGATCGTAAACCTGCATGTCGATCTGCCGATCGACGGTTTCGATTTGTCTTTGCAGCAGGGTCTTTTCCATCGGTGTTTTGGTTTTGGTCTGGCCTTTCTGCAATTCGAGCATTTGTCCCACAAGAGCTACAACCCGGTCATGGCGCTCTTTGTCGGCTCGATCGGAGAAATCGATCATGCGGATGGGGAGCTGTTCGAGATATTGAGCGAAAAACCGCAAATATCCTCCCCGATACACGGCAAACGAATTCCTATAATAGAATGTCATTAAATTGGAATTGAGAAGGGCCAGTAAATAGATGTCTGCTGTGGCCAGAAAGTACGCCGTATTGGCGATATAAATCTTTCCGGTCTCGTCGAGAGTGAAGTTGCCGTGAACGGCAATATCCGGAAAGATGATCTTTGGTTTTTCTAATTCTCGAAAATAATCAACTGTATCCTGTATTTCATACCATTTGTACGAACCGGGCTTTCTGCCTTTCCAATTGGTTCCTTTGTACTCTTTTGGTCTTGGAGACAGCGATTCTTTAAAACTTCGAAGATGTGTTTCGATCGCAGGATACTGTTTGATATCGATACCTCTCCGGGCGAAGATCAGATATTTCGATACAATGGGCGTCTGGTAGCGTTTGATCTCCCTCCCGGCGAGAAAGGGTTTGATGACCTCCGCGCTGTGCGGATCTTCGGCAATCAGGCGATCTTTCGTCTCCCGGTCGATGACGAATGCCTCGTTTAGACCGGTTTTAATTCCATAAAATATTTTTCCTTTTACATATTCGCCGAGAGGAATGCCGGTGTTCTTCAGGCGGTCCAGAAGGTGCTGTACGCTCCGGCCGGCCAGCGTCCAACCCCGATCTTCCAGGTCGGATCGGTCGATGGGGAAAGACTTCTGATCCACATAGCTTTTCAGATCGCCGAATTTCAGAGTGTCTGCCCTGGCGATACGAATATGCTTGTTTTCCGTTCGCTTATCGATCTTCAAGATGCACGGGTAGGTAGTTGCCTGCTGGAACACCGGTAGATCCCCGAAATCGACGATCTCCCGGATCGGCTGTTCGCGAAGCCAGTGCCGTAGCGGTTCTCCGTAATTGGCCCGCAGCCACTTATTGGCGACGATATAGGCGAAAATGCCCTGATCATGGAGCAGAGAAACTCCCTTTTCGATGAAATAGGTATACAGATCTGCGACTCCATGGTAGGTCTTGAAGTTCTTCTCCAGATAGGCTTTGAACGGGCCCAGGGCCTCCTGCCGTACGTAGGGAGGATTGCCGATGACGATGTCGAATCCGCCCGAATCGCGGAATACCTCGACAAATTCCCTCCGCCAATCGAAGGTGTTGATCTGATAGCGTTCTTCTTCCGTTACGAAGCCGGGCAGCCGGTCGGTCGCGTCGGCGTAAAAATCGGGACCGATGAGCGAGTTGCCGCAGCGTATGTTTCCACTCAGGTTGGGGAGCGCCCGCTCGCGAAACAGACTAAGTTGTTTGCCGAGGCTCTCCTTATTTTCTCCTTCCAGGACCTTGAGCAGAAGAGAAAGCTTGGTAACCTCGACGGCCTGGGGATCGATGTCCACCCCATAGATATGGTGCCTTAGAATCCGCTTCCTCTCCATGGCGGTCAGGCGCCATTCCTTATCGCCGTAGCGATAGAGGGCGGCCTGGCGGCCTTTGGCCCATCGCTCGGGATCCTCCGCCAGGTAAGCGGCCAGATACCAGTCGAGCAGGAACTGGTAGGCGCCCAGGAGAAACGACCCCGAACCGCAGGCCGGATCGAGGATGCGGATGGGTTGTCCCTTGGTCAAACCCTTGTCGGACGGCTTTTTCCCCTGGAGGAGGGAACCCAGTGTGCCCTGCACGATATAATCGACAATGAAGGTCGGGGTGTAATATACGCCCCCTGCCTTTTTTACCTCCGGCTTTTCTTCCACCACGGCCCGTTGCCCGCCGGTGAGTCGAATGACCTTTCCAAGAAAACGTTCATAGACTTGTCCCAGAATATCGGCCGGCAGTACGGAAAAGGCGTAGGGGCAGTCGGGGTAATACAGGTTGTGGAGGATGTCTTTGAGAACCTTGTCGTCGATCGAAAGCCGGGTACTTAAAGTATCGGGGGCCTCGGCGGTACCTTTTTCTTCCTGGAAGTGGAAAAGTCCGGAGTTGTAACGGTCATCGGCCAGCAGAAACAACCGGCACAGCCCTCGATACACGTCGTTGGACATGCCCAGAGACTGTAGCTGTCCGTAGGATTCCATACCACGATCCTCGCAGATGCGCAGGAAGACCAGCCGGTCGATGGTCATCTGTACCGCGTAGTTCAGTTCGTGTGCGTTCAGGTCCGGGTTGCGTAAAGCGATATTGCGGGCCAGGAGTTCGCGCCAGCGTTCGATTTCCAGAAGAAAGGCGTTGTCCACCTCGGCGGTACCGCGTTTTCCTTTGGAGCTCTCGGCAAATTGGTCAAAAGAACCTTTGAGGATGGCCTCCCGCGAGAATATCTTCTCGATGCGATCCCACTCGGTCGGATAGTCCTTATAATTCAGGTAGAGAACACGTCCGACGGCAGCCGGATCGTTTTTATCGGGTTTGAGGCGACAATCGTAGACGGCAAATTCTTCGAAGTCGGTCAGAATGGAAAGAGGCAGCTTGGCGCTCCAGGCATAACGGCGAAGCTGGTAGGCGGCACAGGTGTCCTCCTTCAGTTTAACCGTGGGCTTCTTCGCCTCGACGAAGAACTTGCGTACGCTGCCGATGCGAAAGGCGTAATCCGGCGCCTTGGTTGCTTGATCCACCTTAACGGCATCCTCATGGACTACCTCTTTATAAGCCTCGGCATACCCTTTTTGATTGAACATATCCCATCCCAGAGCTAGAAAAAGGGGATCGATGAATTCGCGCCGGGTTTGGGCTTCGTTGTAAACGGCGGTACGATAGGAAGGAAGATGCTCTTCAAACCTTTCGATGAGTTGCAGGATACTTTCCGGAACAGGCATAAATTAACTTAATTGGGAAACCGGTTCTGCGTATCAATCTATGATCAGGTATCGATTCATCGATACAACTTCGAAAGCATACACTTTAGGCAAGTAGTATGTAAAGAGATACACTTCATCGATTTTCGAATTCCATAAGAATTCCTCCAGGCCCTCTTTCCGGTATTTCGCTTTGGATGAGACTTTTTATGGAAGGTGAAACAGGTGTATCCCGAATTCCGTGTGGATGAGTTGCTGTATACCAAATGCGCATACCCTATTCTTTCCGGCTGAAGGTTGCTCCGTGAAGGATTTCTAGGTATGGGGCGACCGGTTGAGGCTCCATTTCAGCAGGAGCGGAGTGATCATGGTCGTCACTATCACCATGACTACCACCGCCGAAAAGGTGGATTTCTCGATGATATGCTCCCCGGCGACAGAAAGGCCAAGACCGATATTGGCGAAGATAAGCCCGACCTCTCCTCGGGGGATCATACCCAGACCGACGGTCAGTCGATCGATGCCTTTTCCCAGCACACCCAGAGAACAGACCTGTTTGCCGATGATGGCGACTACCGTCAAGGCGGCGGCCAGGCCAAGTACACCCGGTTCCAGAAAGGATTTCAGATCGGTACGCATACCCATCACCACGAAAAAAATCGGAACCAGGAAAGACGAGATGGGATGAATGAGATCTTCGAGGCCATGCTCTCCACGATCGATGAAATCGCGGTAATGAACATCTTCCAGGATGAGTCCGGCGGCAAAGGCTCCGACGATGGGTGCCAGGCCGATCAGATCCGACAGCCAGGAAAGCAGGAAGCAGAAAGCCAGTCCTGTGGCCAGAAGCACTCCTCTGGCTTTCAATTTGGAAGCCAGAGAGAACAGCCGTTGCGACAGGAGAACTCCGAGGAAGAGAGATCCGACTAAGAAGCCGATCGCTTTGAGCAGCATGAACAGGATGTCGCTTCCGGCCAGGGATCCTCCTCGATCGGCGGCAACGATAATGCCGGAGACAACCGCCAGAATGACCAGGCCCAGTACGTCGTCCAGGACAGCCGCTCCCAGGATGATACGGGTTTCCTTGCTCTGGGATCGGTTCAGATCTTTGAGTACGCGAGCCGTGATGCCCACGCTGGTGGCGGTCAGGGTGGCCCCGAGAAAGGCATGAACGTAGAAGGAGTGGTCCGGCAGGAGCCAGATGCCGACGCCCCATCCCAAGGCAAAGGGTGCCGCCACCCCCAGTACGGCTACCAGCAGGGAAGAGAATCCCACCTTCATCATCTGTCCCACGGTCGATTCCAGGCCGACCTCAAAGAGAAGGATAAGCACGCCCAATCGCGAAAGCATGTCGATGGAAGCATCGGTTTTAAGCGGTTCCAATCCGGTAAAACCGATCAGCGCAAGATTGCCGATCAACACCCCGCCGATCAGTTCTCCCAGAACGGCCGGCTGCCCTATACGGACCGCCAGATCGCCGCC
Organism: uncultured Acidobacteriota bacterium; assembly: GCA_964617125.1. Classification (GTDB taxonomy): domain Bacteria; phylum Acidobacteriota; class UBA6911; order CAINFC01; family CAINFC01; genus CAZTVS01. Next base: position 4,710 of record CAZTVS010000117.1, read on the forward strand.
CAGCTTGGCCACCAGGAGAATGATCACCAGGGCCAGAGCCACCGCACCGATGGGATCGGAATGAGCCGACGAACCGGCGGCAAAAGCTGTGCCTGGAAAAAGCAGAATCAGGAGAAAGGACAGATAACGCATAGAGCACCTATAAGAATTATGGTAAGTTTTCAGGTATTGCCATCGCATAAAGAAAAGCATATCACGGAAAGCAGTCCTTGTTGTCGGCTGGACGATAGCGAAAGGGTAAGGGTTGCGTGTTAGTGTATTATTGTTACGCCGACTTTGGCAGGGAATGAATGGGAGGAAAACTCATAACTCTCTGCAAATGCAGTAAATACAAAACGTTAGCATAGAAACATGATAGGTCCGTATCAAGAAAAGAGGCCGCGCATCGCAGCGACTGCGTTCATCGAAGAGTCGGCCTGCATCATCGGCGATGTGGAGATCGGGGAGCATTCCAGCATCTGGTTTTATTCGGTGGTCCGAGGGGATGTGCATTCGATACGAATCGGCGCCTATACCAATATTCAGGACCATTGCACCCTGCATGTGGAAAACAAGCGTTATCCACTGGTGATCGAGGACCGTATCACCGTCGGCCATGGCGTAGTCCTGCATGGATGCCATATCCGATCGGAATGTCTGATTGGAATCCATGCCACGGTCCTGAACAATTCCGTGATTGAAGAAAATTGCATCATTGCCGCCGGAACCCTGGTTCCGGAAAACGCCAACATACCCGCCGGGAGCCTGGTCATGGGAATACCGGGAAAAGTCGTTCGTCCGGTGACTGCGGAGGAAATGGAGCGGATTCGGCGTTCGGCACAAAATTATTTTCATTATAAAGAACAGTATCTGAAGGATGGTTATGGTACGCGCAATTAAAGGAACGAAAGATATACTTCCTCTCGAAATGCCTCACTGGTATGCCATGGAGGAGGCCGCCCGCCGTACCTTCACCCGATTCGGATACGAAGAGATACGGACACCGATATTTGAAGAGACCGAGCTCTTTGCCCGAGGGATCGGCGAGGCCACGGATGTCGTTTCCAAGGAGATGTACACCTTTCCCGACCGTTCGGGAAATTCGTTGACCCTGCGGCCGGAAATGACGGCCTGTGTGGTCAGGGCTTACCTGGAAAATCATCTCGATCGCTATAAGAACCCGTTACGTCTCTTCTATATGGGACCCATGTTTCGTTACGAACGACCGCAGAAGGGGCGTTTCCGGCAATTCCACCAGGTGGGGGCCGAGGTGATCGGTACGGACCATCCGGCCGTCGAGGCCGAGGCCATCGAGATGCTTCTGCTGATGCTCGAACGCCTGGGCATCTGCGACTGCGAACTGGTGGTCAACTCCATCGGCTGCCGCTCCTGTCGACCCGCCTATCTGGAGACCCTGCGGCAGGCGGTAACCGCCCGACTGGATCGTTTCTGCCCGGATTGCCAGGACCGTTCGACGCGAAACGTACTGCGTATTCTGGACTGTAAAAGGGAGGAGTGCCAGCCGGAAATCGCCGCACTGCCGGAGATTTCCGATCACCTCTGCCCTTCCTGCCGGGGGCACTTCGAAAATTTTCTGCTGCAGCTGCAGGCGAAGCAAATCTCTTACCGGCATGTACCCCGCCTGGTCCGCGGCCTGGATTATTATGAGCGGACCACCTTCGAGATCACCCACGGCCGGCTGGGGGCGCAAAATGCATTGGCCGGGGGAGGAAGATACGATGGACTTTCGGAAATGCTGGGTGGGAAACCGTTCCATGGATTCGGATTTGCCATGGGATTGGAGCGGCTTTCCCTGGCCATGCCGGAAAAGGCCGTCGAGCCCTACCGCCATGTCCCCGATGTCTGTATCCTTCCTCTGGGCGATCAGGCATGGCAGCCGGCATCCCGCATCCTCTCCCGCCTGCGGCGCCTGGATCTCTATTGCCACATGGATTACGAAGACCGCAGCCTCAAGGCCGGTTTACGAAACGCCGATCGCCTGGGGGCTACATGGGCCCTGATCCTGGGCGATGAAGAGCTGCAAAGCGGAAAATGGCAATTGAAGAACCTCAGGGAACAGAGCCAGCAGACTCTGTCGGAGGACGAATTGTACCGGCTGTTGCCGGAGTGGTGTCGGCGGAAGAAAGAGACGTCGGTTTCTCCAACCATATCAACCCAACCTTTGGACATCAGGGAAGACTAAGCATGAGCAACGAAGAGAAAAAACTTACCATACAGCCCTTGGGCGACTTTCAACGAAGCCTCTATTGCGGGCAGGTGGACCATCATCAGATTGGGACGGAAGTTCGTCTCTGCGGATGGATCGATGTCATACGCAAGCTGGGCCATCTGATGTTTCTCAAGCTGCGGGACCGGTCCGGTCAGGTGCAGGTCGTTTTCAAGAGCGATAGCGACGAAACCCTGTTGCGGCAGGCGGAACAGCTGCGGCCGGAATTTGTTGTCGCCATTCAGGGGACGGTCATGCATCGAAGCGAGGAGACCGTCAATCCCAATATTCCCGGGGGAGATGTGGAGGTCCTGGCCGAATCCCTGTTGCTGCTCAACGTATCCGAGACCCCTCCCTTCGAATTGACCGACGATACCAATGCCTCCGAAGACTTACGCCTGAAATACCGCTATCTGGATCTGCGCCGGCCGAAACTGCAAAAGATCTTCCGCCTGCGGCATCAGCTGGCCCTGGAAACCAGGAAATATATGGACGAGAACGGCTTCCTGGAGATCGAGACTCCGGTCCTGAACAAATCCACACCGGAGGGCGCAAGGGATTTTCTTGTGCCCAGCCGCATACAGCCCGGCAGTTTTTATGCCCTGCCGCAATCCCCGCAGATTTTCAAGCAAATCCTGATGATCTCGGGAATGGACCGCTATTTTCAGATCGTGCACTGTTTCCGCGACGAAGACCTGCGGGCCGACCGCCAGCTGGAATTTACCCAGATCGATGTGGAAATGTCGTTTCCATCCTATGAGATCCTCTTTCCATTGATGGAAGGCCTGATGCAGCGATTGTTCCGGCTGACAGGGATTTCTGTCGCGACGCCGTTCCATCGTCTCCCCTATCGGGAAGCCATGGAACGGTTCGGATGCGATAAGCCGGACACCCGTTTCGGCCTGGAACTCTGCTCCCTAGACGAATTCTTCCGCCAGACTTCTTTTGCCGCCTTCCGGCAGATCCTGGAGCAGAAGGGAAGGATCAAAGGGCTGTTATTCCCCGGCGGGGCAAAGACCACCCGCAATCAGATCGACCACTGGACCGCTACGGTGCGTCAAGCCGGGGCCGGAGGACTGGCCTGGATACGATCGCTGGACGGTGCGATGAAATCTTCTCTGGATAAGGTGTTGCCGCCGGAGGAAACCGCCTCCGTGTTCCGTTCGGCCGGTGGCAGCGACGGCGACCTGCTGCTCATCGTGGCCGACCGCAAGGCCCAGGCGGTCTATGACGCCTTGAGCAATCTGCGCCTGCTGATCGGAAGAAAGGAAAACCTGATCGACGACTCCCTGTACCATTTTCTCTGGGTAACGGATTTCCCCATGTTCGAATATCATGAGGAAGATAAGAGGTATTATGCCTGTCACCACCCCTTTACCTCTCCGAGAGACGAAGACATCGCTTTGCTCGCAACCGATCCTCTCCAGGTGAAAGCCAAGGCTTACGATCTGGTGCTGAACGGGAACGAGGTGGGTGGAGGGTCCATTCGTATCCATAACCAGCAGATCCAGAAGGAAATTTTCAATACCCTCGGTTATTCCGAAGAAGAGATACAAGCCAAGTTTGGTTTTTTCCTGGAGGCTTTGAAATATGGTACCCCACCCCACGGGGGGATCGCCCTGGGGCTGGATCGCCTGGCCATGATTCTGACCGGAGAGAAATCGATCCGGGAGGTCATTGCCTTTCCCAAGACTGCACGTGGATCCTGCCTGATGTCCGATTCTCCTTCGCCGGTGCATGAGAACCAGCTGAAGGAACTGAGCATACAGGTATTGCCACAACCATCCGTCAGGCAAGAGGGCTAGTGGCAAAAATTCGTGTATTGCCGGAGATTCTGGCCAACCAGATTGCCGCCGGCGAGATTGTCGAGCGCCCGGCTTCGGTGGCCAAGGAGCTTCTGGAGAATTCCCTGGATGCCGGGGCCGGGGCCATTCAACTGGATGCCGTTCAGGGAGGGAAACGCCTGATCCGTTTACGGGATGATGGCGAAGGGATGGACCGGGACGATGTCCTGCTGGCTTTCGAACATCACGCCACCAGCAAGATAGCCGGTCCCGGCGATCTGCAGGCCATACGCACACTGGGTTTTCGCGGAGAGGCCCTCCCCTCGATCGCCTCCGTTTCCCGGCTGACGCTGCGAAGCATCGTCGCCGGCCGGGAAGAGCCGGGCATCGCCCATTGTGGAACGGAGGTACGCATCCATGGCGGTATCACCAAATCGGTGAAGGAGATCTCCTGGAGCCGGGGAACGGAAATCACGGTGGAAGATCTCTTTTACAACCTTCCGGCACGAAAGAAATTTCTACGAACGGACGAAACCGAGTTTCAGAACCTCTCCCGGCTGGCGTTGCAGTATGCCATGTGTCTTCCGCAGGTAGCCTTCCTCTTCCGCCATAACGACCGTATCTGCTTCGATTATCCCGCCACAGAACTGCATCAGGAGCGCATCTACCAGATTCTGGGCAAGGACCTGACGGCCAATCTTGTCGCTTTCCACAGGCGTCAGGATGGATACGAGGTCTTCGGATTTGCCGGCAAGCCGAACGAACAGAGGAAACACCCCTATTCCCAGTACTATTATGTAAACAACCGTATGGTACGGGACCGGCTGCTCTCCCGGGCCGTGATCGAATCCTACGAATCCTCCCTTACCCACGGAAGTTATCCGGTCATCGTTCTGTTTTTATCGGCCCCTTTTGAGGAAGTCGATGTCAATGTGCATCCGGCCAAGACGGAAGTACGATTCCGGGAACCGGAAAAAGTCAGGACACTCATTCGAAGCGCCCTGCAGGAGGCCTTCCAACGCTACCTCCCTGTGTCCCGTTTTTATTATGAGGAGACATACAAAAGGAAAGAGACACTCGACCCTCCGGACGGGAAAGAGACCGTGATCCGGATGGAGCCCCTGTTTCCCATGGCCCAGAGATTCTCGGAGGGCATGGATCCTATGGTTGTGCCGGGTGAGAAAGGGGAGACCTTCATAGCGGCGGGCAAGCCTGTGCATTCGGGACCTGTGAGTGTTCAGGAGACAGCGGAAGATTTTCAGTCAGGATTTCCGGCGGAAACAGGAACGCGGGATTTTCCGCTGGAGGGAAGGGAAGAGGAAGAGCCGATATGCCGGCTGACGGTGGCGTCGGAAGAGGAACTCCATCGCCGTATGCTGCAGGAAAGGTTGGATAGGCCCTCTGCCTGGCGAGCCATCGGCCAATATGCAGATACCTATATCCTGGCTGCCGATGTCGAAGGACTGTTGCTCCTCGACCAGCATGTGGTCCATGAACGTATCCTTTTCGAAAGGACCCTGGCAAAAATAGCCCAGGGAGGGATCACCCGGCACGGGCTGCTCTTTCCGATCACCCTGGAGTTGACGGCCCTGGAGAGAGGGGTTTTCGATCGGGCACACGAGGCGCTGGAATCGGCCGGTTTCGAAGTGGAGGGTTTCGGCGGTGCTACCATCGTCATCAAGGCGGTACCGTCCATCCTCTCGGACAAGGACAGCCGGCGTCTGATTCGGGAAATCCTGGATGTGGTCGGCAGCGATCTGCAGAGAGGGGAAGGAATGACCCTGGATGATTTCCGGCGGCGTATCGCGGCCGCCATCGCCTGCAAGGCCGCCGTTAAAGCCAACACACCTCTGACGATCCCCGAGATGCAAAGCCTGCTGGAAGAACTGCGCCGGACCAGATTCCCCCATGCCTGTCCCCACGGCAGGCCGATTCAGCTTCGATTGTCCCTCAAGGAGATCGAAAAGAGATTCCAGCGGATCTGAAAGGTCCCGTCAGCAGGTCTCTTCCAGTCTCCCCATGGCCCGGAACCGCCGGTACCTTTCGTCGAGCAAAACCTCCATCGGTTTGTCCAGCAGCTCGGCCAGGCTTGGCACCAGATGGCTTTTGAGTGTCGCGGCCATGGCGTCGGCATCGGTATGTGCCCCTCCCTCCGGCTCGGGGATGATGGCATCCACCAGGCCGAAGGACAGCAGATCTTCCGAAGTGATTTTTAAGGCCGCCGCCGCCTCCCGCATATGCTCCTGGTCCTTCCACAAGATGGCGGAACAACCCTCGGGGGATATGACGGAATAGAACGAATTCTCTAAAATGAAGACGCGATCGCCGACTCCGATTCCCAGCGCGCCGCCGCTACCGCCCTCTCCGATGACCGTCACCAGGATGGGGGTCTGCAACAAGGCCATCTCGCGTAAATTCAGGGCGATGGCTTCGGCCTGACCGCGCTCTTCGGCGCCGATGCTGGGATAGGCGCCGGGGGTATCGATAAAGGTGAAGACAGGCAGCCGAAATTTTTCCGCCAGCTTCATCAAACGCAGGGCTTTCCGGTATCCTTCGGGATTGGGGCAGCCGAAATTCCGATGCTGCCGTTCCTTCAGGTCACGCCCCTTTTGCTGTCCCATGACGGCCACCGGTTTGCCGTCGAGTGCCGCCAGACCGCAAATCATCGAAGGATCGTCGGCATAGCGCCGGTCTCCATGGATCTCCTGAAAATCCTGAAAAATGCGGTGAATGTAATCCAGTGTATAAGGACGCTTTTCGTGTCGCGCCAGCTGAATGCGGCTCCAGGCGCGATCCAGCCGGTCCTTTTCCGCCTGCATCCGCTTCAGTTCCTGGTCGAGTTGGATCCGTTTTTCCCCGGCGGAATCGGTCGGTTCCTCCGCGTCGAGTTCCGTGATCCGGTTTTTCAACAGTTCGATTTGTTTTTCCAGTTCTCCGTACATCCTTGGTGTCCCGAGTAAATGAACCTAATCATACCTTGGAACTCAAGAGGATGGAAGACAATTTCTATGATGGAATTTCAATGGGCACGCGGGGGAGCGGAAGGACCATAGGGTGAACGGGGAGCGTCGGCCCCGGTCCCTCGACCCATGCCTCTTCCGGACCGTTGGCCCCAACGTCTGCCATTACCGTTTCCCCGGGTTGTGGTGAGTATCTCCTGCAACTCCTGTGGGCTTACATACTGTGGAGAATAGCTTTCTCCCGATCTCTCCAGCTGACGGATGAAGGTAAGCAGATGGTTACAGGAGCCGTTCCGAAGATTGCCATAAACGAATTTGAGATCGGCATGATCCGTTTCCGTCAACAGACGGTTCAAATCATAAATGTCGAGATCCTCAATCGTAGCTCCTACCCGGAAGGCCTCCACCAGAGATCTTTCTCCCCTGGCGATCAGGTCTGTGAAGAGGGCGCTGAACTTGGCATTATGAAAAACGCCTACTTCCAGATTGGCTGATGGGTCGGCTAAACCGAACCTTTCCAATAGGAACTTGAGCGAATCCATATGTCTTTGTTCACTGGCCGCGATGTTTTGAAACACCGGGAAATTCCACTTTTCGAATAGCTTCAGGTATACATCCCGTGCCAGCTTTTCCTCCTCTCGCAGCCAGAGCAGTTCCTCCGTCTCTTTCACGGTTAACGCTTTTGTCGGCAAGCTCTGTAAAAGACAGGCCCCGCCAAATCGAGTTTGTCTTCCCTGCCTCCCTGGCTGCAGGCCTGCCTGGGCCCACAACGAACAGGTGAAAAGCAGAAAGATGCCGGCGGTGATCCGCAACCGATTCGAATACATCCTTTTCATGATTCAACTCCTTATTTCTGGTGAAAAATGTTATTACTTTTACATCATCCGTGTGACCAATAAAGTATTTTGCAAAGATCGTTCCATGAAAAGCAAGTGAAGCATAAATTCCTCTAACTCATAAATATTCAGTAGGTTGGCCGATGAGACTCTGAATCCGTGCTGGGATTTCCAAGTAACGATTTCTGCAAAATTTGCAGATTTGACGCAAACTCTGCATGGATACGTGTCGTTATCCGGCCTGCCATCTCCAGGTTTGTATTGACAATCTTGAGTTTGCATACTAAATGATTGCTATGACAAAGGACCCACTTCCATGAATAAGGAAACGAGGGAAAGCTATCGGATACGGAAGGAGTATTTCAATGCTCATGCCGATCGATGGCTGGACATGTGGTACAAGAATACCGTAACCGGTCTCCATGATAAACATGAAAAAGACTTTCAGCGTCTCTTTACGCTTCTGCCGATTCAGGCAGGGGATCGGATCCTGGATGCCGGATGCGGCAGCGGTGTGCTTGTCCCTTTCCTCCTGGAACGTATTACCGCATCCGGCCTGCTCTATGAAGTGGACTTCGCTGAGAAAATGATCGAAGTCAATCGAAGGATGCATCCTCAGGAGAACATCCGTTATCTCCTTTCCGATGCGGAGAACATTCCCCTGGAGGAGGGTTCCTGCGATGCAGTGATCTGCTTTTCTTCCTTTCCTCACTTCCAGAACCAGGAGCGAGCCCTGGCTTCACTGGCCCGCATTCTGAAAAAACAGGGAACGTTCAACCTATCCCATTTTCACTCTTCGGCAGGGATTCAAAAGCATCATGAATCCTGTGCTGCGGTCATGCACGACCGTCTTCCCGAGGAGGGCACGCTGCGCACATGGCTGCAGAATGCCGGTCTGGCGGTAGAGACGTTTATCGACGAACCGGGTTTCTATTGTGTCATCGCCAGGAAAACAGGCTAAATGGGAAAAAAGGGGAAATATGCAAATTATGCATTCGATCCTGTGCGAACATGTAGAATTTGCATAGTCGCACTCATCCCAGCGATCCGGCACGTTTATGCAAAATACCGATTAAGTCTATATAGAGGAAACATTTGTGGAAACGTGTTCCTTCAGATTTTGGGAAAGGCACACAATGTGCAACCTCCTCCGTGTTGAATGAAAAGTTCCATAAAACATGAAAAGGAGATTTCACATGGAAAACAGACGATTTGTAAAAACATTTATCCTGCTGGCAGTATGGATGCTGATCGCTTCCACGGCAGTGTGGGCGGCCGGTCCGCGGTCGCAACCATCACCGGGCAAGTCCGGGGTATGTAGTAATTTTGTCGATGCCGACAAGGATGGAATTTGCGACAATTGCAGCCAGGCCGGCTATCGTCACCTGGCCGGTAATCGCAGAACCGGATCGGCCTGCGAAAATTTTGTCGATGCCAATCAGGACGGTATTTGCGATAACTGCAGCCAGGCCGGTTATAGACACCGGGACAATCCCACCGAGACCGGACCGGGCTGTGGTAACTTCATCGACGAAAACCAGGACGGCATCTGCGATTACTGCGATCAATCGAATGGCACGCATGGCGGGATCTGTGATGGAACGGGACCGAAGGGGCCAGTTCGTCGCCGACCGTAACGACACAAAAGCTTTATTTCGGGTGGAGAATAAACCGGGGGTTTCATTCTCCACCCGTTGTTTCCTGCGATCGATGGAATGATTCTTTTTGGGAATGGATTGATACTCAGTCCGACCGGGAGCTAAGCCATTACCGTCTGTGTTAGTTTTCGGTAGTACAAAACGAGATAGATGCCCAGCCCAAAAATTGCGATCATCAACACATAGGAGACGATACACCAGGGGCAGAAGGCCTCAATGACCACCGCCTCCAGATAGGTGAGATAGGTCGAAAAAGCTACACCGAAAAATGCAGTCAAGAGGAACAGGTAGAGGATGATTCTCTTCCTATAAAAAAGAAATGCTGCCAGAAGGGCCATCAGCACGACATAACCGACCATGCCCAGCAAGGCAATTTTGATATCGGCGATTTCGGAATATTCGCTTTTAGCTACGGTGGAACAGGAGATGATGGCATTGATGTCGCAGGGAGCGGCTTCGAGGCCCTGAAAAGTCTGGGTGG
>CAZTVS010000118.1:0-14306 GCA_964617125.1 uncultured Acidobacteriota bacterium
GCCGTGCCCCTACAACAGCTGATGCATTTTTCTATAGTATGTTTTTTAGCGGCTTCATCTTGTTGGATGACCTCGCAATAAGTCCAAGGCTTGTAGTCCCGCGTTTACGCGGCATCCCATGGATCCATGAAAGTTCGTATTTACGCGATACCACATGAAGATCGGGAAGGGCAACCGGCCCCTGGATATGGAAAATGGAATCAGGTAGACTCCTAACACCAAATGAGTAGAAACCGGGAGGAGCGGATATGGACGCGGCAGTCCGGACCACAGGGTTAACCCGCAAATTCGGAGATTTCACGGCGGTGGATGCGATAGACCTGGAGGTCCCGTGTGGCAGTTTCTATGGTTTTCTGGGGCCCAACGGGGCCGGCAAATCCACCACCATCAAGTGCCTGACCGGCCTGCTGCGTCCTTCGAGCGGCCGGATGCAGATCCTGGGTAGGGATCCGGAAACCCAGGACCTGGAGATCAAATCATTGGTCGGTGTCATCCCGGAGGAGCAGGCCCTCTTCGAGCGTCTCACTGCCCGGGAAACCCTTACCTTTGTCGGCCGGGTGCATGGCCTGCCGAAGGCGGTATTGCAGGAACGGATGGAAGAACTGTTGCAGTTGCTGGACCTGCAGGAGACCGCCCGGAAATTGGTGGCGGATTATTCTCATGGGATGCGCAAAAAGCTGGCGCTCGCCGTAGCCTTGCTCCCCGCTCCCCGGCTTCTTTTCCTGGATGAGCCCTTCGAGGGGATCGATGCCTTAGCCTCCCGCCAGATCAAGGGACTTCTGCACGGTTTTGTGCAGAAGGGAGGGACGGTCTTCCTGACCTCGCATGTGATCGAAATCGTCGAGCGGCTGGCGGATCACCTGGGGATCATCCATCAGGGTAAACTGGTGGCGCAAGGGTCGCTGGAATCCATCCGGCAGCAGCACCGCGAGGGGACCACCCTGGAGGAGATCTTTATCCAAACGGTAGGCGGTGGACTCGAGACGGCCCCTGTCCTGGAATGGCTCGCGTGATTCTTCGCACCTTGATCGCACTGCTCTGGTTGCACGGGCGCATGACGTGGAATCAGCTGACACATGCCCGGCGGCGGGGAGCACTCGAAGGAGTATCCCGCATACTGGAGGTTGTGGCTCCCGTCTTCCTCGGAATACTGTTCATGCCGGCCTTCCTTGGGGCAATGGCTGCGGGGTTTGCCGGCGGGTGGTACCTCACGCGGCCGGGAGATAGTCCGCATTGGGTCGGTATGGTTTGCCTGGTGGTTTATACCGGCACGTTATTCTGGCTCCCTATGCGCCTGGCCCTCCGGCCGGAGGGGGAAGGTCAGCTGGCGCGCAGCGAATTCCTGCGTCTGCAGCCCATTCCTCGCAGTCTGCTGCATCATCTGGAACTGGTACAGAATGCCGTCGATCCGATATTACTGCTGCTGCTGGCAGCCACCCTGGCCCTGCCGCTGGGCAGTATACTGGGAGGGCGGCCGGTTCTGGCGCTCTGGGCTTTTACAGTCGGATTGGTCTTCTGGTTCGGCCTGTTGAGCGGTGCCACTCTACTGAGTCTGGCTCGGCAGCTGGTTTTCCGGGACCGTCGCCGGCAGGAATGGTTGGCCCTGCTGGGTTTTCTCTGCCTGCTGGTCTTTTCCTTGATTCCTCAGCTGCTACCCAGACATTCGAAGGTTATTACCGAAACAAAGCCGGTCGGGCCATCGAGGGCTTCCCAACCATCACCCTGGCGGAACATCCCTCCCTGGTTCCACTATTTGCCTTCCGGATTAGCCGCCCAGGCCCTGCAGGCGGGGGCCACCGGAAGTTACGGACAGGCGGTCCTCCCTGCAGGAAGTCTTTTGCTGGGATCGCTGCTGCTCTATGGACTGAGCCGTCCCGCCTATCGCCGGCTGCTGGAGCAGCCGGCCGGATCCCGGAGTTCGGTCGGGCCGAAAGAAAAAAGCCGGGATTTCACGATACCGCTGCTGTCTCCAACGGTCACAGGCCTGGCATGGACCCATCTCCGAACCTATCTGCGTACTGTCATTGGAAAAATCGCCGTGGTGAATCCGCTAATCTGCGGGGTGTTATTCAGCCTGCCGACGAGCTCTTTCGCCAAGGCCCCCTTTGCCGGATTGAGTGGAACCCTGCTGATGACCTCCTTTGCCTCCCTGGTTTCCCTGAGCGCTTTTGCCGCTAACCAGTTCGCCGTGGTGGGAAGGGGGCTGCTCCTGGAATTCCTGCAGCCCGTCACCTGCAAGGATCTGGTCAGGGGACGGCTGTTGGCCATCTTCCTGATGAACGCCTTCTCCGCCGGGCTGGGCTTTTTCTTCCTGATGGTGACGAATCGTCAGGGGCCGGTCCTGGTGATCCCAACCGTCTATCTGATCGTCTTGGGATCCGCCTGTTGCCTGGCTCCCCTGGACATACTCCTCTCGGCTGTCTTTCCCCGATATGTGGTATTGAACAGCATGGGGCGGGCCGCGGCTGCGCATTGGGTGCCCAACCTGGTCCACAGCTTCGGGGGTATGGCAGTCGCAATCCTGGCCGGGGCTCTGATCCTTTTACCCTGGTGGTTCCGGCAAATGACCTGGCTCAGCCTGTTGCTGTCAGTTCTATGGGTGATGTTGACCTGGAGCGGTGCCTTCCTCCTGGCGGGTCCGGTGGGACAGATGGTTGCGAATCGTCGCGAGAACCTGGCGCTGGTGGCCGCCGGCCGCTGACACCCGCAACCATATCATAACCGTTGACAAGGATGTCTATCCTGCATATATTGTCGACAGGGCTTCACTAAAGATGACGTTGGCTTTCCGAATGAAACCGAAAAATTTTATAAACATCCTTCTCAGCGCTCTGAATTCAGATTGCCGATCGGACCCTGACCCAGCGGAGGGATGACGATGACCAAACCTCAAATTGCCACAATGACCTTTGCCAAGGTCTATCCGTTCTATGTTCAAAAAGCAGAACGTAAAAATCGTACAAAAGAAGAAGTTGACCAAATCATCTGCTGGTTGACCGGCTACACCCAAGCGGGACTACAGCGGCAAATCAAACAGGGAAAGGATATGGAAACCTTTTTCACTCAAGCACCGGCCATGAATCCAAATAGTTCGCTTATCAAAGGTGTTGTGTGTGGCGTTCGCGTAGAAGAAATCGAAGATCCGCTGGTGCAGAAAATTCGCTATTTGGACAAACTGATCGATGAGCTGGCCAAAGGGAAAACGATGGAGAAGATTTTGAGGAAATAAAAGGGAGGATCACCATGAAGAAGAAGGTCTTCGTCTCCGGATTGGCCGGTGCCGTTGTACTCCTCGTCTGGACATTCGTTCTCAACGGCATACTGGGCTTCCAAGCCCGGTTGGCCATGAAACAGGTACCCAACGAACGCGAAGTCTATGACCTGCTGAAGACAACCATCACCGAACCGGGACGTTATCTCTGTAATCCCGCCCTGACCTCCGATGGTCGCTTCCCCGAGAATCAGCCCGCTTTTGGCATACTGTATTCCGGAGTCGGACACGAAGCGGCAGGACTTGGAGCCATTCTGGGGCTGCTCCAGTTCCTGATCCTGCCGTTGATCGGCGCGTGGATGCTTTCCAAGACTTCCGAGCTATTCCGGTCGCGCTTTATCAACCGGTTGGGATTTCTGGTTGCAATCGGATTTCTGGTGGCCATCACGGGAGACTTAAACACTTACGGAATCGGGGGATCTCCTCTGAACGTGGCCCTGATTTTCGCAGCCCGCACCATTGTTACATGGACCGTTGTAGGCTTGGTTATTGCCGTACTCATGCGTCCGGGGCATCCGACCGGGCCAACGCAATGATGCGACATTGGAAAAAATCGATTTTCAGTGATTCCTGACGTTGCAAAAGTCAAATTTCCCTTTTTGGAATCCCAGGAATCCCAAAGGGATTCCGTAATACAGCCCGGGGTTGCGCCGCAGGCGCTACCCCGGGTTTTCGGCAACGAACAACGCCAACCCTGAAAGGGTTGCGTCATGGGATCTCACAGGTGATTAACGCAACCCCTTCAGGGTTGATCCCTTCTGGCGACACGACCCGGGGTAGGCGCTGCGCGCCAACCCCGGGCTACATGACGCGTCCCCTTCGGGGGAGATGATTTTTTAGGGACGGCATCATCATTTCGTATATATTGATTCAAGGAACACGTTCGGAAAATGCAATCAGGCGGGGTAAAGCCATTAATTCGCTTTATGATCGACCACTTTTTCGTGCAGCGACTTGAGTTGAAAGGTTATACATGAGAATTTGAAACTATGGCTGGACCTCCTGAAATTGCGTGTGCCATAGTTGACTCCGTTTCAAGTGCCTATTCGAGGAGATATTACACAGTCCTACCACGAAGGCCACATCCCTTCGGGTATACCTGAGGAATCTCCGCCTCTTCCTATCATTCGGAAGCGCGACGGTAATCCTGATAGGCTAAATAAATGGCAGCAAATCCGCTGACCCAGGCAATCCCACAGATCTGTTCGAAAACACCGGCAACATTGCGATGATCCCTTATATAGGGTAAATGCCAAAGAAAATGATATAGCAGGCCAATCGCCAGAGCCACGATCATGAAAGCGAGAAATTGGGATAAATTCTTTTTTTGACCATAAACCTTATGGCCGATCAGATATGTCAACACAATCCAAGCGCCAAAGCCTACAGCTAACGCAACACCACGCAACTGGAATGGGCCGGAAAAGGTAAGCGAAAACAGTATTACCGCTCCTTGGATCACAAAGATAACGGCAGCGATCATGGTAAAGATGGCATAGTTCCTTTTCATGACGTTACCCATGCAAAGAGAACAGTCTGTTTAAGGTTACGGAATAGTAAAGCGTATTGGATATAGCTTGGCAGGTGTTCCGGATATTGTCAAGAATTTGTAATTTTTTCCTTCACACGAAATCGAAGGGACATGGTTTGGGGGGAAATACCCCTTCTGCGGTCATGAGAGCCAGGTCTTCGGGACCGAGGCTGCCTACCACCGTTGCCGCCAGCTCCAGCTCACGGCGTCGCAGCCGACATATGTCTTCCGCAATCCTCGTGGCGTAGCCCGTACAGCCGATGTGGTCGTGCCGGCAGCCGCCACCGCAATAGTACTTCGCGAAACAGGCGGCACACGTCTCGTTGGCAACGACAGGATTATCCAGATATTCGTCACGCTGCAGCGTCTGATCGAAGATGCTTCCTAATCGGAACTTGTCCTGCCCGACGAAGCGATGGCAGAGATAGACATCCCCGGAACAGGACACGGCCACCAGCCCACGGCCGGCTCCACAGCCATAGTATTTCTTTCGCTGGTACAGCAGGGAGACGATTCCCTGGAAGAGAACGCTCCGATTTCGTAATTGCCGCAATGGGAGAATGTCCCGATTACGAATCAGTTCGATCCAGGTATCGGCCTCGTCTTCGCACTCCTGCAGCAGCTTTCCGATGTTGCGCCATGGTTTTTCTTTAGGCGCACTCTTTTCGAAGAGAGAGGGGGAAGTATGGGTGACGGTCACCTGAGTGAAGCCGATCTCGCACATGGCGTCTTTCACCAGCTGCGGGTCTGTATCGCCAACGATTACGGCGTGGCCGGGTGTGCCGGGCACCCGGGCCAGCAGTTTCCGGATTCGGGGCAAGGTGGAATCATACGAGCCTTTACCGCCGGCGTAAGGCCGCTGTGTGTCCTGCAGCGCCTTGGTCCCATCGAAGCTGACCATGACCCGTATGCCGTGCGCCTGGACGAATTCGATCTGTTCATCGTCCAGGAGAGTGGCGTTGGTCGTGACATGAAAAGAAATCCGCTTGTTTACGGCCTCGGCCTTGCGTTGTGCCTGCACCACAATGGACTTCATCAAAGGGAACTTAAGGAAGGGTTCCCCTCCAAAGAAGCCCATATGCACGCGCTTCAGCGAGCAGGATTGTTCCATCAGCCAATCGATTGCGCGAAAGGCGGTCTCTTCGGCGATGTCTCCACCGGAACCATAGCTCCCTCCGTCTCCATAACAATAAACGCACTTCAGGTTGCAGGTCTGCGTCAGGAAAAGCCCCATGTTCACCACCGGCTCGAACCGTTTTCCGGAAAGGACATCCTCGGACGATTCTTTTACACAGTCGATTTTGCCGGCGGCACCAGGTGGACCGGGAGGGAGAATGCCGATATCCGGCTGGAGAGGGATAGCCGGTTTTTGCGGCAGGGCATCGGCCTTGGTGCGGGCCTCGGAGGCTGTCATCTGTTCTACATCTAGGACAAACCTCCGCCCGTTACGGTCAAAGGTGTGGGAACGTATCATCGGCCTAGATGAAATCGAAAAGCATCCACCTGCAGGCTCCGGACCAGTCAATAGAGCAGTCGGGCCCACCGCCGCTGACCTTTTCCAAATCGGCGTCACTCAAACTGGCCCGTCCGGTTTTAAGATCATTTACGTCGAAGTCATACCCCGCGCTTTGTACAAAGGACTTCCGTTCCGCCGCGTTGGGACACGCAAGGACCTGATTTCTGAAATCCTCGTCGGTCTTCATTCTTTCCACAAATGCTATTGCCGCTTCGATACTCATCATGGCCTCCGTTTGTCTTATGTAATTGTTGTTTAAAGGGTCTGGCGTATAGCCAATTCGTAAAATTTGCCTTTTCGGGTCATCAGGTCGTCGTAGGTGCCTTCTTCGACAATCTTCCCCTCTTCCAGAACTACGATTCGGTCGCAATGGCGGACAGTCGACAGGCGATGAGCGATGAGCAGACGAGTACAGTTCAGTTTTGCCAGACTGTCGCTGATATGTTTTTGTGTGATGTTGTCCAGGGCACTGGTGGCTTCATCGAAGAGCAAAATCCTGGGTTTGCCGACCAGGGCACGGGCGATGAGCAGGCGCTGCTGCTGTCCGCCGGAGATGCCCCCGCTCCCTTCGGAAATGACGGTATGCATTCCCATCGGCATGGCTTGAATATCCTTATCCACCGAGGCCATTCGGGCTGCCTCCCAGGCGTCTTCCAAGGTTTTCCAGGGGGCTGTGAGAACGATATTGGAAAAGATATCTCCGGGACACAGCTTGCTGTTTTGCAGGGCAACGCCGATGTGCTGACGCAGGGAAGGCAAATCCATATGTTCCAGGTCCTTGCCATCGAAATAGATGGCCCCCGATTCCGGTCTTTCGAAACCGAGCAGCAATCGCATCAGCGTCGATTTTCCACAGCCCGTCTTTCCGACGATGGCCAGATACTCTCCCGAACGCACCTTCAGGTTGAAATCATTGAGGATGATCGGTCCATCGGGCGAGTAGCGAAACGTGAGATTGTTGATTTCAATCATTCCCGCCAGGGAAGTAACCGTCTTTTTACCGGCGGAGATTTCCGGGACCGTTTCCAGGATGGGTTGCACCATTTCGAGGATCGGCTTGATCCCGGCGACGAGGGTGACCATGCCCGAAAGGGCCAAAATGGCTCCGATACCCGCCCCATAGGCAACATTGAAAGCCATAAAATCGGCGACGGGAATGCGGTTGACTGCCGCCACATAATAGAGCAGCACGATGCCGCTGCCGGCGATCAGGGAGGTGATGGCCGGTTGAATGCGAAGTACGATAGGGGGAGTGTAGCTGAGTTTCCCTTCCTCTTTATAGGTAGCGGCCCATTTGGCGAAGGCCCGTTTTTCGGCGCCGGCCAGTTTGATCTTCTGCATGCCGGAGAAGAGGGCAAAGATCAGACCGTACAAGCGAACGGAAATATTCATACGCTTCCGTGTTATCTTCACCTGCTGCAGGGTGCAGAAAATCGAGAAACCGAGGGAAGTAAGGATGATCAAGGAGGCCGGGAGAAGCAGCGGGGGGGCGAAACTGCCCATTTGCCAGAGATACACGATGGAAAACAAAGCGGACAGGCAGGCCGTCAATGTTACCTGGGAAAGGGTGAGGCATAGCTGACGCATATTCATGGTGCGTGCCGCCAGATCTCCTGCCGTATATTCCCTGAAGAAAGTGACCGGCAGGTTCAATATCCGCATCATGGCTGCCGATTGGACCGACAGGCTGATTTTGTTCTGCAATCGGGTGAGGATCATGCTGCGGGCAATTCCAAAGAGCGCCGAACTGACCGTGGCACCGATGAGCAGGGCGGCGATCGGCATCAACATGCTTTTACTTCCGCTGGGAACAACGCTATCGAAAATAATTTTGTTCATGTAGGGAAGGAAGAGACCCAGCAGAGCCACGGCGGAACTGGAGATCAGCACATAATAGATATCGGCCGCACTGATTTCCTGTACCATAAACCGCAGCAGATCAAGAATATCCATTTTTTTGGCAGGGAACGGACGATAGAAACAGAAGGCATCCGAGCTGATATTTTTGGCGTTCCGGGCTTGGACCCGTATGTATTTTCCTTCCGGTCCGCGGTATTGATAGCCGCTGCCTCCCGCCGGGACCAGGGCAATAACTTCCCCTGCATGGGTCCTGCCTAATAGGTAGCCCATGGCATCGCGCCACCAGGATCCGGTCAATTCCACCCGGCGGCGCATGATTCCCGAGGGGCGAAGCATGTACTCCATCTGTTCCTGTAGATCGACGATCTCCTCCGGAACCTCAGGCACCGT
Organism: uncultured Acidobacteriota bacterium; assembly: GCA_964617125.1. Lineage (GTDB taxonomy): Bacteria > Acidobacteriota > UBA6911 > CAINFC01 > CAINFC01 > CAZTVS01. The sequence continues at coordinate 8,569 of CAZTVS010000118.1, forward strand.
TCCTCCCAGAGCCGATATGATTTCCGACAGGGCCTCTTTTGCCTCCGCAGTCCGTTTTTGCGGCAGGGGTTGAAGGATCGCGGCCAGATCGGAGAACGCCTGTTCATACAATCGGGTGTCATTCTCACGCCTGGCGGCAATCTGGGTGTCGAAGATATCTTGCGTCATGACGAATCAGGCATCCATGGAGACCAGTTGAGTATATTTTCCTCCCAGGGCAAACAGCTCCGCATGGGTTCCCCGTTCAACGACCAGCCCCTTATCCAGGACCAGAATTTCGTCACAATCACGAACGGTCGAAAGACGATGGGCGACAACGATGCAGGTGGCTCCCAGATTCCGTATGTTGCGCATGACCGTTTCTTCCGTTTTGGTATCCAGGGAACTGGTGGCCTCATCCAGAATGATCAAGGTCGGTTCCTGGGCCAGGACCCGGGCGATTTCGAAGCGCTGCCTCTGTCCGCCGGAAAAGTTCTTTCCGCCTTCCTGGATGACATGGTCAAAGCCATCCGGCCGGGAGACGATGGTGCTGTGGATGTCGGCGTCGCGGGCCGCCAGGATCAAAACGAAATCTTCGATGGATGTGTCCCACATACGAATGTTGTTGGCGATGGTGTCCTCGAAGAGGATAATGTCCTGATCGACCATGGCTACCGAGCTCTTGTAGGTGTATTCATCGATCTCCTCGCGGCGCCTGCCGTCGAAGGTGATCTCTCCCTTCCATAAAGGGTGGAGTCCGGTAATCAGTTTTGCCAGGGTGGACTTGCCGCTTCCGCTGGTACCGACAATGGCGACGAAGGATCCGGGTTGTACCTTCAGAGTGAAATCCCGGATCAAAGGTTCCGCCAGCCGGTTGTAACCGAACGTAATATCCTTTATCTCCAGAGCTCCGGAAAGTTTTCCGCTTTTCAGCGGGGTGGAGGAATCGGCCGGTTTTGCCGACCGTGGATCGGTGCGGTAGTTCATCACATCCTCGACCCGTTCCATCTCGGCACGCATGGTGATGAAACTCTCTCCCGCGGCCATCAATTGATTGATGGGAGTGAGAAAGGAGGCTAGAAATCCCTGAAAGGCCAACAGCATCCCGATGCTGAAATCGCCGTCGAGAATGAGATAAACCCCGGCAACCAGAATGGCGATGCCGGCCAGTTGCTGCAGGAATTGGGGTATGGAGCCGAAGTACTGGGTAAAGCGGGCGATCCTTACTTCGGCGTTATGCTGTTGGGCGAAATAACCCGCCCATCGTTCGAAGAAGCCGTTTTCCGAGCCGCAGGACTTGATGGTTTCTATCATGGAAATCCCGGTCATGGTGCTTCCCGATAGTTTGCCGCGGCCGGTTTGCAGCGTACGGTTGAGATTGACCTGTTTTTTGGCAATCTGTCGGGCGGACAGGGCATTGAGCAGGACGGCAAAGATCCCGATCGAAGAAAGCAGAACGCTGTAGCGAACCATGATCAGCAGGTAAAAGATCAGCAGGCATACGTTCATGAAGATCGGGGCCAGCTGGCGCATCAAGGTTCCGGCGATCGTCTGATTCAGGTTCTGGCGGGAGACGATATCGCCCGCGTAGCGTTGAGAAAAAAACTCCATCGGCAGGCGGAGCACATGCCACATGAACTCGGTGTTGGCGGTGACGGCGAAACGTCCTTCCATCCTTAACCAGTAGACGGCCTCCATGACGGCGGTCAGAAATTGGAAGAGAACGGTTAGAACCAAGGCGGCGATAAAGGGCAGGAGCCATTCCGGGTTGCTTCCGGACAGCAGATTGTCCAGAAAGATGCGTGAATAGATGGGGGTGATCAATCCGGCGGCGGCCGTCAGGATACTGATCAGCACGATCACCAGAAAGGGAACCAGGCTGTGCTGCAGCCGTTTTCGGGCAAAACCCCAGATGCTCCTGGGCTTGCCTTCGCGGCGAAAGACTTCATTCGGCTTGAACTTGAGAACAATGCCGGTGAAGGACTTTTCGAATTCTTCCAGACTTACCTCTACCCTTCCGCGGGCCGGGTCATTGAGTACTGCCGTCTTTTTTTTAAAACCGCAGAAAACGACAAAATGATTAAAATTCCAGTGGAGGATAACCGGATGGATCAGGGATCGCAGGTCTTTCGGTTCCAGGCGGTATCCGGCGGCCGTCAATCCGTAGTATTTGGAGGCTTTCAGTATGTTTCGCGCATTGCAGCCATCCCGGGAAACGGCACAATCGGCCCGTACCTGTTCCAGCGGCAGCCATTTGCCGAAATAGGCCAGAACCATACAGAGGGAGGCGGCCCCGCATTCGAGGTTTTCCATCTGCATGACTACCGGTACATCGAATACTGATTTTTTTCCGAACATCAGGATGGTGGAAGAGGATGGCGGCTTGACGGTCCGTCTTGCGCTCTAAGGTTGGAAAACAAGTTCATAGGGCCTTCGCTCTCGGATGACGACGGACAAGCTACATTCCGATCCGCTGTCGATTCGAATCTCCTCGCCTTTGGGATTGGACCACTTCAAGCGACCGTCGGTGGCATCCATTTCCATCTCGATCTCGACGGCGTTTCCTTCTCGGGGCAACAGATCCCGCAGGTAGTTTTTGTCCCCGAAGCGTTCGAGGATGTCCGATTCGGATATCGGTTTGGTACCGATGCGGACGATCCGCCCGTAAATGAAACCGTAACGGTCCCGGGGAGCATAATCGGGGGAAATCTGAACCGGCATGCCCTCTCTCAAACGCCGGGCGGATTTCATACGTACATAGCTGAAGACGGAACGGACCGGTTCCCGCGGGGCAAAGGCGATGCCGTTGAGATGGATGGTTTCCGCAACCGAACCGGAGAAGATCCAGATTCCGAAAGTGGCGAGAATGATCGACAGGCCTATCAACAGGAGCCAGGTGCCCGGATGGGTGACCCGGATGTAATCGTTGAGTTGCTCCGGGCTGGAAATTCTCTCCAGCGCACTTTTTCGAAAAAGGGAGTCCTTGTCGGTCGAAGGGTTATTCATGGCAATCCGGCAATGGCCGGCGGTTCTTTTCTAAAATCGTCTGCATGGCTTCTTTGGTCTCTACTCAGGAAAAAATCTTATCCTTACCGGGCCGAAGAAGGAAGGCCGTGGATAGCCATTTTGTTTCAACAGGCGGTGGCAGCGATGCCGAATGAACGCGCGAAACGTCCCTTCTTCCGACATTATTAGAATTATGGATTGCCTTCGCACATTTTCCGTCCATAGCGGGCGGCGATCCTTTCGGCTTCTTCGTAACCTACACTGCTGTGGATGAAATCGATATCCTTCCGATCCATGGCATCTTCTACCGGGAGCAGGTAAACGCAACCGGTGTCTTGGGTGAGTTCCCTTATATCTCTGGTTCCATATATGTGTTTGCCGGCTATCTTGTCGTTCGCCAGGTAGGAGAGGGATAACAGCGACAGAGAACAAAAGACAAGGATCCAGGAGAGAACGGTCTTTCTGCCGAAAAGCGTCCCGTGACGAAGATGTAGTGCCGTACAGGTTATCAACAGGGAAACAAAGGCAGGGGCAAAATATCTGGGATATTCCGCCCAGGTGGAAAAAAAATAACTGGAAAAAAGCAGTATCGACAGCAGGTAATTCAACAGCAGGGCAAATTCGATTTTAGGAATTTGCCTGAAGACCAGGTAAGTCGCATAGAGGATCATCAGCATCAACGGCAGTATGTAAGGTAGCCGGTAGTAGGACATATAGGCAAATTTGACGAATCTGGCTCCGCTGAACAGGGTTTCTTTTTGTGACAGGTTCATCATGAGGTGCCAGCCTGACAGGTAATTACCCGGTTCGTAGTAGTAACTGATCAGATTTCCGAAAAAGCAGCCGGCAAAGGATACCGCCAGGAGTATTCCGTGAAAACGGAAATGAACTTTTTCCCTGGGAAAAAAGAATCGACAAACCGCCGGATAAGCGGCACCGCCCAGTAGTGAAAGAACCAGCAGGGTGCTCCATTCGTTTTTCCCCAGACCCAAAAAAGCTGCCGAAAGAAAAACCGCCGGCAAAGCCACTTTTCTCGACAACATTCCGAGAGTAAAAAGGGACAACACAAACGTATAGCATCCGACCATGGTCAATCCCTGAAGACTGTCCAGCTGGAATTCGTTACTGTTATTGATGGCTATGGGGCTGAATGCCAGGACAGCCAGTGTGGCAAAGATCGCTATGGTTTCCCCGGAATTCTTCTTCTCCCGATTCCAAAAAATGATGGCAATCAAAAGGAGAAAGAAAGACAGTTGGATGGTGGCTGCCAGGAATTTGATACGGAAGATGATCGCCTGATTGTTTAAACTCCGGAAATCGATGAAGTTCTGCATCAGGCTACCTAGCCAGGAGAACATCTCGTACATCAGAGCCGGGTGTCCGATGGGGCTGAAGATCTCTTCTCCGTGAAGCCTGCCAACAAATAAGTAGTTTGGTTTAGCAGGATGATGGAGGAAGATATAGGCTCCGTGCCCGTTGGCATCCGTCCCATCCCATCCGGTTTGAAAAAAAGGGAGTCTGGCTCCGAAATAAGCGAACAGGAAAAGTGCCAGAAGCAGGATTTTTACAGAGAAACCATGCTTTATGTAGGATAGGGGAGTTTCAGGCCGTATTGCTTGCATGGTCGATGTTTACCCCTCTGAATCGCTTACGAAAAAGCTGCAACATATTATGACACGATGACAAGGATATAAGCGGCATACAAAATGAGCAGGAGGATTCCTCGGACGCGGCTGATGATACCCAGCCGTGTTGGGAAAGCGAGCAGAAGGGCGGCCAATCCAAACAACAGGGCCGCTGTCGTCTCCTTCGGACCGGCGACAATCGGATGGATGACGGATGCGACGGAGACAATAAAAAGGCCGTTGAAGATATTGCTGCCGAGTATGGTACCCAAACTGATGTCGTCGTGACCGTGGAGTTTGGCGATGACCGTTGTTGCCAGCTCCGGCACCGATGTACCGATCGCCACGATGGTGGCTCCGATGACGAAGGGATCGATGCCGAATGAAAGGGCTATGTTTTTGGCACCGGCGACGATCAGGCATCCGGCGGTGACCAGCAGGGCGAGTCCTATCACGCAGTAGAGAAGAATCTTCCGAAGTTTTTCTGCTGGATTGTCATCTTCGGCTGTCAGCCTCTGTTTCCGCGCCTGCCGAATGGTTGCCACCAGCCAGGCAAAAAAGAGGCATAACATCAACAGGCCATCCGATTGGGAAATCTGCCCGTCCAGGAGGAGGATTCCGGTAATCACGGGAACGGCCAGGGCGATGGGGAAGTCGCGCTTGATGCTGTCTCGTGAACTCCGTATGGCGGAGATCACCAGCGCCAGGGCCAGGATTAAAGCCACATTGACCACGTTGCTGCCCAAGGCATCCCCCAGTCCTATTTGCGGTTTTCCGGCAATGGCGGCACTGGTGGAAACCGAAAGTTCCGGACTCGAAGTGGCGAAGGCGGCTACGGTTGCCCCGACGATACCGGGGGAAATACGAAAGCGACGGGCCAAACCTACCGAACCGCGGACAAACAAATCGCCGCCGATTGCAGCACAGGCGATTCCAAGTAGCAAAATAAAATAGTCACTCATGATAAGGTCGCAGAAAAGCATTTTCGGGAGCGCCGCACCCCAGTGCGGCAGTCGAACATGGATTATGAGAAATTCCTTTCTGTATCATACAATCCGGCGATGCAAGGAAGAGAACAGGAATACACATCCTTTCTCATGCCGCACTGGGGTGTGGCGCTCCCGGTAT
>CAZTVS010000119.1:0-4501 GCA_964617125.1 uncultured Acidobacteriota bacterium
TTCTCGGGATAATCCCTATGCCACCCCACCCATTCTGGATTCTGACTTCTGGCTTCTGACTTCTGTATTTACGCGGCACCGCCTAAAGGCGGAACTACAAACACGATCCGTTTTTCTATCGTTCTCGACTTTATGCGAAGTCATCAATGATAGTCAGGGTGCCTTTTCCCCTCTTCCCACTTTCCCATAACAATCCCTGGTTGCCGATCCATAGCGCAACGCGGCCTTCGGATCCGACCGACTTCTGCCATTTGACACCCGTTGAAGGAAAATTAAACCATCATCTGGCCCCTCGGAGAGGACGCCTGGCATCGGAAAGGGTTATAATGGTTTCTTTTGGCCGGGAGAGAGAGATGTCGAAACTGCAAGTAGGTTTGATCGGATTCGGGGGTTGGGCCAGGAGCGCTTATTTGCCGGCCTTGAAGCTGGATGGTCGTGCCGTCATTGCCGCCGTTTCAGCCGCTTCAGAAAAAACCAGGAAATATGCTCAGGAAATACTGGGTTCGGGGGTCGCTGTTTTTGACGATTATCGCCGACTGCTCGGGGAGAAGGCGTTGGATGCGGTCATGATCGCCGTTCCGGAAAAATGGCATCAAGAAGTATTGTCGGCGGCCATCGATTCCGGAATTCCTGTTTTTTATGAACCGCCAATCGCCGATACCCGGGAACAAATCCGTAGCATAAGCGTCCAACTGCTTAAGGCCCAACAGATCACGCATGCCGACATGGAGTTGAGCTTCCATCCGGCCATAGAAAGGGTGACGGCTCTGATTCGTGAAGAGCAGATCGGCAGCTTACAGAATGTCAGGATTACCTTGCAGGCCAATTGGGGGATCGAACATGCCGATTCCGATTTGTGTCTGATCGACCGCTTGACCTGTTGGTATATTGACGTCCTGAACCGAATCATCGGGGCCTTGCCCCGCAGGGTGTTGGTGCTGGATGGGTACGGCCATCCGGGCCGTCGGCAGACAAACAGTATGGGTATTTACGATTATGATGGGGTATGGGGAGTGTTGCAGGCAAATGTAGACAGCGCGGAAAGACTCTCCATCACCGTGGAGGGCGGCGGCGATAACGGGGATATCCATCTCGACTATTTCAGCGGCCTTCTCCGCTACCGCAACCGGCAGCATCCGGACTGGATCGAAGAGGTTTGTTGCCCCCTGGAGCCCCTTGCCGATTGGCCGGGCATGCGGGAATCCGTCTCCTCTTTTTTCCACTCGGTGATCGAGGGAAAACCGAGTCCGAATCATGCCGAAAACGTTGTCCGGCTCCATCAGATCGGGCTTGCCGCCGAGGTGTCCAAAGACAATGGCAGCTGGGCAGAAATTTCCATCCAATAATCCGGGTTCCCGGGAGTAGTCATGAATCCGATGAAAGGATTTTTCTCATGAAACAGGCATGGACTGAAATCGATCCGCTATCCATAAATGACAATGTATTCCAGTCGATCGGGGAAGACTGGATGCTGATTACCGCCGGCACTCGCGACCGTTTCAACATGATGACCGCCAGTTGGGGCGGATGGGGCGTGCTCTGGAACCGGAAAATCTGTTTTTGCGTGATTCGGCCGCAACGGTATACCCGCTGCTTCGTGGAGGAAAACCGCACTTTCTCTCTTTCCTTTTTTACGCCGAAATATCGACCGGCCCTGGAATTTTGCGGCTCGCGGTCCGGTCGAGAGGTGGATAAGGTTGCCGCCTGCGGCTTGACTCCTGTGGAGTTGCATCCGGACGTCCTGGGTTTTGCCGAATCCAGGCTGATTCTGGGTTGTCGAAAAATCTATTATCAGGACCTGGATCCGAATCATTTTCTGGATGCCACCATAGAAAAACTGTATCCCAACCAGGATTATCATCGCATGTATATCGGCGAAGTGATCGGGTGCTGGCGCCAGGACCTCATGAGCAACTCATGAACGGGCGATGGGAGGCGCGGATGGACCGACGACTCCCATCGCGGTGGATGGCATCCGATCATTCCTTGCGGCTGTTGTCATAACCGAGCGGCAGTACAATATTCCACCAGCGGTCATATTTATCAAATTGCGACGCTAGCCTGGCAAACAGGATGCCGTCACCCTGGACCTGAATTCCCGATAAATCGGTCGGATGGTTGAGCAGGTTCAACAGATCGTTTCGGGAAAGCGTATAGGTAACAGCGGTATTCACCTGGGGTTTATTGTTCCAGCAGTGCAGAACGCCGTTTTTCAGCAGCACATACAGATTCTTTTCGGAGGAAGGCAGATCCGTATCGGTAAAAAGGAAGCGCATGGACAAAACCATAGCCTCCGCCTGTTTTCCTTTGACCAGGGTACTAAAGTAATCAAAGATCAATGTGGGGGGCATGCTCAGAAGCGCGCTCTTCCCTTGTTCAAAAGGAGGACCGATCCTTCCGTTTCGCAGTTCTTCCGCCCCGCTGAGGAAGATATTTCTCCAGGTGCCGGATTCGAAGGAATACCCGAGTTGTTCCAGGGCGTCCGCCTGTAGATACTTGGCCTCCCGATTGGCCGGATTGGCGAACACCACATGCTTCAAGACCTCGGCTACCCAGCGGTAGTCACCCTGTTCATAGCTCTGCCGGGCCTTCCGCAGAACTTCCTCTTCCCCGCCCATAAACTCCACATATTTACGTGCGGCCACCTCATCGGGATATTTGAAGTAGTTGGCTGGATTTCCATCCCACCATCCGACATATCTCTGGAACACCGCTTTTACATTGTGGTTTTTCGTGCCGTAGTAGCCGCGGTTGTAGAATTCACAATCGAGGGTCGCAGGGAGTTCGAATTCTTCGGCGGCCTCCTCCATGTTCATCCCCTTGTTGGCCATACGAATTACCTGGTCGTTGAAAAAGCGATACATATCCCGCTGCTTTTCCATTATCTCCAGGCAGCGGACATTATCCCAAACCGGCCAGTGATGGGTTCCGATCAGGACTTCCGTCTGTGCCCCGAAGCGATCGATGGCTTCGTCGATGTACTTGGCAAAGGCTTTTGCATCGCGGACCTTGGCTCCGCGGGAGGTGAGCAGGTTGTGCATGGTGTGATTCACATTTTCTCCCAGGCACAAAGCTCCGTAGGCAGGGAAAAACAGATGCATCTCGGCCGGCGCCTCCGTTCCCGGCGCCAGTTGGAATTGCACTTCCAGTCCGTCGATCGTCAGGGGACCATCCTCATCGATCTCAGCCGTGGGAGGATATAATTGCCCCGAACCCCAGCCCGTCGTCTTGCCCAGGCCCGATCCGATGTGCCCCCGAGGGCTTCTGGCCAGGTAACTGCCGTACATGTAATCGGCCCGCCGCAACATGGAATTTCCCAAATACAAATTTTCCGATAGGGACTCTTCATAAAAACCTTGGGGAGCATAAAACAAAATGGTGGTTTCCTGACTCTGACCTGCCTTGTCGCTGGTTGCGACAGTTTTACCTTCCATTTCGAGGATCCCCGGAACTCCATTGAAATGGTCGATATGACTATGGGTGCAGAGGATGGCTACGATGGGCGCCTGGGAGACATGCTTGCGGAAAAGGGCCAGACCGGCGCGGGCGGTTTCACGGCTGGTCAGCGGATCGATAACGATCCAACCGTTTTTCGTCCGGATCAGACTCATGGTGGCCGTATCGAAGCTACGGATCTGATATACCTTATTTTTTACCACCTCAAACAGGCCATTGATGTTGTTCAATATCTCCTGCCGCCATAGACTAGGATTTGCGCTGGCCGGGGCTTTGGGGCTTTGAAAGAGAAACTGGTAGCTTTCCAGGTCCCAGGCATACATGCCCAGCTTGTTCAATGCAGGCAAATCGTTGAAGATAATTTGGGGATACTCCATCTGAGCGATGAAGCCGCGGGTGGCATCAAGAAAATCCTGCTGATTGGAAAAGTCGAGAACTTTATACATCTTCTGGTTTAAATCTTTGGTAAATTCCGTCGCCGGTTTCGGTTCGATCTGTGCCAAGGCGGAAGCGGCAAATAATGAAAAAATTAGGAATCGTAGCACCGAAGAGATTGAGAACGTGGTTTTTGTCTTCATGTTTGCTTCTCCTGAATCGTTTTCCCAATGGAACTCATAAGGATAATGAGAATAAAAACGGATATCGTTCCGCCCCTTTTCTGGAATCGGATGCGGGATAGCCGATACTGTTTTTGCTTTATCAAGGATGGATCGAATATACGGTAATTTTGCCGAGGAAACAAGGCGGCAAGGAAGAAAACAAACGGAGAAGAACCCAGGGAAAAAGAGATGGCCGAATATCTGACGAAGCGGTAAAAAGTGGCACAGACATTCTTGTCTGTGCAGGTTGACAATGTCGTAAAAAAGCATTACTGGGAGCGCCGCACCCCAGTGCGGCAGGAGAACATGGATTATGAGAAATTCCTTTCTGTATCATACAAAGCCGGCGATGTAAGGAAGAGGACAGGGATACACATCCTTTCCTTTGCCGCACTGGGGTGCGGCGCTCCCGGTATTTATTGCGACTGCATCAAGGTTGGATAGTT
>CAZTVS010000119.1:4601-14261 GCA_964617125.1 uncultured Acidobacteriota bacterium
CCGGCCCGTGCCGTCCGGCCGATACGATGCACATAATCTTCCGGAACATGGGGAAGATCGTAGTTGATGACATGGGCGATTTTGGGAATATCAAGCCCTCTGGCAGCAATATCCGTGGCCACCAAGATCCGGAATGCACCGGAGCGAAAACCCTGTACCGCGCTCTTGCGTTGCCCCTGGTTACGGTCGCCATGCAGACGGGTGACCGAATGACCGGACTTGGAAAGATATTTGGCCAGGCGATCGGTCCTCCGTTTGGTACGGGTAAAGATCAGAACCGAACCGGTCCGGGAATTGACCTCCTCCAAAAGCACGTCATTCTTCTTTTCCGAAGTGGTCTGAATGACGGCCTGGTGTATTTTATCAATCGGCTGCGATACCGCACCGACCGAAATCGTAACCGGATTGCTGAGGAATTTGGCCGCCACCTCCCGGATGCCCTCGGGAAAGGTTGCCGAAAAGAGAACGGTCTGGCGGGAAGGCGGCAGATAGGTGCGTATCCTGGCCAACTGGGGTGCGAAACCCATATCGAGCATACGGTCCGCTTCATCCAACACCAGGAAACCCACCTGAGAAAGGGTTGCCGTTCCCTGTTGCAGGTGATCCAGAAGCCTCCCCGGTGTGGCCACCAGAATCCTCGGACATCTCTTCAAGGAGTTGACCTGCGCAGGCATGGCTGCGCCTCCGATCAGTAAAGTGCAGGAAAGATCGGGAAAGGCCGATCCGATCTGCTTCAGAACCTCATGGATTTGTATTGCCAGTTCTCGAGTCGGAGCCAGAATCAGGGCAGTCTTCTTTTGATTCTCCGAGAGGTGCATGAGCAATGGAATCGTAAATGCCGCTGTTTTCCCAGTTCCGGTCTGGGCACAGCCGATCAGATCGCGATGAGAAAGCGCCGCAGGAATGGCCTGCGCCTGGATGGGAGTTGGGATGCGAAAATTCATTGCCTCCAGGCGGCTTAACAACCGGGGAGGCAGATTCATCTGATGAAATGTAGTCAAATCAATATCCTATAACAAACAAGTAAAAGGGAAATAAAAAAAAATTGGAAACGGACCGTACCTGATGGAGGGATTAAGGGGAAGGTATTTGAGAAAAACCTTTCCGGAAACCGACATGGACAGGCTGGGCAGAATCGGAATCAGTGCCATGATGGTTCGAGGAACGATCACGGCCCCACCGAGTCCGGCTTACAGGCAGGAATCCATGGAAAAACCTCCGCCGTCTTGAAGATGGGCTCTGGGAGCCCATCTTCAGGGAGTTTTCCGAACGGAAAAAACAGGGAGCTAAGGTCTAGTAGCGTCCGCGTCCGCCGCGCTGGTTGTCGCGGGGAGACCGAGGTACCATCGGCTTGGCTTCATTAACCGTCATCGAACGGCCTTCGTAATCTTTGCCGTTGAATTTATCGATGGCACTGTTCGCTTCTTCCTCCGTGGACATTTCGACAAAACCGAAGCCCTTGGGGCGGCCGGTGTCGCGGTCACGGACCAGCATCGCCGATTCAACGGTTCCGCATTGAGCAAATTTTTCGTTGAGATCACGATCGGTCACGTTGTAGGACAAATTGCCGACATAAAGTTTCTTACCCATAATTCCTCCTTATTTGGATCTGGGGGCCGCAAGAGGATATGGGCACAATTGCCGACAGGCTCTGAAGCGACATTGAAAAATTAAGTGGGGATTATACCACAAGTCAATCGGAAGTACAGGAGAATTCGAAGGGTCCGGAAAAAATTCTGGGACCGGCCGCTGCCATCCCAAATATTTTTCCATCGATGTCGCCGGCGAGACCCATCCCGCAGTTCTCACAGGATGTGGTAATGAACTTCCCCATCGGTCCTGCCGACGGATGTGAATGCTTTTTACTCAGGATCAGGAGAGACCTCTTCCTCCGCAAGAGAAGGTTGAGGACCGAGTACGATGCCCACCAGATCGGGATCTTCTCCCCCCACTAGACGCGGGCTGCCTTCTTTTTCAGCCTTTCGTGTGGTGCGTCGCATCATCTTTTCCTTGCGTTTTTCCAGCAGGGCTCTTTCGCGATCTCGTTTGCTTTTATTTCGTTTGGTCGGTGCGGCCATATGAACCTCCTGTTCAAAGCTATAGGGCGAGTTAATGATTCGAATGATTACCGGCAGCCCGATCTGACGGGACATGTTTGCCGTCGGCCAGGGCCATTCCCACCCTATGGCAAGAATCGGAGGGACCTTGCTTTCCGATACCCCCTATCTATCGGTTCCATTTCTCAGCACCCGGCACGAATAATTCTTCTGCAAGATAGGCAGCAGGATTGTATCCGATTCCACACTGTCCGGGGGAGAAAATCGAAAAAGATGTGACGGAACGCTCTCCGGACGCGGCGAATCCTTGACCGTTTCCCATCTCGTTCGGAAATTTACTCCGAATGGGAATTGTGGGAAAATTCCTCCAGAAAATTCAGAGGAGAAAACAAACAGAGGTCATCCCCTGCATCGAGGAAAAGTCATGGATAATTCAAACGACAAACATTGGCTCCATCGCTTAGGCACACTGCCGGTTTTATTTTTCCTGCTGTTTCCGGTCATGGCCCAGACGCTGCCGGAAACAGCCTTGCCTCGGGTGGTATTGATCGGGGATTCGATCCGGCTGGGATATGCCCCGCTGGTGGCAAAACGTCTGATCGGAAAGGCCCGGATCATCAGTCCTGAGGCCAATGGCGGAGACAGCGCCAATGTGCTGAAAAATCTGGATACCTGGGTGATCGGCGAGAAGCCGGACCTGGTCCATCTCAACTGCGGGCTACACGATTTGAAACTCGGCAAGGCAACAGGGCAGTACCAGGTACCGCTGGCTCAATATGAGGAAAATCTGAAGCAGATCGTATCGCGGATTCGCCGGGAATCGAATGCGAGAATGGTTTTTGCCTCGACGACCCCGATTCATGACGGACGACATGCGGCCCGTGGGGCCGATTTCAATCGCTCGGAGGCCGATGTAGAGCGCTACAACAAAGCAGCTCTTGCCGTGATGCGTAGCTTGGGTGTCCCGGTCCACGATCTGCACTGGGTTGTCAGCCAAAACGATCCCGAACGGATGATGACTCGCGACGGGACGCACTATACGCCCGAGGCCAATGAGCGGCTGGCGGAGGCGGTGGTGGACTGTATCCTGCGGCAATTGAAGGTGCTGCTTTACAAACCTCTTCCCGCTCATCCTGCGGGGCCTGAAGCCGCGGCCGACTATCGCCGGGCGGAGGCGGAACGCGATTCCCTGGTACCGGCCGCATACCGGTTTCAAGCCCCCGAATTCCCCATTCCATCCGATGCAGGAGCTTGGAGGGAAAGGCGTCCGGAGGTGCTCCGCCTTGTGCGCCAGTCGCTCGGTGATCTGCCTCCCCGACCCTCACCCTTGAAGGTGCGCCGGATTACACGGGAACTCTATGCCGGCTATGTTCTGGAAAAAGTGGCCATCGACAACGGGGTGGATGGAGAAATTTCGGCATTGCTGCTGCTACCGGAAAAGACCGGCGGACCGGGCCCGGCCATTCTCTGGCTTCATTCTTCCACTCCCGATAAAACCCAGATCATCACCCCCGATACGAACGGGGGCAGCGAGGCGCTGGGTGTAACCCTGGTACGGCGGGGTTACATCGTCTTTTCGCCCGATGCCTACTGGCATGGTGACCGGGCCGGTACCGGACCTTCGGGTACAACGGAAACCGGCTTGAACGAGCATTCCAGCCTGTTTAAATATCATTTCTGGATGGGACGTACCTTGTGGGGGATGTTCGTCCGGGATGACCAGATTGCCATGGATTATCTGGCCGGCCGCCCAGAGGTTGATAGCCGGCGGATCGGGGCAACGGGTATGAGCATGGGCAGCACGCGGGCCTGGTGGTTGGCGGCGCTGGATGAACGGATCGCCGCCACTGTCGGTGTGGCCTGCCTGACCCGCTACGAAAATTTAATACGGCACGGTGAACTGCGGGCGCACGGGATTTATTATTTCGTCAACGGCCTGCTTCGCCATTTCGACACGGAGGGTGTCCTTGCCCTGATAGCGCCGCGACCCTATCTGGCGCTGACCGGCGAACTCGATGCCGGCTCACCCGCCGATGGTATACGCATCCTCGAGGAGCGGACATCCAAACTCTATGGCAACCTTGGTGCCCCGGAGAAATTTAAAAGTATTCTCTATCCGGAAACCGGACATACGTACACTCCACAAATGCGCGAGGAGATGCTCGCCTGGTTTGACCGCTGGCTGCGCTAAATTGGTTACCGGCCAAAGCAGTAAAGATGGCCGGATTGGTCTCCGATAACGATACGTTCCGAAGCTATGGCCGGGGATGAGGATAGGGGAGCTCCGGCTTCATACTCCCAGAGCTTCTTCCCATCGGCCAGGTCCAGGACGTAAAACCGGCCGTCGTTCGAACCGATATAGACGCGTCCTCCGGCGATGGCGGGAGAAGATTCCACCCTGGCCCGGGTACGAAATGTCCAGATTGCCTTTCCGCTTTGGACGTCGATTGCATGGATCAGTTTGTCCCGCCCGCCCAGAACAATCCGGTCTCCGCTGTATGCGGCGGAGGAATAGAAGGGAAAGCCTGATGGACTATACCGCCATAGAACGGACTGTGCGGTCAGGTCCACGCCAAGGACCTCATTGGAGAAAGTCCCGAAATAGGCACGTTTTCCGACCAGTGCCATAGATGCCCCGGTGTAGCCGCCGGAGGAAAAGTTCACGATCTCCTGCCCGTCGGCGATTCGTATGCCGTGTACCGTTTCGTCGCACCCGGAAAAATAGGCGATCCCATCATTTATAGCGGGGGTCGCATGCACGTAATTGCCGGTGGCCAGTTTCCATAACAGAGCGCCCCGACGGCGGGAAAGACAATACAAATTAGCATCGTAGGAGCCGATCAGAATACGATCCCCCGCCACCACCGGAGAGGACTTGATCTCGCCTTCCGTCGGGAATGTCCACAAACCTTTCCCGGTGGCGGCGTCTACGGCATGCAGGACACCGCCCAAATCTCCTACATAAACGGTACTCGAGGAGACGGCAGGTGAGGATTCGCCGATGGAATCGGAGGCGAGATATTTCCATCTCAATTTGCCGGTCGTAAGGTCGATCGCCAGTAATTCCCTGGACCGGCAGCCGACATAGACCGTACCGGCCACGATGGCAGCGGAGGATTCTATGGCATCTCCGGCTCTATATGTCCATAACAAACGCAAGTTAACGGGAACGCTGCCGATGACCGTTCCGGTCAGTTGCGGATTGCCGCGGAATTGCGGCCAGTCATCGGCCTTCGCATGCAGCATCGCGGCAGAGAGCAACAGGAAGGAAAGGAACCACATGATGGATTACTTCCCCGCCAGGGCGAACAGGGCATTGCGGCCGGCGATGAAGAGTGTGCCGTCGGCAGGGACAAAGGAAGAGTATACACTGCTGCCCATATTGGTTTGAAACAGCAACTTCTTCTCCCTGGCCGCTTCCAGGATAAAGACCTCGCCATCGGCATTGCCGAAATACACTCGGGTGTCGATCACCATGGGGGAAGTCCATATCGCGGCCATTGTATCGTGTGTCCAATAAGCCTTTCCGGTATGGACATCCAGACAATGCAGGAACCCGTTTATGTCCGCGGCAAACAGCAGCCCGTTGCTGATGGCCACTCCGGAAAGGGAACGTTTGATGTCACGGTACTGCCAGATCAGACCTGTCGTGGTGATATCGCCCCGTTTGCCGGCGTCGATCGCGTAAAGCCGGCCGGGCCCCAGTCCACTCTCCGGGTCCTGGCCGTTGGCGACATAAACCTTGCCTTCCCAAATCACAGGTGTGGCGATGACAAAACTGGCTGTTTCCGGCCAGACGGCCTCCTTGGGATTGGTATTGAATTCCCAGAGCTTGGTTCCCTTGGAGGCTTCGTATCCCCGCACCCAACCGTCGCCTTCGCCCAGGACCACCTGAGCGATTCCTCCGATCGTCCCTACGGCTGGAGAGGACCACTGTCCATCGAAAAGCCTGCTGGTAAGGCCGTTCGTCTTCCATACCAATTTGCCAGTTTGCTTGTTGAGAGCGATGAGAGTGGGAGCTTTGGGATTGGGTACTTTCTCTCCGCTCTCATCGGTTCCATTGGAGGTGTTGGCATAGATCAGGTCGCCATACGATACCGGCGAAGAACTGACCTTGTTGTGCGGGACGACGCTGAGTTCCTTAATCATGTCATAGGTCCAAAGGATTTTGGATCCTCCTTCGCCGTTGCCACGAGTGTCCAGGCAGACGATTTCTCCGCGGTTGGAGACATAATAAAGCTTCTGCCCCTCGACCAGTGGCGAAGAACATAAGCCGGTTTCCGGCCAGTCCAGATTGCCGTCTTCCAGTTTCTCATGGGTGCTCTGCCACAGAAATTTCCCGTCGGACGCGCGAAAGCACATGAGGACGCCGCGATCGCCCGGTTCCTGAGGATTGCGCACCAGCTCGTTATTGGTGCCGATATAGACCTGACCTGCGGCGACTACGGGTGTGCCGTAAGTTTGCGATCCCAGTCTGGCCGTCCATTTCACATTCAGTTTCTTTTCCACGTCCCAGGCAGTGGGCAGGCCGCGCATGGCGGAAACCATGTTCCGCTGTGGGGTACCGCCCCACATGGGCCAGTCACCGGCGGCCGGATCGGCAGCCGGCAACGCCCGGCAGGGGAATACACTCAGGAGTCCGGTCACCCAAATCAGGATAGCCGGAATTGTCACTCTGCTTTTCCTGGACACGATTGCCTTCAGCGCTTGATGTCGTAGGCGTACAGGTTGTCCAGATCGCGTATGTACAGCCTTCCGCCGGCAATAGCCGGTACCGCCCACATGTTTCCACCCGACGCGTATCTGGGCCGGATTCCCGGACCCGCACGCTCGATCACAAACCGGGAAATCTCCTTGTAAGCGGCGGGCGAGGGATCGATCAGTCCGACCATACCGCCTTCACCCTGGCAGTAGAGCATGGCATCCGCCAGGATACAGTTTCCCTTGCCCACGCTGCGGTCCTTCCAGGCCACCTTGCCGGTCATAAACTCCATGGCAGTGAGAATACCGGGCTGATTGCCGCTGAAACCGTAAAGGTAATCGCCGGTCCGTATCGAGGTGGTGTAGTGGTTCTGCATGTCGCGGCTGAAGTAGACCTCAGTGGCCGTGACCTTGCCGCCTGCCTGGCTGAGTTTCAGCAGGGCACTGCCGGTGCCGTAGTCGGACGAATAGAATACATGCCCGTCGGAGTACACCGGAGTAGAGATGTTGGCGACACGGTTGGATACTTTTTCATAACGCCAGAGCAGGGAACCGTCCTTGGCGTCTACCCCGATGGCGGCAGATCCCGTCAACACCGTATATATGTGGCAATTGCCGAAATCAAAGGCGAGAACGGAGGAATAGCCGGCCAAATCGTCCTGCGACTGCCAGATGACAGAACCGTTGACTTTGTTGAGAGCCACGATTCCGGCTTTTTTCCCGCCCGGATTGATGATCAGCCGTTCGCCGTCTACCAGTGGAGATTCGCTGAAAGCCCATTCCGGAAGGGTTGAACCGAACTTTTCGCCGTACTGGAACCCCCACAGGCGCTTGCCGGTTTCCGTATCGAGACAGACCAGGGTTCCATCGCTGGCCAGGGCGTACAGGCGGTTGCCGTCCACAGTCGGCATGCCGCGCGGGCCTCCACCCTGTTCGCTGCTGAAGGCCTTGCCGGTCGGTGTCTGCCAGATCTGCTTGCCGTCGGCGGTGTCCAGGGCCACAACGAACTGTCGGTCACTCTCCTGGCCCTGGGTATAAATACGATTCCCAACAATGGCCATGGAAGAGTAGCCCTCCCCCAGGCCCTTGATCTTCCAAACCGACTTGGGTCCATTTTCCGGCCATGACCTGATGAGACCTGTTTCCGTCGATTTGCCGTCACGGTTGAGGCCCAGCCAGGAGGGCCAATCGGCCGCATAGGCCGGTATGCCAAACAGCAATACAACCAGGAAGATTCGGTTCAGGGAGGACATAGGGGGAGATCTCCTTTATCAGTGATTCCATCCATCGTTTCTAAAGTGTGTACACGGTCGGGATATTCGACTGTTCCGCGCTATTCGAAAAATTATATCATTGTGCCCTGCGGCTGTGTCGTATCCGAGGGAAATTTAGCAGCCGGGCGATGTTACTTTTTACAATTACTACCACGACAAATTGAACTAAATCGGGTTTAGGTTAATCTATAACAAGGATCTGACGGAAATGGCTTATTCAGTCATGGTATATTAGGGTGGATCGGGTGATCTTATGGATAGAAAGAGGCGACAAGCGATGTATGGATCGCTGAGACCGTTTGTGAGTTTCGTTCTGATAACGATTCTGATAGCTGTGACTTGTCATGCAGAGAAAAAAGATAAGCGTTCCTTGACCATTCGTAAGGTCGAAGAATATCCGGCTCATTGCATTGCTGACGGACTGGCTATCGCTGCAGACGTGATCGCCTCCAACTCGGCAGCGAATGAAATCTTCGAGTACAAGGATCTGGTCGCTCTTGGAATTGTCCCGGTTCTGGTGATTATAGAAAATCGGGGGGATTTTGCGATAGCAATCGACGGCCCGGATATTTACCTAAACCTGGTGAACGATAAGCTAAAACCATTGGAAATTCCCGAAATTGCCGGAATTGTAAAAGCCAAGAAAAAATCGGGAGGGCTGCGACCTCCCATTCCGATCCCGACCCTATCCACCGGCGATTCCAAAAAAATCGCCCAGTTGGAAAGCCGCGCTTTCCACTCCAAACGAATTCCCCCGGGGATTTCCGATTATGGTTTCGTGTTTTATCACAGCCGCTCTCACAACATTCTGGAGGAGATTCGACTCCTCTATCTGCCGAAGATCACCAACATGAAAACGGGTCAGGACATGATTTATTTCGAAATACCCCTCACTCCCGTCCGGGGGCAAAAACCATAAACCAATATAGATTTTGTATGCAACGACCTTCTCGATTGATATCAGTCCTTCTGTTTGTCGGATACATGTGTGCCGTCTGCGGATCGATTTTCTGCACCATCGTCCTCGCTGCGTCTCCGCCTTCTTCTCCGGCTCAGGAGACAGAACCTGCACCCATGGTGATCATTCCCCGGAATACCGAGATCGTGATCACACTACAGACCACCATCAGTACCCGGACGGCTATGGTCGGCGATAAGTTTCACGGTCAGGTGGATGTCCCTGTCGTCGTGGACGATCAGATAGTAATTCCCAGAGATACCTGGGTGGTAGGCGAGGTGAAATCCTCTCAGCGTGCCGGCCGCATACGGGGCAGAGCCGAATTGCAGCTGGGTTTCAACAGCATCATCCTGCCCAGTGGAGAGAGTCGGACCATTACCGCCCGGTTGCGCAGCGCCGATAATTACCGCAGTGAAGACATCGTTCGTTCGGAAGGCACGGTCAAGGCGGAACCCAAGAAGGGAGAAGATGCCGGAACTGTGGCCAAGGGTGCGGCCGCTGGTGCTGTCATCGTGGGAGCCACCTCCCGTTCCATACGGGGTGCGGCCATCGGGAGCGGTGCCGGGGCCCTCGGCGGCCTTGGTCTGGTTATGCTGGGCCGCGGCGACGATGTGCAGCTGCAAAAAGGAACGCAGATCACTCTCATACTCGATCAGGATGTCTCTCTGCG
>CAZTVS010000120.1:0-14155 GCA_964617125.1 uncultured Acidobacteriota bacterium
GCCATGCAATCCGCTCGCCTCTCTCCTTGGGAGGATTTGCGAAAAATCAGCCAGTCAATCTCCCGGCTGGCCGGCTCCTGGGGCAGATTTCCGAGATCGGCCCAGCCCTTCGATTGTATCTTACGGATGTTGGGCGCATCGGCCGCATCGTAGGTGATAAGAAACCCATTGTCTTGCCGGGAGATATAGCCGTGTTCCATCTCCACCATGGAGCAGGGTGTATGGAGATGAAAATCGATCTCTTTGTCTTTTTCCCCCGTGAGGACCTCGTCTACGATCAGCCAATACCGTTGCTTGGAAAATAGGATGTGACGGCGGTGGCGGGTTTTCTGGAAACGGACATAGCCATCATGCGTGGCGGCAAAGTACTCCATGCTATTTTGTGCCGACCAGATTTTATCGTAGCCGGGTTTGTCCATCTTTTCCGGAATGGCCTGATTGATGGTGATCATGTTGTGCGATGTCGGATGTTTGTACCAGACAACCTGAAGGGGATCGATATATCCCCGCGTGCCTATCCCTGCGTCAAGAGCGATAGGCGTGCCGTTGGCGTATATCTCGAAATCCAGCTGATCATAGTGGCAGTGATTGCTGAACTCGCCGTAATTGACAATCAGGAAGTAGGACCGCGGATCCCAGGAATCGCGCATCACCGAGAATTGGGAATCGGGAAAATCGACGGATCTGGTTTTCGGCTCCTCCGGCCTGAGGGAAAGGGACGCGAGCGTTTCCCCGGAAAACTCCTGTTTCACCGCACCCAGGAAATCGCCGCGTCGAAAAAATACGGCCATCTCTTTGAAAACCTGTATCAGGCTTTTATTCCGGTGGGCATCGTTGAAGGGGGCATTGACACCCAATGGGGTGTGCGTCAGGACGAAGAATTCGATGAATTTTTCGATTCTGGGCAAATAGGTTTTCAGTACGGATTCGTCGTTCCGGAAATATTTCAGCATCAGCATATAGCGGTAAAAGATGGAGTACATGTATTCCGCATAGCCGGGTGTGCGTTCCACGTATCCGCCATCGTCCCGTATGTCGCGCTGCAGATGCAGAAGCATGTTCGCCCTGCTTTTCTCCTGCCAGGATGCCGCTTCCCGGAATTCCGGATAGACCAGGGAGACATAGGATAGGGTAAAAGCCGTGTGTGTCTGCCAGTTGTAGGGATGAAAGGGAGTTTTGTCAAGGCACTGGTAGAGCCATCGGGTGGAGCCGAGGATGATTTTCAACAACTTCTTATTGGTATCCGGTGAAAGATGTCGGCCGAAAAGGCGGTGGGCGTCGACCAGGCGCTGTGTCCGGTTCGAAAGGCCCAATTCATACCAGATCACATCGTAGGTTTTGGTGTGATTGAGTGCCTGTTCGTTTTTCACGCTGTCCATCTGATCGTACCACTGACGGAAAAACTCTTCGAATACCTTGGGTGCGGCAGCGTCCTCGGTGAGCAGGAAATAGTTCATGTAATCGTCCAGACAGCTGAGATAGTGCACACCCCATTTCGAGGCCCGGGCATAGTTGTGGTTGAAATCGATCTTTTTACCCCAGGGTACGTCGTAAATGGTAAAGCCTTTCTCCGGAGTATAGAAATCTCGTGCGGAGTGCAGAATCCGGTCATAGCGGGCAGTATCGGCCCGTACCTCCTTCCGGAACTCCTCAAGGGTGATGAAATACTTCTTGTTTTGCGCATCGTACAGGGACAACCGGTTATTGTCGGGTCGCCGGGAAAAATAATCGGCCAGCGCTGCCGAAAGGTCCTGGTTTTTAGCGGCGGCCGGTCCTTTCCTTTGTAGCGAGGCGGCCAGTTCTTCATCGGAGATATATCGGATCTTATCGCGAAAGTAGCTCGCATCGATCAGAACGTCATGCCATTCCGATAGGCAGAGTTTCGGGTCCATATGGGAACGGTCGCGGTTTTCGACCTGCCGGCGACAAAGGGGGCAGAACCATTGGTTGCCGACCTGATAACTGTCTGAGTGCAAGGTGATGACCGGACCTGACTGGTCTTTTTGACTGAAGGCATGGGTGTGGAGGATCAGGATGAGGAGGAGGAAAGCCGGACCGATGGACTTTTGCGACATGAATGACTCCTTTATTTCCCGTTAGGCGCAGGTGTTCAAATTCTCTTCAACCGCCGCTATCCGCCGGCCGCCGCCTTTGGCCCCGGTGTACCGCTGTCGGCGGGACTCTTGTAATGCAACCGGGCTTCCGGATTTCCATAAACGGTATAGGCCAGCCAGGTGGCGTCTCCGTCGATTCTGGCCGCCTCGCGGGCTGAGGCCACGGAATCGGCAAGGGTGTCGCCTGCAAGGAGATGGTCATAGAGCTTTAAAACGAATTGACAGGCGGGTTGATCGCCAACGCTCCAAAGCGAGGACACGAAAATACCGGCGCCGCGAGCGAGAAAGGCGGAGGCAAAACCGCCGATGCGGGTCAGCGTGTAGCCTGCTCGCCCGGCCTGACAGGCATTGAGCACTACCATGGGGCGATTACTGCCGGTCTCTGCGGCATGCAGGTTGGCAAATTGCTGGACCGTGGTGGCGCTGATGTAGGCCGGAACATAGTTGTTTCCTTCCAGACGGCCTTCCAGCATGAGTTGGGCGTGGGAAATGTTATTGTTTTCCGCCGAACCATGTCCTGCGAAATGCAGCAAGTCAAAACCTGCAGGCCCTCGAAGCGCATCGCGGACGGGATTCGGCTGCGGAGAAATGGGAACGGCCTGAAAAGTCCGCTCGATATATTCCCGTTCTGCCTGGGTCGCAGGCAGCTGATAATCGGGATGGGGATAATCCGGAATGATATAACGGGCCCGGTCGCTTCGCACCCCGACCGAACTGGGCGGATATCCGCAGCCGTAGAGCCAGCGCACCAGACCCATTTGCCCGAGAAAACAAACATCCGCGCCCAGTGCTTCTCCCGGTTTTTTCAGATGGACCAGTTCCCAGGGGATGAACGGTTCCTCGCTCATCACGAGGATGCTTCCAATCCGGGCCCGGTTGGACCACAGCACAAGCCGGAGGTCGGCAGGGAACAGGCTGTCGAAAAGTTCGGCGCCATAGGCGCGTAATTCTTCCTGGAAAGCGGTTACGTCCTGATCACTGGAAATCCAGCGGTCTTCAATCTCTTTGTATAGATTCGCGACATAGGTGTTGCGGTCGCCAAGAATCGCATCGGATTCATACTTGTCCATCACCCCTAACGTGGTGGACAGGAACTGATATTCGAAACGCAGTTCATTGCCGTTGCGCTGTTCGAGGATGATCAGCGTGTTGGGCGGGTTGATGAAATCCGGCAGAAAGGCAGTTGCTTGTGAGAGGCTTTGCCGCTTGGTTTCAGCCTGCAGAGAGGCAGTGACTTCCGGGAAAAGTTTCAGGATGGAAATCGGAGCAACACCCTGACGGAAAATGACCCAGATTTCTCCGGTACCGATGTGTGTGGCCTTTACATCGAAACTCAGGACAATCGGTTCCACCGAAGCAGGCGGATCGATTTCCACACGGCTCTCCAGATGGTTTACAAAATTTTCCTTGGGGGCGACGTGGATAATGAGTTTTTCTCCTGTCTTTACCTGGCCCTTACCGGCTGCCGTCTTACGACCTTTGATCGCGGCTATGATTTCACGGGAAATGGTGACATCGATGGTGGCGATATGATCGACCTGAACCTTTTCATCCATGGCGGCTTGAAAACTGCAGGTGATGGTTTCTCCGGCGGGCGGAACCGTAGAGACTGTCGGGGCTGATGGTCCCGGTATCGCCGGGGATGGGGCCGGCTGGCGGGACTTCCTGTCGGCAGAGATGCGGAAACTAGGCATGGTTCGGCGTCTTTGAATGGAAGACTTGGAAATGCCGACCTCTTCCATTTTTACTACAGACTCGGCCAGATCGCCGGCGTGAGATGACTCCTCAACTTCCATGGCTGCAAACTCGGCAAGTTCGCAGGTCTGGGCCGGCTCTACATCTTCCGGGACGACACCTAAGGGTGTGTCGTCATCCATCCAAATAGAGCGCTGATCGGGAGAACTGCCGGATGGGAGTGTCAAAGGACCGCCGGCACCGGTTTCCAGCGAGGCCTGAAATTCATGTAATTGGAGGGCCTCTTTCAATGTAACATCCGGCTGTATACGAGAAATGGCGTCGAGAATTTCCTCGGACCGGTAGGCATAGTGCAGTGTTTTCTCAAAGTCCGGGCGACGGATAACAACATAACTGGGCTTATCCTGCCGGATGGTTTCCATCGCCTCGTCGGCTGTAGCAGAGGATTCGATCACCGCGATGTCGGTATCTATCGTTGCCGGTAGTGCGGGCAAGGACATGGTACCGGGCAGGGTATGATGCGATTGTCCGGGAGCAGGCAGGGAAAGCCAGCGTGTAAGGGCCCGGATCACCTCGTTGCGGGTGAAATAATTGGTATGATAAACCGCTGCATTCTTGCCGAAATCGAGTCGATCCTTAATGAAATTTCCGGCCGGCAGATCGATGGCAGACATGGACCGTGTGTTGACCACCAGATCGTTGGCCTCATGCATGAGTTGGTCCACCAGTTTGTCCGCCAATACAAAGACAAGCCGCTTAGGGAATTCCTTAGGCTCATGGTCGCCCTCCGGCAGCAGCCTCGCTTCAAAATCGGATGCGACGACATAATAGTTTGATTCCAAGGGGCCTTTTTGGCCCGGCTGTGTCTTGTTGATTTCCAGGACGAAATGGCCGTCGGGTTCCATGGCTGCCAGTCCGGGAATCCCGTCCGCGCCTATGGCACCGCTGGCCAGAGCTTTTACCAGCGAACTGATGGCGCTCACCGTTTCTTTTAAAACCAGTCCTGCGGCTGCGGTTTGGGGGAAAAGGGCAAGTACACGGGAAGTGGCGGCGGCGAGATTGGTGTAGAGATCGAGCAGCGTCTGCCAGTTATCCGGTTCGGCCAGCTGTGTGCCGCCATTGGTGGCGGCGACAAAGACACAATGGCCCATTTCTGCCTGCCATGCGCCCGCCGTAGGTAAGATGACCTCCACGAGGCTTCGCAACACCAGGCCACCGCGGGAATGGCATATGGCGTCCACACGCACCGGGTATTTGGAAGTAAGAGTCGTCAGGCACTCAAAAAGGTCTGTGGCATTGGAGTAAGGATCTTCACTGAGTGTACGGTGATCGTAGCCGAGTACGAGATCGTAGTAATCCCGAGCGGATTTTAGAAATTCCAGACCCCAGGGTGTGACGCACATCGCACCGAATCCACCTGCGGTGCTTGAGAAGGTTCCATGAATCAGGAGCAGAATACGGGCGGGCCGGTGTTTCGGAAGCCGTATGTTACGCAAATCAGCCGGGCGAAGCCATTTGGCCGGATCGGTCTCCGAGTTGACGATTACCGGGCCTTCTTTGATATGTCGTTCCAATAGCTTTACGCCAAGTTGAAGACCGGCTTTGGCAAGAAAGCGGAAAGCCCATGCCTTCACTCGCCCGTATATAAATTCCCGAACAAACCCTCTGCGATTCTGCACGCCGGCGAGAGCTTCGGGCTGTACCTCCATGGTGAATCGGGCCACTTTACGACCGCCGGCCCGGCCGCGTCTCTCCCCGGTATCTTGTGAGATAGGCTGGATGGACGCAGGCATGGCCCAGGAGTAGAAACCATCCTGCTCAAAAAGCATCACCGATTGCTCGTCCTCCTCGAGCTCGATTTCGATGGACAGATCTTGAGGAGGAATCGTAGGTGCACCGGCGCGGCGTTTGCCCGAAGGCATCGTCGCTTCGACGCATGGTTGCCATTCGAATGATTCTGCCAGGCTCAATTCGCCGGCTGCGAGTGCGTCCAGGATTTCACGCGCTTCCCGGGACTCTTCCTGAGTCTCCGGCATCCGGATGGGCCGTTTGGGCTGATTCATTCGGGTGCGCCGCTTCTTTGAGGCCGGCAACGGCCGCTCGGTAAGTCTGAAAGCATCGTCGCTATAGCGGATGCGAATCCCGGAAGGTCTTACAATTTCCCGTGTTGGCATACACTTTTCCAATTTCCTCCGGAACGCCTCAAGGCCGGACGTTCCTCAGGAAATCCCTCGGTTGGTTGTTGAAACTTGGATTAGCAGTCATAGTGGGCTGATCTGAGGCGTGATCAACGCTCGGTAGACATACAAGACATCGGTACTGTCAATGCGACCGTCCTGATTGAGATCATAGAGGTAGTAACCGTTGTCGTCCCTGAGTCCGGAGAGTGGACCGAGTCCACCGTTGCAAACGGTAATCGCAACGGTGTAATCCTTCCAGTTGAGTGTACCGTTTCCATCGAAATCGCAGCGATGGTTCAGGCTGGTTTTCACTTTCGCAACGACAATGTTCGACGGATCGCTCTCAAAACGTACAAACATGGAATTGCCGATATAGGTGTCGAATAAATTCGTCACCCAGATATTATGTTCCAGACCGGCATACAGGCCGGGAAGAGTGATCGTAGCTGAGGTGCGGGACTCGGAGGTAATGACCCTCTGATAACGAGAGTCGTAGGCAATCACCTTCGGAATGGAATAGATGTTGATACCGGTCACCGCCGATTGAAGTTCACATGCGTCCCAGAGGAGTTTCACGCTTGTTCCGGTTGTGGTTGACGCCTCGAGCCTTCTCGATGAATAGGGTGGGGGATAGAAAGAGTGGCTGACAGCACTCATCGGAGCATAGAATTCCCATCCGTCCGGAGTTCCAGGATCCGGTGTGAGTGGCTCGATGGTTCCGTATCCGGTCTGTTGCTTCCTCTGGCTGGCAAAGAAGGGTCCGGAGGAAGAGAGCGAGAGCGAGTGAATCCGATTCGCCTCCTCTTCACGGAAAAGATCCTTCATCGTGAACGTTCTGGTTTCACCTGGCGCTGTTGTAAAGGCCGTTTGAGCAAGGATCGCCCCATGAGCATCCAGTCCAAAAAGCGTTACGATCTGAGGATTACTGGTCGGATTCAGGGTTACAAACTCCGCTGGGATCTGCCCGGCAGCATGGACAGTCGAGAGGTAACCGGTGGCGGCATCGTGAGAGGTGCGGGCCGGGATGATAACTCCTTGATTGGCCTTGACCATCTGTTTCTGGTACATGGAGAGCGGACCATTGGACTCAACCGATAACCAGGCGATGTCGGCGTTGTCTGAAAAGAGATCGACCAGCGGATAGGTAACATTTTTGCCTGGAACGAGATCCAGAATTCTTCCTTCCAGGGAAATGCCGGAGGAATTATAGCTGGTAACAAAGATCCGCAGAGACGGGGTGGCCGCATTCTCTTCAGGATTGATAAAACCGATCATCGTCTGACTGCCCATCACTTCGTAGCCTTTATGATAGGAGAGGTCGGTTAAAAAAAGACGATTGCCTGCAGGAAACGCCTCAGCCATTTGCGCGAAGACAGGATCATCCATATCGGATTTTAGCTCCCCGGTCCTTTTTACCGGATCCATACCGGGAATGCGGGAACTGCCGAGCAGGGGAACACCGCCAAAAGAATTCCAGGCAAGTAGGACAGAAAGCCCAGAGCGTACTGTTATGCCAAGGAATTGCCTCCATCGGGAAGTTTTGTAGGATACGGTGCCGGGATTCGTGGGATCGTTTTGGAAGGAGATGTACATTTTCTTATTTCACCTGTCCTTTCCAGATTTACCCTCGTGAGCAAATTGCTTTTGCTCCTCGTTTATACGGCAGAAACTCTCGATTCAGGGAGTTTACTGTTTCGTATTCGATAAAATCATCGCCTTAGCTTAGCACAATGATTATCATTAATCAACAAGTAATTAATGGTAATTAGTTAAATAAAAATGTGAATAATAGGAAAAAGATTTGCTATTTTCCATGATTTTCTCGGTCGGAGACAGCTCCGGCAGGAGGTGGGAGTATGATGATCAGAATCTGCCGCAGGGGTTGTCAGGCGGTGAACTTCAGACGGTGTCGCTATCGACCGGTGCCGATTTTTCTTCGATGGTGCTATGCCGGACGGCTTCCCAATCAGCAAACTTGTCCAGATCCTTTTTCATGGAAGCCAGAAACAGAGAGAAAAGGGTAACGTCGTCAGCCCATCCGATCAGAAAGAAAAAATCGGGGATAAAATCGACGGGCATGATCAGATAAGCGATCGTGGCCACTCCCATCAGCAGACTTTTCCAGGGAACCGCCCTGTATTCCCTTTTGCGATAGGCCCGCCAAAATCTCCTGGCCAGACCGAAGTAATCGCCAAAAGAGATACTTTTCCTGGCGACCTTGATCTCCTCGGCCATCTTCTTCAGCGATTCGGCCCGCTTTGTTTTATTTTCCCACATCTTGCATTAAAGCAAAGATTGTTTAACCCTGTGCAGTTCCGATTCGATTTCGGCGAGGATCTCTTGAACGATTTCCTGTACCGGTTGAATCTTGTGGACAAGCCCGACCGATTGTCCGGCCATCAGCGAGCCACGTTCGATATCGCCGTCGATCACTGCCCGGCGTAAGGCACCCGCCCAGTATTCTTCCACCCGGATCTGAGCCTGTTCGCGACGGATCTCTCCACAGTCCAGCTGATGAACCAGCGCCAGTTGCAGTTTGCGGAAATCGTCGTGTCCCTTGTTGCGCAAGGCCCGCACGGCGACCACCGGCAGGCGGCTGTCGAACTGCGGAGTGGAAACGGCATCGCGGGCCTCAGCCCTGAGGAAAAAATCCTTGAACCGGGGATGGGCACAGCTTTCCGTGGCGACTGCAAACCGTGTTCCCAGCTGGACGCCGGCGGCCCCCATCAGCAGGAGATGGGCGGCCATACGCCCGTTGCCGATGCCTCCGGCGACAAAGACAGGGATGTCGGTGGTTTCGAAAAGAACCTGCTGCAGCAGGACCGTCAGGCTGACGTGTCCGATATGCCCTCCGGCCTCGGAACCTTCGATGATCAATCCGTCGGCACCATAGCGCCGCATGCGTTCGGCGATGGAATGGGTGGAAGCAAAACAGAGCACCTTGGCTCCGGTCGACTTGGCTTGAACCACTTCTCTTTCCCGGGGGAAACTCCCGGCGAAAATCAGGAAGGGAGGTCTCACGCGTTCGGCCATCTCCAGCTGTGCCCGGTAAGCTGGGGCTATGGTGATAAGGTTGACGCCGAACGGTTGATCGGTCAGACGTCGAGTCTCCTCGATCTGCTTTTCCAGGATTTCCACCGGTGTATTTCCCCCTGCCAGACAGCCAAAACCGCCGGCATTGCAGACGGCAGCCACCAGTTTGGGATCGCTCACCCAGGTCATGGCTCCGCACAAAATGGGGTAACGGCATCCGAGAAATCGGCAACCACGGGCAAAAAACCTATCGGATAAAGAATGACTGGTATTCAATGTTTATTCCTGCTGATAAAGAGACCATAAATATTGATAGAGCGGGCAAAGAACCTCATAACCATCCCGGAGACGATCGGTCAGTCGGCTGCTCCTGAGAATCCGGTCGTGCGCACAGCCGGCATAGAGGTAAAAAGATTTGAATTCGAACCAGGATTGAAGATCGCCATGTGCAGCCGGCGATGGACGTTTATACCGTTCTCCTTCTAGGGTAAACAGGTCAAGGACTTTTCCGGTTTGGATCGCCTGGCGAAACCGGTCGGGACGCTCATTGAGAGATTTGCGGAAACGGTCCATGGTCGCTTTCGATGCCCGATAAAAGCCCATGCCATATTCATACTTTTCCGGTGTAATCTCGAAGTAAAATCCCGGAGCATCCTGCCATTCTGTGGCTGGTCGGTGGAAGGCGACCCAGACATTGGTCCGGTAGGGTGATTTGTCGTGGGAGAAGCGGGTATCCCGATAGATCCGCGAAATGACCTTTTTGGGATTGGGCATGATTTCGATTCCGGGATCGATCCCGGCCATGGTCTCGCTCAGGTCACAAACCAGATCCAGCATGGGTTCGAAGACAAGATTGTGGTATTCCGCCTTATGTTCGGCAAACCATCCGCGATCGTTGTTATTCCCCAACTGCCTTAGAAATTCGAAAGCCTCGGGACGGAAGCCGGTAAAATTCTTTGTAGTCATCGGATTTGCTTGGCAATGTTCCCAATCGGGTAATCATCTTTTCTTACAGCCATCCAATCTCTGTCACATTATACCGAATAAGGTTGACACGAATGTGTAGAGTTCATAATATCATCCTACAATGAAGCTCTCGAAAAAACAGTCGGCTCCTTTTCCTGCTCTTTGTCTCGTTGCATCCTTTCTACTGATGGCTGCCATTTTTACCGTTTCTGGCTTTTGCGGCGATCGCCCGAAGCAGGAGGGATTCGGCTTTGTAGGAATCGGCAAGAGCTATGACGACGAAGGGTCCATCGGCAAAGGGTTGAGTGCCGGGGGAGGCTGGGGCTACCGTTTGTCGAACCGTTTCGGCATGGAGGCGGAATTCAACTGGTTCCGCACCCGAAGGGAGTTCAGTTCCATGTACCAACCTTACGAGGGAAACGGAGCCTACCTTAACGGAAGCGGGCTCTGGTATTTCACCCAAGGGCAGGCCGAAGGCTATCTGATCGGAGGGGCAGGGTGGCTGCACTACCAAAACGAGGCCGATTTTTCGGGGAGCAGCGTTGACCGCAGCGGCGACGGTTTCGGTATCCATTTCGGCTCAGGAATCAAAATCCATATCCAGGAAAGACTGTACGTACGGCCGGAGCTGAGGATCCTGATCGGGAAAGCCGGTTCCGAGGCAATCGAAAGCCCCTTGAGCCACCTGCGCCTGTCTATGGGGTTTGGTTACCGTTGGTAGGTCGCATCATCGGTTTCTCCTTTCCCTCTTTCTTTTGACTTGCCCATCGGGTTTTCATTACAATCTCCGGGCCATGAATGCTGAAAGTAAGTCTTATTCTCGTTCTATGCCTCTGCGGTTCTGGGTGTTTTGTATTCTTCCGGTCTTCTTTTTCCTGCCTTCCGTCAAGGCTCAAAATACGTCCTTCGATATGGAAATCCCCTCGCTGGAGAGGGCGCCGACACTGGAAGATTTTCCCGACATGAAACCCTCGGGTGAGATGGAAGGAAAGTTGAAACGGGTGACCGATTTCCTTCAGAAAGAACCGAGCGACGGACAGCCTTCCACTCAGCGCACCGAGGCTTATCTGGGCTTTGACCGGCAGAATCTTTACGTTGTCTTTGTCGCTTTCGACTCCGATCCGAAACAGATACGTGCCCGTATGGTTCCGCGGGAGAGTTTCATGGACGAAGAGGGTTACAGCACCGACGATAACGTGACCCTTTGCCTGGACACCTTCGGCGATCAGCTTCGGGGATACCTTTTTTCCGTCAATCCCTACGGAATTCAGTGGGATGCCCTGGCCACCGAAGGTTCGCATGATTACGATACCTCTTTCGATGCCCTCTGGTACTCCCGGGGAAAACTGACCGACAAGGGCTATATGGTCTGGATCTCCATACCTTTTCGCAGCCTGCGTTTTCCGCCCGAATCCCGACAGAAGTGGGGGCTGATGCTGCGCCGGGACATCCCCCGCGCTAATGAAGTCTCCTTCTGGCCGGCACATACTACCCGGATCGCCGGCTTCTGGAACCAGGCCGCCTCCCTTACCGGATTGCAGGACATCTCGCCCGGGCGCAATCTGCAGGTCATTCCCTACGGCAGTTTTCGCAATTTCCGCACCCTGGATACAACCGATCCGGTCCGACCCGAATTCGTATCGAAGCGCCATGAATTCGACGGAGGCGTCGATGCCAAGATGGTGCTGCGCGACAGCCTGGTTCTGGATGTGGCCATCAATCCCGATTTCAGCCAGGTGGAATCGGACGAGCCGCAAACCACAGTCAATGAGCGATTCGAAGTTTACTATCCGGAAAAACGCCCCTTCTTCATCGAGAACGCCGGTTACTTTCAGACTCCCAACAATTTGCTCTTCACCCGGCGCATCGCCGATCCGCAATTCGGGGCGCGCCTTACCGGCAAGATCGGCCGCTACGCCGTCGGTGCCCTGGTCGCCGATGATCAGTCGCCCGGGCGGAGCGTAACCGCGGACGATCCGCTGTATGGGAAGCGGGCCCTCTTTACCGTCGCCCGAATCAGCCGGGAAATCGGTAAACAATCCAGCCTTGGCGTGATCTTTACCGATCGGGAATTCGATCGAAGTTACAACCGGGTCGGAGGAGTGGATGCCCGTTTCCGCCTGGGACAGAACTGGACGACCGAAGCCCAGGCCGTCACCAGCTCAACGCGGGATCTGGATGGGCGTCTGCGATCCGGCCCGGCGTATGATTTTTCCCTGAATCGCTCCGGGCGTCAGTTCAATTACTCCCTGCAATACAACGACCGGAGTAAAAATTTCGAAACCGAACCCGGTTATATGATGCGACCTGATGTCCGCAATGTGGCTCAGGAAATCCGGTATGAATTCCGGCCGGAAGGAAATAGGCTGATCTCCTGGGGACCGGCGCTGATGATGGAACAGACATGGGACCACGCCGGCAACCATCTGAACTGGCTCTACGTGATGGACTGGTCGGCCGAATTTACCGGCAAGACCTATCTGTCTTTGTTTTTCGCCCCCGAGTTTGAACAATTCCGTCCGGAGGATTTCCCCGGAATCTCCCGGCGCCGAAGCTACCGGCGCCAAACCACCGGATTGCATTTCAGCACCAGCTACTGGAAACACTTCGATCTGCAGGGGGAGTATAACTTCGGGCGGCGCGTTAATATAACCCCTCTCGTTGGGCAGGATCCCGAGCTGGCCGGTCGAAGCAGCGGTGAGATCACCCTGTCGCTGCATCCTTCCACCTCGCTGCGGATCGACAATACCTACATACTGTTCCGATTATATAATCCATCGAACGGGAGCAGCATCTTTAACAACCACATCGTGCGTACCAAGTGGAACTGGCAGTGGAATCGGGAACTTTCCTTCCGGGCCATCCTGCAGTACGACGCCATACTGGCCAACCCAGCTCAGACCAGCCTTTCCACCACAAAAAACGTGAATGTGGATTTCCTGCTCACCTATATGCTCCACCCCGGGACCGCCCTTCATCTCGGCTACAACACCAACCTGCAGAACATTGCCCTGGTCCCCTTCGGTAACCGGACGGAAATTCTACGCACCAACGAATTCCTGAACGACTCCCGGGGCCTCTTCCTGAAACTCAGCTATCTATTTCGCTTTTAAGACAAGCAAGGAGTAGGCATTATGAAACAACAGAATCGTATCTCCGTTGTATGTATGCTGGTGCTGGTCGCTCTCTGCACCTGTCTCTATGGCCAAACATTTTCGGAACAGCCTTTGTGGCCGAAAGGCATAGAAAATAATCCGATTCAGTATCCGGAAGAAAAGGTGCGGACCAGTGAAGTCCGGAAAAGTTCGCTCTCGCAGAAGAACAGGGTTTTCAGTTGTGTTTCCAATCCTGCCTATGTGCTGCACCAACCGGAAAAGCCCAACGGAACGGCGATCGTCATCTGTCCGGGCGGCGGGTTTCGGGATGTCTGGTTCGACCGGGAAGGCAACGATTTCGCCCTTTTTCTTAAATCGTATGGCATTACCTCCCTGGTGTTGAAATATCGTACATTCAATGCCGACCAGATCGGTTCGGCCCTGCAGTACAACGAATACATCTATCATGTTTACGCCGACGCCAAGCAAGCCATTTACCTGCTGCGCAGCCGGGCCAAGGAACTGGGGCTGGATGCAGCAAAAATCGGCATAGGGGGGTTCTCCGCCGGAGGCGCATTGTCCCTGGGAACAGCCCTGGAAATTGGCGACGATAAGCTACCCGCGTATGCAGAACATACCAAACCGAACACCCGTCCGGATTTTGCCTGTCTGATCTACCCGGGGATCGACCCTCTCTTCCTGAAGGCGATAGAAACCAAAACGCAAATCCCTCCCATGTTCCTGATCAACGGTAGAGAGGATACCTTGACCCCGGCGGTGAAATCGGTTGATTTATTTCAAGCCCTGCACAAAAAGGGGGTCTGTGTCGAATTGCATATCTACGCCAAAGGGGAACACGGATTCGATTCCGGTGTGGAACGGGGACAGGGAATCGCCACCTGGCGGGAGAGTTTTGTCCACTGGCTGCAGGATCTGGGAATGATGAAAAATTGACCCTGCAGCCGGACGAAAATATAAAGTACTCATCCTCTGCGCAGCCATGCAACCCAATCCTGCAAAACAGACATCGAGTATTGCGGCTCGATGTGACAGACAAGGGTGAGATCGCCGC
>CAZTVS010000121.1:0-13895 GCA_964617125.1 uncultured Acidobacteriota bacterium
GGAACTACGAACCTTGGATTTTTTGCGTGGGCTTCATTTGTGAGTTGCGCGTCGGCGTGGAGAGCGAGTATGATTTCTATCGCTTGGTGATGAGTTCGAGGGAAAATGAAACGGCTATTTTATATCGTCCTTATCCTGCTCTGGTGGGTGGGTTCGTCCGGAGGTATTGGGGCTCAAACTACGACTACGCTCGTCCAGGAGAAGGCAAAGCCGACGGGTAAGTGGTTTGCTTTTGTGGATCATGAGTTTCTGTTCACCCTGGAGCTGGTCCGCCCCGGCACTCCTATCCTGAATTTTATAAACATGGGCCGGAGTTCTCCCTATCTGAATGCCTCGGAAATCCGGCTGGTATCCGGCATCAAGCTCTACCGCCCGCAGCTTTTCCGCGTCGATACCTCGGACGATAAGGACCCGATGCGTATCGCTAGTCTGCATGTACTTCCCAAATCCTCCTTCGGCCTGACCCTGATGGGGCAGGACATCCGGGAACTGGAAAGCATCGACAAGGTGACCATCAAGCTGGGTTCGAATCAGTTCTATCTGCAAGCCCTGGAGGAGGCCGCCTTTGAGACTCTGGTCAAGAAAGCCAATCAGATCAGTCTGATTTCCCCCGATATACGGGAGGATTTCCGCGTACTGGACCTTCGTCCTCTGGGCCGCCGGCAGCGCTTCTCGGAATAGCCGGGACGACCCTCGCGATCGCCCTAAGGAATGATGAAGCGGCCAAAAGTCCGGAGGTTTGTAGCTCTGCGTTTACGCGGCGTCGCATGGATACGTAAAAGCCTGTATTTACTCGGTACCACCTGAAGGCGGAACTACGAACCCGTCCCGTTTTTGCTCGAATTCCGACTTTATGCGATCTCATCATGAATGAGAATGTCCAGACTTGATCCGTTACCGGGCGGTTGACCCTCTCCATTCATCGGCGGTCTGTTGCCGGACTGCCTGGAAGGGAAAAGCGGGACCATGAAGCAACGTTCGGCGTTGACTCAGGCCACTCCGGCCAGTATAATCGCTCTTGCCTGAAGGGTCTCATAGGCAGGGTTCTATTCAATGGTTTCTATCGATTAGGAGAAGGTATGCCGAAACGCCAGGATATTCAAAAGGTCATGATCATCGGATCCGGTCCGATCATTATCGGACAAGCCTGTGAATTCGATTATTCCGGGACACAGGCCTGCAAGGCCCTTCGTTCCCTGGGATACAAGATCGTTCTGGCCAATTCCAATCCTGCCACCATCATGACCGATCCGGGGATGGCCGATATCACCTATGTGGAGCCGCTGACGGTCGAGTATCTGGAACAGATC
Organism: uncultured Acidobacteriota bacterium; assembly: GCA_964617125.1. Lineage (GTDB taxonomy): Bacteria > Acidobacteriota > UBA6911 > CAINFC01 > CAINFC01 > CAZTVS01. The sequence goes on from CAZTVS010000121.1 coordinate 1,311, forward strand.
ATCGCCAAAGAACGGCCTGATGCGCTGCTGCCGAACCTCGGCGGACAGTCGGGATTGAATCTCTCCATGCAGCTGGCCAAAGCCGGGGTTCTGGACCGCTACCAGGTCAAGGTGATCGGTGTCAATCTGGATGCCATCGAAAGAGGGGAGGACCGGATTGCCTTCAAGGAGACCATGTTCCGGTTGGGTATCGAAGTCCCGTTAAGCGAAGCCGTGGAGAGTGTGGAAGCCGCCGAACAGGTCGCCAACCGGTTGGGCTATCCGGTGGTAGTCCGGCCGGCGTATACCATGGGCGGAACCGGCGGCGGCCTGGTGTATAACGCCGAGGAACTCCGCACCATCGCCGCCCGCGGTCTGGTGGAAAGCATGGTTCATCAGGTGCTGATCGAGGAATCGGTCCTGGGATGGGAGGAGCTCGAGCTGGAAGTGGTTCGGGACGCCAAGAACCAGATGATCACCGTCTGTTTCATCGAAAACGTCGATGCCATGGGGGTGCATACGGGCGACTCCTATTGCACCGCTCCCATGTTGACGATCGCCCCCGAACTGCAGAAACGCCTGCAAAAATATTCCTACGACATCGTCGAAGCCATCGAGGTGATCGGGGGCACCAATATCCAGTTTGCCCATGATCCCAAAACCGGCCGGGTGGTGGTGATCGAGATCAATCCCCGCACCTCCCGTTCCTCCGCTCTGGCCTCCAAGGCAACCGGTTTTCCCATAGCCTTCGTTTCCTCGCTTTTGGCCGGCGGGCTGACTCTGGACGAGATCCCCTACTGGCGGGACGGAACCTTGGATCGATACACCCCGTCGGGCGATTACATCGTGGTCAAGTTTTCCCGCTGGGCCTTCGAAAAGTTCGAAGGGATCGAAGACAAGCTGGGGACCCAGATGCGGGCGGTGGGCGAGGTGATGAGCATCGGCAAAAACTACAAGGAGGCCTTCCAGAAAGCCATCCGTTCCCTGGAGAGCGGACGCTACGGCCTGGGATTCGCCAAGGATTTTCACCAGAAGTCGCTCGCCGAATTGATGCAGCAGTTGAGTTTTCCTTCCAGCGAAAGACAGTTCCTCCTGTATGAGGCCTTGCGCAAGGGGGCAGACATAGAAGAGCTGCAGCAAAAAACCCACATCAAATCCTGGTTCATCGGACAGATGAAGGAACTGGTGGATCTGGAAGAATCCATCCTGCAATACAAAGGGAGCATGCTTCCCGATTCCATGTTGATTCAGGCCAAGCGGGATGGATTTGCCGACAAGTATCTGGCCAAATTGCTGGATACGACGGAAAAGGAAATCCGGGACCGGCGTATCGCATTGCAGATCGAAGAGGCATGGGAGCCCGTGCCGGTGAGTGGCGTCGAGGATGCGGCCTACTACTTTTCCAGTTATAACACACCGGATCGCGTACCGACCAGTTCGCGAAAAAAGATCATGGTTCTGGGAGGCGGACCCAACCGGATCGGGCAGGGAATCGAATTCGATTACTGTTGTGTCCATGCGGCCTTTGCCATTCGGGAAGCCGGCTACGAGTCGATCATGGTGAACTGCAACCCGGAGACCGTCTCCACCGATTACGACACCTCCGACAAGCTCTATTTTGAACCGTTGACCGTCGAGGACGTACTCAGCATCTATCACAAAGAAAAGCCGGAAGGGATCATCGTTCAGTTCGGAGGGCAGACGCCTCTGAATATCGCCGGCGACCTGACGCGGGAGGGTGTCAGAATACTCGGCACTTCCACGGAAACGATCGACCTGGCGGAAGACCGCGATCGGTTCCGCCATGTGATGCAAAAACTCGGCATTCCCCAACCCGATTCGGGAATGGCCGCCGACCTGGAGCAGGCACTGGAAATCGCCAAGCGGATCGGATATCCGCTCATGGTCCGCCCCTCGTATGTGCTGGGCGGGAGGGCCATGATGATCGTTCAGGATGAAGAAATGCTCTGCCGCTATATGGCCGCGGCCGTAGGGGTCTCGCCGGAGCGTCCCATCCTGATCGACAAATTCCTGGAGAATGCCGTCGAAGCCGAAGCCGATGCCATCTGCGACGGATTGGAAGCCTTTGTTCCTGCGGTCATGGAGCATATCGAGTATGCCGGGGTACATTCGGGCGATTCCGCCTGCGTGATTCCGCCTGTGGGTTTGCAGCAGAAACATATCGACACCATCACCGAATATACCCGCCGTATCGCCCTGGAGCTGAAAGTGGTGGGTCTGATGAATATCCAGTACGCCATCGCCGACGATACCGTGTACATACTGGAAGCCAATCCCAGGGCCTCCCGCACCGTCCCTCTGGTATCGAAGGTCTGCAATGTCCCTATGGCTACGATCGCTACACAGATCATGCTCGGAAAGAGATTGGGCGATTTCCATCTCGAGCACAAAACCTTTCGCCATTACGGAGTGAAGGAATCGGTCTTTCCATTCAATATGTTTCCGGAAGTGGATCCGGTTCTGGGGCCCGAAATGCGTTCCACCGGCGAGGTTTTGGGAATGGCCGATTCCTTCGGATTGGCCTTTTTCAAGGCCCAGGAGGCCACGAAATTATCTCTGCCCACGGAGGGTACGGTCCTGATTACGGTCGCCGATCCGGATAAGGAGAGCATTCTGGAAGCGGCTCGAAGGTTTCACCAGATGGATTTTCAGATTCTGGCCACACAGGGAAGCCATCGATACCTGACCGCCAACGGCATCCCCTCCCGCCTGATCAAGAAGGTGAACGAAGGACGTCCCAATATCGTGGACGCCATTAAAAACGGCGAGATTCAGTTGATCGTCAATACGCCGAAGGGCAAGATGAGTGAAGTGGACGATTCCTATATACGGAAATCGGCCATCAAATACAAAATCCACTACATCACCACCACCACCGCCGCCCTGGCGGCAACCAAAGGGATAACGGCGCGTCGTCAGGGAAAGGTGTTGGTGAAATCCCTGCAGTCGTATCACGCGGAAATCGGGTAACGGCGGAAATCCCTAAACATCGATCGCTTCGGAGCCCCATGGAACGGGCCTACAGCCCTCCTTTCAGGGGAGGCGGTATTCCAGGGGTTGCGCTGCGCTACACCCCTGGCTGGTATGTTGCCGGGCCTTTGGCCCTGTATTTTTTGGCAAAACGAAGTCGCTACAGGTCGGTAGTTCCGCCAGGCGGGGCTGAGGTAATTTGAATGTTTCTTTTTGAGTTTGTGCCGCGTAAACGCGGAACTACGAACCTTTGTGCCTGGAAAACAGATCCGTTGGTTCCGTTATTTTTCCTGCGCAATACCGAGGGATTGACGGAGTGCTTGCAGAAGCTGGGTGGTCTGTTCCACCGGGAAGCCGCCCCCCTGGGCTACCGGTCCTTTGCCGCCACCACGACCGCCGAATTGCGCCAGGCTCTGTTGAAAGGGCTTCCCGATCTCCTGTAGACCCGGCAGGGAACTGGCGGCCACCATCATCCCGGCAGGTCCGCTACCGGCCAGCAGCACAAGGCAGGGACCTTTCTGCATGATCTCCAGAGCCAGGAATTTCAGCTGTTCCATGGAAGCGGCCTCGACCTGGGTTTGGATGATCCGGCCGCTCTCCAGCAAGTCGGCTCGATTCCAGAGTTCCTTGGCCTGGTATGTTTGCAGTTGAGCGCGCAGATCCCGCAGCTGCTGTGCCGATGCTCGGTTCATCTCCTGCAGTTGTTCGATCGCCGGCAGCATATCGGCCGCCGAGGTGGAAAGCCGACGGCTGACATCCCTGAACAGCCGCTGTTGCCCCAGGGAGTGATGCCAGGCCCTCCAGCCGCAGAGAAACTCGACCCGTGTGCCCCCTTTGTAGCGTTCCGTATGGGTTATGAGGACAGTTCCCAATTCCCCCAGCGAACGCAGATGCGTGCCGCAGCAGGCCGACCAGTCATATCCTTCGATCTCGACGATACGGATCTCCTCCGTACAAACCGGGGGTTTGCGTAAGGGCATGGAGGCCACTTCGGTAGCGGAAAAAAAGCCTGTTCGCACGGGTCTGTTTTCAAAGAGGATGGTCTGCGCCCGCATCAGAACACGATGCAGGAGGTCCTGATCGACAGCGGCGATGTCCAGGTCTATGGTACTGCTTTCTTTGCCCAGATGAAAGGAGAGGGTGTTGGCCTGTGCCTCGCGGAGGAAGGATTCGGAGAGGAGATGCTGTCCGGTGTGCTGTTGCATATGGTCATAACGCCTGGTCCAATCCAGCCGGCCATTGACCATGCCTACAGGCAGATCGGTGTCCACGTAATGCAGGATTTCCCCCAGTTCATTCTCCTGTACATCCAGAACCGCAGTCTGGTCGAGGAATCCCATATCGGCCGGTTGTCCGCCCGATTCGGGATAGAAAGCCGTTTGATCGAGCAATACCGCCCTCCCTTTCCCGGTCGCACGGATCTCCAGAATTTGCGCCTCGAACTCCCGCAGGTAACTGTCCTGATGATATAGCTTGGTGCTGTTCCTTTTCGTCATTCGGCCTTCCCGTTCTTTTTGATCTTGGGCGTGGGTGTGATCTTTTCCGGATGAATGACCCGCCCGGAAAGGGTCTTGGCCGAGTCTTTCAAGGCGATCCGCAGACTGGCTGGCTGGGTCCATCCGGCGGGCTCGTCCAGTTCCACCTGATATCCGGTACGGATACGGTTATACATCCTATCCACATGAGAGCGTATCTCTTCCAGGCTGCGGCAGAAGACGGCGGCTCCGCCGCTGTCGGATGCGATCTTTTCCAGGCCGCTGATATAGGCGAGATTCATGGCATCGCTGTAATAATTCAGATGCAGGACAAAGATGGGGGTCATGAAACGGTTCATGGTTTCGGCTTGTCTGGTCAGTCGCTCGCGAACGGCCCGGTCGGAAAAACGACGGCTCAAATCGCCGGCATCGCTGGAATTGACCACGGGATTGAGATAATCGGCCCGATAATCGCCGATTCCTCCGTCGCTAAGGTACAGAATCACGATTCGTATCTTGGCCTTCTTCTGGATTTCCGCAGCCAGAGTGGAGACCGGTTCCAGAACGTCCAGCAATCCGGCCTTGCCGCCCAACAGACCGGCAAGAATCTTTTCCCGGACCACTTTTCTGTCGGCGGTAGGCTCCTGCAGGACGGAAAGTCCGTTCTGGGCCCGCAACAGGCCAACCCAGTAGTTTTCGGGCAGTTTGTCTGTCTTTTCGATCAATACTGTGCGTGCTTCTTGGACCCGGGTCAGATCGGCGATCGTATCCAGAACGATCAGGAGGATGCAGGGTCCGGCAGGCTGCTGCAGGGAGAGCAATGCCTGTTGCCGGTTGTCGACGAAAGCCAGGAAATCGTCCTGTCCCCCGTCGGTCCAGAAGCCGTCATCGGCCTGTTCCACCCAAAAAGAAAATCGAATGAGATTTTTCGCCGCTTGCCGTTCATGTCCCCTGACGGAGGAAGCATCCGGCCGGCTTTTCGTCTCCGCCTGCCCCCTGGCGACAGTTGCCGTGGGAGTTTGTCCTCGCAGGAAGATAGGGAAAGAGAGAACAAACACCAGGAATAAGATGGCAGCCGGAGATAGAGGGTTGACTTTTTTCATGTTGGCTGTTCAGTTCCGGCAATCGGTCAGAAAAGAAAACGGAGACCGCATTGCATGACCCGTCCGCCACGGGCCCCGATGATCTTTCCGGCATTGAGGTTGGGGGAATCCTCCGGCCCGATACGGGTATCGGGATCGTTCCAGTTGGCATGGTTGGGGAAATTGAAGGCCTCCGTAAGGATTTCCAGAGAGGTTTCATCCTTCAGACGTAAACGCCGGGTCAGAGAAAGATGGTGCATCTGATAACCCGGGCCTCTCAGTTGTGGATGGGTGCGGGAAGCGTTGCCCAGGGTGAAGTCTTCGGGCTGAGAGAAGGCTTCCGGATTGAACCATTGATCCGGACCGGGATTGGATATCTTAGGGCTGATGCCGGGGACGACATTCACTCGCAGGGAAGAAACCACTCCGCCGGTATGATTGAACAGGGGGTAAATGCTCAGAGGAGGACCGCTCTGCAGGGTGGAAATGCCGCTCAAACTCCAGGCCCCCAGGATCTTTCCCAGAACGCCTCCGTCGTTGAGAAAGCTTTTTCCTTTTCCAAAGGGGAGATCGTAGGTGTAATTGAGCGAAATACTATGTGTCACATCTCCGGGAGAGATCGACATCTCCGCCTGGAGATTGGCCGGATTTTGTGGTCCGCTCCAGGCCGTGGTGTTATCGATCTGTTTGCTCAGGCGATAGGTGGCGTTACCGTATAATCCGCCGGAGAGGCGTTTGTCGAGGGTCAGACTCATCGAATTGCCGCTCACATCCCCTCCAGGATAAGCGCCTCCAAATTCCAGTCGCCGGTACTGGGGCATGGGGCGGAGGGTTTGGCGGAAGGCATCGTCATAGAGTAAATCCCTATAGCTCAGGTTCTCGACGGAAACGGGATTCAGCTGGATAAGGTTTTCCACATAGGCATGTGTCGTCCGCCAGTTGGCAACGCGCGTCCGCAAGACCATGGAGAAGGGCAGTTCCCGCTGGATAGAGAGAGAGAATTCCGTCGTGATCGGGACCACATCGGTCGGATAAATGTAATCGGCTTCCGTCCCATTGGCGGCCTCTCTTTTCAGATTGGGAGGAAAAGCGAAGTTTCGGGGCAATCCATCCCTCAGATGGAAAGCCGGATATAGTTCTTCGTTGCCGGATATATGGGCGGGCGTCGAGTTGAATCCCTGGGAGGCGAAATGTCCTCCATAAAGACGAAAGACCTGGTAGTTCAGCTCTCCCCGCAGGCGAATCACCGTTTTGGGATCGTTCCAGGGATTGACCGCCAGCGTCAGGACCGGCTCCAGGCGATGGATGGTCGGTTGCAGCGGTTTGCCTCCGTTGTCTTGCCCGGCAAAAATCAGCGCTCCCGGGTATCCGTTTTGCGGATTGATTTCCCTCATGGAAACGGTGGATTGGCGATTGTATTTTTCCGTCTGGGGATAGGCGGAGTTGTAAGACAGGTTGAAAGATACATTCCAGCCCGGCCGGATGCGGTATTCGTCCGAACCGCTGATGGATACATACGGTTTGCGGTAATAGGATGGGTGAACGACGATGGTTTCATCCCCCCGCCGGGGCATGCCCAGCAAAAAAGAGGCGAAGGAGTTGCCGGTATTGGTGATTCCCGGCAGCGCCGTCAGAGCGTTGGAGAAGTACATCAATCCACCGGGAGAACTCGGCCGGTAGGTATTGAGATAGTGTCTGGTCGTGGACAGCGAAAGCGTCAGAGTATGGTCCTTGCGGGTCGAGGAAAGGGTGGAGGAGGCGGAGAAGTAGGTGTGGTTGTCCCAGAAATTGCCCATCTGTGAGCCTAACGCCAGATACTTGCCGAAGCGAAACGCCGGGAATTTTCCCGTCCAGGAATTCTTGAATCCGAGCAGGGACGCGTAATCGGTCGTGTCGGTATTGGTGGAAATCGTCTGGTTATAGCCTCCACCCACGGAAAGATTCAGAACCGTCTTGGGGGAAATGGAGTAGGTGTGTTGCACGGAAAGGGATCGGTAGAAAAAATCGTAACCCGGATCGTTGGGAGCACCAGGGCCCGGATAATAGGCAGGCGACTTACGAGACCCCTTGGAGATGTTGCTGCTCACACTCATCTGCTGCTTGTCGGAAAAACTGTGGTCTACCTTGGCAATGATGCCGTCGGCACGGTTTTCGTAGGGAGAATTTACCCAGTAGTTGTTGTCCAGAAACGGCCCGATGGATGTATTGGGTAATGTGTAATACTTCAGAGCGGCCAGGGCGACCGGATCCATCCTTTCCCGGGGAATCTGATTATTGGCAAAGGGATCCCGCAGATATTGGAGATTCTCTTTTGTGACCTCCTGGCCGGGATTGTAGTTGGGATTGGGACGGGTGGTGGCCGGATCGAAAATGGTCACCGGCTCTCCGGCGGAATCGACCAGATCGGCAAAATTGCCCTGCTGCTGACCGGATGTGGGTAAGGTGAAAAGGTGGCTTTGCGCGATACGTTCTCTCGTGCCCTCGTAGGACAGAGAAAAATAGCTCTTTCCTCTTCCGTCGTAAAACTTGGGAAAGAATACGGGTCCGGAAACGTTGAATCCAAACTGGTTTCGTCGCAGCAGGGATTTGGTTCCTCCGTTCTGGTTGACCTCATGAGGGATGGCATCCATGATGTCGTTGCGCAGGTATTCGAAGAGCCGCCCGGAGAGTTTGTTCTGGCGACCGGAAGACCGCATGCTGGATTTGCCGGAAAGGATCAGAGACGCCTGCAGGCGGAATTCCGTAACCGCTTTCTGCAGTTCGCTGGGCGCCGGTCTGGATGGTTTGGCCTGACTTTTAGCCGCAGATTGAGTCTCCGTCGAAGAGGACGGGGCCGTATCGGGGGGCTTTTTCTGACTGGTGCTTTCGCCGAACAGAAGGTGTCCGCCGGCCAGCAGCAGCAGTAGGAGGATCGCCCCTCGCCGGGCCGATCGTATGCCGTCTTTTTCCATTTTCATCTCGATATTTCAGGATGTTACATAGTCCCACAGTTGGGAGATTTCGTAGAATATTCCTTTTTGATATTCGATGAGAAGGTTGCGGATGTTGACCCGCCGCTTCCACCAGGAACGCGGTTCGAAGCTGTCATAAGGAGTTGGGACCGATAGCACTTCCGTTCCACTACCCAGCGTCCGGCGAAAGGTGGCGCGGGCTCGGCGCGAATGAAAACGGGAGGTGACCAAAAGGATTTTCTTGGGCGGATTGTCTTTCCAGAAGGATTTGACGGTCAGCGACTCCGAATAGGTACTGTCGCATCGCGGTTCCAGCAGGATGATGTCTTTTTCCGGCACTCCCAGGCTTTTCAGCAGCTGAACATCGAGCTCTGCGGGAGAGGGATAGGAAAGGCCCCGACGGTTCAGTTCCGTCCTGACAGGTGACGAGATTTCCTGAGTGAGCAGGATGCGCGTTGCCAGCCTTTCTTTGTAAAGATCGAAAGCCCCCATGACTCTCTCTGGAGATTCGCCGCTGAGGACGACGATGGCGTCCGCCGCTGCCGGAAAATCGCGCACAATCAGAAATTCCCCGATGCTCTGCAGCAATGTGTCCCGCAGGAGCCAGCCGATGAAAACGACGGCCGCTAAAAAACACAAAAGAACGAGGGCTTTGATCCAGCGAGACATCTGTGGCTCCGATCCGGTCCTATCCGAGGCTGCCTACCCAGGGGAAAACGGCGTTGAACCATCCCTGCATCCACATGGCCAGCTTGACAAAATAACCGGTAAGGATCAGTATGCCGATCAGAACCAGGAACAAACCGCTGAGAAAGGTAATGGTTGCGATATAGCGTCGTATCTTTTTGAAATAGTGGAAAAAGGATTGTACCGCCAGAGCCGACAGCAGAAACGGTATCCCCATGCCCAGAGAATAGAACGCCAGTAAAAGGATACCGGCCCAGAGATTCCCCAGAGTGGCGGCAAATCCGAGAATGGATCCCAGGATCGGTCCGATACACGGAGTCCATCCTATCCCGAAGGAGAAGCCGACCAGAACGCTGCCCAGATATCCGATCGGTTTATTTTCCATATGGAATTTCTTTTCCTGCAGGAGGAATTTCAAATTGAGGATGCCGGAGATTTGCAGACCGAAGAGTATGATGACAATTCCGACGATCTTTTCCAGCCAGCCCCGATAGGTGGTGAACAACCCTCCGATATAGGTGGCGGAGGCGCCCAGGAGCAGGAAAATGATGGAAAATCCCAGAACAAAGAGGAAGGCGTGGAGAAGAGTCATCCAGCGCATCCGCTGAGTAAATCTGTCCGACTCGGTGAATTCCTCGTAGGAGATCCCGGTGAGAAAGGAGATATAGGATGGGATCAGCGGCAGAACACAGGGCGAAAGGAATGAGAGAATCCCCGCCAGAAAGGCCGTCAATAGCGAGATGTTGTTCACCGGCTGGGATTTCTTCTCCAGGGAGCCCGACTCCATCAGCTGCAGGATCTCCTTTTCGAAGTCGGCCAACTGGCTTTCGTCAATGGCGTAATAGCGCTTGACGATCTTACCGCTGGGATTCACGAGAAAAGAGATCGGCAGGCTCTGGAATCCTCCGAAGGCCTCGACCGCCTCGTCGCTTCCGGCCAGGATCGGATAGGGGACCCCCTTTTTGGCGGCCCAGTCCAGGGCCTTCTGGGCATCATCCCACTGACTGATCCCGAGGATTTCCAGGCCCTTCGGGTGATGTTTGCGGTACAGCTCGGCGAATAAAGGAATTTCCTTGATGCAGGGAGGGCACCAGGTGGCCCAAAAGTTGATCAAAACCGTTTTCCCCTGAAAAGAACGCAGGGCCACCGGCTTGCCATCCGGACCCGGCAAGGACAGGTCGGGGACCTGCTCCGGGATCGCTTGTCCCTGGAGGTTCGTCATCAGGGAGGAAAGGAAAAAAAGACCGATCAAAAGAACGGCGGCTGTATATCCGATTCGATATCGCTGGACGTTATCTCTCATGAAAAAATCCTCTATCCATCGGCCTCAGGCGTGTTTTCACCATTTGCGGCCATGAAAAACTAGACCTTAACATGTACGATTCCGTTAGTCAATAAGGTGAAAAGGGGATAAGGGAAAGGAAAATCGGCGACACCGGTTTTGACAAACCCGATTTTCTCTCTTACAATGCCGATAGACATTTATCGAGCCACTTCGAATTCGACGGCGAATTCGAAACTTCAAGAGAAGAAGAAAGAAAACATATGAAAGATGATCGAATCTTGGATCTTACCAAGGATGTTCAATGGATTGGCGTACTGGATCGCGATATCAAGACCTTTGATATTGTGATGGAAACCAAATATGGTACTACCTACAATGCCTATTTGATCCGTGCCGAAAAGGTCGCCCTGGTTGAGGTAGTCAAAGAGAGATTCTGGGCAACCTATCTGCAAAAACTGCAAAGACTTACCGATCCGTCCCGTATCGAGTACATCATAGTCAACCATACCGAGCCGGACCACAGCGGATCGATGGCCAAATTGCTGGATGTGGCCCCCAACGCCAAGGTAGTCGGAAGCAGTAACGCCATCCGCTATTTGCGGGATCAGATGGGGCGCGATTTTCCCCACATCGTAGTCAAAGACGGGCAAACGCTGGATCTGGGAGGTAAACATCTGCGCTTCCTCAACGCCCCCAATCTGCACTGGCCCGATTCGATCTTCACCTACCTGGAGGAAGAGCAGATATTGTTTACCTGTGACGTCTTTGGCGAACACTTCTGCCATGAAAACCCCGTGGACGATCTGGCGGGAGATTTCGAGGATGCCTTCCGATATTACTTTGACGTCATCCTCAAGCCTTTCAGTAAGTTTATGTTGCAGGCTCTGGAGAAGATCAGGCCTTTGGCCGTGCAGATCATATGTCCGGGACATGGCGTGATCTTGAGGAAAGACTGGAAGAAATGGGTCGATCTCACCGAACAGTTGGCCCGGGAGGCAGTAGCGCTCCCGGTTTCCAATCGTGTTCTGGTGGCTTATGTGTCGGCCTATCAGTATACGGCTCAGATTGCCGGACTGATCGCCCAGGGAATCCGACAGGCCGGGGCGATCGACGTGGACCTTTGCGATATTGAGAAAATGCCTCTGGAAGAGTTGGAGCGCAAGCTGGCCGAATCGGAGGCGATCGTATTGGGCAGCCCGACGCTCAATCAGAACGTCCTCCTGCAGATCTACCAGGTTTTCGCCTTGCTCAATCCGATAAGGGACAAAGGGAAATTGGCTGCGGCCTTCGGCTCTTTCGGCTGGAGCGGCGAAGGTGTCAAGATCATGAACTCCGGTTTGAGCCAGCTGAAGCTGAAAGTTTGGGATGAAGGGCTGGCCGTTCGGTTCTATCCCCACGGAGAAATACAGGAAAAGTGTATCGCCTACGGGAAAGCATTCGGAGAAAAGCTTCTCGCCAGGGAGGGATGAGGTCGCAAAAAATCGTCTTCCCCGAAGGGGAAGCGTCATGTAGCCCGGGGTTGGCGCGCAGCGCCTACCCCGGGTCGCGCCGTCAGAAGAGATCAACCCCGAAGGGGTTGCGTCAAAATCACCTGCATCGAGCCTTGACGCAACCCTTTCAGGGTTGGCATTGTTAGGTGCCAGGAACCCGGGGTAGCGCCTGCGGCGCAACCCCGGGCTAAATTACGGAATCCCTTTGGGATTCAAATAGTCCCGGGAGCGCCGGCATCTTGCCGGCATCTCATTAGGAATCAACACAGAATCAACACAAAATATCGAAAAAGTGTTTCTTCTAAATCATCAAGGAATGACGAAGCGGTAAAAAGTGGCACAGACATTCTTGTCTGTGACTGAAACGTGCGCCCAATGGGCATCTGGGAAAACTACACAGTATGATTTGTCACTCTTTACCGCTTCAGGCGGTGCCGCGTAAATACAGGCTTTCACGGATTCATGGGATGCCGCGTAAACGCGGAACTACGAACCTCCGCCTTCAGGCGGCTTTCCCATTCACAAAAGATAAAATTCGCATAAAAACGACCTCAAGAGGCGCGGTATGTCGCGCATCTGGTCCATGATTTCAAGCTTGTCCAATCAACGTAACGATTTACCGGGAGGGCAAAATCCATGAATAAA
>CAZTVS010000122.1:0-7430 GCA_964617125.1 uncultured Acidobacteriota bacterium
GGGTGCCCCTACTTTGGTTTTTATGGTAGTCTTTTGCACTATGAGTACAGTTTCGGATGTGACTCTGTTGTTTCCCCCGGAGGAATTTTGATCCATCCCATTCTTGCAGAAACGCCACGCGCCCTGCTCGAACGGATGGCCGCCGATCTTGTTTCGACGCAGGATGCCTTTGCCCGGCACTGGCTGGTTATACCGGGGATAGGGCGGGCACTGTGGGTCCAACAACGCTGGGCACGTCTTTCCGGGATTGCCGCCCACAGCCAGATCGTGGAGCTTCGCAGTGTGGTGGAACAGGCCGGGGCCGGCGACCGGACTCCTTTCAACCGGAATCGGCTGGAACTGGCGGTAGCGGCGGCATTGGCCGATCCGCTGACCGCGGCGCGGTTGCCGCTGACGGAAAAAGCCTCCTTCGAAGTGCTGGATGCACGGGGGCTGTCCTGGGCCGGACAGATCGCCGAAGCCATCGATATGGGGCTTTTGTGCCGGGGAGAAACGCAGACGTGGACATCCTGGCTGGCCATGCTTGCCGGTCAAAGAGAGATACGCGAGGCCATGGCCGGACATATCGGCCTGATGCCGGCGGAGGAATTTCGCCGGGCGGTGGAGGTGTGGATCTCCGATTGGCAGCAGCGCGGCGGTGTACCCCGCCTGTGGATCCAGCTGGACGCAGGGCTGCCGCAGGCACTCTTTTCTCGCCTGGTCGATCTGCTGGATCTAATGCCGGAGGACTGTGCCCATCTCTATCTGTTGCAACCTTGTCCCATGTTTTGGGGCGATTTAAAAACACGCCGTCATTGGAATGACGAGGAAGATGCCGGACCTGTGCTACGTCCTCTGGGACGCTCGGCCCAGGATCTGCACCAGCAGATCATCGACGGATTTCTGGCCGAAGGAACGGGAGGAGAGTATCTGTCCGGAACCCTTGCTACGGAAACTACCAACAGCCTTTTAGATTGTTTACAGCGATGTATTCGTGAAGCCGCCAGACCTCAACCTCTACCGTCCCTGCCGCAAGAAGACGCCTCTTTTACGGTGCACTCCTGCCGCAGTCCTTTGCGGGAACTGGAGGTGTGCCGCGATCGCATCCTGCAGGCGCTGGAGGAGGATCCGACTCTGCAGCCGGAGGAGATCCTGGTGCTTCTGGCAAACGCCGCCATCATGGCCCCTCTGGCGGCCGCGGCGTTTCAGCCGCTACCGGTGCGGGTCGCGGGACACGGCGGGGCACTGCCATCTCCGGTGGCTGAGGGATTCTACAGACTGCTGCAGGCACTGTCGGGACGCCTGGGGCTGGCGGACCTGCAGCAATTGCTGGAGGAGCCGCTGATCGCCGCCCGTTTCGGCCTGGAGGGACGTTCTCCCGATCTGATCGCTTGGCTGAAGGATGCCTGTTTTCGCTGGGGAATCGATCCGGAACACCGGGCCGTTGCACAGGGGGCCGGAGAGGACCGATGGAATCTGTTTTTTGCCCTGCGCCGGCTGGGATTGGGAGCGACGGTTGCTTCCGAAGGACGCGATACCATCGTTGGGGATGAGGAAACGGGAACGGTCCCGCTGGAGCGCGCCACCGGTCTGGATACGGCGCTCCTGGCAGCGCTGGCTCGTTTTGCCGAGGCGTTGGCCGAAGCTCGCCGCGAGTGGGCTATCCCACGGACCCTCCCGCGGTGGGCCGAGCTTCTCACGACCCTGGCCGAGCGCTTCCTCGCACCCGACGGCGGCAAGGACGCCGAACAATATACGACGCTCCTGGACTTGATCCTTCCCGGCCTGGCCCAAGGATGCACGGCGCAACTGGTGGCTCCCGATGCCTTGCTGCGGCTGTTGGCTCCCAGACTGGAGCCCCTCAGCGAATCGATGAGCCAGGGCGGATTCGGCATCACAGTGGCAGAGCTGGGAAAATATGCCGGCACCCCGGCGCGTTTCGTTCTGGTGGCCGGGCTGGGCATGGAATTCTTTCCACGCCGCGAGGACCGGCCGGCCTGGCATCCCCTGTCCGGGAACCGCGAAAGCGGCGATCCCGACCGCCGCGATGCCGATCGCCATGCCCTGTTACTGGCAGCGTTGGCGGCGGGAGAACGTCTCGCCCTGATATACCAGGGCGGGTCTGATCAGGACGACGAGGTGCGGCCTCCGTCTACTCCCGTAGCGGACCTGATGGCCGCAGCCAAACTTGTGGGCGGTCATCGCTTTCATTTCCGACATGGTTTGAACGGCTTCAGTCCGGGGGCCTTCACGAGCCCGAGTCCCTCGGGTCGGTCCTATTCCCGGCAGGACTATATCGGTGCAACGGTTTTACAGAAACAGAGGGAACCGGGTCTCAATCCGGGCCTCTGGTCCGAGATACTCCCTCCGTTGGAAGAGAATTGCATCGACTTGCAGTCCCTGCGTATTCTGGCCGAAGAGCCCTGCCGCATCTACACGCGGCGCCTCGGTCTGCGTCTGCCCGAAGAGGCGGAATCCATCGCTCAGGGAGACCTGCTGGAAATCGCGGGCCTGGAGAGGTGGTCGATCTGTGACCGTCTGTTGCGCGAACGCCTTGCAGCCGGAAAGACCTGGGACGAGAACGCCCTCTATCGTCGTCTGGAACGGGCCGGAGATATGCCTCCCGGACGCTACGGAACCAACCTTTGGGAAAAGATACGTAAGGATACACCCAATCCGGAACCCGGCCGATATTTCCCCTGGCAGCAGCCGATATTGATCCCCCTGAATGGAAAAACCATCACCGGACAACTTCCCGATTACTGGCACAGGGACAATGACAGCTGCGCTCATTGCATCCTGGCATCCAAAAAGCAGACCAAGTACTTGTTGCGGCTTCGCATCGAATTGCTCTGCCTGGCCTGTGCCGGCGAAAGGACCGTGTCCGAGGTAACCGTATGGTTTCGAGAAACGAGACCGCTGCGGCTTTCGCTTGCGGACGAGGCCGATCGGCAGACCCTGCTGACGGACCTGATACGTTGCTACACCCTGGCGACGCGTATCCCTCTGCCCTTATGGCCGGAAACGTTCGAATCCATGGAAAGAATCCAAAAAGGGAATGGGGATGAACACCGGGTTCTGTCTGCAGGCATGGATGCCTGGTGTGAAGGCGGTTTCGGACCATCGGGTCCGCTCCCTTGCGATCTTCCCGCCACCCGTCTCTGTTTTCGGGGCCTGGCGGACCCGTTTTCCTGGGCGCCGCCGGTGGTCGATGAGACCTTACCGCCGGGAAAAAGCCTGGCGATGCGTATCTTCAGGCTCTGGCAGAGAATCCATGCTGCTTTCCGCGAAGAGAAGATCCCATGATATTCGATCCTCTGCTTCAGGAGATACGCGGCGATCACGCCATCGAAGCCAGTGCCGGCACCGGCAAAACCTATTCCATTACTCTGCTATGGCTGCGATTGATCCTGGAACAACGCCTGCGCGTCGATCAGATCCTGGTGACCACCTTCACCACGGCGGCAACGGCAGAACTGAAAAGCCGTTTACTCGATGCCTTGCATTCGGCCCTGGATTCCGCCAGGGGAGAGGGCAAGAACGGCCCGGTGGCCGACATCGTGGCCCGGTCCGAGCACAGGGGACACCCAAGCCTGGAAAGGGATTTACAGAACGCCCTCTCCTGTTTCGATCTGGCGCCCATCCACACCATGCACGGCTTTTGTCAGTCGCTGCTGAACCGTTACATGCTGGAACTGGGCTGCGATCCGGGATTGGAGCTGTCGGATCATGCCGAGCATATCCTGGACGAGTTGACCGACGATGAGCTCATGCGCCAGGCCGGCACGGGACTGCTCTCTCCCGGGGAAGGCCGCCGTATGGCAGCCACCCTCGCCCGGGAACTGGCCATCCCGGACGAGAACCTCCTGCTGCCGCCAGTCGACGATTCGCTGCTGGAGGAGAAGAAATGGAACGAGGCGCAGTCGGTCCTGCAGGATATTGCATCGAATCCGGAGGATTGCCTGCGAAGATGGAGGGTCCCGGAACGCTCCATCCCCAGTGCGGTCCGGATTATTCAAGATCATCGGCAAGGACTGCCGGAGGCGGAGGATTTTGCCGTTACCATCCGCGCAAAAATCGATCCCGTCATTCTTTCTGCCTGCGACAGCATCCGCGCCATACTCGGAGCGCGGAAAGCGGCGATCCGCAGGGCCTTCTGCCTGGCGATCCGCAAACAATATCCCTTACGTAAACGGCAGGCGGGCGTCCGCACCTTTGACGATCTTCTCCTGACCGTGCATCAGGCTCTGCGGCAGCAGGGCGATCATGGGGCCTTGGCCCTGGCGGTGCGCGAGCGCTACCGGGCCGTCGTCATCGACGAATGCCAGGACAGCGACAGTGTGCAGATCGCCATATTCCGGGCCCTGTTTCAGGGCAATGCAGAGAGCTTTCTTGTCATCGGCGATCCCAAACAGAGCATCTACCGTTTTCGCGGGGCCGATTTGGCCAGCTATCAGGATCTGGTGGCCAGGACGAAAAAGGCTCCCCCCATGCGGATCAACTACCGGTCCGATCAGGCCTTGGTGTCGGCCATCAATACCCTGTACGCTAAATGCCCCACCTTTCGCGCTCCGACCGAAGGAATGAAAATCGACTACATTCAGGTGGAGGCCAAGGCTAAAAAACCCCGTCTTTTCGACGAACAACGGACAGAACCTTTGCTGCTGCTCTGGTCGAAGTGCCAAGACCGCCAGGCAGCCAAGCGGGACCTGGCCCGTATGGTGGCCGTCGAGTTCCGCCGGCTTTTGGACCAAAGGGTTCGCATCGAGGATCCGGTCAGAGAAGAGGTGCGGCCGCTGATCGCCAGTGACCTGGCGGTGCTGGCCGGCATCCATTCGGAATTGTCTCTGATGCATGAGGCCCTGGCCGAGCAGGGCCTGTACGGCCGGCAAGCCGGCAAAGGCTTGGGAAGTATCTGGCAGACTGATGAGACCATGGACATACTGGCCTGGCTCGCGGCCCTCCGTGCGTTCGAAGAACGGTCCGATCCGTTGTCTTCACTCCTGGCCTTTGCCGCCACCCCTTTGGGCGGTTTGTTGCCGCAAGCGCTCGAATCGCTGCGGAACGATCCCCTGCAGCAGGTTGCCGTAGCCGGCCAAATCCAGGAAGAGCTGCTGCTCCTGCGCCGCCAGGGACCATTGCCCTCTCTACAGCTCCGCTGGCAAGGTCCTATGGAAACTCACCTGCGTTACCTCGAAGGAGAGCGGCGTATAACCAACTGGCGGCATCTTGCCACGCTTTTACAGTATGAGTGGACCTCCGGACGCCGCCGGGCGGGCGATCTGGCCCTTTGGCTTTCCCGTCGCCACGCGGATAGCGGAGAGAAATCCGATATACGGGACGAGGAAGAGGTGCTGCGTCTGGAAACGGATTTGCCCGCCGTACGATTGACCACGATACACGGTTCCAAGGGACTGGAGTATCCGATCGTGGCCTGTCCCTTCCTATGGCATGTGAAAAGCCGCCAGATCCGATCGCAAAGGCCGGTTGCCGTGGTTCGCAAATCCTGGGGAACCCTGGTCGATGCCGGTTCCGGCCAGTTCGAAGCCCATAGGGATGAGGATCTGCAGCAGGAGGATGACGAAGAACAACGCAAGTTGTATGTCGCTCTCACCCGGGCCAGACATCGACTCTATGTTGGATTGGCACCGGTGGGCAGCGAAAAAAAGAGCATCCATGAGAACAGCGCCCGAAATTCGGAGTGGGCACGGTTGCTCCAGCTGGACCAGGAATCCGCCGGCTGGGAGGTTCCCCTCCCGAGATGCGAACCCATCTCTGACTCAGCGGCAGCTCCGCCCTTAAGAGTCGACGAACAGGATACGGACACAGCCATCCCCCAGCAACCGCCCATCGTGGATCTCGGCCGTCTGCACTATGTGCGTATCGGCAGTTACTCGGGTCTGACGAGCGGGGAAGACGTGCCGGCCCGCGATCACGATATCGAGGAGAAGCCGCAGCAGGCCGATCCGGGAATTCTCAAGGATTTGGGGCTTTCGGGCGCCCGCCTGGGAGATCAGATGCACCGCCTGCTGGAGGAGATCCTGGGAAATCGCCGCGCTCTGGCAGAGGTTGTTGCCGACCGGGACGAGGCATGGTCCAGGGCGCTGGCGATCATTCTGGAGACGCCGCTCGACTTTTTGCCCGGGGTCCCGACCCTGCCGTCGCTTCGCAGCATGGCGGAAATGCATTTTCTGATTCCGGCGGAGGATCTGGATCCACGGGGGCTTTCCCGGGCACTCCTGGAGGACGCACGGATCCGCTCGACGGCCGATCGCCGGACCTGGGCCGAAGGCCTGGCCGACTGGCATTTCGGCCGGCTACACGGCTTTCTGCAGGGGTATATGGATCTGATCTTTGTCTATCGGGACCGCTGGTATATTATCGATTATAAAACCAACGCCCTGCCTTCCTATCGAAAGGAAATGCTGGAGACGGTCATGCTGGAACATCATTATCTGTTACAGGCCAGGCTGTATGCCCTGGCGCTGCACCGGCATCTGCGAGCGGCCTTGCCCGGCTATGATCCATCCATTCACCTGGGCGGATGTGCCTACCTCTTTCTGCGCGGCCTGCCACATAGCGGGATCTGGTATGAGCCTGTCCAGCCCGAGGCCGTAATGGCCATGGACTGCTATCTCAAGGGGAGCAATGATGATTCTGAGCGATGAACTGGTTGCGGAATACCTGCCGCTCGCCCGGTTGACACTGGCCTCGCACCCGATGGCCGAGTCGCTCCAGCACCCTCTGGCCCGGCTTCTGGCCGCTGCCGGTCAGGGCATCGGTCATCTGCCGAGGTCGATATGTCCTGTCCCGGAAAACGCTCCCGCAGAGCTGATCGCCATCCGTGGAGATCTGGTCCTTTTGCCCCGCTTCGATGCCTTCTGGCAAGGCGTCCGCTCCCAGATCGAGGCGCAGTGGCATGCCAATGAAAGCCGTTGGCAGGACTCTTCCGTTCGTGCCGCTCTCGATGCGATTCTTCCGCGCCAGACTCTCGCAGACCCGGCTACCGGAGTGATCCTTTTCGACAACGTACAGCAGCGTCTGGCCGTGGCGGCCATGGTGGATGCGCGACTGGGCGTGCTCACCGGCGGACCGGGTACGGGAAAGACCACTTCGGCGGCGGCTCTGTTGGCGGTCCGGAAAAGGCTAGATCGGGATCTTGCTCCCGAAGCGGTTCTGCTCTGTGCCCCGACCGGCAAGGCCGCCTGCCGGCTTGGCGATTCGATGAAAAAGGCCGCCGGCGGTCTGCGGCTCCAGCCGGAGGAACAGGAATTTCTGAAAAGTCTGCAGCCGAAGACCCTTCACCGTACCTTGGAATGGTCCCCCGTCCCCCCGGAAAAGGGCGGACCCTTTCGCCGCAACGCTTCTCGTCCCTTGACGCAAAGCCTGGTGGTGGTCGACGAAGCCGGTATGATGGATCTCTCCCTTTTCTTCCACCTTCTGCAAGCCTT
>CAZTVS010000122.1:7530-9991 GCA_964617125.1 uncultured Acidobacteriota bacterium
GAATCGGCCCTGACCGGGCTCCTGCGGCGATTTCAGCTGCTTTGCGGCACCAACGGGCAGATGGATAAGGCCAACGAAATCGGACAGCGGCTGTTTTGGCAGAACTCGCCGGCGCAAAGCGACTTCGCCCTGCCCCACGGATGTCCGCTCATGATTACCGTCAATAGTTACTCGCTCGGCTTGTCGAACGGCGATATCGGCCTGGCTATCGGCAACGGACCGGGCCAGGCGGCCCAACTCGCCCTTTTTCCCGGCCGGGAGACCCTGCCCGTCAACCGCCTTCCCGAACACCGCCCTGCCTTCGCCCTCACCATTCACAAGAGTCAGGGTTCCGAGTGGGACCATGTAGCCATCGATCTGCCCGAGGCGGGCGGGATCCTCACCCCGAATCTGTTGTATACCGCCGTGACACGCTCCAGCCGGACCCTGGATCTGTATGGAAAAAATCTGGAGGTCCTGGTCGATATACTTAAATCCTGAAAGATGTAAGGATGTATGTTAATTTACTGAGGAGGAAAAACGATGAGGAACAAAGCAAGAAACAGGTCACTCGATTTCCTGTCCGTGCCAGACGGTCTTATTCTGTTGAGCCTGGCACTTGTATGCATCATGATTTGTGGGCAGGCAAGATCGGCCGACCTGGAAGGCTCCAAGGATCATCCCCTGCTGAAACGGTTTGGCGGCTCGGAGATCGTCGCTTACGATACCAAGCGATTTACCGATTATGAACTGCAGACCTCCACCTTCGTGAGGTATAACACCAGCAGCAAAAAGCGGGAATACGCAGCGCCTCCCCTGCAGCTGGAAGGCAGCCTGACGCGGATTTGGTATGAGGCAGCGGGAGATGCCAGCGCCCTCGAGCTGATACGGAATTATCAGAATGAATTGACGGCCCAGGGATTTCAAATCCTATACAACTCGGCGAAAGATTCCGCCGCCACCAAATATACCAATAATCTTTCCCATTTCGGGGGACTGGACATCAAGACCAACCGCGCCTACTACATCTTTCTCGCCGCGGACAACAAAGCGGTAAAAGTCCTGAGCGCAAAGCTTTCCCGGCCCCAGGGAGACGTCTATGCATATCTCACGGCCGTGGAATGGGGCAAAGACGATTCCACCTACAAGGCAAAAAAGGGTGCGTATATCGCGGTCGATATTCTTGAGGTCCAGTCCATGACCCAGAATATGGTCACGGTGACCGCCGGAGAGATGGCCAAGTCGATTGCCTCCTCGGGCCGCGTGGCCTTATACGGCATTTTCTTCGACACCAACAAGTCGGACATCAAACCCGAATCCAAGGCGGCCCTGGATGAAATCGCCAAGCTGATGAAAGCGGACCTCCGGCTCAATCTGCATGTGGTAGGCCACACGGATAGCGTCGGCACCTTGGACTCGAATCTTCTATTGTCCAAACGGAGAGCGGATGCCGTGGTGGCCGCACTCACATCGCAATACGGCATTGCCGCCGGTCGCCTCACCGCCAACGGAGTGGCCAATCTGGCGCCGGTGGCGGTAAACACCACGGAAGAAGGACGCGCCAAAAACAGAAGAGTGGAGCTGGTTCCACGATAAGGGTGCGAAACAGACAACCTTCCCTTTTAGGGAATACATGCATAGGGAGATCTGACAGATGCGGAACAAAGAAATTCGGATAGGCTTGACGGTTCTATGGGTATTGACGGCATTCCTCGCCAACGTTTCCGCCGGCGAATGGCAGAATCTGTTCGACGGCAAGAGCTTGAGCGGCTGGAAATACTTCACCGATAAAACCGATGCCAAGGTCGAGGATACCTGGAGTGTAAAGGACGGTATCATCGTCTGTAGCGGCGAGCCGATAGGTTTTATCTATACCGAGAAGAAGTATCAGGACTTTGAAGTGTCCGTGGAATACCGCTGGGCTCCGGGCGCCAAACCGGGCAACAGCGGGGTCTTTTTACGGGTCAACGGCGAGCTGAAGGTTTTACCGCGCGGCATCGAACATCAATTGAAGGCCGGAAGCGCCGGAGACCTGTTCGGCTTCCAGGGCATGAAGCTGGAAGGGGATGCCGCACGCTTCCGCCTGACCCCGAATCACAAGCTCGGTGGCGACTTGCGCGCCCTAACCAAGATGGCCGCCGGGGAAAAGGCCCCCGGTGAGTGGAACCGCGTGGAGATCCGCTTGCAGGGAGGCAATCTGCAGGCAAGGGTCAACGGCACACTGGTCAACGAAGCCGGCGGGGTAGAAGTTATTGCGGGCCATGTCGGATTGCAGTCCGAGGGAGGCGAAGTCCACTTCCGCAACGTGCGTCTGCGCACCCTCGACTGATAGATAGAAAGCGAGAGGGCGACCGCAAGGGTCGCCCCTACTCCGTTATACGTCGAGTAAGGGTTACCCTCAAAGGAAGTCACTATCCTGTGGTCGCCAGGGCACGGCACGCCGTGTCCCTACACTATACGTCGAGCAAGGGTCGCCCCTACT
>CAZTVS010000122.1:10091-13841 GCA_964617125.1 uncultured Acidobacteriota bacterium
GGGTCGCCCCTACTGCCCGGGGTAGGGCTCGTGGCCTTTCATGGCATACCAGAGGATGCGGTTGAACAGTGCGTCTTCGCCGGTATCGATGGTATCGAACTGCGGTTCCATGCTCTTCCGGGCATAATACAAGTCGGTTCCGCTCAATGCCGACAAGGGTTTGTTCATTTCGTCCAGGGGTATCCGATTGGGCAGCGCCCGGTACGGGCTGAAATCGGGAGTGAAAGAAAAACAATCGAACATGGGTATGGCGGTGGCATCGCCGATATTCATGGGCGGTAACCCCAGGATTTGTTCTATGGTGCGCAGAATGGACGTCTGGTTGTAATTGGTCCGAACGGTCGTTTTCATTTTCGAATACGGGCTCATGACCAAACCGACGGTGCGGTAGGCGGAAACGTGGTCCCAGCCGGCCTGGGAATCGTCTTCGGTGACAAACACGACCGTATTGGGCCAGAAACGGCTTTTCGTCAGGGCTTCCATTATCTGCCCCAGCGCCAGATCGTTATCGGCCACCATGGCGCGCGGTGTCGGAATTCCCGGCCGTGTTCCCGCCGTATGATCGTTGGGCAGCGCCATCACCATCAGCTCGGGCCACTGGTCCCCTTCCATCTTTTCATATTCGTGCAGTTCCTCGATGAAAGCCCTGGCCCGCAGCACATCGCTAATTTGAAAATTTCCATAGCAGGGATAGTTAGGACTCAGAATCTTTTCTACGGTTTTAATCGTCGTGCGATTGGTGAAGACGAAGGGTTCTCCCCTTTGAAATCCTTCGTAGATGGAGGTCCAGGTAGCGTTTTTGTCATAATGGGGAACGCAGGCTTCGCCGTAGATGCGAACGCGCTTGCCATGTTTCAGGGCATTGTCCCAGATAAAACCGGTGGGGGCATAGACTAGGGCGTCCGTCTGCACATGCGGATAGCTGCGGAACCAGGCCCGGACGTTCTTCTCGATATAATCGGTCACAATGCCCATGTCGGTCCACTGGTGCCCTTCTCCCGAACATTTTCCCGAGACATAGTAGTTATCCAGCAGGTGGAACTCCTGGGCAAGCTGATGGGTATTCGGGGTGATTTCCCGGCCGAAAACGCACAGGGAAGGATCCCCGTTTCCCTGGTCCATATCGCCCAGGACCTGATCGTAGGTCCGGTTTTCTTTGATGATATAGAGCACATGCTTGAACAGCGACGGCTCGCCGATACGGACCGGCACCGGCACCGGGGATGTCTTTTTCCGTGGCGATCTGCGGGTCAGGGCGATACGGAACAACTGGTTGATCCTCTCCACCTTTTTCGTGTAATCCTGCAGCTGCCGCTTCTGTGGCACCGGAATGACGGAAACCGAGGCCATCATGCGGTGGGAATTGTAGGAAGCCCGGCCGTTTTTTTCCGAGATGGTCGGAATCCGTGCCCCTTCCGCTTCGATATTGGCCACAAAAAGAAGACGGTCGCGGTAGACGCCGATCCCCCCCGGATAAGCCCCCGTCGGAATGAAACCGGTCACTTGACTCTTGCTTCCCCTGGAGGCCGAAGAGGATGCCTTTCCCAGTCGTATTACGGCCAGCGCATTATCCATGCCGTTGGCGGCATAGAGCGTATTGCCGTCGCCGCTCAAGGCCAATCCGTTGGGCGTGTCGCCGAAATAGGGGTTCTTTTCCCGGAACAGGCGGACGGAAATCGTCTCGACGACTTCATCGGTCTCGGTGCGGATGACCGTAATCGAATCGCTGTTGCCGTTGGCCACATATACATATTTCCCATCCGGTGCGGAGACGACATTGTTCGGATGCAGGCCGACCGTGATCTCTTTGCGTTGTGCCCCGGTCATCGTATCCAAAACCGAAACGGTTCCTTCCCGCGTCGCCCCGGTTCGGGGATCGACCTTGGCGCTGCCCCAGGGAACGCCGGCCACGTGGATGTCCCCCTTTTCCGGATGCGATCCGGCCCAGTTGGTCACATACAGCTTTCCCGCGGCGGCCGTTATGCCGTAGGGTGCCACACCTGCCGGGGCCGACCAGATGGTCTTGCCTGTCCGGACATCCAGTTTTTCCACCCGGTCGTTTCCGTTCAATACGACATACAATACCGTGGAACCGGACTCTTCGACCACGAGCAGTTCGTTGGGTAAAGCTGTCTTTGCCGGAGGAACGGCAGCGAAGGCATAGGTCCCGGAGACCGTTATCCGCTTCCCGTCCCATCGGGCACGGACCACCGACGACTTCCCCTCTCTTCCCACCGTGCTCCAGTAAAGTTCATAATCCTCGCCGCTCATCCGCCACGATATTCCCGAAAAGGTGTTTCGGAGATTCTCGCCCTTGAAATGGCTGTTCATGACGAAGCGGCCGGCGATCTTTTTCGTTTCCGGAGAAAGGACCACAATGGAATACCGGCCCTCCACCGCAATCCATTTTCCATCGGGAGATAGAGCGCAATCGAGGGCATGGTTTTCCTGATCCTTCTCGCCGAAATAGATCTGCTCCCCGGCAGGATCCACCCAACGGTTGTAGGGCAATAAAACGGGAAGAACGTTACCGGCAAGGGTATCGTTCTCGTAGGAACTCAGGTATTCCTTCTGTTCCCGACTGGTTTGGTTTGCCTGGGAAAACGAAGGACCGGCGGCCATCCAGCAGGCAAAAAGAAAGACGAAAAACGATTTTAAATCCCTCATACAACTCCTGAACGTCTCAGATACGATGAAATCGCAAAATATCGTGTCATAGATAATTCTATCGGCTGTTGTAGGGGCACGGCGTGCCGTGCCCAAAGGGAGCCCCCATCCTACGGTCGCCAGGGCACGGCACGCCGTGCCCCTACTCATAATTTTTTCAGTCAGTTAAGAAACGCCTAAAAATGATATTTTTTGCGATTTCATCAGGCGTAATAGTCGCGCACACGCATGAGAACGTCGAACCCGTCCAGCTGCAGGCAATCCGACAGACACTGCATCGCCGCATGATCGGGGGTCAGGATTTCGTACTTGCGCTTGACCGAGCCGATAACGAAATCGAGGCCCAATGGCATAGCCAAGGTGAGGAACGCGCTCTCCAGCGGTCCCTTGGTGGGTGAACCGTCGGCCCGCTTGGGCGGGAGCATCACCGTAAAGTTGCTCAGGCCGACCGACCGGTGGGCCCCTTGCAGAAAGGGATCCTCGTGCATCAAGCGCAAGGCACCTACCACCCGTTTCAGGTGACCTTCCGAATCGGCCCCGATCGGGGAGATGGCCGGATCGATGATGCAATCCGAGGTGGGGATACCATGGCGGTTGGCCTCTTTCACCAGTTGCACGGCCGTCTCATACACCTCCGCGGCGGTACGATTGGCCATGCCGCCGCTCTCCGTGCTCCGTTCGGAAGTCATCAGGATCGGCCGGAATCGTTGTATCTTAAGCAAGCCGAACATCTCCGGACGCAGGGGGGAAATGGAATTCAGGACCGGGATCCGGCCGCCGGCGCGCTCCAGGTCATACGCTCTGAGCGCCGCCTCCGCCATTTCCGGATCGGGGGTATCGATGGAAAGGGGCTTGGTGGTCACATCCTGGACCTGGCGCACCATTTCGGCCAGAAAATCCGCCGGCCGCTTGCCCACATTGACATCGATATAGGTGGCTCCACCCTCGTCCTGCATCCTGGCCAGATCCTTCAGACCGGCCATATCCTCGGCTTCGAACAGTTTATGCGTCGAGGGAACGGAATCGTTGATGCTTTCGCCGATGATTGTCAGACCTTGCACTGTCATTGCTGAATCTCTCCTT
>CAZTVS010000123.1:0-1348 GCA_964617125.1 uncultured Acidobacteriota bacterium
TTCCCGGTGAAAAAAGCGAGTGTCCTTTTCTTCTTCCATCGCTTTTTCGATCTATGGACCGGAAGGGATACGGGAGGGTAAGACGATCACAACCTCAAATGACGGCGGATGAAACGGCAAATTTCTCCCATGGCCTGGACGGCTTCCGGAAACATGGGAGCCAATAAAGGATAGCAGTGGATCATGCCCTCCCCGGCCCGGAAGGTGACATCGACTCCGGCCGCCTTCGCCTTTCGGGCGAACTGCTCGCCATCCTCAAACAGTTCGTCATCGGTGCCGGCCTGGATCAGCAGGGGAGGTAATCCGGACGGATCGCCAAAAACGGGCGATATCAGAGGATTCCGGGGATCATGACGGCCTGAGTAGTACCGGCTGAAAACCGTCCAGGAATCCAGGGGAGCCACCGAACACTTGTTTTTCGAGGTATAGGAAGCGCTGCTGCAGGTCAGATCGGCCCAGGGAGAAATGGCGACCGCGGCGGACGGCATAGAGATTCCCCTCTCTTTCAACGCCAGCAAAATCGACAACACCAGGCCTCCGCCGGCCGATTCCCCAACCAGTATCAGATTCTCCGGTAAAAATCCCCGGGCGAGCAGGGCTTGATACAGTATCACCGAATCGTCCAGCGCTGCCGGAAAGGGATGTTCCGGCGCCAACCGATACTCATACAGAAGATTGGTCACCCCGCAATTGGCGGCCAGTTTGGCTACGAATCCCCGATGATCGCTGCAGGAACCCGCTACATAGCCGCCGCCATGCACATAGAGGATCAGCCTGGACGGGTCGGTTCCCGGCGGGACGATCCAGTTGGCCTGCATGTCCTCGATCCTTTCCTCCCGGATACTGACTCCCTTCGGGACCTTGGCATAACACCCGGCTCCCTTTTCACATTGTTCCCGAAATCCCTGGATGGAAGTATTCCCATCAAACTTCTCTTTTCGTAATCTGAATCGAAACCAATGACGGTTACGGATCAGAAAGTTGATTATACGACTTTGTAAACTTGGCATCCTTATCTCGATTTTTAATTTCCCGAACGGATAAACATGGATAATAGAATTTCCGGATCCGGGGCTTTGAATTCATGAAAGTGCATGGCCTTATAGATCGATAATCCATTGATGGAGGTCCAGAACATCAGGGCCATCTGATCGGCCGGGAAATTACGGAAGGATCCATCCTGTTGCCCGGCCCGGAAGATACGGGTCAGCACCTCGTACGCAACACCCCGTTCCTGTTCCATCACCCTTCGGGCTTCGGCCGGTATCGTCTCCAGGACGGTCGCCTGAGCTATCAGCATATAAAACCAGGCGGCATCCGGACTCTCCTCCAGTCCCTTCAGCAGTTC
>CAZTVS010000123.1:1448-9345 GCA_964617125.1 uncultured Acidobacteriota bacterium
GATGATCTCCAACTTGAATTCTTGGGAAGATTGCCTTAACCTTGGCGGGTGGGCAGGCATTTGCAAAAGCCTTCCTCTCCTCGGCCGAACCGGCAGTCCACAGCCGACCGGGAGGCAGAGGGCTTTTAGGAAAGCCTCAGGCTAAGAGACACGACCGTTGTTCATGGCAAGCATGGTTCCGATTTCGGGAAGTTGGGAGGATTTATGCGCGGGGCGGCAACCTGGTTTTTATTTTTCTTACTCCTGTTCCTGTCGGCCGGACGAGCGGAAGCGGAAAGTCCGGCATTCTCTCTGGTGGCGGAATTCGACCGTATGGCGGCACAATCGCTCTGGCCCGGCTTCGATGCGCGAAAGATTCCCCTGGAACTGTATGACCAGATAAATACCTATTTGGTTCGTCATCCCTCACCCCCCAAGGACTTCCTGCCCGTGGAAGGACATCCCGGATTCCTGGTTTTTCCGGGAAGACACTCCTCCATGCGGGCCAACACCTCGATCGAGATAGCGGGCGTGATGACGGCCACACTCGGTTTCGAACGGGTCGATACGCGAACGGCAGCCATCCTGGTACATGAGTGTTTTCATGTTTTCCAGGCGCGTGCCTATCCCAAATGGACCGCCAACGAGGCGGTGTTGTTCACCTACCCCATGGAAGATGCGGCCGGGTTGATGCTCGCCCGGTTGGAAATGGAGGCTATGGCACGCGCCCTGGCCGCATCGCGACCGGAATGCTGGACCGAACGGATGCTTGCTCTGCGCCGGGAACGCATGGCCCGTTTGCCCGCAGAGGCTGCCGCCTATGATCGCGGTACGGAATTGCATGAAGGCCTGGCCCAGTACGTGGAAGGTCTGGCCGCGGGTCGGAAGGAGGTTCCGTTCCGGTCCTTCGCTCCCGGTGAATTCCGGCTGCGCAGCTACGTCGCGGGCGAGGGGTTGGCCCGGCTGCTGGATCGCCTGCAGCCCGGGTGGAAATCAACGATGGCCGATTCGTTCGACGATTTGTTTCCCAAGCGTGCCGCTTCCCTGTGCGATTTCACCGCCGACGAACGAAAAGCTGTGGAAACAAAGGCTCAGGAGGATGTCGCCAAGCTGGAACAGGAGCGGGCTCAGGTTTTGCAGGCATTCCAATCTCAACCGGGCTGGCGGATCCTGGTCGTGACGGCAGGCAGCAAACCGCTCTGGCCGGAGGCCTTTGATCCTCTCAATGTCACCCGGCTTTCGCAAAAAGGGATCCTCCACAAGCGCTGGTTGAAATTGAAGAATGAATCCGGATCCATCGAGATTCTCAATCATGGCTCCATGACGGAAGCTGCCGGGGCTCATCCGCTGTTCCATGGCGTCCGGCAATGGAGCACCGCCGGGCTTACAGCCAGCCCCAAAGTAAAACAAGAGGGCAGGCATATATCGCTGACGGCCCCCGGCTGTATATTGGATTTTTCCAATGCCGATATCGAATGGCATGAGGAATCGGTGACCGTCCGGCTCCGTTAGCCAAGCTGACCGGTGTCGGAGAAGAAAGATCGGTAGGTATCCCGTCCTTTGCCGCCAGGACAGTGCCCACCACCGGATCCTACCCCCAGATAGCCAAAGTGCCACGGATTCGATCCGCCATCACATCACTCCGGCCCGATGCAGATAAGTCACGCAGAGGATCCGGCGAGGATGCAAACTCTTTATGCGCAAACACCCGATCAGGTGTACAATTTTCTATAACTCTGATGGCAGGTTCTATCATGGGCCGCGAAGAAATCCATAAAAAGTTGCCATTCCGATTTGTCCTCTTTTTTTTCTTTGTGAGCCTGTTCTCTTTCGCCGGAGCGATGGGGGCGGCCGAGGATTATCTGCATTTCCGGCGGATATCCCCGGAGGATGGCCTGCCGGCAGAGCAGGTCTTATGCTCCTTCCAGGACAGCAGAGGATTTCTCTGGTTTGGCACCTCCGACGGTCTGGTCAGGTACGACAGTCATGAATTTCGTGTCTTTCGACCGGATCCGAAGGATCCACATAGCCTGGGAAATGGTAACGTTTCGGATATCGAGGAAGATGCGCAGGGCAATCTCTGGATCGCAACGCTGGGCGGCTTGGATTTATGGCACCGGGATATGGAGCGATTCTCTCATTTTCGGCACGATCCGGCCAATCCCAATAGCCTGAGCGAGGATAGAATCAGCAGTATTCTCCTGGACCCGGACGGCTCGCTCTGGGTAGGGACCTGGGGTGCGGGATTGAACCATTTCGATCCGCGCCATGGAAGATGCGAACGCTTCCTGCCGACTTCGAATCGGAGGGATCATCCAAACGTTTCCTCGATTCATTGTCTGTATCGTGATCGAAAAGGTCATATCTGGATCGGGACCGGAAACGAGGGATTGTACCGGATGGATCCTCTGACAGGCGGATTCCGGGGTTACCAACATGATTCCGGCGATTCTCGGAGTCTTAGCCATAACCATATATCCGCGATCGCCGAGGATTCCGATGGATATCTCTGGGTGGGTACCAACGACGGAGTTTCGCGTCTGGATCCGGAGCGACGCTCTTTCGAAAGGTTTTTACCCGATGGGAACGATCCCGCCTCATTATCATCCCGCATTGTGGATGCCGTCCTGGTGGATGGCGAAAATAAGGTTTGGGTAGGTACCGATGGGGGCGGCTTGGGCCGGTATCTGCCTGCCACCCGAAACTTCGTTCATTACCGGCACTCCGAATATGCCGGCCATACGTTAGCCAGCAATGTGGTTCGCTCCATTTTCCAAGATCGTGCCGGCGATTATTGGATTGGTCACTTCCCCGATGGTCTGAGCTATGCCAATCGTCTCAACACCCCTTTTCAAATCTTCCGCAGCCTGCCGGAAGAAAAAAATACACTATCCGACGACCATATTATGTCTTTCCTGGAAGATCCGGCGGGCGATCTTTGGGTCGGAACGGATAATGGCGGATTAAACCATCGGCAGAAGAACTCAGGAAAATGGACCAGTTACCGGCCTGATCCGGGAAATCCGCAGAGTCTGGGGGGCAAGTCGGTGTTGACCCTGCTGTGCGATCATGACCACCGGATATGGGTAGGCACTTGGGGCGGGGGTCTGAACCGGCTGGAATCCATGACCGGCTCTTTTCGCCGCTATCTGCCGGATCCGAATAAACACGATTCGCTGAGCAGTCTTAACGTGTGGCGATTACTGGAAGACAGTCAACACCGGCTTTGGGTGGCGACCTCAGGAGGTGGACTCGATTGTTATCTTCCGGACCAGGATCGTTTTATTCATTACCGATATGATTCTCATGATCCGCAAAGCCTAAACAGCGATTATGTATCTTCTCTCCTATTGACCCGGAGCGGAACCTTATGGGTGGGAACGACGAACGGTTTGGCACGATGGGTGCCGGAGAAACAGAGCTGGGACCGCTTCCAGAGTCAACCGGGCAAGCCTGGAACCCTCAGCAACAATGATGTCATCGATCTGATCGAAGATCGAGAAGGGATCCTCTGGGTGACTACCGGAGGCGGCGGTTTGAATCGCCTGGATCCGAATACATCCGGGTTCGAATGCTTCCGGGTCGCCAATGGCCTGCCAAGCGATGTATTGCGGGGAATTCTGGAGGACGAGCAGGGAATGCTTTGGATTGCCTCCAATCAGGGGTTGGCGCGCTTCGACCCGCATACGCATAAGATCCGCATTTTCGACGAAGACGACGGCTTGCCGGGAAAGCAATTCACCTCCAATGGCCGGTTGCGTCTGCGTTCGGGTTCACTGCTTTTTGGAACCACCCAGGGATTCGTGTTGTTTGATCCCAAGGCGCTCCAGGCGAATCCCTATGTGCCCCCGGTAGTGCTGACGGATTTCGAGATCCTCAACCGGCCGATCCTTCCCGGATCCCCCGATTCCCTGCTGCAGAAAAGCATCACGGAAGTACGCCGGCTGGAAATCCCCACACGCTTTTCCGTGATCAGTTTTAGATTCTCCGCCTTGAATTACCGCTCTTCGAAGCACAATCAATATTTGTTCCAGCTCGAAGGTTTTGACGAGAATTGGCGCCGGTCCGGTTCCGAACGGCGTGCTTCCTATACGAATCTCGATCCCGGTTCCTATCGCTTCCGGGTCATGGCCGGAAACAGAGATGGGATCTGGAATGAAACGGGTGCGCAGCTAGAGTTAGTCATCATACCGCCCTGGTGGAGAACCCGATGGTTCCTTGGTACTGTCATACTGATTCTGTTCGCCGGAGCAGGAATGACGGGTTGGATCATCTCCACGATCCGGCACCGCATCCGCTGGCGCGAAGAAAACCGCGAACGGCTGATGGCTCAGGAAAGAGAGCAGGCAATGGCCGAGATCGCCGAAACGGACCGTAAATATCGAGAACTGGTGGAGAATGCCAACAGCATTATCCTGCGTTGGACGCGCGACGGAAGAATCCTCTTCCTGAACGAATTCGGTCAACTTTTCTTCGGTTTCCGGGCGGATGAGATCCGCGGCCGGCCGGTAATCGGTACCATCGTCCCGCAAACCGAGAGCAGCGGCAGAGACCTGCAGTCCCTCATGGATCAGATCTGCGCCGACCCGAAGTCTCACCGGCAGATCGTCAATGAGAACATCTGTCAGAATGGAAAGCGTGTCTGGATTACCTGGACAAACAAGGTGGTTTTGGATCCTCAAGGACAGGTAGTTGAAATCCTGAGTATCGGTACGGATATTACCGCCCGAAAACAGATTGAAGAGGAGTTACGGGAGATCCAAGCCAACCTCGAGCGGCGAGTCGCACAGCGCACAGCCGAACTGGCTGTAGCCAAGGAACGTGCCGAGGCTGCCGATCGCCTGAAATCGGCGTTTCTCGCTACCATGTCCCATGAACTTCGTACACCGCTTAACTCGATCATCGGCTTTACCGGTATTCTTCTCCAGGGAATGGCAGGGCCGTTGAATCCCGAGCAGCATAAACAACTGGAGATGGTCCAGGGCAGCGGCCGTCATCTGCTCGCACTCATCAACGATGTGCTGGATATCTCCAAGATCGAGGCGGGTCAGCTGGAGGTCGCAAGCGAGTGGTTCGATCTCAGAGCATCCATTACCAAGATGGTCGGAATCGTCAGGCCGCTGGCGGAGAAAAAGAATCTCGCTTTACGGATGGAATTAGCCTCCGAGATCCGGACGATCAAGAGCGATCAGCGACGTATCGAACAGGTTCTACTGAACCTTTTGAACAACTCCATTAAATTCACCGAGCGGGGTGAGATCGTCCTCCAGGCGGAAAGGATACCGGAGAAAGATCCGTCTTCGCCGTCCACCATCCGGATTTCCATCAGGGACACCGGTATTGGAATCAAATCGGAAGATCTGCACAAACTTTTCCAGCCATTCCGGCAGGTCAGCAACGGGCTTTCCCGCGACCATGAAGGCACAGGGTTGGGATTGGCCATTTGTCGGCGGCTGATGGATTTGATGGGAGGAGAGATCCATGTCGAGAGTGAATGGGGCAAAGGAAGCAGGTTCTACGTCACTCTGCCTCAAGAATTTTCCGACGATGAAAGCAATCTACCGGAGTGAAGGATGGAACGGGGAATCCCTTCTTTCCCCCGGAGATCTCATCCCCTTTCAAGGACAAGGACTGTCGAGAAGTTGGCGGACCTTCCAGGTCAAATCGGCAACGGTAAACGGTTTGGTGAGGAAATTGGCGTCCGTTCGGTTCACATCGTAGCGGCCGATGACATCTTCGGTATAGCCCGAGGTATACAAAATCTTGATACCGGGTTGTGCCGACTCCAGCAACCTGGCCAACTGTCCCCCGTTCATCTGCGGCATCACCACATCCGTGATGACCAGATGAACCGTGTTTTTATGAGCCTGACAGATCTGCATTGCCTCCAGACCGCCGGCTGCCGTCAATACGGTGTAGCCGGCTTCCTCCAATATCCGCTGCGTGAGGGCAAGCACTACGGCATCGTCTTCCACGACCAGGACGGTTTCCGTCCCCTTGCATAGAGGTACCACGATAGGATCTTGAGCCTCTTCCATGGAAACGTCCGTCACCCGAGGAAAATAGACTTTGAACGTGGTCCCTAAATTCATTTCGCTATAAACGCGGATATGCCCTTTACTTTGTTTTACTATCCCGTAGACCGTGGAGAGGCCGAGACCCGTTCCTTTTCCTCTTTCCTTGGTGGTAAAAAAGGGCTCGAAGATCTGTTCCTGGGTTTGCGCGTCCATACCGCAACCCGTGTCGGTAAAGGCAATCAGAACGTAATCGCCCGCAGTTACATCGCCGTGACAGGCGGCGTACTCCTTGTCAAGCCGTACATTCGAAGTCGTCAGAGCGATTTGCCCCCCTTGCGGCATGGCGTCCCGGGCGTTGACCGCCAGGTTCATGATCACCTGCTCGACTTGCCCCGGATCGGCCATTATCATGCCAAGATCGGAAGCAGGCGTGATTTTGAGCTGAATATCTTCTCCGATAATCCGGCAGAGCATCTTCTCGATACCGGAAATGACCCGGTTCAAATCGAGCGGCTGAGGTTCCACTTCCTGCCTACGGCTGAAGATCAGCAGCTGGCGGGTCAATGAGACCGCCATCTCCCCGCTCTTTTGGACTTCCAGCAAATCCTTCCGCCTGGGATCGCTCTCCATCATTTCATCCAGGACAAACCCCGTGAAATTCAGAATGATGGAAAGAAGGTTGTTGAAGTCGTGAGCCACCCCTCCGGCAAGTCTGCCTACGGCTTCCATCTTTTGCGATGCCCATAGTTGTGCCTGTAGCCTGTCTCGCTCTTTCTCGTCATGTTTACGCTTGGTGATATCCCGTAAAATCCCCTGGGTTCCCTTGAAATCGCTCCCGTCGTAAAAGGCGAAAGAACGATCTTCCAGGCAGATCAGCGCGCCGCTTTTGCATCGCCACCAGGCTTCCCATGTCGGAGGCTGCATTTTTTCCCCTAACCGGAGTTTTTCAAATTGGTCATTCTGAGGATCGAACAGTCCGTCCTGGATTACCTGCGATAAAAATATACGGCGTCCGCCCATGTGCAGAATATCCTGAGGTGTATATCCGAGTAAACGCTCAAATGCCGGACTCAGAAAGCTAAATTCTCCCGTCTGGCCGTCCACACTATAGAGGATGTCTTGGACGGAATTTACGATCCGTTGTATCTTCTCCTCGGATTCCAGCAAGGCCGCTTCGGCCTGCAGGCGCTTGGTGATGTCACGGATGACGGAAATCAGACCGACGATCCGACCATCGCTGTATATCGGAGACCCGTTGATTTCTACTTGAACCGTCGTCCCATTCTTGGCAACGATGGGATAGATTTTAGCCTGTACCGTTTCACCCTTCAGGATGGACTGGATATCTTGTATCGCCTGGTCTATCCATTCCGGCGGTACGATTCTCACCAGATCCTTGACTGCCTTCCCGATTAGTTCCCGCGGCGAGTAGCCCAGAACTCTTTCGATACTCGGCGATACGTTCAGAAGAAACAATTCCGGATCTATGGTAACAATCACATCATTGACGCTCTCAAAAATCAGCCGGTATCTTTCTTCCAGAAGTTTGAGTGATTTGTTAGCAGCTTCCAGATCCAGCATCTTCTTTTCCAGTTTTTGAAAAAGGACTTCATTATGTTTCTGGAAGAACTCCATCTCCTCATCGAAAGGCATGGCAATAGCCCTCTTTTTCCTACCGTTATCTTCCAGTAGCTCTTGCATAACCGCCATCAGTTGGATCGGTTCCAGAGGTTTGATTAGAAATCGATCCGCTCCCAGGCTGAGTGCCAACTCTTCATCTTTTGCCTGCGTGTAAGTGGCCGTATAAAAAACGAAAGGTACCGTTCGGAGCTGTTCATCGGACTTCCAGCGGCGGCAGAGGGTGTAACCGTCCATTACCGGCATCAGGATATCGGTGATAA
>CAZTVS010000123.1:9445-13612 GCA_964617125.1 uncultured Acidobacteriota bacterium
CAGCGGCGGCAGAGGGTGTAACCGTCCATTACCGGCATCAGGATATCGGTGATAACCAGGTCCGGCGGGCATTGCTGCGCTTTGATCAGGGCTTCCTTGCCGTTTTTGGCGGTAGTCGCTTGCAGACCCATTCCTTTGCATAGACTTTCCAGCATGTCAAGGTTGGCATCCGTGTCGTCGACAATCAGCACTCGTTTCGTCATGATCCTACCCCAAGTAATTATCTACGATTGAGAAGATGTTGTCTGCCGGAAAATTCTTACATGGCGTGTAAGATTTCTCCTACAGGATAAGAAAGGAATGGGGGCAAGCCCGCCGGTTTAGGATCGATCCGGATCCGCCATGGTGTTGGGCAGGCCGTCCTTGGGGATCATACCATGGTTATGAGCCAGAAGCACCAAAGCGGGCAGGTTGTTCACATTCAGCTTCTCCATCAGGCGATTTCGGTAGGTGTTGACCGTCTTGGGAGAAATGCCCAACACCACGGCGATCTGTTTTTCGGAATGGCCCTCGACTAAAAGCTGTAATACTTCCTTCTCCCTCGAACTTAATAGATCGAGGAGCGAATCGTCCGTCAGATTACCCTTTCTGTCGACGACATCCGCTAATAGGATATCGTGAATCCGCGGGCTGAAGTACCTTTCGCCGGCGAAGACCCGCCTGACTGCCTCAATCACTTCCCGGCCCAGAGATTCTTTCAGTAAATAGCCTTTGGCGCCTGCCTGCAGTGCATGTCTGGCATGTTCCGAGGTGGAATACATGGAGAGGATGATCACTTTGGACTCGGGACAGTGCTTACTGATCTGTGCCGTCGCTTCGATGCCGTTCAACTCCGCCATTCCGACATCCATTAAAACGATATGGGGTTGTAAACCGGATATCTTCTGCACGGCTTCCCGCCCATTGGTAGCTTCACCAACTATGACGATGTCCGGTTGACTTTCCAAGATAAGACGTAAACCTTCCCGCAAGATGGCGTGATCGTCAACCAGAAAAACGCGTATGATCATCTCTATTCCTCAAGATCCCTTTCGGCTATTTTTTCGTTGCGATCGGTCTGGTGATATGGGGGAAGTTTTACCGGCTTGAGGCATCTTCCAATCCACCCGAATCGTGGTGCCGCAGCCTGAAGAACTCTCCAGATTTAAGGTGGCTCCAATGCTTCTGGCTCTTTCTTGCATGATCAATAATCCCCAATGATCGGAACCTCCTGCTTGGACCGGCAATCGAAAGCCCTTGCCGTTGTCGGTAATCGTCAGCTTGACGCAACCTTCCCTTTCCGCCAGGGTGAGTACGACTCGATTTGCCTGGGCATGTTTCAATATGTTGGTCAGGGCCTCTTGTGCGATTCGAAACAGGGCAATGGCAACCGTCGCCGGCATGGTCCGTTCCGGAGGAGATCCGCAGAGGCGGATCGATAAACCGGTTCGCTCCTGCAGGCGATCGATATACCATTGCAGCGAAGCGAACAGACCATAATCGTCCAGAGTAGGGGGACGGAGATCGGCTATCACACCACGGACACTTTCTGCAATCTCCTCGATCTGCTTTAAAGCATGATCAATACGAATGATTGCAGTCCGGGGGAGATCGGAAAAGGATTGACTTCTCAATAGACTGAGATTGATTCCGACGACCGACAGGCTTTGGCCGATCCGATCGTGCAATTCTCGTGAAATCCTCAACCGTTCCGCTTCCTCGACTTCAGCGAGACGCAAATAAAGACGGCGCAGTTCCTCGCGTGACTGGAGAGTCAATTCTTCCGAATGCTTTCGGTCGGAAATATCGCGAATACTGCTGCGTACTCCCATGGGCTGACCATCGTCGGAGTAGATAGGTTGCGAGGAGATGGAGACCCATCGTTGGCTTCCGTCCTTACTTATAATTCGGAACTCCGAGTCTTCTCGGGAGATACCTTTAAGGGAATCCCGGAATAGACCTTCTATTCTTGTCTGATCCTCTTGGACGAACAAAGGTCGCGGAAAATCAGGCATAGTCTGGCACTCTTCCACGGAGTATCCCGTAATCCGTTCGACTGCCGGATTTATCCAGAGGAGTCGGCCGTCGGGAGAAAACCAGTTTTCCCAATCGACGGTATAGTCGGCGATCGCTCGGAATTTTTCTTCGCTGATTTTTAGATTTTCTTCGTGTCTCTTATGTTCGGAGATGTCCTGCGAAATAATCATGATCCCTTGAACATTATCCTTCCCATCCAGGATGGCGGCATAAGCGGACAGGAACCATTTTTTACCCGAAGCGAATGCTACTTCGTCTTCATAATGTCGTGTCCTGCCGTCGTGGGCTACTTGCCTGATCCGCTGGAGATAAACGCTCCCCTGTTCGCTTCCGAAGAGTTCGCGCATGTTTTTTCCCACCATCTGAGACGCAGGCCTTCCGAGGTCTATCGTTCCTCTCCGGTTAAGGAAAAGGAGAGTCCCCTCTGGGTCGTAATACCCGATCCCCAAACCCGCAAATTCCAAAAGCTGACGTTGCTTGAACTCACTCTCCTTTAGCCTGTCCTCGACCAGTTTGTACTCTGTGATATCGCTCATCACCAGGTAAAAAAGCGGGGTGTTACCCGTACCCTTTCCGGCCATTATCTCCAGTCGTGCCCAGAAAGAACCGATGCCTCTCCTTTTGATGCGGCACTCCAATTTTTGGGAAGCGGCAGTCGAATGGACCGTTTTTAGTGTCTGGTGGAAGATCGCATGGTCCCGCTTTGGAATATATCGTGTCAACGGCTGTCCGATGAATCGGGGCCGTACAAGACCCAAGGAGGCCACCATGGCATGGTTTGCCGAAAGGATCTGTCCGGCCTGGTTCAGAATACAGCAACCTACCGGAGCTGAATCGTAAAAGTCGAAAGAAGATGTTTCCGGACAATCCGTTTCTATCGGCATAGGATGAATCTTCGCACTGGCCGTATTTCTTTGCTTTTTTATAGATATTGCTCCAGCATCTGCATGAAGGAAACCGGATTGATCGGCTTTTCGACGTAGGCAGAACAACCTGCCTCCATCGCCTTTTCCTTGTCTCCCGCCATGGCATAAGAAGTAACGGCGATAATGGGTATATCTTTCAGGGTTTCGTCCTCGCGAATCAGCTTGGTGGTGGCGTAACCGTCCAGGGTGGGCAGTTGAATATCCATCAGGATAAGATCCGGCCGGCCCTTCTTGGCAAGATCCACTCCGGTAATCCCATCTTTCGCTTCCAGCACGATGTACCCCATATTGTTGAGCATGAATCGCATCAGGTAAAGGTTGGTTTCGTTGTCTTCGATGACCAGTACTTTCTTCATCCGGATCCTCCTACCTTTGCTCGTGCAGGGTAAATGGAGAGCAGCCGCCAAATCCATATTCCCTATAATTTTTTACCATAAGTACCAGCGGTTACCATATAGACGCCGCCTGCCCAAAGGACATGTACCGGTGCATGATGCCATGCAGACATTTTTATGGAGTGCGGTGTCTTGGCACCGCCTTGTGCAGCGAGCCTCGGCTCGCGTGGTCCGGGCCGCCGAGGTGGCCCGGAAAAAAGCGGCGTCGAGCCGCCGCACTCCAAATACGTCGTAGGTTGCATCCAGATTACCGCTCTGGCATAGGATCTTAAATGAGATGCCGCGTAAACACGGAACGAACGCGATCCGTTTTCTATCATAATCGACTTTTTGCGAGACCACCAATTATAATTCGCAAAAAATCATGCTATAGAAAAATGCATCGGCTGTTGTAAGGGGCACGGCGTGCCGTGCCCCTACTCATAATTTTTTGCAGTCAGTTGAGAAACGCCTGCAAATGATATTTTTTTCCGACTTCATCAGGTATTGACGGCATCGCAAAAAATCCAAGGTTCGTAGTTCCGCGTTTACGCGGCATCCCATGGATCCGTGAAAGCTTGTATTTACGCGGCACCGCCTGAAGGCGGAACTACGAACCCGTCCCGTTTTTCTATCAGGATCGACTCTTTTGCACGCTCCCCTTGAATAGGGACATCTGGTGCACTCCCTATGCCACCCACCCATTCTGGCTCCTGGCTTCTGTATTTACCCGGCATTGCACCAGCCGGGGAGGCCTCAACGGAAGAAGCCGGGGGTTTTCTTGCAGCGGGTGGACTGGAAGAGCCAGGTTTCCGGTGCCCCTTCGATTTCGATCAGGCGGCGGGTGAGCT
>CAZTVS010000124.1:0-13599 GCA_964617125.1 uncultured Acidobacteriota bacterium
AACAGCGTACGCTCTTTTTCCTGCAGAGCCGCCTTGCTTTGCTCCATAACGATATTGGCGTTTTGGGCCAACTTCAGCAAACGCTCCTGGTTGTCCTTTTTTTCCTTTTCGATTCTGTACCGGACACGCAGATATTTCCTGTACAAAAGGGCAAAGGCGAGGATCTGCGCCGTCCATAGAAAAAGGCCGATCCCCAGGATCCGAGTTCCATAGGGCAGTCCGAGGAGAGTACGAGCGAAGATAAGGAAGAAAACGGCGGAAACGGTTAGAAGAAACAGCCAGATAATCAACTCGCTTTTACTATCCTTACTCAGCGGCATGATTCGCAGGTCCCCATGCGATAGACTATATCACGGACAGGGTGGAGAAAGAGGAGCGCGATGGTGAGGGTACTCGACCGGATGGAATCACCCATATGGTGGTCGTTCCCATGCTAGATATGGCTATTCGGTCTTGACCGGTTTGCCGTATACCTCCAGCCAATCCACCCGCGAGGAGGCGGGGGTACCTCCGCCGATCATCAGATCGCTCCAGCCGATCTGCTCCACTCGGCTCAGGTCGGGCCGGTCGATCCATGTCTCTTCCGTGACGGTTTCCATCTTCAGCCTGCGCCAGCGTATGTCCTGGAGGATGACCTCACTCTCGCGCCAGTCAAGGGATGGGCCCTCCGACCGGTCACTGACCAGCCAGGTTCCATCGGCCAGCTTCAACAACAGGTGCAGCTGCCGGAAGCCGCTCTGTTTGGTGCGCCATCGGATTTTAGCCTGCCCCGTTAGGTCGACCAGGAGGTTTCGGTGTTGCAGGGCAACCGCACAGTTGGCGCTGCAGGTACCGGTCCAGAGGTAGAAGGGATCGTCCGCCGGCTGGTCATGATGACTCTTTTTCAACCCTTCTTTGCCCGGACCATATACCTTTAAGAGTAGGTCCGGATTGGCCACATGGTCCTGGGTGATGGGCGTTGCCGCCGGAGTCTCCTTCCAGTCTTCCCGGAAAAACAGTCCCGGCCTGCTTTGTGCCGGCAGCAAGGACATGGCAAGCAAGCCCCACCCCAAGAAGCAAAAGATAAACATGATTATTTTGGAATTGGTCATAACCTTCTCCTCTTCTCCCTAGATATTTTCCCACCATCCTGTCGCATCACCCAAAAGGATAGCCTCGTAAAAAACAACCATTCCTGGTAACAGTCGTTATCATATCACTCCCATCGGGTTGAGATAGGACCAACGTTATTCCGGAGTTGAATCCCAGGGTGAATGAAATCAGTTCCAACGGTTTGGGAGAGGGCCAACGGCCCGGCGACATACCAGCCTGGGGCAAGCGAAGCGTCGCCCCAGGTTTGCTTTGGCAAACGATGAAGGGCTGAAGGCCCGAAACAAATATCTCTTGGAAGCATCATGGTAGCGGTCCTTCAGACCTCGTTCTTTAGGCGGCGATTTTCCAGGGGTTTCGCTGCGCTCCACCCCTGGCTGGTATAATGCCGGGCCTTTGGCCCTGTATCTTCGATACTATATTCAATGTCTTATGGGATCTGCGGGGCCGGGCGGACGCCTTTGCCGATTCGGCCGGTCAGGCTATCGCCCAGCTCTTCCCGTGCCGCTTCGGCAAGCGCCAGCAGCCGGCGGACTACATCCTGGTTTTGCCCGGCCACATCCCGGGCCTCCGCCATGTCGGCCTTCAGGTCATACAACTCCGCATTTACGATCTGGCGTGATTCATACTTGGCCGGTACGCCGTCACGCCCCCCGGGCTTTCCTCCCAGGGTTCGGTAGGTGTGCGGCAGCTGCAGCTTCCAGCGACCGTCCCAGACGGCCTGCAGCTGGTTGTCCTGATAATAGGTGTAATAGGCCGGATGTGGATTTTGCGCCTGAGGAGTACCGGCGATCAACGGCCATACATCCATGCCGTCGATGGTGTGATCCGGCAATCGGGCGCCGATGCGCCCGGCGATGGTCGGCAGCAGATCGATGGTCATCATCGGCACATCGCTGACGCTATGGACAGGGATCTTACCCGGCCAGCGCATGATGCAGGGGGTACGCGTGCCGCCATCCCAGGCGGTACCCTTTCCCTCCCGCAGCGGGCCGGACGATCCGGCGTGATTGCCGTAGGACAGCCACGGCCCATTATCGGAGGTGAACACAACCCAGGTGTTCCGCTCCAATCCCAGGTGTTCCAGCGTCTTCATGACCTCTCCGACGGACCAGTCGATCTCCATGATGACGTCCCCATACAGTCCCTGTTCGGATTTCCCTTTATACTTTTTACTCACATGCAGAGGAACATGAGGCATGCTGTGGGCCAGGTACAGAAAAAAGGGACGGCTCCGGTTTTTTTTGATAAAGCGCACGGC
This sequence comes from uncultured Acidobacteriota bacterium, assembly GCA_964617125.1. GTDB lineage: Bacteria > Acidobacteriota > UBA6911 > CAINFC01 > CAINFC01 > CAZTVS01. The sequence continues at coordinate 2,351 of CAZTVS010000124.1, forward strand.
CCGCTGCGTATACCAGGTTACCAGTTGGGATTGGTCCTCGTGGTTGACATCCCGCCGCACAATGGACTCGTTCTCGTAAAGCGGCAGAGGAGGGTAGGTCCCCGGTTTGGCCTCGGGATGCAGCGGCCACATATCGTTGGAATAGGGCAGGCCGAACCACTCGTCGAAGCCATGCCGCGTCGGTAGAAAGGGAGGCAAATGACCCAGGTGCCATTTGCCGACGGCGCCGGTGGCATAACCGCGTTGTTTTACCAGTTCGGCCAGGGTCATCTCTCCGCTGCCGATCCCGTGACGGGCCCGATGATCCAGTGCCCCATGAATACCGATTCGATTCGGATAACATCCGGTCATCAATCCGGCGCGGGAAGCGGAACACACCGGCTGGGCGACATGAAAGTTGGTATATTTGCATCCCTGTTCCGCCAGACGATCCAGGTTCGGAGTGGTAAAGCCCCGGGCGCCGAAGCAACCGATGTCCCCGTAGCCCTGGTCATCCGTCAGGATGACGACGATATTCGGGGCTTTCTCCCCGGTATCCTTAGCGGCCGAGAAAAGGTGTTCCGGTCCGAGGGCAGCGGCTCCAAGAGCGGTCCAGCCTGCACTGCAGCAAAAATCCCTGCGTGTTGTCATATCAAACTCCTATCTTCAGCTCATGATTTATATTCAGCCGTTTCCTAACTGACTCCAATCATTTTAGAGTAGGGGCACGGCGTGCCGTGCCCTGGCGACCGTAGGGTAGAGGCTCCCTTTGGGCACGGCACGCCGTGCCCCTACAACAGCTGATACTATTTTTTATCGAATAATTTTCAGCGACCTCATTATTGATGGCATCGCAAAAAATCCAAGGTTTGTAGTTCCGCTTTTACGCGGCATTCCGTGGATCCGTGAAAGCCTGTATTTACGCGGCACCGCCTGAGGGCGGAACTACAAGCACGATCCGTTTTTCTATCATTATTGATTTTTTGCGACCTCATTATTGTTTCGATTCGATTTTTTTGCGGAAATAGTCGATGGTTTTTTGCAGGCCCTCTTCCAGTTCGATGGTCGGCTGCCATGCGAGTTTTTTCCGGGCCAGCGAGATGTCGGGCTGCCGCTGCTTGGGATCGTCCGCGGGCAGAGGCTGATGGACGATTCTGGACCGTGATCCGGTCAAAGCAATCACTTTTTGCGCCAGTTCCAGGATGGTGAATTCGTTCGGATTTCCCAGATTGACCGGTCCGATGAAGCCATCGTCGGTATTCATCATGCGGATCATCCCCTCGATCAGATCGTCGACATAACAGAAACTCCTGGTCTGATTCCCTTCGCCGTAGACGGTGATGTCCTTCTCCTGCAGGGCCTGGACGATAAAATTGGAGACCACCCGGCCGTCATGCGGGTGCATACGGGGCCCGTAGGTATTGAAGATCCTTACGATTTTGATTCGTACCTGATTCTGAACATGGTAATTCAGGAACAGGGTTTCGGCGCAGCGTTTTCCTTCGTCGTAACAGGCTCGCTCCCCGATTGGGTTGACGTGCCCCCAGTAATTCTCGGTCTGGGGATGGATTTCCGGGTCTCCGTAGACCTCGCTGGTGGAGGCTTGCAGAATTTTGGCTTTGATCCTCTTGGCCAGGCCCAGCATGTGGATCGCTCCCATGACCGAGGTCTTGACCGTCTTGATGGGGTTGTACTGGTAATGAACGGGCGAGGCCGGGCAGGCCAGGTTGTATATTTCGTCGACCTCGATGAAGAAAGGTGTGGTCACATCGTGACGAATCAGCTCGAAATAGGGATGCGGCAGCAGGTGCACGATATTGCTTTTATCCCCTGTGAAATAGTTATCCAGGCAGATGACCTCATGCCCCATCTGCAGCAGTCTTTCACAAAGGTGAGAGCCGAGAAATCCGGCCCCTCCGGTCACCAGTGTCTTTTTCATCGATCGCATCCTCCGGCAGGCGTTCTCCCGATGCCGAAATACTCAAAACCGTATTCGTACAACTCGTCCCGGTCGTAGATGTTCCTCCCGTCGAAGATCAACGGCTGTTTCAAGCGCTTCTTGATCTCCTGGAAATCGGGAAAACGAAATTCGGTCCATTCGGTGACCAGCAGCAGGCAATCGGCCCCATCCAGGGCATGGTAGGGATCGCGGCAATACTCGACTGTGTCCCCGATCTTTCTCCGCGTCTCCTCCATGGCCACCGGATCGTACACCCGCAGGCGGCATCCGGCCTGCAGGAAGCGTTCGATCAAAACCAGCGAGGGAGCCTCACGCATGTCGTCGGTCTGGGGCTTGAAGGAGAGACCCCACATGGCGACCGTCCTGCCCGCCAGATCTCCCTGAAAACGCCGGTTCACCTTTTCGAACAGCAGCAGCTTCTGGGTCCGGTTCACTTTCTCCACCGCCTGCAGGATCCTCAGGTCGATCCCCTGTTCCCGGGCGGTTCGGATGAGCGCCTGGACATCCTTGGGAAAGCAGGAGCCGCCGTAACCGATGCCCGAATAGAGAAACTTGCTGCCGATGCGGGGATCGCTGCCGATCCCCTTTCGCACCAGGTTGATATCGGCTCCGACAATCTCGCACAGATTGGCGATCTCGTTCATGAAGCTTATGCGGCAGGCCAGCATGGCATTGGCGGCGTATTTGGTCATTTCGGCCGACGGGATATCCATAAAGACGATGGGATGGGCGTTCAATACGAAAGGCTTGTAGAGGCGATACATGATTTCTTCCGCCCTTTTCGATCCGATGCCGATGACGATGCGGTCCGGTTTCATGAAATCGTCGATGGCCGCTCCCTCCTTGAGAAACTCGGGATTGGAGGCCACATCGAACTCGACCGCTGCGCCCCGTCTATCGAGTTCCTCCTGGATCCTGCGGCGGACCTTATCGGCCGTGCCTACCGGCACCGTACTTTTGGTTACCACCACATGGTAGTGGCTGATAGCCTTTCCGATTTCGGCGGCCACAGCCAGCACATACTGGAGATCGGCACTTCCGTCTTCATCCGGCGGGGTCCCGACGGCGATGAAAATCACTTCGCACTCGTCGACCACCTCCTTCAGGCTGACGGAGAAGGTGAGTCTGCCTTTTTTCCGGTTCCGCTCCACCATCTCTTCCAGGCCTGGTTCGTAAATCGGCAGGATCCCGTTCTTCAGGTTCTCGATCTTCTTCTCATCGATGTCGATGCAATAGACATCGATACCGACATCTGAGAAACAGGCACCGGTCACCAGTCCGACATAGCCGGTTCCCACTACGGCGATTTTCATAGCTGCTTTGTCCTCAGGAATCCGTAGATCAAAGGTTTATACTGTTTCCGACGACCGGTCACCTGTTTTGCAGATCGCCGCTTCGCAGGAAGGTACAGAATTGATTTTTCTCCGCCACCACCTGATCGTGGGCCAGGGCCGAATACAGAAAAACCAGGCGGTGCCGCCGGAGATCCGCTGCAGTCATCTCCGCTTCCTTGGCCGCCAGGAAGGGTATCTTCCAGGCCCGCAAATCGTCCATCAGGGAGAGGCTTTCCGCTTTGGTCCCCCCATCCTCGGTGTAAAGCAGCAGCATCCTTCCCGAGGTGTGATCGATCCAGTGGGCATACTTTTCCGTCTGTCCGTAGAGGGCATCGAAAAGGTACACCTCTCTCACCTGTTTCGCCAATCCCCCATGGAGAAGGATGAAAGCTATGACCCGATAGGCGCCGCTGTGTCCGGCCAGAACGATACGCCCGACGCGACGCGATGCGATTCTCTTTTCCGCGATCAGCAGATCGATCACCTCGCTCATCAGGCTTTGCAAACCGCCGGCCTCTTCCAACTTTCCCCCGAAGCTGTCCGGGGCATCATAGGGACCCTCCGGGAAAACCAGTACGGCGTTTTTCCCGCTCTCCTGGAGCTGCTCCGCCAGCCGGTATTGCGGCAAAGCCTTGCGTATGTTGTTATGCCAGCCATGGAAATAAACGACAAAATCGACGGCAGCGGTCTTGCGAAACCCTTTCGGCAGAAAGACGGCGACGCTGTTGTCCTGATAGTGCTTTGCCGCCGGGTAAAGCCGGCCATTGTAGGTATGTCCGTTCTGCCTCCGGGGATGGGGGAAGGGGGCCGACCGGAAAGGGGCTATCAGGAGATCGCCGATTCCAGGCAGTTCCTGGCGGATGACCTCAGCCGACATCGGCGGCGCGGCCCACATCAGTAAAAAAATGGAGACGATCAGCGGACGATAAAAAGCCATGCGAAACATATCCCCTATTGTACACGACATCGGCGGAAAGCCTGCATATACATACCGGCGGGATGCCGGCGCTCCGCCACAACTTTGGATAGCAAAAGCTCTATCTGTATGGCCAAAAGTCAGGGCCATAGGCCCGGCAACATACCAGCCAGGGGTGGAGCGCAGCGCAACCCCTGGAACGCAGCCCTGCCGAGACACAAAGGGCTGAAGGCCCGTCTCATACATCTCTTTCCGCAAATTCCGTGTGGGTCAAATGTGTTTGCCGGCGGGATGCCGGCGCTCCCAGGGCTTTATCTAGGGGGCGAGTTCGAGCGTGGGCGCCGCCTCTGTCGCCTTTACGAATCGGGCCGATCGCACCTCTTTGCCGGCCAATCTGACTCCGCCCGCCTTGGCACCCTTGACGAGATAATCCTGCAGCAGGAAGGATTCCTCCAGGACCTTCAAGCGCGGTTTCGGTTTGTATTCCACCTCGATGCGGACGTTTTCTTCGGTGGTGAAGGCCAGCATGGTGCAGTTTTCGGGGATGAGCGAATACCCCTTGTTAAGTATCCAGCCTTCAATGGTACAGCGTTTAACATAGGGAAAACCGGTCTTATCGTCACGAAAGAGGGCGGAAAAGACCGTTTTCGCCAGGGCCTCTTTATCGGCCAGACCGCACCACCACATACCCTTATCGACGAACATCTTCGCCGGAACATCGAAAATCGAGTACATGCCGCTCTTGCGCAGGCAGAGAACCCGGTCGAAATCGGACACCTCGAAAAGCAGCGTCCCGTCCACCTCATATCCAAGATAGCCGGAAGCCTTGTCGTAGCGAAGCTTCAGATTTCGCTGCGCCGCCTCCCGCACATCCACCTTGGTAAAGGACACGATTTGCGTGCGGCGTGGGTACAGCGGGCCATACTTTTTAAGGATCTGCTCCAGAAAGGCGATGGCGTAATCATTGAGATGCGCCTGGTGGAAGCATACCTCTTTCAGACGGGCATCGAGATCGCGCAGTTCATCCTTCATGCGGTTGATGTCATAGAGCGAGATGCGCCGTATGGGGATCTTGAGCAGCTGCTCGATATCCTCATCCTTCAGATCCCGCGTCAGTTCGGCGCGGAAGGGGAGAAATCCCTCGTAGACGGCCTTCTTCACGGCATCCTGCGTCTTCATCTCTTCGATACGCTGGTAGATCCGTTCCATGATGAAGATCTTTTCCAGGGTGCGGGCAAAGATCTTTTCCCGCAGCTGCATCTCCTCCAGTTTGAGCTCCGCCCACAAAACGTCTTTGAGTTTGCCGGCACCATGGGCAATGACCTCACTCACGGTCATGACGGTCGGACGCCCTTCGCGGATGACCAGCAGGTTCACCGAGATCGAAGATTCGCACTGGGTAAAGGCGAACAGGGCATCGACGGTTTCGGCGGTATAGACACCGCGGGAGAGGTTGATCTCGATCTCCACCTGATCGGTGGTGAAATCGTTGATGCTGGAGATCTTGAGCTTGTTGGCCCGGGCGGCGTCCTCGATGCTGGCAATGAGGCTTTCCGTGGTACAGCCGTAGGGCAGTTCCCGGACGATGATTTTTTTCGGATCGGAGGTATCGAGCCGGGCGCGCACCAGCACCTTCCCGTTCCCGTCGGCATACTCGGCGACATCGATGAGCCCGCCGGTGGGAAAATCGGGAAAGAGCAGGCTTTCCTTCCCCTTCAGATGGTCTCGAACCGCCTCCAGGACTTCCACGAAGTTGTGAGGCAAGATCTTGGTGGCCATGCCCACGGCGATGCCTTCGGCTCCGAGAAGGAGCACGACGGGTATCTTGGCGGGAAAGATACGGGGTTCCCGGTTGCGGCCGTCATAGGAATCCTCCCAGTCGGTGATCTCCGGATGAAACAGCACCTCCTTGGCCAGAGGCAACAGCCGGCACTCGATATAACGGGCAGCGGAGGCAGGGTCCCCGGTGTATATATTGCCGAAGTTCCCCTGCTTGTCAATGAACAGATCTTTGTTGGCCAGATTTACCAGGGCTTCATAAATCGAGGCATCCCCATGGGGATGGTACTGCATGGTGTGTCCGACGATGTTAGCCACCTTATTGAACTTGCCGTCATCCTTCTCGAAGAGGGAATGCAGGATGCGGCGCTGCACCGGTTTGAGTCCGTCATCCAGGTGCGGAATGGCCCGGTCCTTGATCACGTAGGAGGCGTATTCCAGGAAGTTGCGGTCGAAGAGCGGCTTGATGTAGGCCATCTCAGATCAGATTCTCCATGATGTAGGTCCGCCGTTCCGGGGTGTTTTTCCCCATGTAGAATTCCAGGACCCCGGGCACCTGCTGCAGTGATTTGACGTTCACTTCGATCAGGCGCATGTCATCGCCGATGAACTGTCCGAACTCTCCGGGAGAGATCTCCCCCAGCCCTTTGAAACGGGTCACTTCAGCCCCTTTGATCTGAGAGATGGCCGATTCCTTTTCCTTTTCGGTATAGCAGTAGACGGTGGATTGCTTGTTGCGGACCCGAAAGAGCGGGGTTTCCAGGATAAAGATCCGGTTGGAAACCACCAGTTCTTCGAAATAATTCAGGAAGAAGGTGAGCAGCAGGTTGCGTATGTGGTATCCGTCGGTGTCGGCATCGGTGGCCAGGATGATCCTGCCGTAGCGGAGATTGGCGATGTCCTCCTCGATGCCCAGGGCCATCATCATGTTGTACAGTTCTTCGTTTTTATAGATAGCCGCCTGGTTCTTGCCGAAGACATTCTGCGGTTTGCCCCGGAGCGAGAAAACGGCCTGGGTATAGACGTCCCGGGCTGCCACCATGGAACCGGCCGCCGATTCCCCTTCGGTGATGAAGATGCAGGAAGCAGCACCCTTCTCCCCGTCGTCGAGATGAAACTTGCAGTCCTTGAGGCAGGGGACCTTGATGGCCACCCGCTTGGCCGCCTCCTTGGCCTCCTTCTTGACCGTGGAGAGCTCCTTGCGCAGCTTTTCATTGGATACGATCTTCTTTTCCAGCTCGCGCGCCGTCTCCATGTTCTTGTGCAACAGGTCGACCAGGGCGCTCTTGACCTCGTTGACGATGTCGCCGCGGATCTCCGTATTTCCCAGCTTGTTCTTGGTCTGGCTCTCGAAGATCGGGTTCTTTAGCTTGATGGCGATGGCCCCGGCGATGGCTTCCCGCACATCCACTCCGGAATAGTTTTTCTTGAAAAACTCGTTCACCCCTTTGAGGATTCCTTCGCGGAAGGCCGAGAGGTGTGTGCCGCCGTCATTGGTGAATTGACCGTTGACGAAGGAAAAGTAGCTTTCCCCATAGTTCTCCGTATGGGTGATGGCGAATTCGAGCTGTTTGCTCTTGTAGTGCAGGATAGGGTAGATGGTCTTTTGGCCCACTTCGGCGGTCAGCAGATCGAGCAACCCGTTCTTCGATTCGATGCGCTGCTTGTTGAGCAGCAGGGCCAGACCTCCGTTGAGGTAGGCATAATTCCAGAGGCGCTGTTCGACATATTCCAGATTGAAGGTATACTCGGGAAAGATGGCAGTATCGGGAACGAACTCCACGTAAGTTCCGTTGGCCTGATCGCTCCCCTTGCCGCTCTTTTTGCTCTTCAGCTTCCCCTGACAGAAAACGGCTTCGAAGAATTCGCCCTCGCGGTAGGAAACCACCTTGAAGTGTTCCGAAAGGGCGTTGACCGCCTTGGTCCCCACGCCGTTGAGTCCGACGGAGAACTGGAAGACGTCGTCGTTATACTTGGCGCCGGTGTTGATGGTGGAAACGCAGTCGATGACCTTGCCCAGGGGAATGCCGCGGCCATAATCGCGCACCCGTACGGTGCTCCCGTCGATCGTCACCTCGATGCGCCGACCGAAGCCCATGATATATTCGTCGACCGAGTTATCGACCACTTCCTTCAGCAGGACATAGATGCCGTCATCGTAGCTGGAACCGTCTCCCAACCGCCCGATATACATGCCGGTACGCAGGCGTATATGCTCCAGGCTGGAGAGGGTCTTGATCTTGGACTCGTCATAGACCGGGACATCGAACAGCTTGGGGCTCATCGCTCCCCCCTTTTTCCGGCCACGATTCCGGCAGAAGACATCCCTGCCCTGTCCCATGCACCGGTCCTCACGGACGCACAAATACCTTTTTCCTTTACTGCATCTTTTACCATGGCCAGATATTAAGGAAGAGTTCCGGCATTGTCAAGCGAAAACAGACACCCGGTCCCGACGGCATCCGTGAAAAAAAGATACAATTCCATATTTATGGGAGCGCCGCACCCCAGTGCGGCAGGAGAACGTGGATTATTAGAAAATTTTTTCCATACCATACAATCCGGCGAGGTAAGGAAGGGGACAGGAATACACATCCTTTCCCTTGCCGCACTGGGGTGCGGCGCTCCCGGTATTTGCGATGCCATTATTTTTGGGATGCCGTGTACGATTGAATCATTATGTCTTGATTCCCCTTTTTTAGCCGGCGGGACGCCGGCGCTCCCAGGTCCTTTCTTAACCATGTTAGGAAAAACAGGAATGCCATGCATACGATGTTTGACGATACGCGATACTCTCGGATGACACTGTATAGGATACGTTTTGCCGCCTGTCTTTTTCTCTACGCCTGGCTGTCGGCTACTGGAATCGTCACCGATGCCTGCGCCGAAGCGATACGCTTTTCCAACAAAGCGCTTCGCCTCGGTATCAATTCGTCGGCGGGCCGCATTACGGAACTCACCGATCTTGCCGCCGGACACAACTTTGTCTCCGCCGGCACCGGCGGACTGTGGCTGCTCGAGTTGGACGCCACCCCCACGATGCAACTTTCACCTTCCGACGCTCATGCCTTCCGCATGGAAAAGCTACGGCAGGGAGACCCCGGATATCGCCTCATCTGGAGCCGGTTTGATCTGGCTGATGCCCCCGATTTGCAGGTCGAGGTCGTGGTGCGACTGGACAGGAAACGGACCGAAAGCCGCTGGAGCATCGCCATCCTGGAGCCGGGGAAGCGGTCGCTTACGCGCATACGTTTTCCCCGTCTGCTGAACCTGGCCGAGATGGAAAACGAGCGATTGGTCCTGCCCTTCTGGGTAGGACTGATGGCGGAGAATCCGCGAAAGACCTTTTCTGCACGACTCGAGGGGGTACGGCGGGAATACGACTATCCCGGGCTCAGCTCCCTGCAATGTATGTCGTACTACCGGGAGGGAGGCGCCGGGCTCTATGCCTCCACGGATGACACGGCGGGCTATCGCAAATCATTTGCCGTTTTCAGCGAACCTGGCGCCGGTTTGAATCTGGAGATCGTTCATCTCCCCGAAGGGGACAAACGCGGAATCGGGCGTTATGCCGTCCCCTACTCCGTTCGTCTGGGCACCTTTCAAGGGAACTGGTATGATTCGGCGGCCATCTATCGATCCTGGGCTCTGCAACAGGCATGGGCCCGCGAAAGCCGCTGGAAAGGGGGATCGATACCATCCTGGATTTCCGACACCGGTCTGTGGGTATGGAACCGGGGCCGTTCTTCCGGTGTACTCGGCCCGGCCGTGGCCCTGCAGCAAGCGAGCCGGCTGCCGGTCAGCGTCTTCTGGCACTGGTGGCACGGCTGCGCCTATGACACCGGGTTTCCTGAATACCTTCCCCCCCGCGAGGGAGAAGGGCCCTTTCGGGCAGCCCTGGAAAAGGCCCACACCCAGGATGTTCACGCGCTGGTTTACATGAATCAGCGGCTCTGGGGCATGACCACGGAGAGCTGGAAAAAGGAGAATGCCGCGGACTACGCCGTAAAAGGAACGGATGGGAAGATACGCCCTGAGGTCTATAACACCTTTACCAGGCAGCCCTGCGCCACCATGTGTATGGGGACCGATTTCTGGCGCCGCAAGTATTCCGGCCTGGCCATCGAGGCCTTCAACCGCTTGGGGGTCGACGGCATCTATATGGACCAGGCATGCACCAGTCTTTCCTGTTATGATCGCTCGCACGGGCATCCCCTCGGCGGTGGCACCTACTGGATGAACGGTTTCAAAACCATGGCGGCCGATATTCGCCGCCAGAGCACGGAACGAGGCGGCATCGCGCTGGCCGGAGAGGGTTGCGCGGAAAACTGGCTGCCATATCTGGACCTGATGCTGGCCCTCGACGTCAGCCGCGAGCGCTATGCCGGACCGGACGGTTGGGAAGTCATTCCCTTCTTCCATGCCGTCTACCACGGCTATGGAATCTTCTACGGCAATTACTCCTCGCTGACCATGCCGCCCTACGATGACCTGTGGCCCGAAGAGTTCGCCCCGAAAGAACCTCTGCGGCTGCTGGACCGTAAGTTCTCCACCCAATTTTACCTGGAGCAGGCCCGCTCCTTCGTTTGGGGCCAGCAGCCCACGATCGCCAATTTTCAGCCGTCGCATCTGCGCGAGCGCGCCGAGGAGATCGATTACCTGGTCCGTATCGCCAGGCTGCGCAGGCTCGCTCTGAAATATCTTCAGGATGGGGCTATGCTGCCACCGCCGCGGGTCGAAGCGCCCGAGAGCGAAATCCCCATGTCGCGCCTCTCGATTTATGCCGGCCAGAGGGATGCCTTGAAGGAATTTCGAAAGACCGTTCCCCTGGTGCTTGCCGCCTCCTGGCGGGCGGCGGATGGTAACGTGGCCATCGCCATCGCGAGTATCGCCGATCAGCCGCTGGCATCGACCCTGGTTTTCGATGCCGACCGGTATGGATTGCCCCAGAGTGGTTTCATCCGCGGCCTGAGCGAACAAGGGGCGGAGCCGATCGGCCGATTCCGCGGGAAAAAAACCGTAACCCTTCGGCTGGATCTACATCCGCGGGACATACGGATTCTCGAGCTGACAACCGCCAAAGAAGGTTCGTAGCTCCGCGTTCACGCGGCCCACACATAAAAAAGAACCATTCAGATTCCGGCACAACCGCCTGAAGACGGAACTCCCATGAAACTTCCCCGCCGAAAGGCCACGCGCCCATCAGTCTCGAAGAGACGATGTTCCGGCCGAGTAGAGGAAGCCAGCGTAGGCTCTTAGGTATCCCCTTGGCTGTATCGAC
>CAZTVS010000125.1:0-13520 GCA_964617125.1 uncultured Acidobacteriota bacterium
ATAGTGAGCAGAATGGTCGCTATAAACTGCCTTTGTAGACTTTTCCGTTAGCTTCGTGAATAATCCGGGCTATATATTTGTCCATCCTCAAGGGCATACACAGCGACTGTACAATGACTAATCAAATCAGCGATAGCAATATTATTCATAAAAATATAACTAAAGGAGATAGGCAGATGCTTTTTCGCAATTTCTTACAATTTTCTAAGTATATGGCGCAGCCCCGGCGAAATCAAGTGGAAACGGGGAAGTCAGGGGTTAACCGATGATTATTCCGGGGTCGAGGGAGGAAAAAGGAGCAGCAGAGGGCTCGCTTCTGCCTTTGCGCATAAGAGGAGGGTAGCCGGAAGGCTCCATAAGAATAGAAAGGGACAGACCTCCCCACCATGGTCGCCCTGGGGTGACCGAGAATAAAGCCGTCTGTTCAGATGGATTTCCGGCAGTCTAATCCGAAGGAGGCGGGAGGAAAAGACTCCATTTGGATAGCCCAGTTCCGCGTCGGTGTAAGAGGTAACCGGATCGGAGACCCAGGGCAGTCCATCCTCCTCCACAGCTTCCGGCGGGAAGTAGGAAACCATCTTCTTTGGGTGGGGGGAGGACGTTGCGGGATTTCCCAAATTACCAGCTGCTTGAGAATTTTGCTTACTGCCGGCGGGTCTTCGATGAAAGAAATTATTTTCATGGGGGTGTTACACTGGGGATAAATCGAATCGTAGGACACCCAACGAATCGTAGGATATCCATAAATCAGGAAAGTGACTGTCCCAATTCATGCAACAGGAGCAATGTGGCATTCAGGATATAAAGCCATGTAATCGTTTCCATAGTTCCCCTTTTCCATTGCTTAGACGAAGATCAAATCTTCAGGTATGATATATCATCATACTTGAGGTAATTCCATGAGTACCAAAAAGATTGCTGTCACAATTCAGGAACAGCTGATCGATCAGCTGGATCGATTGGTGAAAGCGGGTGTTTTTCCGAATCGCAGTAAGGCACTGCAGGAGGCGGTTCAGGAAAAACTGGCTCGCCTCGATCGCGGTCGGCTCTCGCGAGAATGTGCGAAGCTGGATAAAAAGATCGAGCGTTCTTTAGCCGAGGAAGGTTTATCAGGGGAGATCGGTGAATGGCCGGAATACTGAGAGGGGAAATATATTGGGCGGATTTGGATCCTACCAAGGGCCGAGAACAATCCGGTCAACGCCCGGTATTGATTCTCAGCCAGGATATCTTCCATGAGCGTTCAGGTACTGTCATCGCCATGGCTATTACCAGCCAACCACAAAAGGCCGGATTTCCTCTCACATGGGAGTTATCGGATCTGATCCTGCCTAAGAGATCATGGATAAAGATCAGCCAAATTCGCACATTATCGACAGAACGGCTCGGGAAACGTATTGCCAGGCTTCCAGAAAAAGAGCTCGAGTCGGTCCTAGAAGGCTTAAACGAAATCATCGGAAGCTGACTCCTTGTGCCCGCTGTCGGCGAATGGAACGGATCGTCGGTGTTTGTATTTTGTCTTTACCTGCCAGGGAGAAATACGGGGCGGATACCTACCTTCACTCCCTCTTCAGAACCCGATCTTCCTCTTCTTCGGTGATGGAGTAGCCATGAGACTGTGGATAGCTTCGAACACCGCCCGAAACCGGGTATCATAACTGTTTTCCAGGAGTACAAGTTTTCGGGCTAGTTCGGCGTTTGATACCAGAATCTTGCGAAGCTTCACAAAAGCCCGCATGATCTCAATATTGACCTTGATTGCCCTGTTGCTTTTGCGCACACTGGAAAGCATAGCTACTCCCTGTTCGGTAAAAGGCTAAGGGCAACGAACCTCCGAAATACTTTTTGTGTGGTATCACACTTTGTGACACCAGCATGGCAAACTCTTCTTCGGTCAGTTGCGGAATATAGGGCCGGACCAAGGCAAGTCGTTTTAGAATCAAGTCTGGTTTGGAGCCGATCCGTAAGATATCCAATGCCTTCGCTTGGTCCGACCCCAATCTGGGCGTGGTCCGACCCCAATCTGAATTGCCAATCTGCTGAAATCTTTGCACGGTTTTTACTCCCCCGCACTCGGAAAGATCATCGGTTTCCTCCTGACGTCCCCATTCCACTTGCTTTCGCTGGGGCTGCGTCGTATACTTGGGAAATTGTAAAAAATGGAAAATCATTATTGACGGTCCGGTAAAAAGTCTTTATTCCGTTTCTTTTCGTAAATTTCGTGTTGATTCCATTGCTTTTGCCGGCGGGACGCCGGTGCTCCCAGGACTTTTTACCGGACCGTCATTATTACCGGTAGCGGAAATATACCGGTAAAAACAGATCGGATATCTTTCGAAAAATAGTAGGGAACAGAGATGAAGCCTTATCTAATTACTATTGTATGGATCGCCTGCTTCTTTATACCATTCCGGTTAGATGCACAACAAATTTCGGATACTTCCTTTCACTATTCCATCAAACAAGTTGCTTATCCGCAGGGGAAAGGCCCTCTGATCCTTATCGATGAAGCTCATCATAATTTTCATACGGTGAATGGAAGATATCTTGCATTTGCCCAATTGATGAGGCAGGATGGCTATCAGGTTTCGGGGTTAACCGCTTCCATCACATCGCCTGAGCTGTTAAAGCGCTGCAAAATCTTGGTGATTGCCAACGCTTTGCATACTTCCAATAAAGAAAATTGGGTACTGCCTACTCCTTCCGCTTTCACCAGCGATGAAATAGTCCATATTCAAAGGTGGGTGGAAAACGGTGGTCGTCTGTTTTTGATTGCGGACCATATGCCTTTTGCAGGAGCCGCTTATGAACTGGGCAAAATTTTTGGATTCAAATTTGTCAATGGGTATGCGTACACCCGGAAAGATTCCTGGCCTCCTTCCGTTTTTTCCAAAAAGGATCATACATTGAAAAAATCCCCGGTAACCGACGGCAAACAAGATTACGAGCAGATAAGTGAAATTGCCACTTTTACCGGCTCTGCCTTTCAAGCACCGGCTAACGCCATACCCATATTAAGTTTTCTCGAGGAGCATTATGCACTGAAACCGGATACGGCCGGGGTTTTTAAAGAGGATACACCGAGGCAAAAATTGGGCGGTTATTATCAAGGCGCCATTGTGGAATTCGGAAAAGGAAAAGTCGCCGTATTTGGTGAAGCGGCGATGTTTACGGCTCAACTCGTCAGAGGAAACATGAAAGTCGGGTTTAACTCGGAACAAGCCTTACAAAATGCCCAGTTCACGTTGAATGTGATTCACTGGCTTGATAAAGGTACGCAATAATCTCCATATAGGTCCATATAGGTTCGGACCAGGGCAAGTCGTTTTAGAATCAAGTCTTGTTTGAAGCCGATCTGCAAGATATCACATACCTTAGCTTGGTCCGACCCCAATCTGGCCAATCTGCCCGGCGAAAGCGAATTTTACTTGGCAGATACAGGCTTTTCTGAAAAGCCAGGCAGGAGTTGCTCGGCCAGCCGATCGGCGATTGCCTTGGCATGGTTGCCTTCCAGGTTCGTCAGGACGATGACCGTCAGCCGATCGTCGATCCAGCGGGCCAGGTAACTGGAGAAACCGTCGATGCCGCCGTCATGGGCGATCCGTCTGTGTCCGTCGATGGTATCGACACGCCAGGCAAACCCATAATTCTTCATGCTCCCGTCCGCCAGACGTGTCGGGATCCACATCTGCTGCCAGGAAGCGGACTTCAGCAGTCGCGAGGCAGACAGGGCCGAATCCCACCGCACCATATCGGAGACCGTGGAGATCAAGGCCCCTGCCGCCCAGGGTTGAGTCGGACTGACCGGCTGACCATGATACCAATTACCTTCGCGCCAGGAATATCCCTGCGCCCGCTTTTTGATGATGACCCGCAGGTCATTGACCCGCGTGGATAGCATCCCCAGCGGCCGAAAGATCCTTTCCTGCAGAAATTGTGCATAGTCCTGTCCGCTGATCTTCTCAATGATCATACCCAGGAGGTAATAGCCTGAATTACTATATTGCCACTTCTCTCCCGGAGTAAATTCCAGAGGGGCATCGGCAACCAGGCGGATCGCCTCCCCTTTCAAATACTCTTTACAGGGAATCCGGGAGAAGTCGGGAAGACCGGTATAGCTCTTGATGCCGGAGGTGTGGTTGAGCAGTTGTCGCAGGGTTACCCCATTCCAGGAGGAGGGCAGATCCGTCAGGTATTGCCCGATTTTGCCATCGAGAGAGAGTCTTCCCTCCTCGACCAGCATCATCACCGCCGTGGCCGTGAATTGCTTTGTCACCGAGGCAATCTGGTAAGATGTGTCCACATCCGCCGCCGAGGACCATTCCAGATCGGCCACCCCGTACCCCTTGCTCACCAGTATTTGACCATCCTTAATGACGGCAAGGGAGATTCCGGGTATATGCCTTTCCCGCATCATTTGCAGGATTGAATCATCCAGGTGATCGGCCCGAGCGGTCATTATGGTCAGGACTAGGTAGACTATCCGGTAGAAAAAACGATGTTCTTTTTTGCGCATAATGTGGATCATACTTTAGACAGGCAATCTGCTTATAGGTACCGACTTTCGAGGACTTTGCGCTCTCCCCAATTCTTTAGAGCGGCAAGCTCCGATGTCCCGACTTGTAGCGGACAAACCGCTGGACACCCAAGATTCAGAAAAGTGGCTGTCCCAATTCATGGTCCCTGAGAAATGAATGCAGGCACCATCCCATCTCGGCGAGCCGCCGGCGGTTGCGCGGCACAGCCGTTGACGATTCGCCGGGTACGCCAGCGCATCACCGCGGCATCAGCGCGAATACGCCCCAGCCAAGGTACTCACGCGTGTAAGCGGCGTAGCGCCCGGGTTCCGAGGTCAGTTTGTCTCGAACCTCTTTAGCCAGCTCGTCGCTGGGATTGGCTTCCAGCCATCGGCGCATGGTGAGCCATTTGGCCGCCTCGTATCTGTCCCAGCCGTCCTGGTCAGCCAGAACCATTTCCACGACGTCGTAGCCGAGGCGGCCGAAAGACGCGAGAAGTTCCGGAAGCAGGAGAAAGTCGGAGATCGAGTGGGCAAGACACCCCTTGGCGATATCTTCCGTCGGCGGGACCTGCCGCCAGTAGGGCTCGCCGATGAGGATGATCCCTCCGGTGTCCAGGCTCCGCGCCAGCATCTCGATCGTTCCGGCGAACCCCCCGGCGATCCAGGTGGCACCGACACAGGCGGCCACACGAACCTTCTCGTCGGAGACATAACCGGCAGCATCGCCATGGATGAAATTGACTCGATCGGCGACGCCGAGCTCTTCCGCTCGGAGTTTCGCCTGCCCGGTGAACAACCGGCTCATGTCGATGCCGGTGCCGAGGACGCCGTGATCGCGGGCCCAGGTGCACAGCATCTCCCCCGAACCGCAGCCGAGGTCGAGTACGCGGGCACCGGGTTCCAGACGCAGCGCCGCGCCTAGAACGGCAAGCTTTTCGGGTGTGATCGGGTTGTGGATACGGTGAGCGCTTTCCATGATGTTGAATATTCGTGGAATGTCCATTATGAATCATCTCCTTACGGGTGTGAACAGATTCGATCAGAGCCTAACCTACAATCTACTATGGATAGGCAAAATTCTTTCCTACGGTTTCTTACAGGTGTTTTATCCCCTCTCCCCCCACTTCCTGCGGAAAAAAGGGTTGTATCCCGTGCGGATGAGTTTAAAATCGGTATTCAATTCCTGCGTGCTTAGGTAGAAGTAAAAACCGCCGTATTTGGGTGCGCCTCTTTCTTCGGCCGGCACCATCCGCTCTTCCAGTTCCCTGTATGCGACCGGCAGGGCGTAGGTGCCGATGGGTTTTTCCTCACGCGTCTCGCTATGAACCCAGATTCGCTCTCCGACGTGCAGGGTCCCCGTGCCGCTGCCGGTGAAGGGTGCCGCCCAGGCCGTCAGATATTCGACCGGCCGTTCGCGCAGCGCTTCATACACATCGCCTTTTTGGGGAAAGCGTATACCTTCCGGCAGTAAGCTTCTCTCGTAATCCTTGGCCCACTCCATCTCCGGACGTCCGAATCCCTTCCGTTTGCCGGCTCTGATCTCGGCCATCAGATCGGCGATGGTGAGTGTCCAGTCGGGCGGCCGTGGCGGCACGGCATCCGGCGGCACGATCCTGCTCTCGTTTCCGGATATCCGGCGAAAAAAGCGTTGTATTGCAGGGATCCAATCTTTCCTGATCAAGAATGTCTGTGCCACCTTTTACCGTTTCCGTTACACAGGTCTGTCTATTATATCCGCTGTTTCCCCTTGCTACTCTCTTGATTTAACGATTTCCATCCACTATCGTTGACGGGACGTTGACAGTCTAAACAGGAAGGTGGCTGTCCCATTTAGGGGTGTCCCATTTAGGGGCGATTCAACAGAGGCCGCAATGACGGCAGACAGGGGTGTTCGCACAGGGGGCGGAGGGTGTCCCCTGTTTTGCTTTGCAGTATTCCTCCCAGAGGAAGTCCGGGCTGATACCCTGCCGGAAAACATCCCAAGGCAGGCACTCCCGGCGGTCTTTTTCCCTCGAGAGATAAAACTCCGTATCGATCCCGGATTTTGCCGCCGACTGCTTCCAGGCGGTATGGTTCCCTTTCATCTCCGCGATCCAGGGGGCCAGGCGCCGGTCTCCGAGGGAAAGGATGGCCTGTAGCTGCGCCATCCGGAGGGATTCGCTTTTCATGGAGATGTTGTCCAGCCGGCCCAGTCGTTTTTGCAGAAATTGATACTTGCGCTTCAACTCCCCTTCCCCGGCCATCGGACTCCATTGAAAAGGGGTATTCGGCTTGGGTACAAACGGATGCAGATCGAGCGAAATGGCACCGATGCTTTTCCGGGCCCGACGGTGCCCGGTCATACGTGCCTGCAGCTGCCGGAGCAGATCGACAATCCCTTCCAGGTCCTCATCATTTTCGGTCGGTAATCCGTACATGAAGTAGCATTTCAGATTCAGCACGCCGAGGGCGAAAAGCCGGTCGCAGACCTCTAAAACCCGGGCGATGGTGGTCCCCTTGTTGATCACCCGCAGCAGGCGATCGCTGCCGGCCTCCGGGGCAATGGTGAAGGTCTTCTCTCCCCCCTGCAGCAGGCGGGAGATCAAGGCATCGGTCAGATTGTCCAGGCGCAGGGAAGAATAGGAGACCTGATATTCCAGATGGTGCAGTCCTTCCAGCAGGGTTTCGATCTCGGGATGATCGCACACGGCCGCGGAAACCAGTCCGATCTTGCGTGTCCAGGGGCGATAACGCCGGGCAATGTCCAGGATGGTTTCGGCACGGTAACTGCGCGGTGGCCGGTAAACCATGCCCGCCCAGCAGAAGCGGCAGCCGCAGCCGCAGCCACGGGATATCTCCACCAGCAGTTTGTCGCCCATTTCCGTTTCCGAGCTGAGAACGGCGGAATGAGGCGGCATCCCGGCCGACAGGAAGGAAGCCCGGGGAAGACCCATGCGCACCGGGCGATCGGCGGCGATCCCGGCAGAGGCCGGATCGGTCTTCGAAGATTCGTAGCCGGTAAGGATCCCTTCGGCCGAGTAATGCGGTCGCCATGCGGCCGGTCGGTAGAAGCCTGACTGCTGCGACAACCGGCGGATGAAATCTTCCCTGGTGGCCGCCCGTTTCAGACAGTCCAGCAGAACCGGCAGCAAGACTTCGCCTTCCCCCAAGGCGAAAACATCGATGAAATCGGCCACCGGCTCCGGATTCAGAAAAGCGGCGGCCCCTCCCAGCAGGATGACCGGATCGCTTTCCGTTCTGTCGGCCGCCCACAAGGGGATTTTCGCCAGATCAAGAAACTGGGGAAGAAAGAGGTAGTCGGTTTCAAAAGAGACGGAAAGGGCCACCAGGGGAAAATCGCTGACCGGGGTTTCCGTCTCCAGGGTGATCAGCCCGCGACGGGACTGCCGCAGTTCCTCCGCCTCCTGCGCCGAAGGGAGGAAGGCGCGTTCGCAACCGATGTCCTCGGTGATATTGGCCGCATGATATACATATTGGAATCCCAGATTCGCCATGCCTATGGAATAGGGGCTGAGGGAGGCCAGGACAAAACGCCAGCCGCCGGCGGGAAAAGGGGTAAAGGGCCGCTTCTCCATCTGCAGCCATCGACGGTATTTGCCGGCCAGCGGATTCATCGGCTAGGAACCAGATCCGTTTTTCTATGGTTTTCGACTTTTTGCCATGTCATTGTGGATGGGGTCGCAAAAGATCGGGAGGTTTGTAGTTCCGCGTTTACGCGGCATCCCATAGATCCGTGAAAATCGGTTTTTACGCGGCACCGCCTGAAGGCAGAACTACAAACCAGATCCGTTTTTCTATCATTGTCAGCTCTTTGCGACCTCATCCTTGTTGCCGGTTATTTGCCGAGTTTCTGGGAAAACAACCACTTGGCCCATTCCGGGTCGGCATAGGCCTTGTCCCAGCTGTTATGACCCACCTCGGGGTACTCCGTGAATTTCACCTGGCCGCCAGACTCCTGCAGGCTTTCGTTCATCTTGCGGGATTCCTCGACGGGTACGACCGTGTCGCTGCCGCCATGGAAAATCCATACCGGCGTCTTCCCGACTTGCTTGGCCACATAGAGATAGGGATCGCCGGCATCGGCCGGGAGAGCCGAGGGCATCTCGGCTTTCAACCGCTCGGGCAGACGCACTCCGCCGCAGATAGGGGTCAGGGCGGCAAAAATCCCCGGATGTTTGGCCGCCATGGCCCAGGTTCCGTACCCACCCATGGACAATCCGGTCAGGTAGAGACGGCTGCGGTCGCCGCGGAACTCCTTGATCGCCTGCTCCATGGCCGCCAGGGCCTGGGCCTGCATGGCATCGGCCAGCCACCATACATCCTTGCGACATTGAGGCATCACGACCACGGCCGGAAAACGATCATTGAATCTCCGCAAAGCGGAACCGAGGCCGACCTCCGTCTGGACGAATCCGTCGCTGCCGCGCTCTCCGGCACCGTGTAGAAAAAGGACCACGGGCCATTTCTGATGGGAATTCCATTCACGGGGTACATAAACCTGGTAGCGGTAGGTCTCCCCTCCGACCTTGACCGTGCGGTTGAGAAAACCGGTCTCCTTGCCGCGCGCCACGGCGGTCGCCGTCAGGGTAAAGAAAAGCAGAAGAACCAGTATCGGCACAGGGAACATCGATTTCATGCGTTTCTCCTCAAAGTAAATCGGATCATAACGGATAGAGCCGGTGGTCCTTCGCCTCCACCGGCTTGGACCCCCGAATTGTAAGGAGGGAAAACCGCCCTTGTCAAGGCGCTTCCCGTTTCCTGCCGTCGGACACAGCATTGAGTCCTCTTGCCAAGATGGTATTACGAGGGGAACAGGAATTGAGAGAAATCCGTTTCTGGATAGGGATGGATTTTCGTATAATTGTCTCTTTGGACCATTATGGGGAGTTCGAGCATCGAATGACCCGCAATCATAGTTAAAGGAAAGAGTATCTATGAAACCAGGAAGATATGACTGGTATGTTGTCTTCAGCGTATGGGTATTGGGACTGATGAGTGCTTTCTCGCCGGCGCAGGACCTCCCGGCGGCAAAACCCGCCGGTTTCGCGGATAAGGGCACACTGCGTATCCTGCAATCAGGCAAGGAGATCGGAAAAGAGTCCTTTCAGATCGTCGCCGAAAACGGGGGATGGAAGTGCACGGCGGATATCAAGTTGAATCCGCCGGGGCAGGACCCGATACAGGTCCATACGGAGACCAGTCTGAACGAGAAGGGTCTGTTCCGGTCCTACGATGCCGAAAGGACCGGCGGCGGCCCGCAGGCACATTTGCGGGTTTTCATGGAAGACGGGATAGCCATCTGCGAGGAGAAAGGGAAGATCTCCTCCGAGAGCACACCGGTCAAAGTCAACCCCGATTTCCAGATCCTGGACACCAACGTATTCCATCATTACTCCCTGCTGGCCGCGCGGATGGCGATGGGACCGCAGATCGAACAGCTGCAGGTGTTGATCCCTCAGGAGGCCATTGCCGGAACCGTCTCCATCAAAAATGCCGCCAAGGAAGTATTGAAAATCGGACGAAACAAGATTACGGCCAACCGCTACGACCTGGATTCGGGGGAGCTGAAACTGACCCTCTGGATCGACGATGCGGGTAAGCTCTATAAAATCCGCGTACCCCAGACGGATGCCGAGGTGACGCGCGTGGATTGACCCGAATGGAAACGATCCCCGAAAAAACCGCCCTCTGGTGGACGGCTCTTCCAGAGAATCAGGTTGAGTGCCGTTTGTGTCCTCGCAACTGCCATATCTCTGAGGGCAAGAGCGGTTTTTGCGGAGTGCGTGAGAATCACCACGGAAAGTTATATGCCATGGCTTACGGACGGCCGGCAGCCGTTCATGCCGATCCCATCGAAAAGAAGCCACTCTACCATTTTCGACCCGGAAGTCTCACCTATTCTCTAGGGACCTTCGGCTGCAACCTGAATTGTGTCTTTTGTCAGAACTGGACCCTCTCCCGTTCCTGGCCCGACTGGCTGCGTTATGACCGATGGACGCCCGCGGAAACCGTCGACCGGGCCATCGCCTCCGACTGCTCCAGCCTGGCCTTTACCTATAACGAGCCGACCATCTGGGCGGAATTCCTTCGGGACACGGTCAAGGAGGCACGCAGGGCCGGTCTGGAAACGGTTCTGGTCACGAACGGCTATATATCGCCGGAGGCATTGCCCGAGGTCTATGCCGATATCAGTGCGGCCAATATCGATCTCAAGGCCTTCTCCGACGACTTCTACCGAAAACATCTGGGTGGGCGATTGCAGCCGGTTCTGGATTCTCTCACCTGGCTGCGTAAAAACACGGATGTATGGCTGGAGATCACCTGTCTGCTGGTCCCCGGTCTGAACGATTCTCTGGAGGAGATCACACGCATGGCCGCCTGGATCGTGGACACGTTGGGAGAGGACACCCCTTTGCATTTTTCTGCCTTCTATCCCAATTATCGCCTGACGGACCGGGAAGCCACTCCTTCCTCCCTGTTACACATGGCATCGCAGATCGGATCGCAACAGGGATTGAATTTTGTTTATGAAGGAAATATCGTCGGGGCGGGGATGCATACCTATTGTCCCTCCTGCAAGAAGGTGCTGCTGCATCGGTCCGGCCACCGGGTGGTGAAAAACGAGCTCCGGGGCGATCGCTGTCCCTGCGGCCGGCAGATACCCGGCCGTTTCGACGACCGACTCCGCCGCCGAAAAGAGGACTGATACCCCTTTCCGTATCAGCTCCGATCCTCTCCGATGGTATCGCTGAATTCCTCGATCAACCGGCCGAAGAACAGGGCTCCGTCCAGAGAGAGATGGACCAGTTTGAAACCGTTTTGCCGGTCCCGTATCCACAGGCTTTGCGCCTGGAAATCGATATCTTTCAAGCCGCAAAGTTCCTGGGGAAACTCCATATGCAGCTCCAGTACCCTGCCGACTTCCACCGGACATTCTCCCGTAAGAAGGAGCCCGGCGGAAGAGACATTGGCGACATGTCCGAGAAAATGTCCCGTCTCTTTCTCCGAGACCAACCATTTTTCTGTGGGTTGATACCGCAGCCGTTCTCTGCGGTTTTCCAATTCTGTCCTTGCGGTGACGGTCATCAGGGCAAACTGACGGAATCCACAATGTTCTGATAGGAGGGGTAGTACGATTCGAAATCGCTTTCCGGAGCGACACAGACCAGGTAGACCAGCTGGTTGCCCGCCGGGATAGTGATCAACCAAATCTTTTCGTTGCCACCCAGGGGCGATTCGTTAGAAAGCCAGGTAGCCAGAGCTCTCTCCTGTCCCGCGCGAATCGACTGTCCCGACCGGGTCACCTGCATCTTCGGATTGCCCTGCTGCAGATCTTTGATAAGTCCCTGGGTTACCTTTTCCAGGTCTCTCGTACTCTGGATGGTCTGATCCAGGGATTCGATGGTCAGGATCAGTCCGTAAGCCAAGGAAACCTGACCCCGCTGGTCGGCTATCCAGCCGGCCTCGGGGGCGATGCTGGTGGAATTCTTCTGTTCGTTGATTTTCCAGTTCTGAGGATAACGAAGTTGTATCGTCCGGTTCTCATAGCGCGAGAGACGAGTGGAAGGCGGTTCCGGACGTTCCTGCCCGGTCCCGCCGCCCGACTGGGCCCCGGCCTTTTTCGGCATCTCTTTCGGCGGCGCCAGGCCCTTGATGTAGCGCTGAATCGATTTGAAGTCGGAAGAATCGCTGCGGTAACGCGACGGCGGGCCGCCCATCAAATCGACCTCGTTGGCAATGTTCTTCATACGGTTTTCAATGGTCGGATGGGTACTCAGCCATTGGGTCACCTTCCCGCCGGAGCTCTTGCCTGATTTCTGCTCCAGAATCTCGAAAAACTGAATCATGGCCCGGGGATCGTAATTAGTGTCATAGAGAATATGAGTGGCCGCGATGTCTGCCTGGTTTTCAGCGGTACGGCTGTACTTGAGTAAAACGGAATTGGCCAATCCGCCGGCCAACAGCTGCGCCACCGCGCCTTTGATTGAATTTTCGCCCATCACTCCTCCCAACACCGCCAGACCCATCTGGGCGAACGATGCCTTGCTCGCCTGATTGGTCCCGTGCCGCAGGGCCACGTGGCCGACTTCGTGTCCGATGACCCCCGCCAGTTGGGCCTCGCTCTGGGCCGATTCGATGACCCCCCGGTTGAAATAGAGATATCCCCCGGGCAAGGCGAAGGCGTTGATGGTCAGATCGTTGACCGCTTTCACCTGATAGGGATATTGGGCCCCCGGGGCTTTGGCCGCCAACTCCTTGACCATTTTGTTCAGATAGGCGTCCACCTTCTTATCGTTGAGCAGCTGTACCTCTTTTTCCGCTGCGACCGATACCTCCCGGCCTATCTCCACATCCTGTTCGACACTATATAAATTCCAGCCCGGCTTGAGCTGGGTCCGGTTTTGCGCCGTCAGAATCGAAGAAAAAAGGATGCACAGCCACGCCATCCATACACCGGTTTTGAGAAAAGTCACCGATTTTCTGTTCATGATTTTTTCTGTCCCTCCGTCCTATGGTTCGGATTTCCCCTTGGACCGAATCTGTCCTTTCCTTTTATATTAGATTAGATTACCGAAAATGAAAAATGATTTACAAATAGTGCCCGACGGAATCAGGGCCTCCGGATCCGAATGTAAAACCCAGAAAAAGCGGAACTCCGTATCGATGATACCAGTCGTTATGAGATCGGTCCATTCCGTTTGGAGAGGGCCAACGGCCCAGCGATATAGCAGCCTGGGGCAAGCGAAGCGTCGCCCCAGGTGTGCTTTGGGAAACGATGAAGGGCTGAAGGCCCGAAACAAATATCCCTTGGAAGCCTCCTGGTAGCGGTCCTTCAGACCTTGTTCTTTAGGGGGCGGTTTTCCAGGGGTTTCGCTGCGCTACACCCCTGGCTGGTATGTTGCCGGGCCTTTGGCCCTGTATTTTCGATAGAACGAAGCCAGAACTGATCTGCAGTTCCGCCTTATAGGTATTCTGCAGCGTTTTCGCTCCAGGCGGAGCC
>CAZTVS010000126.1:0-13099 GCA_964617125.1 uncultured Acidobacteriota bacterium
CGCGGCACCGCCTGAAGGCGGAACTACAAACGCGATCCGTTTTTCTATCAGGATCACCTCTTTTACAAGTTCCTCGCGAAATGGGGATCTCCGGTGCAATCCCCATGTCACCCCACCTATTCTGGCTCCTGGCTTCTGGATTCTGGCTTCTGTATTCATGCAGCACCGCCTGAAGGCGGAACTACAAACGCGATCCGTTTTTCTATCAGGATCGCATTTTTTGTAAGCTCCTTGTGAAATGGGGATCTCCAGCGCAATCCACAAGCCACCCCACCCATTCTGGATTCTGACTTCTGGATTCTGGCTTCTGTATTTCCGCGGCACCGCCTGAAGGCGGAACTACAAACACGATCCGTTTTTCTATCAGGATCGATATTTATACGAGTTCAGCACGAAATGGGGATCTCCGGTGCAATCCCCATGTCACCCCACCCATTCTGGCTCCTGGCTTCTGACTTCTGGATTCTGGCTTCTGACTCCAGGCTCCTGGATTCTGACTCCTGGATTTTGGATTCTGACCGCTGGCTCCTCCCCAAAGAATTATGCTTTCTCCGGGGCTTTTACGATCTTCACCAGGACAGCACCGATCACCAGCAGAATCCCCGCGGTTATGTATGAGGAAGTATAGGAGCCGGTTTTGTCGACGGCCAAGCCGCCGAGAATCGGGCCGACAATTGCCGCCACGCCCCATCCGGTAAACACTAATCCGTAATTGACTCCCAGATTCTTGACGCCGAAGAAATCGGCAGTCGTGGCCGGAAACAGGGAAAACAGGGCTCCATAGGCCGAACCGGCCATGGCGGCTCCAAAGATGAGTAGTGGTATGGTGGTGAAATAGGTGAAGGCAAACATGTTGATGGCCTGAATGGCGAAAACCAGCATCATGGCGGAGGTCCGGCCGATTTTATCGGATAGAATCCCGCCGAAGACCCTGCCCAAGGCATTGAACAGGGAAAGAATCGCCACCAGCAGAAATCCGGCCTGCCATTTGGCCTGGGTGGAGGCGATGGTGGCCATGTGTCCGATCAGCATGAGACCGGCGGTGGCAGTCAACAGATAGAGTATCCATAAAAAGTAAAATTGTTTTGTTTTCAGCAACAAGGTCCAATCATAATTGCCCGCGGCAGCGGTGGTCTTGCCGGAAGATGCGGTTCTGGCAAGAGGACCGGTTTCCGGAGGATTCTTCAGTAGCAGAGAAAAGAGGAAGACGATGACGATGGACATGACTCCCAGAACCGTAAAAGTTTCCGGAAGGCCCGATGTTGCCAGGGTGAGAGGAGATGTTTGGGAAGACCGGAAGAGATTCAACAAATAGGCGGCCAGGGGAGCTCCATAGACGGGAGCCAGACCGACACCGGAAACGACAATCCCGGAAATCAGTCCACGTTTGGAAGGATCGAACCATTTGATGGCGCAGGGGGTGGTGGCGGAATATCCGAAACCGATTCCGATACCACCAAGCAGGCCGAAGGTAATCACCATGAGGAAGGGCGTTGTGGCGAATCGGGATGCGATCATGCCAAGTCCTAATAAAAGCCCGCCAAGCATGGCAATATATCGCGGCCCGATCTTATCCTGCGCCCTTCCGGCAAAAACCATGACCAAAGCGAAGACAGCGGCGGATACCGTAAAAGGCAAAGAAGCATCGGTGTTGGTCCAGCCCGATTCCACCAAGGCCTTTTTCAGGACACTCCAGGCGTAGAGCAGACCGAATACCAGATTGACTCCCAGGGCGGCTCCGGTAATGGTCCAGCCGGTAGAACTTTTTGTGTGTTCCATGATTCTCCTTCCAGATGAGAGATACAGTTAGGGGTAGCTCGTCGTTACAGCCATTAGAAAGGTTCTCCGTTTCATTATCTTCGATAAGAAAAGCAGGTATGTCGGTGGTGCCTTATTTTTCCTCAACCAGCCTGTAACCGGCAGGAGTAACGAAGGTATCCGCTCCCAGGGATACCTTTTCGACGTTCTTCAGCTCGGTGGTGGTCTTCATGAAAGGTTCGGCTTTTCCGGCCATCGGAGCCGGTTGGGCCTCCGCAGGTGCCTCCGTTTTCTCCGCTGCGGGGGGTGCGGCTTCTTCCGCCGGTTGTTCCTTTTTCTTTTTACGGAATCCGCCGAATCCGCCCAGACCTCCCAGTTTTCCGAAGACTTTGCCCACCTTGGCGTTCTTATTGGCGGTACTGGTCGCACTTTCTTCGGCGGATTCTTTGGCGGCATCTTGCACCGCTTTGCCCACATCCGGGGTGTCGGCAGAAGTATTGGTCGATGACGACCCTTGCGCTCCGGCATCAGAAGGAATCGAACCGGCAGGCATGCCGGGCATTTGGATCGAGGATACGGTGAGTACCGGTGTGCCCTGCATCTTACTCATTTCCTTTTTCATCTCCGCCATGCCCTGGGCCATATTGGGATCCTGCATCATGCCGGCCATGGCCGCCGTGACGCCCCGGTAAAGATCCAAGCTCCCCATTTTCTCGGCCATCTGCCGATAGAACTCTCTCTGCTCTTCAAAACCCGGAATCTCCTTGGTATTCCAGAGATCGCTGACGATCTCCATGGTTCCTTTCTGTTCGCTTTTCTTATCCTGGATTTCCATGGTCAGCGTCAGGATGTAATGCCTCGTCGGGTAACCGTTGATGGTCTTGGCCTCTCCGGTGTCCTCTACCTTGATTTTGGGTGTCATGCTGACATCGGCTGCGGCCTCTTCTTTGCGGTTTTTCTTCATCTCCTGCAGCGCCTTTTCCATCCTGGCTTTCATCTCGGCGAAGGTCAGTTCCGAATAGGTTTTACGCTCATGATCGATGTTGATGAATTTTTCCGCTCGAAGAAGAATGATCTCCGTCTTCGATAATTGACCGTTCTGAAAGGTGTCGGTCCGTGAGGAATCGGCGGTGTAATAGGATGTTTGCTGCAGATCGCCTCCGAATTTCTTGCCGACCAGCGGCATTCTCTTCATCATCTCGATCATCGAACCGGATATTTGAGTAGTCTGTTCATATCTGACGCCGGCCCGAAGTGTTTCTATCGATGGTATCGAGAGCATCCAACCTGAGACCAGAATACAGACAAAACAACTTAGCTTTTTCATGTTCTTCTCCTGATATGTTTAGGAATCATTGTCTTCCGGGAAAACCCGGCTTCTACCTTATTGTGCAGGGAAATTATGACCGAGATCGTCTTAGAATGGTAATCCCGATAGTTGCGAGCCGTCCTGGTTCATTCCCAAAAAAGAGGTTGAGAATAGGGATGATTTGCTGTTAGAATGTCTTCAAACTGCGGCTACGATCATGATTCTGGCATTAGGATAGTGAAATTTTTCGGAGCTGCCTAGATGACAGCGAAGAGAGGTGTCATGCAACGTTTCTTAAAATTATTCGTTGTGATTATGGTGCTAGGAATGTGTTCTCCTGTCTTTACGGCATCATTCACTGTTACCATTTTCACGGATACAAATAGTGGTGGCTTGGCAGGAACAGGCGCCGGCGTAGCGGGTGACCTGCGAGCTGCTATTCTCGCCGCCAATGCTGCCGGCGGCGCGGACACGATCCAGTTTACGTGCGGTGCTCCGCCCTGCACTGTTACCTTGACCGGACCTTTGCCGCCTATAACCGAAAGCCTCACTATCGAAGGCGGAACTGTGGGAAACATCATTGTGGACGGAGCCAACGCTTACCGCGTCTTCTTCGTTGACACCGGCACGGTTGCGATTCAGAATTTGGTGATTCAAAACGCGCTTGCACAAGGCGGCGCGGGCGGCACGGGCGATGGCGGCGGCGGCGGCGGCGCAGGACTTGGCGCAGGACTTTTCGTCAACCAAGCAGGAGCGGCGGTCACTCTGACCAACGTTCGCTTCATACACTGCTCGGCCGTGGGCGGCACAGGCGGAACCTACCAGAGCACGACACCCCCGGGCGGTGGCGGCGGCGGCATGGTCTTCCGCGGCGGAAACGCTTCGGGCAACTACGGTGCGCCGGGCGGCGGCGGCATGCTGGCACAAGGCACGGATGTCACGTCCGGTAACAACGGCAGCGCCGGCGGTACCGGCGGCGGCGGCGGCGGCGGCGAGCACGGAGGTTTGGTCGGCGCCGGTAGCACCGGATATGCCACCAACGTCGGCGGTAACCCCGGCTCTGGCACATCGGGCGGCGCGGGCGGATTCGGCGGCGGCGGCGGTGGGGCGCCCCTAGGCAGTGGCGGTGCGGGCGGATTCGGCGGCGGCGGCGGCGGCACGGGCTCCGGCACTCCGGGCGGCAATGGCGGTCCTGGCGGCGGCGGTGGCGGAAGCGGCGGCGGCACGGGCGGAAGCGGCGGCTCGCTTGGTTCCGGCGTGAGCGGCGGCAACGGCGGCACGATTGGCGCCCCGGGTGGCGGCGGTGGCGGCGCGGCAGCCGGTCCGGCGGTATTCGTCAATGCCGGTGCACTCACAATCGTAAATTGCACGGCGACCGGATCGTCGGCTGCGGGTGGAGCGGGCGGCACTGGATCGGCCGGCCATAACGGTACGGCGGGAACTGCGAATTCTACGTCCTTATTCAACTACGCCGGAATCGTGAATGCTTCTGCGACGACCGGACCCATCGGTATTTTGGACCCGGTAACGAGGGTAATGGTTACCGCTCCGGCGATTACCAGCTGGGGAATGCTTATCTTAACGCTGCTTCTTGGCGCCGGATCGATCTATTATCTGAGAAGATAAAGTCACATCTTGCTATAGCTGGCACGGTAAATCTCGGTTAATCTCGATGGTATGACAAAAAGTTATGCCATGGAAAATTGTATCAACTGTATTTGGGGCACGGCGTGTCGTGCCCCAAATATTTTAGATACAGTGAAGAAACACCTGAAAATGATATTTTTGCGAGGTCATCAATCTTGGGCGGCTTTTCCGGTGGCAGCCCACTCACAGCCTCGCACAATGATTCTGGCTACTGCAGGATTGCGGATGGCCTTGCTGTCGTGTCCATAGGCCTCATGGAAAACCCGGCCTTGACCGTAGCGCAGAGTGAAAACCAATGGTTCCGTCTTTTTGCTCCAATCGGAATCGGCCGTTACCAGAACGTCGATGTTCTCCTCTCCTTCAAGCTTGGCGTAGAGTTCGTCGTCGGCTTCGAAATCGGCCATTCCCTGGACGATCGGATGGTCTTTGGCCACGATCTTGTTCTTGAAAACGGAACGGGGGCCATGGCCGGATTTGCCCATGACCCAGTGCCGTCCCGCCATTTTATGAAATTCCGTCCATTCTTTAAAGGAAGCGCTGGCCAGGTGGGATAGCGCCAGACCTTTTCCCGATTGCACAAATTTTTCCAGATTCGCCTTACCCTTATCGGACAGAGTACCCTGGCGGTTATAGCGAGTGATGAAGATGAGGTCGAAATCGGCGGCCAGTGAATCCGATTCGAGTACAGCCAGCTCCTCGCTGACCTTCACCGTAAATTTGCCGGATTCGTTCAACACGGCGACCGTGGCCTCAGCCATCTCCTTCCAGTTATGGGAGGGGGCGGCATCGTCACCGGTTACCAGCAGGATCCGTATCTTTGCGCCGGCTTCGACGGAAATCGTGCCGCCGAAAAGTAAGAAGATCATCAACAGTACGTACATTCTCCAATTATTTTTCATTTTTTATCCTCATGTATGGAAACGGTACTCAATCCTAGCAAAAACGATATAGATTCGTTTGCCGTGACTCGCTCCGATCTCGTTTTTCTCACAAGGTTCACAGCTTCCAAGGTTTACGCATGGAACGGGCAGCGAGGAGTCGGTCGGCCGACGGATCGTCGATAAAGTGTTCGGAGCGGGGATCCCAGGATAATCGTCGTCCGCTGCGGACGGCCATGTCGCTCAGGTGACAAAGGATGTCAGAATGGAAGGAATCCTCGATGTTGCTGATGGCCGGTTGCCGCTTGCGCACCGCCTCCAGAAAATTCTGGGCATGGTAACCGCTGTGAGGAAGTCGCAGGGAATAGCTTTTCTCGTCTTCCTTGACCAGATCCGCCGGGTCGGAAGCCACGTGCTGCCGGTCGACATGTACCCAGCCTTCACTCCCTTCGAAGGCCGTGCCGTGATCGCAGGTGCGGCCGTATCGCTCCTGCCAGATCTTCGCATTACGGATGGATTCGGCGGTATTCGTACGGATCGGCAGTCCGCGGTAATCTAGGGTGCAGCCGTTATGGAGTTGGAAGCGAACCTCCCAGCTGGTGGCCGTATTGCAGGCCCCTTCGCCGGGGATGATACCGGTGCCGCTGATCTCCATGGGTGCCTTCATCATCTCCGGATAACCCCAGAAGGCGATGTCCAGCGGATGTACGCCCCAGCCGGCGATGAAACCCAGGGCGTAATCGGTTTGGAACCACCAGGTCTTTTTGGCGCCGTCGGCGGAGCACAGATCCTCGCGCAGGGGTTTGAAGGGAGCGGGTCCGAGCCACCGGTCATAGTCGAAACCTTCCGGTACCGGAATCTCGCGGGTGGAGCCGCCGGGAACACTGCCGATGCACCACACGTTGATGTTTTTCAGCTTTCCGATTCGTCCGTTGCGTACGATTTCGCAGGCCCGTCGGAAAAACGCGCTGGAGCGCTGCTGGGTGCCAAATTGAAAGATCCGTCCGGTCTTTCTCACGGCGGCACGCAGGGCCTGATCTTCGGCAACGCTCAGGCCCATCGGTTTTTCCAGGTAGATGTCCTTGCCCGCCCGGACCGCAGCCATGCCGATCAAGACATGCCAATGATCCGGAGTGGCCACAATGACTGCATCGATGTCCCGCCGGTCCAGAATCTGCCGGAAATCGCCGGTTACGGCACAGTCCCGATTTCCATAATGCCGGTGGACCAGGTCCTGGGCCTGCAACCTTTGTTCCGGTTTGACGTCGCATACGGCCAGGATGCGGGCATCCTTTTCCGCCAGAAACCCCTTCATCACCCCTTGTCCCTGGGGACCGGCACCGATCAGAGCCACCGTGATATGATCGCTGGGGGCCGTAGTGCCTCTCTTTGCAATGGCCGCCGCGGATACAATCGTGGGAAAGGCCGCTCCGGCAAGGGTGGAGAGGGCCGATTGCTGCAGAAATTGGCGACGGTCAGATACTAATTTAGGAATGGATTTCATGGACGGCTCCTTGTTTTCTGTTCGGAATTTCGAATCATTGTAACCCCAGATGGCCCATTTATGCGAATCAACCGGCGGCGAGTAGCATACTGCTTGAACCAAGCGACCCAATGAACCAAGAAGATAATTGTGTCAGCCATTGTCAGGGGCACGGCGATCCCATGTAAAACAGGAGTCAGGAGCCAGAATGGGTGGGGTGACATAGGGGGTGTACCGGAAATCCCTATTTATGAGGAACCTGCAAAAATCGAAAATGATAGAAAAACGGATCGTGTTTGTAGTTCCGCCTTCAGGCGGTGCTGCGTAAATACAGGCTTTCACGGATCCATGGGATACCGCGTAAACACGGAACTACGAACCTCTTGCTTTTTTACGACTTCGTCAAATAGGAGGTGTCGCATAAATTCAGGCTTTCATGGATTCCAGAGGTGCCGCCTAAACGCAGAATAAACCTTATTCGAAACGTAGGGCCACGATCGGATCGACTTTGGCTGCCCGGCGTGCGGGCAAATAACAAGCCAGGAGGGCGGCAACAACCATACAGACGGTAACCCACACGATGATATAAGGATTGGCCGGGCTGATGTCATAGAGCATACCGGCTAAGATTTTTCCGATAGCCAGCGAAGAGGCGATTCCGAATAGTATGCCGATGACGACAGGGCGCATTCCTTGCAGGATCACCATGCGTGACAGGCCGGAAGGATCGGCACCCAATGCCAGGCGGATGCCCAGTTCGTTGGTACGGCGTACCACGGAATAGGCCATTACCCCGTAAATCCCAAGGCCTGCCAGGAGAAGAGCCGTCAATGCGAAGGCAGAGAACAAGGCCATCTGGAAACGCCGCTGTGCGACGGAATCCGACAGGATTTCCTTCATGGTCTGCATTTCTCCAAGAGGAATATCCGGATCCAGCCGGCGTATGACGGAACGTACTTGATGGAACAGGGTCTGCGGATTCCCTGTTGTACGGACTACCAGCATGACCCGACGAGAGGCCCAATCCCAATGGGGTCGATACACCATGGGAACCGGTGGTTTATCGGCATCGGCCCGGACATCTCCCGCTATTCCCAAGATTTCCAAAACATCCCTGTCACCACGGGCGATCTGCTTGCCGATCGGGTTCTCCCCTGGATAGAGAATCCGTGCCAGACTCTCGGAAATCACTACCACCTTTCGCGTTCGATCCTGTTCGGCGAAGGTTCGTCCCGACAAAAGGGGGATTCCCATCGTAGAGAGGAATTGTGGACTGACGAAACGGACGTTGACGCTGGGGTGTTGCTCGGATGGTTGATTTCGTCCGGGAGCATACGCCCGATCGACCCAGGTCTCGCCCTGTAACGGAAGAGCCGTACTAATGGCTGCCGAGAGAACATTCGGTGTGGACTGCAGTTGGGCGGTGAGGTTTTCAAAAAAGGCAATTCTTTGCCCGGGTTCTTTATATTTGACATAGGAGATCGAAAGAGGCGTGGCCAGCACGGTGTCGGCCTGAAATCCGGGATTAGTTTGCATCAGGCGGAAGAAACTGGCGGTAAATAGGGCGGCGGTAATAAGCAGCAGGCAGCTGCATCCCACTTCGATGGCGATCAGGAGTTTACGCAATCGGGTCCCTTTGATGGTGCCGGTCATGGCGCGGGTGTCGCCTTTGAGGGTGTTTTGCGGATCGGCTTGCGTGGAATGCCAGGCAGGGAAAATGCCGAAAATCAAGCCGGTAATCGAGGTGATTCCGAAGGCAAATAGTAGGACTCGGAAATCCAGCCATACCTCATCCAGGCGCGGCAAATCAGGCGGGGCCATTCGAATGAGGGCTTCCATGCCGGCAGCGGCCGCCGCCAAGCCCAATACCCCTCCCAATCCGGCCAGGAGAACGGATTCGGCCAGCGCACTTTGCAGCAGACGGAATCGGCCGGCACCCATCGCTTTGCGTATAGCCGCTTCACGACCCCGACTCTCGGCACGCACGAGCATCAAGTTAGCCAGGTTTACACAGACTATCAAGAGTACCGCTCCGACAGCACCCGACAACATCCACAGTGCATAACGGGAACGGTGTACCATGGTGTCGAGCAAAGGGGCCATCCAGGCATGAAGTGCGATGTTCTCTCCGGACATCTCGACGATTTGCCTGGCGATAAGGTTCAACTCCGCCAGGGCTTGATCCATGGTTGCGGATTTTTTCAAGCGTCCGATAACCCCATAGTTGAAGCGCCCCATGATTTCATGGATATCGTTCTTGTCGAAAACCTTGGGAACAAAGATGTCGGGTTGTTTTATCACCGCCTGCCCGACGCCAAAAGACGCAGGCTGGGGAAAGCGGAAGCCGGCAGGCAGCACTCCCACAACCGTATAGGCCTCACTTTCAAGCAGGATGCCCCTTCCCAAGATGGAAGGATCGGCATGGAACCTTTCTTGCCAGAGCGAGTGACTGAGAACGGCAACCCGATCCGATCCCGGTTGGTCTTCTCCTTCCACAAATCCCCTTCCCAGGAAAGGATTCATCCGCAAAGTCCCCAGAAGATTGGCGGAAACTCGTGCCGCTTCCAGCTGCACCGGTTCGGTGATGCCAGTCAGTGTGAGACGAATGGGATCGATCAAGGAAAGACTCTCGAAAGAACGACATCGCTGTCGCCATTCGATGAAGTGGCGGGCACACACCGGAAGTGTGGGGTACGCATGGGCAACCCTTGGTTGTACCTCACGTATGGCCACCAGGCGTTCCGGTTCGCTATAAGGCAACGGGCGAAGCAATACTCCATTGACAAAAGAGAAGATAGCGGTGTTGGCCCCGATCCCGAGCGCCAGGGAAAGTACGGCCACGGCGGTAAATCCTGGGGATTTCCTGAGTCGACGCAGAGCATAGAGAAGATCCTTGCGGATGGAATGATAACTGGACATGAATTCTGTTCCCTTTCAATATAGCTCCAATGACTGCATGTTGTGTGCCATTTTGGGATAAATCCGAATTTGGGATGATAACAAATTCGAGGAATACGGAGGTGTGCGGATAAACCATAGATTCTTTAACGATTAAAGGAGGATTGCGGAAAGAATCGTATCGCTGCGGATGTGGATCAGGGCACTCGAAAAATCGCGACATTTGTAGGAGTTTGTCCGTTGATGGAATAAGACTGTCCGCTTTCGAACACTCATCCCGGTGGGTTGGGAACCCCAACAAGGCTGGCGTGAATCAGAGTCCAAGCTCGCTGTGAGATCCGAGTCTTACGAGCTGGAGGATTTTTTTATCCGGTTTTCTGTAGATCAAGAGCAAGTCGGGTTTTATGTGGCAATCTCGAAAGTCATTCCACTCACCGGTAAGCGTATGGTCTCGATATTTTTCTGATAAGGGGATATCGGAGAATAGAGACTTCGATACTTCGAGGAAGTCATTTTCCAGTATGGATCTGTGCGGGCCTTTCGCCTTCAGGCGGTGCCGCCTAAATGCAGGCTTTCATGGATCCATGGGATGTTGCGTAAACGCGGAACTACAAACCTCCTGCTTTTTGCGACTTCAGGTAAGATGAGATCGCAAAAATCCTGCCATAGAAAATTGTATCAGCTGTTGTAGGGGCACGGCGCGCCGTGCCCAAAGGGAGCCTTCATCCTACGGCCGCCAGGGCACGGCACGCCGTGCCCCTACTCCAAATTTTTTGGAGTCAGTTAAGAAACGCCTTGAAAATGATATTTTTTGCGGCTTCATCAGGTAGTACCACCACCTATGTTTTCATTGATTCCTCGCAAACCTTCGAGGAAGCGGATACTCAGCCGGTTTTCCCTATCGCGCCGATAAATATTCCGTCACCCCCTTTTCTTTTTTTCAGACCGGCATACAATACAGAGGAAAGGGAGATAGGCGTTTCTATGAAAAAGGCACTCTGTATCATTGTCCTGTTGTCGATAATCAGTATCGCTGTCTGTGCTTCCTCCGAGACGGAAGAGAGACGTTTTCAGGAACAGCGGAAATATGACTTCCCTGAGGCACGCCAGGGTGTTGCCGTCGATCGGGACTCGATCTATGCCATCGATACCCGGGAAATTGCCCGCTACGACAAGAAGAGCGGCCGTTTTTTGCAGCGGTGGCGTCCGACGGCAGCGGAGAATATCCTACATCTCGACAGCGGGGTTGTCTTCGAAGGGAAACTGTATTGCGGACATTCCAATTATCCGGCCTTTCCCATGTCCGGCTCGGTGGAAATCTGGGAGGCGGCCACGCTCAAACATATCGGCAGTTACAGCTTCGGAATCCGCTGGGGATCCTGTACCTGGATCGACAGGCATCAAGGATCCTGGTGGGCCGTCTTTGCCCACTACGACCGGTTTAAGGCGCAGTCGGGGACGGATGTCCACTATACGACCTTGGTGAAATTCGACGATCGCTGGCAACCGGCGGAATCCTGGATGTTTCCGGAAGAGGTTCTGAAACGCCTGGGCGAGATGAGCAATTCCGGTGGTTCCTGGGGACCGGACGGCCGACTGTACTGTACCGGACATGATGCGCCGGAGCTCTACGTTCTGCGGTTGCCGAAGGCGGGCTCCATACTGGAATTGGTGGAGATCCTGCCCGTCAACTGCCAGGGGCAGGGCCTGGCCTGGGACCGAAGCGATCCCCTTTCCCTCTTTACCCTGAGAAGATCCGACCGTCAGGTCATCCATTCCCAATGGCAAAAATAATATCATTCCGGGACCGCCGCACCCCAGTGCGGCAGGGAGCACACGTAACCAAAGGCAAAACGTCATTCATCATAAAAAGAAAGGAACAGTCATGAACAATTTCGACTATTACAATCCCACCAAGATACTATTCGGCAAAGGCAAGATCGCCTCACTAGCGGGAGAGATCCCATCCGGCGCCAAGATCCTGGTCACCTACGGCGGCGGCAGCATCAAATCCAACGGGGTATACGATCAGGTGCGGACGGCCCTGCAAAATCATGAATGGCTGGAGTTCGGAGGTATCGAACCCAATCCCACCTATGAAACATTGATGAAGGCGGTGGAACTGGTCCGAAAAGAATCGGTGACCATGCTGCTGGCTGTGGGCGGCGGTTCCGTGGCCGACGGGACGAAATTCATTGCCGCCGCGGCGGAATTTGCAGGAGAGCCGTGGGACATCCTCATCCGACAGGCGCCGGTACAATCTGCGGTTCCTCTCGGAGTGGTGATGACTTTGCCGGCCACCGGGTCGGAGTCCAACGCCTTTGCCGTGATCTCGCGAAGTTCGACGCAGGAGAAGTACGCCTTCAGCAGTCCGCTGATCTTCCCGCGATTCGCCGTTCTCGATCCGGAAGTGACCTTCTCCTTACCGGCCAGGCAGATAGGCAACGGCATCGTCGACGCCTTCGTACATGTTTTCGAGCAGTACATGACTTATCCGGTCGGAGC
This sequence comes from uncultured Acidobacteriota bacterium, assembly GCA_964617125.1. Classification (GTDB taxonomy): domain Bacteria; phylum Acidobacteriota; class UBA6911; order CAINFC01; family CAINFC01; genus CAZTVS01. Next base: position 12,479 of record CAZTVS010000126.1, read on the forward strand.
TCCCCTGCAGGACCGGTTATCGGAATCCATCCTCCTCACCTTGCTGGAGGTGGGGCCCAAGACCCTGGTTGAACCGAAACAGTATGAATACCGTTCCAGCCTGGTCTGGTGTACCACCCTTGGCCTGAACGGCCTGATCGCCTGCGGCGTGCCGCAGGATTGGGCCACCCATATGATCGGACATGAACTGACGGCCGTTTACGGACTGGACCATGCGCAAACCCTGGCCGTGGTCCTGCCGGGGCTTCTGCGCAACCGGCGGGAGGAAAAACGGGAAAAACTGCTGCAATATGCCGAACGCATATGGGGTCTCACCACAGGTACGGACGAGGAACGGATGGAGAAGGCTATCCAGAAGACGGAGGATTTCTTCGCGAAGGTCGGCGTACCGACACGATTGTCCCAATACCCGATAGACGCGGCAAAAGCGCCGGAGATCATCTCCGCCAGGCTGGATGCCCATGGGTTCAAGGCCCTGGGGGAGAGGGGCAGTGTCACTCCCGACATCGCCCGCCAGATCCTGTCGACCCGTCTGTAATCAAGAGGAAGTCGTAAAAAATCGATAATGATAGAAAAACGGATTGTGTTTGTAGTTCCGCCTTCAGGCGGTGCCGCATAAGA
>CAZTVS010000127.1:0-12850 GCA_964617125.1 uncultured Acidobacteriota bacterium
TCGAAAATCGTCTCTTCGAGACGGAGGCGCACGCGGCCTTTCGGTGGGGAAGTTTCATGGGAGGTTCTGATTACATTCAAGGAAAGTGTTAGGACGGCAATCCTGCTTTGAAACGGCGGATCAGTTCACTGGTCGAAGAGTCATGAAGATTTGCCGCCTCTTCCGTGGATTGCAGTTCTTTAAGTATCTGACCCGCCAGTACCTTGCCCAGCTGCACACCCCATTGATCGAAGGAATAGATACCCCAGATGATGCCTTGTACGAAGATCTTATGTTCATAGAGAGCGATGAGAGCTCCGAGTGTTTGGGGAGTCAATTGTTCGGCGAGGATGGTGTTGGTAGGTCGATTGCCCTCGAAAACCTTGAAGGGAACCAGGTCGGCGGGAGTTCCTTCGGCAGCGACTTCCACCTCCGTTTTTCCGAAAGCAAGGGCCTCCGTCTGAGCGAAGAAATTAGCCATGAACTTGAGATGGTGGTCTCCCAAGGGATTTCGGCTTTTCTGGAATCCGATAAAATCGCAAGGAATCAGTTTTGTTCCCTGATGAATCAATTGATAAAAGGCATGCTGCCCATTGGTGCCCGGCTCGCCCCAAAGGATGGGCCCTGTCTGCCAGGCTACATGCCGGCCCAGTCTGTCGACACTCTTGCCGTTGCTCTCCATATCCGCCTGCTGCAGGTAGGCGGGGAAACGGTGCAGATACTGGTCATACGGAAGAATGGCGTGGGTTTCGGCGGCAAAGAAATTGTTGTACCAGATCCCCAGGAGAGCGAGAAGAATGGGCATGTTTGTCTCCGGCGGTTGCTCGAGAAAATGCCGGTCCATGCTATGAAAACCATCCAGTAATTCGAAGAAATGTTCCGGACCGATGGCGATCATGACCGGAAGTCCGATGGCCGAGCAGAGCGAATAACGTCCTCCGACCCAATCCCAAAACTCGAACATGTTGATCGGATCGATACCAAAGCGTTTCACCTCTTCCGTAGCGGTGGAGATGGCGGCAAAATGACGGGCAATGGCCGCGGGATTCCGTAGCGATGCCAGACACCAGGCTTTCGCCGTTTCGGCATTGGTCATCGTCTCCTGTGTGGTGAAGGTTTTGGAGGCTACCAGAAACATGGTTTCTGCCGGATCCAGGCCGCGAACGCATTCGGCAAAGTGAGTGGCATCGATATTGGAGACAAATCGTATCGTCTGGCGACGATCGGAATAGGACTTCAGTGCCTCATAAGCCATGACCGGTCCCAAATCGGATCCGCCGATGCCCAGATTGACGATGTTACGAATAGGCTTTCCTGTGTATCCCAACCATTCTCCCGAGCGGATGCGACGGGAGAAATCGGACATTTTCTGCAACACCTGATTCACTTGCGGCATGACATCCATGCCATCGACCAGTACCGGAGTGTTGGACCGGTTTCGCAGGGCGGTATGCAAAACCGACCGCCGTTCCGTACGATTGATTTTCTCTCCCCGGAACATGGTGGCGGCGGCTTCGGCAACGCCGCAGGCGCCGGCCAGGTTGAGCAATAAACGAACGGTTTCCCGGGTGACGCGGTTTTTGGAGTAGTCCAGATAGAGTCCGCAATCTTCAACGGCCATATGTCGGCCGCGGGTGGGATCCGATCGGAACAGATCGCGCAGATGAATGTTTTTGACCGTCTGGAAGTGCTGGCGCAGTTCCTCCCACGCCTTGTGTTCGTTCAATGGGGTATTGTCCATGGAGAAAAAACCTTAGTAGCCGGAAATGTTGAATTTGTCATGGTGAGCCATGGGCAGAAAATCGATTCGGTTTCTCCCGTTTTGTTTTGCGGCATAGAGCGCATCGTCTACGGTCCGGATCAACTCTTCCGCGCTCCCGAGATAATTCCCGGAAGTTTCCGTCACCCCTCCGCTCAGAGTTACGTGGAAGGGAGTTGAACCATGGGAGAACAGACGGACCTCACACTCCAGGCGAATGCGCTCGGCGACATGAAAGGCCTCGTCGCCTGAAGTTTGGGGAAGGATGATGGCCATTTCGTCTCCGCCAAAACGACAGGGGATATCGCAACCCTGACGGATACCGTTTCGTATAATCCGTCCCACATCGCGCAAAACGATATCTCCTTGCATGTGTCCATGGGTGTCGTTGATTGTCTTGAAATGGTCGATGTCGAAAAGGATCAACGATACCTTCCCCGTCGCATTGTCGGTCGATTGCAACTCCTTATGGATGATGTCGTTGAAGTGCCGGCGCACGAAGAGACCGGTCAATCCATCGTATAAAGCGATCGTGCTGTACTCTATCTTTTCTAAAGAAATGGAAATCATTGTCGACAGAACCGTCAGAATCTGAAGTTCGTCCCTCTGTAGAGGGGAAGCCGGATTTTCCACAAGCAGCAGAAAACCGAGGATGGCGTTCCTTTCGTCCAGAAGAGGGAAATAAAGCTGGGTACTCCCATCCGGCTGAGGTGTCCGCGTCGGTTGTTTCACCTGGAGAAGCGGCTCGAATGCCGAATTTTGGTAGGAGATGAATTCGCCCGGGAAGGATTTGATCCTATTGGCCAGTTCCGCACAATATTGCAGTCGTTTTTCTCTCTCGTCGAAGAGAAAAAACTTGACCGTGTCGCTTTTTCCTATGTCGGAAAAATGATCCAGTGTGGTCGAGATCAGTGTATCCTTGTCGGTCGTGGTCGAAATCAGTCGGATGATATAGTTGAGCGATAGAAAGTTGATATCATCCTTCATGTCTTGCACTATGGTTATCATAAACCTGATTCTAAATATTGGAGCGACCGTAAGTCAAGGCGTTATGACAGGACAAAATAGGACAATTTCGGACAAATCGGAAAAAGAAAGAGATGACAGCATGACAAATGGGATTCAGGGGAAGGTGATCTTGATTACCGGGGCATCCAGCGGAATAGGCTATGCTACGGCGGTGGAAGTGGCAAGGAAGGGGGCCCGCCTGGGGTTGGCGGCCCGCAGAGAAAATAACCTGAAAAAGCTGACGGCAGAACTGCAGCCTTCCGGAACGGAGACATTTTATGCCGTTACCGATGTTTGTCGGCGGGAAGAGGTGGACCGTTTTATTCGCCTGGCCAAAGAAAGATACGGACGGATCGATGTGCTGATCAACAATGCCGGCTACGGCATGAGGGCCACCGTAGAAGAGACCACGGTGGACGACTTTCAGGGCATGCTTCAGGTCAATCTCATGGGGACGTTTCACGGGATTCAGGCGGTATTGCCCATCATGAAACAGCAGAAGAGCGGACATATCATCAATGTCTCTTCCGTCGTGGGAAAACGGGCCATGCCCCAGAGTGGGGCCTATAGCGCCACCAAGTTTGCCGTGAACGGATTGAGCGAGGCACTGCGGGTCGAGTTGAAGGCTTATGGAATCCGCGTCAGTACGGTGATGCCCGCCTCCACCGCCACCGAGTTTTTCGCTGTCGCCGGAAAAAAAACCGGAAAACCGGCGAAGCCTGCCGGTCCGCTGCAATCCTCGGAAACGGTGGCTCGTGCCATCAGGAGTTGTATAGAGCATCCTCGATCCGAGGTACTGCCTCTTCGGGCCACTCGTCTCCTGGTGATCGCCAATGCCGTCATGCCGGGCCTGCTGGACCGTCTTGTCAGGCGATACATGACGATGCACTGAAGTCCTCTCTCGCCGGGAAGATCGATTCCAGTGCCAGGAGCATCAGGAGCGTCATTGCGGGGGAGTCAGTTCTGCATCCATCTTCTGCAGTATGCGCAGGAATTCCCGGCGACGACCTTCGGCATAGGGATTGAGGGTTTGCATATCGATGAAGAGTTGCCGGGTATCCTTCTGGAGAATGGCAAAATCGCGAAAGAGCTTCTCGGGTCCAGGCGTAGCGATTTCCGACAGATGAATGTCCATCTCCTGAATCACTCGAGCCATCAGATGAAACAGACATTGGGTTTCAGCCATGGCCTGATCGTGTTCTTCCGGGGTGGCGGTCAGGACGTGTAGTTCCAGACCTTCCAGGTAACAGCGAACACGATCGTTGAATCGCTCGGATAACGGACATAGTACGATCTTCAAACCGGTCAGGCCATAGCGGGCGCTGTCCGGGCCGAAGAGCGGATGGGTGCCGATGATTTCCACCCCCGGAGGGAAGAAGGTCCGCATGACTTTCAAGGGATGGATTTTAACCGAACAGGTGTCCATGACCAGTTGACCGGCCTGCAGGAGTCTACCCAGCTTTCTGCAGACTTCCTCCATGGAAGACATGGGTACGGCCAAAAGTAGTATGTCCGAGGCGGCAGCTTCTTCAAAGGAAACGAAGCGGAAAGGGGTTTTGGTGGCAGCGATCTGCTCCCTTGCCGGATCATGTATGCGCAGGTCAAAATCTTTGTGCAGAACCGGAGCGATCAATTGCCCCATTCTGCCGTATCCGAAAAGAGAAAGTCTGATAGGCTTCGACATTCATTTGGTCCCTTGGAAAAAGCGTCGTAAAATATTTCCTAAATCGGTTTCGATCACCCGAGAAGATTCTTTCCCGGATTTTTTTCCGGGTCAATCGGTAATCCATGTCGTCTGAATTCTGGTCTGAACGATCTTGCATATGAAAGAAAAAAAATCTAAGTCCGGCTTCCGTTTTTCCGCAGATACCATCCTGGCGGTCCTCCTGCTGTTCGTACCGCTTGCGGTTTTATTCCGTTTTCTGGATGCTTCCCCCATGATGGTTTTTGCCGCCAGTTGCCTGGGGATTGTTCCTCTGGCCGGATGGATGGGACGTGCTACGGAGCATCTGGCCGATCACCTGGGAGAGGGAACCGGGGGTTTGCTCAATGCGACTTTCGGCAATGCGACCGAACTGATTATTGCCCTGATGGCCCTCCGGGAAGGGATGACCGATATGGTGAAGGCCTCCATTACCGGATCGATTTTAGGCAACAGCCTTTTGGTGTTGGGGGCCGCCATCCTGGCCGGCGGCTGGAAACATTCCTATCAAACATTCAATCGAACGGCTGCTTCACTGGCCACAACCCTTCTGGCTTTGAGTGCCGTAGGTCTGGTAGTCCCGGCCATCTTCCATCACCTGGTTGGAGCGGGACAAACCGCCAGGGAACGGGAACTGAGTACGGAGATCGCTGCCGTTCTGCTCCTCAGTTATCTGTTGAGTTTATGGTTCAGTCTGTGTACCCACAAGCATTTATATATCGGTTCAGGCAGGGAAGGGGGACAAGACCATGTCGGGAAGGAGTCCTGGAGCCGCAAAAAAGCCCTGGGTGTCCTGTTGGGGAGTACCTTGCTGGTCATTGTATTAAGTGAGCTTCTGGTCGGTTCCATCGAGCCTAGCATTCACGCCTTGGGAATAACCCCGGTATTCACCGGTGTCATTCTGGTTGCCATCATCGGCAATGCCGCCGAGCACAGTACCGCCATCCTCATGGCGATCCGAAATCGTATGGATCTGGCCCTGAACATCGCCGTCGGTTCCAGTCTGCAGATTGCCCTGTTTGTGGCACCCCTGCTGGTCTTCACCGGGCGTATCTTCGGCTGGGGCATGGATCTGCTGTTTACGCCCTTGGAAGTCCTTGCAGTGGCGATCTCGGTGGGAGCCACCTCCATGGTGGCCTCCGATGGAGAATCGAACTGGATGGAAGGCATACAGCTTCTGGCAGTCTATGTGATTCTGTCGATCGCGTTCTATTTCCTTCCTGCCTGAAGACCATCATGCGCAGATACCGTTGCCGAATCACTTCCGATTCCATCCATGGATCTTCAGCCTCTCTCTCCGAGGAAGAAACCCACTATCTTCGGCATGTTCTGCGCCTGAAGGTGAACGACACCCTGGAGTTGTTTGACGGACAGGGGAATACCTTTCGCGGGAGAATCGCCGTGCTGGATACTCAGGGCCAGGTGGAAATCCTGTCGCAGGAGCTGTTCTCGAGCGAAAGTCCCTTGCGATCGGTTCTGGCCCTGGCGTTGTTGAAAGGGGAAAAGTTCGAATGGGTGCTGCAGAAGGCGACCGAACTGGGGATTACGGAAATTCTCCCCTTTTTTTGCCGTCATTGCGAGGTGACACCGGCCAGGCAGGGACAGCAACCGAACAGGCATTTGCGCTGGCAGAAAATCGTAGAAGCGGCGACCCGGCAGTGTGGACGGTCCCGGACACCTCTGATTCACCCCGTAACCGATATACGCACTCTGATCGCCCGTATGAAGGGAAACGTGAGGGAGGCCGATGATGACAACCGGATGGCAACAGGATCCTTCGTCCTACCCGCATGCCGCCTGGCCTTGCTGGAACGAGGGGGGGGCCCGTTGCTGACGTTTCCTTCCCCCTTGGCGTCGTTGGGCATGATGGCCTTCGTCGGACCGGAAGGCGGATGGGATGTGGTAGAAGAGGCCGGCCTTCGGGAAACCTGTTGTCCGGTTTCCCTCGGGCCCAGGATTTTACGCTCCGAGACGGCAGCCGTGGCCGTCGCCGTCCTTATGCAGACGTTCGGCGGAGATTTCTCAGGCATCCTCCCCGTTCTTACTCGGGAAGATAAAAGAGAGGATAGCGGAAAGTCCGATAGTTCCGATGATGATAGAAAGGGAAATCCCGATAGGGAAATGCCCTCCGAACCAGCGATCCAGAAAAATCATCTTGATGCCCACGAAGGATAGGACGACAGCCAGTCCATAATTCAGCAGATGAAATTTATTGATGGCGCCAACCAGCATGAAGTACATGGAACGCAAACCCAGTATGGCAAAGACGTTGGATGTGAATACGATCAGGGGTTCCCGGGTCAAGCCGAAGATGGCCGGGACCGAATCCATGGCAAAGAGTATATCGGTCATCTCCAAGAAGATCAACGTGACCAGGAGCGGAGTAATCCATACCCTTTTTCCCTCTCGGATTACGAAGTGATTTCCATGCAACTGCTTTGTCACGGGGAAAAGACGCCTGATCATACGTAAGACAGGATTTTTATCCGGCTCCACCCCCACATCCGACTGCAGAGCCAGTTTCACGCCGGTGAATACCAGGAAGACTCCAAGGAGTTCCTTGACCCATGGCAGATCGATCACCAGCGATCCGGTGGCGATGAAAAGTCCCCGAAAGACCAACGCTCCCAGGATCCCGTAAAAAAGGACCTGATGCTGATACTTCGTAGGTATGGCGAAATAACGTAAAACGACGATAAAAACGAAAATATTGTCGACGGAAAGCGAATATTCGGTCAAATATCCCGCCAGGAACTCCAGCGCAACCTGCATGGATGCCTTATTGGCGTTGAAACCGGGTAGGGCGGTCAGCCTTTCATCCAGCGGTAACTGAAACCGGCTGAAATAATACAGGAAAAAATTGAAGGCCACGGCCAGCGTAATCCAGAACAGGCTCCAGGCGGTGGCTTCCCGAAAAGAAATCGTATGTGCCTTGCGATTGGCTATCCCCAGGTCCAGAGCCAGTAAGGCCAGAACCACCAGGGTGAAAATGGCATAGAACCACCAGTACTGATCAAACGGAAACAGCAATACGGTCATATGTTTCATAGTTTCTCATTGTATAAAGAAAAAAGGATAAAAAGAAGGAGAAAATGGGATCATCATGGATCACGGTGCGACCATTCCACGAATTTTCCGATTCCGTAAAACCAATCACAAAATTCAGTCAATGAGTGCAAACCTGGATTGTGATGGGTAAAACCGGATCGGCAGGAAAAGTGGAAAAAAATCTATTACAGCGTTCATAATGTACATATCGATACTTACGGTAATCAGCGTGAACAATAGATCAACATAGCGAGGATTTATGAATTGGTCGAAACAGACGATATTGATCACCGGAGGGACCGGCTCCTTCGGCCGGAAATGCACCGAAATTCTTCTGCATAAATATAAACCGCGACGTATCATTATCCTGAGCAGGGACGAGCTGAAACAGCATGAGATGCGCAAAGCCTTTCCCGACCCCACCGTGAATTTTTTCCTGGGTGATATCCGTGATAAAGACCGCCTTTATCGCGCCTTTAAGGCAGATGTCGATTTGGTCATCCACGCGGCGGCCCTCAAGCAGGTGCCGGCCTGTGAATACAATCCCTTCGAGGCCATCAAAACCAACATTCTGGGTGCGGCCAATATCATCGATGCCGCTATCGATTGCCAGGTGCCCAAGGTGATCGCTTTAAGTACCGACAAGGCGGTAAATCCGGTGAATCTGTATGGAGCCACGAAGCTATGTGCGGAAAAACTCTTTGTCAACGGCAATTCCTATGCGGGAGGAAAGATCTCTCGTTTCAGTTGTGTTCGTTATGGCAATGTGCTGGCCAGTCGGGGAAGTGTCATCCCTACCTTCCTGTCGCAACGCCAGAGTGGGGAAATTACCATAACCGATCTGCGTATGACACGGTTCTGGATCACTCTGGAACAGGCCGTGGAGTTTGTGATCTGTTGTGTGGATCTGATGGCAGGCGGAGAGGTTTTTATCCCTCGGATCCCGAGTATGGGATTGAAGGAATTGGCGGAGGCAATCGCTCCGGGGTGTGAGATCAAGGTGACGGGAATACGTATGGGGGAAAAGCTGCATGAGTCGTTGCTGTCTCCTGATGAAGCCCGTTCCGCAGTGGCCATGGAAAAGATGTTTGTGGTCCTGCCGGAGAAGCCATCGTGGGGGGAGACCTACCGGGTGACGGGCCAGCCTTTACCGGATGGATTTTCCTACACCAGCGACACCAACGATCGATGGCTTTCTAAGGAGGAATTGTCTCAGTTGATGGATAATTCCGCCTTTCCTGTTCGATGAGGGGGTAACTTGCAGAATTCTGCCACGGTTCATTCCATACGTATTCCTTATAGCCGCCAGTGGATCGATGAAGAGGACATTTCCGCCGTCAGTGACGTATTGCGGTCTCCCTGGCTGACCACCGGGCCGAAGGTAAGGGAATTCGAGCAGCGTTTTGCCGAATTTACCGGGGCCAGAGAGGCAGTGGCGGTCAATAGCGGAACGGCCGCCCTGCATGCCGCCATGTATGCCTTGAAGATAGGCCCGGACGATGAAGTAATTGTTCCGGCCATGACCTTTGCCGCTTCGGCCAACTGTGTTGTTTATCAGGGGGGGACACCCATTTTTGCCGATGTCGATCCGGAAACGCTGCTGATCGATCCGGTTTCTGTCACGGAGAAGATATCCGTCAGGACCAAGGCAATCGTGGCAGTGGATTATACCGGGCAGCCCTGCGATTATGATCGCCTGCGCGAATTGGTCGAAAGGAAAGGGATCTCTCTGGTGGCTGATGCTGCCCACTCGCTGGGCGGGTCCTATAAGGGCGGTTCTGTGGGGGTTCTGGCCGATCTGAATACCTTCAGCTTTCATCCGGTGAAACTGGTAACCACCGGTGAGGGCGGCATGGTGACCACCGACTGTCCGAAAAAAGCTGAAGCGGTCAGGCGGTTTCGCAACCATAACATGAACAACGATTCCCGTCAGCGGGAAGAGAACCAACAATGGTTTTACCGGATCGAGGACCTCGGTTATAACTATCGTCTCTCCGATATTCAATGTGCCCTGGGTATCAGCCAGCTGAAGAAGGCGCACCTCTGGGTGGCCCGAAAAGAGACTCTCGCCAGGTGTTACGAAGAGTTATTGGCCGGGACCGCCATCGTCCCCCTGCGGACACTGCCTCAGCTAGGTCATGCGCGTCATCTGTTTGTGGTCAGGTTGCCGGAGGATGTCTCCCGTGAGAATGTGTTCCGCAAAATGCGTGATCAAGGGATCGGCGTGAACGTCCATTATCTTCCGGTCCATCTGCATCCCTTCTACCGATCCAGATTCGGGACGCGGCCTGGACAATGTCCGATCGCCGAGGCAGCTTCCCTGCGGATACTCTCTCTGCCCCTCTATCCTAAGATGACGGAGGGAGATGTGGAAGAGGTGGTAACCCTTCTGAAGAAGGCTGTCGCTGATTCAGGACACTGAGACCATGCACCGTGCACTGATCTGCTGCGATGCCTCCCTGGAGATCGGATTCGGGCATCTCTACCGCTGTCTGGCCGTTGCCGATTCCTTTCTCAAGGATCGAGGCATAATGGTATCTCTGGCCATGGCGGAGGGACCGGTCGCCTTTCGGCTGGTTCGGCAGGCCGGATATCCGCTCCATCTGTGGGACCGCAATCGGTTTGCCGATCGGGAATCCTGGTTGCTGGATGTGATCCGAAAGGAGAAGATCGATCTCCTGTTTCTGGATCTGCGGGAAGATCTTGATCCGGAGGTATTGCGGGCGCTGCAGCAAAGCGGATGCCTACTGGCAAGTATGGACGACCTTACTTCCAATCGCCTGCATATGGATTTTGTTTTTCAGCCTCCGGTTTTTGCCGGGGATGAGCAGCCATGGGAAGGATTTGACGGGAAACTGCTGAGCGGATGGGAATGGGTCGCCCTGCGTCGGCCATTTTCCCGCTCTTTGACCAGAAAACCGAACCGTCCTCCGGCGATCCTGGTCACCATGGGAGGAAGCGATCCTGCCGGAATGACGGAAATAGCAGTGGAAGCCTTATGTCTTGCCGGGAGCGGTTTTCAGGCAGACATCCTTCTGGGGCCGGGTTTTTCGCGTGAGGAGGCATTACGGAAATATCTGCAGCAAGAAGCCGTCTTCCCGTATCGCATTCACCGTTCTGCCGAAGCCGGTGAAATAGCGCGGCTGATGGCCGCCTCCGATATGGCCTTGGCATCCTTCGGCATGACAGCCTACGAACTGGCGGCCATGAGGGTTCCGGCCCTTTACCTGTGCCTCAGTCCGCTGCATGAACGCCGGGCCATCGGCTTTCAAAAACAGGGTCTGGCCGTCAATCTCGGTCTTTATCAAAAAAACCGCCGCGAATGCCTGGCTGTAGAAATTCGATTAATCCTCGATGATGAAAAGAGGAGATGGGCCATGATGGAATCTGCGGCCCAGCTCCAGGTCGGTTCGGGAGCCGAGCGAATCGCCGATCTCCTTTCGACCGAAATCGGCCGACGGAGGAGGAACTCCGGGGATTGAGGGAAACGTCAATCGGTGGTTTTGGGGAGGGATGTCGTATGGTTCGAAGCGTATCGGAATTGTTCGATCTGAAAGATCGGGTGGCTCTGGTCACGGGCGGGGCCGGGTCAGGTTATGGCGCTCAGATTGTGGAAGCCTTGTTGGAGGCCGGTTGTACGGTTGTACTGACCTCACGTCAGGCCGATAGGGCGCAAAGGAGGGTCGCCGAGTTGCGCCGACGCTTTGACCGGGTATATGGGGAAACTCTATGTCTTCAGGAAGAGGAGGGTATACGGGCAGGGGTGGATTCCATTCTCGATCGGCATGGCAGGCTGGACATCCTTTTCAATAATGCCGTTTTGAATGATATGACGCCTTTGGCATCCCTGGTTCTGGAGGATTGGGAGCGGGTTCTGGCAATAAACATTACCGCAGCGATGCTTCTTTCGCGTGCCGTTTCCATCCCGATGCGACGTCAGGGAAAAGGGGTGATTGTAAATGTCTCCAGTCAATACGGACTGGTGGCCCCCGATCCGAAGCTTTATGCAGGCCGCGCATCAGGCAGTTCCCTGGTCTATGGTACTTCGAAAGCTGCCTTACTGCAGATGACACGTCATCTGGCAGTCGAATGGGCCCCGATCATCCGGGTAAACAGCCTGACGGCCGGAGGGCTCTATACAGGGCAGGACGCTGGTTTTGTTGCCCGCTATAGCGAGCGTACTCCTCTGCGTCGCATGGCCGGACCGGAAGACATGAAAGGGGCCGCCGTCTTTCTGGCCTCGGATGCCTCTTCCTGGATGACCGGACAGAATCTGATCATCGATGGTGGCTGGACCGTCTGGTAGATCGGAGAAAGGAAATCCTATGTACTGTCAACCTTTTGGAAAACTTGATTATTCGGTTTCCATCCTTTCGTTGGGTACCGTCGAGCTCGGTATCCCTTACGGGTTTTATTATCCGGGAGAAAAGACCTTGCCGGAAAGATCGGAATCGGTCCGTCTTCTGCTGCGGGCCTTTGAATCAGGCGTCAATCTTGTGGATACGGCCCCCTCGTACGGCAACAGCGAAGAGATCGTTGGCCAGGCCCTGAAGGAATGGAAAGATAGGGTTTGTGTTGCCACCAAGATTCCGGTGGGTGTAGACAGGGAAAAGCTATGCCTGTCGGTGGAGACCAGCATGAGGAACTTGAAAAGGGAACCCATCGACCTGGTACAGATACATCATGCCGGCGAGGAGGACCTGGTTACGGAATCCTGCTGGGAAACGTTACAGGAACTTCGCAAGAAGGGTTATATACGCTGGATCGGGGCCTCGGTTTATGGAACCAAGAATGCGGAAGCGGCTCTTGCCTGTCCGCAGGTTCAAGTATTGCAGGTGGCATGCAACCTTCTCGATCAGGGTATGGTCGAACATATCCTCCCTTCTGCCTGTAAGAAAGGAGTGGGAGTACTGATACGGTCTGCCCTGCTCAAGGGTGTTTTGAGTAACCGACGTTCCTTTTTACCGGAATCCTTATCGGTGTTGAAGGCGGCGTCGGAACGGGCAGGACAGTGGGCCGGAAAATATGGGATGGATTTGACCAAGGCCGCTATACGATTTTGTATGGCCCGGGCACGGGGAGGCAGCGTATTGCTGGGGGTAAGAAACACTCAGGAATGGGAGGAGGCACTGGCGGCTGCCTCCGGTACCCTCGATCCACAGGCCTTGCAGGAAGCATCCGCCCTGCATTTAGACGGCAACGTGACCGATCCGCGTACCTGGGACCGGTTGCTGCCTTGATGCCGGCGCGACTCCTTGGTAATTTTTCCGGTCGTTGATAAGGGGATGACACCTTTTCGGTCGGAATCGGATAAAATTACGCATCCGCAAATTTCAGCGAACGATCATGAATGA
>CAZTVS010000128.1:0-5634 GCA_964617125.1 uncultured Acidobacteriota bacterium
TTGCGGTTTCATCTTGCTTGGAAAAAGTTCTTGTTTCGTTTTTTCCGTACGAATTGGAAAGATGTTGCCGGCGGAACGCCGGCGCTCCCATGACTTTTACGGGTTTGTCTTGGCCGATTCGACTGTGAATATTGTATATTGAGTGCAAGGAGTTATGGTTACTAATCTCGGCATCCGCGTCCCAATCGATTTTCGGATCGGTGCCTCGGCATCCATGAAATATTTTTTTCTCAGGGGTTTATTTGCAGCCTGTCGCTGTGCCATTCTGATCGCATCCTTTCTCCGGCTCTCGGGGGAGCCGATTTATTACTATCCCCGATTCACACCAACGGACGGGTTGGGTCATCAGGTGGTGCGTGATATCGTTCAGTCGACCGACGGCACGGTGTGGTTGGCCACCTGGGGAGGCGGGCTTTCACGCTACGACGGTCTTCACTGGAAGACGATCTCCACCGCCGACGGTTTATCGAGCAACATGACACGCGTAGCGGTTTTCGACCAGCAGGGCAATCTATGGGTCGGTACCAACAAAGGCATCAACCGTTTTGACGGCAGGCAGTGGACGCGTTTTATCCAAGAAAACACGCCCACCCTAAAAAGCGATTCCGTATTCTGCATCCTGGTACGAAAGGATGGGGTTCTTTGGTTTGGCGCATCCGATGGGTGTATCTACTCTTATGACGCGAGGAAAAGCCCCGGGGAATCCTGGCAAAGGGTCGCCGAGGGAGGACCGTGGGATCGAAGTCCCATTCGAAGTCTATGGGAAACACCGCAAGGGGAGATATGGGTCGGGATAAGCCACGACGGGGGACTGTTCCGCTTTTCCCAGGCCGGATGGGAGAAGAAAATCGACAAGATGAGGATCCACGCCTCCACCGCCTCCAAATCGGGAGACCGATTATGGTTTACCGGAAACGATTGTATCTTCCGCTACGAAAAGGGGACGATGGAAAAAATCCCTATCGACGATTTCCATGCAGAAGAGATGCAGAGCATCCTGGAAACGGATGACGGATCGGTCCTTTTAGGTACTTCCATCGGAATTCTGCAATACCGGGAGAAGAGCTGGTCAAGGATCAGTCTGGGAAGTAGTACCTCCATTCACCCCTACGTAGAAGCGATACGGGTTCTGAAGGACGGATCTCTCTGGTTCGGCACTCGGAACGGTGTCTTCGCCAAACGACCATCGGACTGGTTTGCCTACCCACAATCCCCCGATTTTCAGTGGGGTTTTTACACCTCTTCCGCGAGCGCTACGATCCTCCTGCATCCGAACGGTCAATTGCATACATTCTCCGACGATCGATGGAAACTGAAAGGGACCCTCTCTCCTCCCGACCACAGAAGAGTTATGCATCTTGGCAGTGACCGGCTGAGTGTCCAGGATTCTTCTTCCATCCGGGAATATGATTGGGAATCCTTGAGGGAAATATCCGCCATCCCCCTGCCGGGAGCAAATGGTGACAAGAATATCCATACACGGCGGACATCCGACGGGAGATTCTGGTATTACACCAATCAAGGGCTATATGTCTGGGATGGGTCCCAATGGATTCTGCAGCTTTCGGGTGACCATCCTTCTCTCGGCAGGAGCCTATCGTACTTTGCCGAGACGAAGGATGGAACCCTGTGGGTCTCTCACACGAATGGCGTAGAACGGTTCACTCGGAACACCCGGTCGTGGGAGACTGTGCCGCTTCCCAGTTTCCAGGGGCGTCGCATCAACGCCATACAGATGGCAAAGAACGGCTCGGTCTGGTTTGCCACCAGCGGTTCCGGAGTTTTCGTCCTGGACAAGGGGAAGACGACTATTTATTCCATGCAGAACGGGCTCTCCGGGGATTGGATCAACTCCTTGCACGAAGACTCTCAAGGCACAATGTGGTTGGGGATGAACGATTCGACGGTGACATCTTTTCGGGATGGCCAGTGGATCCACTTTTCGGAGATGGAGAAATCGCTGGGAGGGGTGGTCCAGGCGGCCGGCGAAGATCGGGAAGGAGCCCTGTGGTTTCAAGTCAAACCCTCCGGATTGATTCGCTACAAACCTTCTCGGGAACCGCCGGAAACCGAAATTGCCAATTATCCTGCCGCCAGTATCGTCCCCTATGGCACAGCTCTGCTGTCCTTTCGCGGCTGGGATTCATGGCAAAAAAGCAAAGATGCGGACTTGAGCTATTCCTGGCGGCTGCTTCATGGCCGGGAAAGATGGGAGATTGTTCCCTGGACTCCCTATCGAACACAAAACGTCATCAGCACCCCGGCCCTCCCTCCGGGCATCTATACCTTCGAGGTCCGGGCCGCCGACAAGGATAGAAACGTCGATCGCACTCCGGCCTTCATTTCCTTGACTGTGGAACCGTACTTTTTCATGAAACCATGGTTCTGGATTCCCGTGTCCTTTTTTCTGCTTCTGGCAGCGGTTTCTCTGGGGATGATGTGGCGTGAACATCGCAATCTGCGGGAAAGCGAGCACTGGCTGTCCGAAGCACAGCATATCGCCCATATCGGACACTGGATCTATTATCGGAACGAGGCGACCTTTCATTGGTCGAAGGAAGTCTTCCACATTTTCGGCATTACCAAATATGAACCGAGAGTCCCGTTGCCTGTTTTCCAGAGCTATGTCCATCCAGAGGATTATGAGAGGATTTTTCAAACCGTCCGCTCCGCATTCCTGCATCCGAGTCCGGTAGAGGTGGAGTTCCGTATTATCCGGCCGGATGGAGTGTGCCGACATGTCCAGGTCCGGGTGGATTTCGATGTTAAACCGGAAGGGGCCATCTATAGGATGATGGGGACCATACAGGACATCACTCCGTTACGCATCACGCAGGAAGCGCTCCAAGCCGCCAAGGAAAAGGCGGAACAGGCCGCTCTGGCAAAGAGTGAGTTTCTGGCCAATATGAGCCATGAAATCCGCACTCCCATGAATGCCGTGGTAGGCATGACGGAACTTGCCCTGCAATCCGATATGGACGACAAATTGCGGGATTATCTGGAGAAGATCCAAATTTCTTCTCAAATCCTGATGGGCATCATCAACGATATTCTCGATTTTTCCAAGATTGAAGCCGGCAAGCTTTCTCTGGAAAAGATATCTTTCCGGTTGTCGGATATTTTAAGTCAACTGACTCACTTCGTCGGAATCAGGGCGGAACAGAAAGGTTTGGAGCTGCTCTTCGACATCTCTCCGGACACTCCGGATGGATTGATCGGCGATCCTCTGCGTTTCGGCCAGATCCTGCTCAATCTGGTTTCCAATGCGATCAAATTCACGGAAAAGGGGGAAATCGTAGTTCGAATACGGCCTCAATCGCAACCCTCGAAAGGCCGGATCCATTTGCAGGTGGGAGTCCAGGATACAGGGATCGGAATTCCGGCGGAAACGATATCAAAACTGTTTCAAAGCTTCACCCAGGCCGACGGAACAACCACACGGAAATATGGGGGGACCGGATTAGGGCTTTCCATAACCAAAAGCCTGGTGGAAATGTTCGGCGGAACCATAGACGTGGAAAGCCGGCCGGGAGAAGGAAGTCTTTTTACCTGTCTGATTCCGCTTGGAGTGGAAGAAGAGAGCGGAACCTCCATCGATGATGGTACCGCTTTTACCGGCAATGAAATCCGGGCACTGGTGGTGGACGACAATCCGGTGGCTCGACAGATCCTGATATCGATTCTGAAAGATCTATCGCTGGATGTATCCTCGGCGGTATCCGGAGAGGAAGCGCTGCAACGACTGATCACGGGCTACAGCGAAGGACATCCGTTCCATATCGTCTTGATGGATTGGAAGATGGACGGATGGAACGGAATCGATACGGTCAAGCGGATCGAACAGAGCGGTATCGATACGGTGCCGGCCGTTCTTATGATCAGCGCCTACAGTCGGGAGGACATTATCCGCAAGGCAGAATCTGTCGGCATCCGGTCGTTCCTCACCAAACCGGTTCTGAAATCCACACTGATGTATACCATCCGCAAGGTTTTAAAAAAGGACGCTGATACGTCAAGAATCCCACCCGGTTCCTCCGGCGATCGAATCACCGCCGTCCGGGATTTGTTCGGCACCCGTATCCTTCTGGTAGAGGACAATCATTTCAACCAGCAGGTGGCCATGGAAATCCTGGAAAAATTCGGATTGACGGTGACTCTGGCCGAAAACGGCAAGGAAGCCGTCGACCTTGTCCTGCGGAAGGGTACGTTGGCTTGGGATGCCATTCTGATGGATATTCAGATGCCGGAGATGGATGGCTATCAGGCCACCAGAGTCATCCGTCAACTCGAAGCCAAAGAAGAGCGGCCGGGGGCATATCCTACCATCCCCATACTCGCCATGACCGCCCACGTACTGGCCGAGGAACATGAAAGGTGCCTGGCTGCGGGAATGAACGACCATATCTCCAAGCCTTTTCATTCTTCCGACCTTCTGGAAACCTTACGTAGATGGGTTCGGGTTCCGGAGTCGGCCTCCATTTCCCGAGAAGCGGTATCTGCCGGCCACTCGCGATCTGCGGCTTCCGGGGCCGACGGGATGGAACCGGAGATGGATCTTCCCGGTTTCCAGGTGGCCAGGGCCATCCGTCAGATAGGGGGAGATGCCGCTCTCTACCGCAAGATGCTGCATCTTTTTTCCGAGGATTACCGTGATATCCGGCAGACTCTGCGACAGAAAAAGAAAGAAGGCGATACCGCGGAACTGCGCCGGCTGGTTCATAACCTCAAGGGACTGGCTGGAAATCTGGGCGCGGAAAGACTGGCCCGGGTGGCCGCCGACCTGGAATCCGGTTGGAATCAAAAATCTTCGATGGATGAAGATTCTTTCGAATCCTTCCTCCGGTGCCTGCAGGAGACCCTGGACACGGTCCGGCTCTGGGTATACAAAGCATCGGAGAAGGAAAGTTTAACGGCGACGGACCAGGACCATAAACCTGCAAGGGAGAAATCGGCAGACCGGTCCCAATTACCGCACTATCTTTCCCGGTTGAAAGAGCAGCTGCAAATGGGGCATTTCCAGGCACTGGACATCATACGCAAAATCCAATCTTTGATGACAGAGGAGGAGTTCGACGCAGACTGGCAACAACTGCTCCTTCAGATCGAAAACTACGATTATGACGATGCCTCCGATCTGCTGTCCGTTATAGAGCGACGCTTCCCCTCCGCACCCGGGTCCGACGGATCAGGCGTTACTTCAGGCGGGATTTGATGTCTATCAGGATTTTCGCTTCCTCGACGTCCTTTTTCCTGGTGTGACGGATGGTGATCCCTCGTAGCTTCCCATACCTCTTTCCTTCCAGGAATTCCGCCTTGCGCTCTTCGGATAGGGGAGAATTCCTTATGAACTCTTCCGCCCTATCGACAAAATAAAAACTGGTACGGAAAGCGCCCTCGACAAGGGAAAGCCAGAAGATCGTCTTTTTCTTCTGCGTAACTTTCATCAGCCAGCTTTTCCCGTCGTTGTAATAGCGCCACTCTTCCTTCAAATCGGGACGTTGCGAGTGGATCCAATCGAAAAACGAAGACCAAAGGGCCTTCGTTTTTCCGATATGGGAAAAGATGATGTCCTCCGAAGGATACTGGTTCTTATCCGACAAGAGAGGTGTTTCCATGAAGATCCTCCTGTTTCCA
>CAZTVS010000128.1:5734-8553 GCA_964617125.1 uncultured Acidobacteriota bacterium
GCGTAATCGACCGCGATCACTTCATCCATGTCGGATCGAAGTCCGATGGGCATGGTGAAGACGGTCTCCTTATCCGAATGCTCGATCCGGACGAGTTGCCCCGTCCTCAGCATCCTGGCGTGTTGCGGCCTCGGCTGACCGAGTACCGTAGCTTTACGTTCCCATCCCAAAAGATGCAGATACCATCTCGAGCCCCGGATGGTAGTCGGCACGCTGCAACGCTCCGGATAAAAACCCGGCCGGACCTTGTCGATCGACTCCCCGCTATGCTTGTGCCATGCAGCCAACTCTTCGCATACACGGTAGAAATCCGGCGGCATGGTTCCATCGGCCTTCGGCCCGAAATCGGGAAGATAATTTCCTCCCCAGGCCCGATTGCGTATCAACCGTTCCAATATGTAGGCCGTACTGCGGCAGACCGCCGTCGGTCCGCCGTAGGACCATTGGCCGCAGACCGCTTCGCACTGTTCCCAGGCTCCTTCCGGTCGTTTTTCCGGATTGCGATTCTCGAATTCGGTAGAAAAATCCCCCAGGGTGGGGCGTTCGGCCCAGAGGCGCAGTCGATCGTTGGTTACCAGATCCGGTTGGAGTTTGCGGACCAGGGCATCCAATTCCGGTCCGTGGATATCGGTGCCCACCGGCCAGTCGTAGCCGTCCCACCACAGCAGGTCTATCTTTCCAAAGCGGGTCAGCAATTCGCTTACCTGACCTTTCACATAGGCATGGAGGACTTCGAAATGCTTCTGTACCGTAGCCCGTTCCGTGGCCATATCGACGTAACGCGGAACTCCGAGGGTGCGCTCCGGCCGGCGATAGCGAAAATCGCTTTTCTCCAGCGGATAACCGAGATAGGGCCAACCCGGCGGATTGAACAGCCAGTTACAGGGGGAATAGTACAATCCGACTTTCAGTCCGTGCTTTCGGCAGGCCTCCACGTAGGGACGCACCAGATCGCGTCCTCCCATGTACTCTTTGGTGCTGAAATTGCCGAACTCGCTCGGCCAGAGAGAATAACCATCGTGATGCCTGGTGGTGAGAACGGCATAACGGAATCCGGCCCTGGCGGCAGCCGCCATCCACAGGTCAGGGTCATAATTCTGCGGATGGAATACTCTCGCCTGCGCCAGGTAATTTTCCACCGGCCAGGCCCCTTTTCTCCCTCCCACGTCGCCATAAAAGCCCCATCCGAGTTCCACTTCCCGTATGGTGCAGATGCCCCAGGTGACAAAGAGCCCCAGCCCCGCATCGGTAAACCAGCCCTGGCCCGGGGCCTTCCGGATTCCCTTCTGTCGTTCGAAGGCCTCTGTATCCTGGCTTTCCTGCATTCGCCCGGGCAACAGGGAGGCGCTGTATAAAAATTCTCTTCGCTGCATGTGATTTCCATCCCTCCTTTTCCCATGGACTATACGTGGATTTGGCGGGAGTGTCAAAAGCATACGCCGGCACACGTTGACAATCGGCATATGATTTGCCATGATGTTTCCCATACGGTTCGGTCGATAAAACTAAATCGAATCGCAAGGCGGCAGAGAATGGACATAGAATTCTGGCGGGAAAAGATCGATGCCATCGATGAACGATTGGTGGAACTGCTCAATGAAAGATGTCATTGTGCCCTGGAGATCGGCAAACTGAAAAGGATACAGAAACTGGTCCTTTACCAACCGGGACGGGAAAAACAGGTGATTTCCCACGTTCTCGGTACCAATCGGGGCCCCCTGAAAGACGATGCCGTACAGAGGCTGTTCGAACGGATTATCGACGAATCGCGCATGGCGGAAAGGATCGCCATGGAAGAAGAAAAATCGAAACACTCCCCGCAAGAATAGCAGTTCGTCGTGGGGGCGGAGAACGGAAATTCGGGAAGATTGAGGGTGGAGCGATGATCGTTGTCATGGAGCATTCCGCTACGGCGGAGCAGGTGGATCGGGTCATTGAGATGATGGTGGAACATGGGTACGACGTACATCGTTCCACCGGGGCGGAGCATATCATTCTGGGTGCCATCGGCCGGGTCGGCATGCTGGACCCCGCAGCCATAGAGCTGTTATCCGGTGTACGGCAAGTTATGGTCATCAGCCGCTCCTATCGCCGGGTGGAGCGTTCGGCCTTTCCCCAGGGACGACAGGTGCGACTGGGACGCATGACCCTGGGCGGAGCGGAGGTCGGCTTGATTCCTTTCCTGTCGGGCTTTCCGGAAAAGAAATGGATGGAGGATTTTGCCGGAATCGAGGGAAATCCTTTGACGATGGCGATCCGCCAGACGCCCGATTCGGATCCGTCCTATGTTCCGGAAGACGGGCGGGACGCCTGGAACCTCTGCAAGCGACTTTCCTTCACCCTGATCGCGGAAATTCCGGATGTTTCCTGCTGGCGGCTTCTCTCTCCTGTGGGAGATGCCTTTCTGCTGCGTCGCACGGTCTGGTCCGATGAAATTTTCTTGCGGGAAGCGGCGAAAACCGGCAAGCCGCTGTTGCTGCATGTCCCCCCCGGCCGGCCCGTGGAAGAAGTTCTGACGGCAGCCGATCGGATCTTTCGGCGGGATTTTCCGGATATCCTATTGGCGATCGGTTTCGGCGGTGAGGGGTCCGCAGTCTCTTCCCTGAATCCCGATATCATCTTTTCCTTAAAGAAAAACACTTTTCTGCCGGTTCTGGCCGACTTCAGCGGGGCCGGATTGTTACAGGACAAGTTGAAGGTCCTCTGCCAGGCAGCCATTGGCTGCGGCGCAGACGGAGTCCTGTGCGATATGCATCCGGATGCGACCGGCATCCGGGCTCTGGACATGGCTTCTTATGGCCCCCTGGCCGAACGGTTAC
>CAZTVS010000128.1:8653-12782 GCA_964617125.1 uncultured Acidobacteriota bacterium
TGTCGATCCGAAGGTATTCCATGGCGGGAGTGTCAGTCTGAAATTATCCCTCGCGGCCGCCGACTCCATCACACTGATTTCGCCGGAATTCACCCTGCAGGTGGGTCATCTCTATCGCCTGAGCGGCTGGATTCGAACGGAGAAGGTCTTTTCTGACGCGACCTCGCGTTATCCGACGGCCCTTCCGGCGTGTTTGAGCATGAATTCCTTTCCTTTCACCAATAGTTCTCCGGCGCTGGGTGCAACCTACGACTGGACCAGAATCCAGGTACCATTCATCGCCACCAAAAGCAAGGACAGGGTCCGGCTCCATCTCGGTTTCAACGGAAATGCCGTCGGAACGGCATGGTTCGACGATCTGGCCGTGGAAAAAATGGAGGAGATCTCCGAGTACATCCCCTCCCAGACGGTACGATGGTTCGGCCCCGCCTACCGCTATGACGATGGCGGTTGGATACAGATCCATATTGAAGGGGAGCCCTACGAAAGGGGCTATCAATACGGGTTCCTTCTATCCCGGGAGATCGTCCAGTACGCCCAAAAACTGGCTCACCAGCAGAACCCGGCCGATGCCGCCGCCGGATGGCAGGAGCTGCGGTTCCAGATCGCGGCCTTGATGCTGCGGCGTTTCGAGGACGAGTACCTGTATGAAATGAAAGGTATCGCCGACGGGGCCGGGGCCGCCGGAGCCAAACTCTACGACCAGGCTCCGGATCTGACCGATATTGCCGTGTTGAACGCCATCGTCGATCTGCGCCAGATGCGGGAAGCCCTGCCGCGAACGGCCAATACCGTCACCGGCGTCAATTTCCTGAAAACGGAAGACGAGCTGCGGATGAAGGAGGAGAATCACAAGTGTTCCGCTTTCGCCGCCACCGGTTCGGCCACCGTCGACGGTCGCTTCGTCTTCGGCCAGCTGTTCATGTGGAACGGGTATACCGGATTGCATTGGGATGTGCTCTGCGATGTCCAGCCCTCCCGGGGATACCGATTCGTACAGCAGACCTTTCCCGGAGGGATTCATTCTGGTTCCGATTTTTATATCAGTCAGTCGGGCCTGGTCATCGGAGAAACCACCGTGGCCCAGACTCCTTACAATGAAAAGGGAACGCCGCAGAGCAACCGCATACGCAAAGCGATCCAATATTCCCGCAACATCGATCAGCTGGTGGAGACGATGATCGACCGGAACAACGGGCAATATACTAATGAATGGCCCTTCGCCGACACCAAGACCAATGAAGTCGGGATCTTCCTCCTGGGGACGGACAAGTACCGGCTGTGGAGGTCTGGAATGAAGGATTTCCCCGGAGGCCTGATCGATTTTTACTGGTGCAACAACAACAACAAAGATCTGGAAGTACGCAAGGAATATGTCGTCAGCCTCGACAATGCCCCCTATGACCTCGCCTTCCGTCCCTGGAACCGGGACCTGGTTTTTCAGGATTTTTATAGAAAATTTTTCGGCCGGATGGATTCCATCGCCGGCGTAAACCTCTGGGCCTCTTCCCCGGTGAATCGGCCCCATGCCTGCGACGGAAAGATCACCACGGCCGAAATGGCCGAACAACTTGTCTTTTTGGCCCATTACGGCAAGGTTACTCTGCGGGAAAAATGGGTGGGCGGGAGAGTCCCCCAACTCCCCGGCGCCGAACCGCATTTGAGCCTGGGTTATTCCGCCTCCAGTCCCTTGTTTATCACGCGCAAGCTGCAGGAGATGCATGCTGGCGAGAATAGAAAAAAGGAAAAGGTGACGGCGGCAGAGTCGGATTATGATCTGTCTGCGGTAAAGGACACCTATGGCTTCGAGAAGCGACGGCTCTGGCGGGGAACGATTTACCCCCCCTCTCCGGCGGAATACTGGCTGAGCAGCGCCTCCGCCGCCTACTGGCGCATATTGAACGACCTGCCGCAAAAATCGGCGGATGCCGTGCGCTGGCTCGATTCGCAACTGGCCGACCTGAACATCCGTTATCTTTATCTGCTCTCCCGCGAAGGAGATATCGTACCGGTGAAGGCGGAGGAGAGGTTTGACCGATACCGGGACTACCAGGCGGCCCGCATACGCGGGACCTATGCCCTGCACCAGCTGAGGCTCCGGCTGGGAAACGAGCGTTTCCAAAAGGTCATGAACGGACTCTACCAGAACTACGCCGGCAAGGATGCCGACAACGCCTCGCTCATGAAGGCCATGAATACGACGGCCGGTGATCAGGTGTCGGATTTTCTGGGACAATGGCTGCAGCGGGACGGGCTTCCCGATCCCAAGGCACAGGTTTCCATCCATCCCGCGGACAAAGGGGAGTGGCAGGTGCGTATCCGGGTGGAACAGCCGGCCGGGAACGTCTGGCATCTGCTGGGAAATGTGGATATACACTGCGACCGCCAGATTTACCGCAGACCAGTGGAGCTGCAGGGAGAAAAAACCGATCTCCTCTGGACGGTAGCACAAAAACCGACGCGGATCCTTTTCAATTCCGGCTCGGATTTTCCTGTGCATCATCCGAATTTCTATGCCATGGACAATCTCCTCGACGACTTTCAGGATACCCTGATCGTTTATGGGACCGGCAGGGAGATCGAGGCCAACCATTCGCTGGCCGAACGCTGGCAGGAGACCGTCGCCGATGCCTATACCGAGACCCTGCTCGGTCTGCGCAAGGATTGCGAGATCACCCGGGAGGAGAAGGAGAAGAAAGACCTGATGATCCTCGGTCAGGCAGGAAATAACCGCCTGTTGCAGGAGCTGGCTGACCGTTTCCCCGGACTGAAACTGGGGAAAAACATGTTCCGATGGAACGGCAAAGAATATACATCCCCGGAAGATGGACTGGTGGTGGCCTTTCCCAGCCCTTACGGGAAGAACCGTGTGCTCTATCTGATCGTTTCCAACAGCGCCCGGCAGCTCTACCGCATGACCCAGCGCTGGGAGCGTTGGCCCTCCTGGGCCCTCTATCAGGGAGAGAAAATCAGCGCCCGCGGATATCATCCGCCATCCCGCTTCCTCTTTGAAAACCTTTAAGCCCACTTTGTGAAACAGGAGTTGCTTATGAACGTTCGAAACAGGTTCCGCCTGCTGTGCTTCCTAGTATCAGCCTTTGTCCTCACGCTGACACCTTCTTCCCTTTCGGCCGCCGACAAGCCCGACTACCTGATGTACATCGGCACCTTCACCCAGGGGACAAGCGAGGGAATATACGTTTTTCATTACAACTCCGGTACCGGAGAGACCGCTCCTATGGGGCTGGCCGCAAAGGTCCCGCAGCCCACCTTTCTGGCCCTGCACCCGAACGGCCGCTATCTCTATACCGTCAACGAGATGGGTCGATGGGAAGGACAGAAGGGCGGCGGTATCAGCGCCTTCTCCATGGATAAAACGACCGGGCAGCTCACGCTGCTTAATTCGGTCTCATCGAAAGGATCGGGACCGACCCACCTGTCCTTGGACAAAACCGGCCGGTGGCTCTATGCCGCCAACTACGGCTCGGGAAGCGTAACCGTGATCCCCGTGGGGCCGGACGGACGCCTCGGCGAAGCCGTGGACTCACGGCAACACACCGGATCGAGCACCAATCCGTCCCGTCAGAAGGGGCCACATGCCCACTGGATCGAACCGCTGCCGGGCGGCCGATTCGTCATGACCGCCGACCTGGGACTGGACCAGCTGATCACCTACCCCTTCGATCCCCAAACCGGCAAGCTGGGAGAAGGCCTGAAGACTCAGGTTGCAGGAGGGTCCGGCCCAAGGCATTTCGCCTTCCATCCGAAGAAGAACTGGGGCTATCTGATCAACGAGATGTCCAACACCATCGTCGTGTATCAGGGCGACTATTCCAAGGGCACCTGGCAGGAGCTGCAGACGGTAAAAACCCTTCCTCTCGATTTTACCGGTACCAGTTATACGGCCGAAGTGGCCGTACACCCGAACGGCAAATTCCTCTACGGATCGAACCGGGGGCACGACAGCATCGCCCTTTTCGATATCGATCCGAACCAAGGGACACTGACTCTGAAAGAGTGTTTTTCCACCCAGGGAAAATATCCCCGCCACTTGGCCCTGGATCCCAAGGGGAAGCACCTGGTCGCCGCCAATCAGGATGGCGAGAATATGCTCGTCTACCGCATCGAT
>CAZTVS010000129.1:0-12763 GCA_964617125.1 uncultured Acidobacteriota bacterium
TTTTGTGGCGTAAAAAAAGGGAAAGGTTTATGATCTTCCGGAAAAGGAACAGCAAATGAGTCAATTACGATTCCGGATTTTATTCTCATGGATTCTTCCTTTCGTGCTCATGGAGGTTTTTCTCTTCTCCTCCTTATATGCTGCCGATGGTCGTGAGGCCGAGGTGCGTTTTACCGGAGAAAAAATCCGTATCGACGGTGTTTTGGATGAAAAAGTGTGGCTGGATAGCCCCGGCATCGGCGAGTTTGTGCAAGTAGAGCCGAACAACGGAGAAAAGCCCTCGGAGGTCACCGAGGTCCGGATCGCCTACGACAAACATGCCCTGTATATCGCGGCCAGGTGCTATGATCGCCGCCCCGAGCGGATCCTTTCCACGGAGATGGGACGTGATGCCGATCTGGGTGAGAACGATCATCTCGGCTTCCTCCTGGACACCTACCACGATCATCGCAACGCCTATCTGTTTGCCACCAATCCGGCGGGAGCCTTGTTGGATGGCCGTATCACCGAGAATAAAGAGGAGGCAACCGATTGGAACGGCATTTGGAATGTACGCACACTGATCGACGACCAGGGTTGGACGGCGGAATTCGAGATTCCCTTCAAAACCATCGGTTTCAGCCCGAGCGTTCGGGAATGGGGATTCAACATCCAGCGCCGCCAGGCCCGGCTGCGTGAGACCTCCCGCTGGGCGTCGCCTTCCCTGGATATAAAGTTGTACCATGTGAACCAGGCCGGTCATCTGACCGGCCTGGAGGGTTTGACCCAGGGAGTCGGCCTGGATGTGAAACCTTACGGGATTGCGGGTTTTACCCGGGACATCGAGAGTCCCGACAGGCTTCAGGCGGCACACAGCGGCGGAGTCGATTTCTTTTACCGCATTACCTCCAATCTGGTTTCCAGTACCACCTTCCATACCGATTTTGCCGAGACGGAAGCGGATACGCGCCAAGTCAATCTGACCCGTTTCCCTGCCTTTTTTCCCGAAAAACGCTCCTTCTTCCTGGAGGATGCCGGCATCTTCGATTTTGCCGGCGGGCGTGGAGACGAGCCCGGAGATGGTCTGCTCTTCTTTTCCCGGCGCATCGGGCTGGTGGGGGGTAAAGAGGTACCCATTCTTGCCGGCGAGAAGCTGACCGGCAAGATCGGGCGTTTCGACATCGGATTGCTGGACGTTCAGACCGACGAACTGGTAGAGGAAGACCTGCGACTGGTGCCGGGAAAGAATCTGGCCGTGGGCCGTGTCAAGGCCAATTTCGGGCGTCAATCCTACGTGGGTGCCCTTTTTACCAACGGCGATCCGACCGGCCGGACCGGAAATCAGGCGGGGGGCCTGGACTTGAAGCTTGCCACTTCAAACTTCCTCAAGAGTGAGAAGAACCTCGGCCTGACCCTGTTCGGAGCCAAAACCCGCACCAGCGGTGTTGTGGGGCGGGACACTGCTTATGGCGGGTCGATCCTGTTTCCCAACGATCTGACCCATTTCGAATACAAATGGCTCAAGATCGGGGAAAACTTCGATCCGGCCCTGGGATTCATGCCCCGCCGGGGAATTCGCCTTTCCTCGCTGAATACCGAGCTTCGCCCGCGTCCCAAGTTCTGGAACATTCGCCAGATGTCCTTCGAGTTCGAGTATGCCGACTACTACAATCTGGAGCATCGAAGTTCGGAAACCAGAGAGGTCAGTTTTACCCCTTTTCAATGGCGGTTCCACAGCGGAGAGTTTATCTCCTATGACTGGACCCGGAATGTGGAGAGGCTGTATGAGGCGTGGGAGATCTTCGATGGGATTTCCCTTCCCGCCGGCGAGTATACCTTTGCGACCCATGGCATCGGGTTCGAAAGCTCGCAGAACAAGCCGCTTTCCATCGGTATGGAACTGAAGACGGGTTCCTTTTTCTCGGGAACCCGCCGCGAGGTCGTGGTCGGTCTGACCTGGCGCAAGGACCGGCATCTCAGTACCTCGCTGACCTGGGAGCAGAACTGGATCCGGCTGGACGAAGGGAAGTTCAACACCAGCCTGATGATGTATCGTCTGGACTATGCCTTTACCCCGTTGATTTCCCTGGCGAATTTTGTGCAGTATGACACCGAATCGCGCAACATCGGACTGCAAAGCCGGCTGCGCTGGATTCTGAAACCGGGAAACGAATTCTTCGTGGTGCTGAACCATGCCTGGCAGGAGAACCGCTATGACCGCTTCGAATCCGCCCAGACCCGCTTCCGAGTCAAATTGAATTACACTTTCCGCTTTTGAGTTAAAATCGAGGTACGAAATGAGCACCTATCGGTATCTTCTCGCAGCATTTCTGATATTTCCTGCCGCCATGTTTTCGCCTGGATTGTCCGTCATGCCTCGCATCGCGGCCGCAGAGCCATCGGACGAAGCGATACAGCCTTCTCCCTGGAAACCGTTCCCAATTCCGGTTGCGGGAGCGGACGGCTTTGTCCCGATCCGTGGCGGCGTGTTCGAAAGCGGCGATGTGGTCACCCGTAAAGGGAATCTGACGATGGCCCGTATCGAGGATTTTGAAATCTGCGACCATCCCGTTACCCATGACGAATACCGTTTGTTTCTGGAAGCTACCGGCCATCCGTCTCCGCCGCATTGGAAGGATGGGAAGATGCCGCCGGACCTGAAAAATCACCCGGTGATCTTCGTCAACCGTTATGATGTGGATGCCTACCTGGCCTGGCGAACCGCAAAAGAAGGACGTGTTTACCGGCTGCCGACGGAATCCGAGTTCGAATACGCTTCCCGCGGAGGACTGGAGAAACGGCTTTATCCCTGGGGCGATGACTCGCCGGATGGCCGGGCCAATTTCGATCTCGGGGCCGTGCGACGCTTTGACGCCTGGCGGACCCATCTCCGGCCGGTCAAATCGTATGCGCCGAACGGTTACGGACTGTACGATCTTTCGGGAAACGTCTGGCAGATGGCGGTGATGCATGTGGATCCCGCCAGGGCGCGCTACAAATTCCGCATCTATACACCTTCGGACCTGGAAGGGCGCATCGTGGGCGGCAGTTGGGCACGCACGACTCCCTATCTCCGCTGCGGGTATGGAGCGAGTGCCTCGCCGGGAATGAGACAGCCGGATATCGGTTTCCGGCTCGTACGGGAACCGCAGGCGGGCAGTCCCTCCTTCCACACCGTCGTCCGTCGCCTCATTGCCCTGCCGCAACGTTCCGATGCCATCTTCCTCAGCTGGCAGCTGCTTCCTCAGGACGCTTCGGGTGTCGGCTTTCATGTCTACCGTTCCACCCGACGCTACGACGCCGGGTTTCGCATCACCAGGACACCGATCAGCGATGCGACCTGCTGGCTGGATGAGGCGCCGAAAAAAGGCGTGGTCCATTACTATCGTGTCCGGCCGGTTTTTGCCGATGGCCGGGAGGGACCTCCCTCGGAATGGGCCGGTGCCGAAACCGGGGAGCCTACCGGCATCCTCCACCGCTTCACCCCGGCCCCGAGAAAAACTGGGGGGGCTCCGGTTTTCGGCGATCTGGATGGCGACGGTTTGCTCGATGCGGTCATCCGTATGGATAACGGCAATGTGGAGATGTCGCAGGACCCGGGTCTGCCGGTGGAGATCGAGACCTTTCTGGGAAACGGCCGTTATCTGTGGCGCCGCTCCCTGGTATGGCACGATTACTGTTTCGGCAGTGCCAGCGATGTTCCCGTGAATGTTTACGATCTGGATGGGGATGGAAAAGCGGAGATCATCGTCCGTATTCAGGAGGGAGAGCAGGTTTACCTCGGCATTCTGGATGGGCTCAGCGGGCGCCTGCTGCGGAAAACGCCTTGGCCGCCGATGCTGACCGATTTTGCCAAATCCTCCACCCGAATACATCTTTCTATCGCTCATCTGGATGGAAAACACCCGGCCATCGTTACCCAGACCGGGCTCTACGAAAACGAGCTCCTGGTTGCCTTCGACGCGGATCTGAACCGGCTATGGGAATTCCGCAGTACGGCGGAGACCAGCGGCAGCGGGTCCCACCATCTCGACATCGCCGATGTCGACGGGGACGGGAAGGATGAAGTTTTCAACGGCACCACCTGCCTGAATGCGGACGGCTCCCTGCGATGGTCCATGTATCGGGGACACCCCGATATCGTTGCCATCCGCGATTTTCTGCCGCAGCATCCCGGCCTGGAGGTTTTTTATGTGGTGGAATCCAGCATCCATGCCGGTGTTTACCTGGTGGATGCCGATCGAGGAAAGATCCTCTGGAAGATCAACCGCGAGGATGATCCCCGCTGGGTCCATGGGCATGTAGGCTGGGCCGCCGACATCTTCGATGGATCACCGGGCATCGAATGCTTCGCCAATCGGGAAGGTCATGAAGGCAAAGATACCGTGTTGCTTTCGGCGGAGGGCAGGATCCTGCGGGAGCCCTTTGCCAACCTCTATACTCCGGTCGAATGGGATGGAGATGCCACCCGCGAACTGCTGTCGCGAGACGGTTCCCAGGTCGGCAATTTCGACGGACAAACGGTGGTCCCGATTCCCGCTGCCGTTCCCGGAGAAGGCCTGGCCGCAAGGGTGATCATGGTGGCGGACCTTTGCGGCGACTTCCGAGACGAGATTGTCATGGCGGGACGGAACGCGGAGGGGAACTTTACGATCACGATCCATACTCCCACCGCCGTGATTCATCGCCGCCGGGTGACTCCGACTGCGGATCACGGATACCGCCTGTGGCTGGCCCACAACCTCACCGGCGGCTACGGATCCTATTACGAATCCGCAGCCTGGAAAAAAGAATGGAAAGCTGTGAAATCTACCGGCGCCGAATCGTCAGGGCCTAAGCGCCCTTAGGGCCGGCGGACCGCTTCCAGAGCGCTGCGGTTCTCTACCTCGATCTTGTATCCGGCAGGGGCGGCGACTCGGTAGAGCAATCGTTTGCCGTCTTTCTGCCAGTTGAGTTCGATCGGGCCGTCCGGCGTCGGCATACGCCCCTCACACCAGTGCAACGGAAAGTCGGTGAAACGAAGCAGTATCTTCTTGTCCACGGTATTAACCCGGTAGAGTCCGAGAACATCGCGGTAGAGCACATGCACGCCGCCATGGGAGGCGAATCCGTGGTTGCAGCTGGCGACGGTGCTGTCGTTTTCCCACAGCGTGCCGGTCTGTTCGACCATGTAGAACTGGTAGCCGAGGGATTCATCGAGCAGCTGCCGGCACAATCCGTAACGGGAGAGCAGCTCCAGGCGAAGTACGTTGCCGATGAAGGCATTGGCCGGGTGTACCTCAGGAAAGGCTTTGGACTGTCTGCGTTGCGGGCCGAAGCCGGTGATCAGGGTCTGCCAGAGTTTGGGGTGGGATTGCGGAGTGGCCACATCGAAATAGAAAGCAAAGTATTGACAGACCTCCGTGCGATTGCGGGTGATTGCCAGTTTGCCCTCCTGGCGTACGGCGTTGTCGACGAAAAACTCGCCGTCGAAGGACTGATGGCGAATCACCTCCTGAATGGCCGCGGCCCGGCGGACAAGTTCCGGTTGATCATACATCCGTCCGGCGGCCGACAGTGCCTTGGCGTAGAGCATGTTCGAGGGATAATTCACATCCTGAACAAAATTATTGGCCTTGGACCATTCCACAAATACCCAGTTTTCGAGTTTCTCCAGCAGACCGTCCGTATTGTGGAATCGTTGGAAATAGTCGAAGAGTTTCAGGACACGCGGCTTTAAAGCCGCTACCAGCTCCCGATCGCCGCTTCTGGCCAGATACTCTTCCAGCTGGACGACGAACCAAAGTGACCAGTTGGGGATGAACACCCCGTCGTTGTGATCGGCCGGATAGCACATTGGCAGCATGCCCTCGGGAAGGAAGGAAAACTTCGCCGGGAGCAGGTAGTTCTCCAGAAAACAATGTTCAATGCGGGTGTCCCCGCTCAGGTCGAAGGCCGTTCGGGCGGTAAAGAAGCTGTCGCACAGCCAACCGGCCCTTTCCCGGGATGGGCAATCCATGAAGATATCGATCGAGTTTTGCCGGAAGGTCTCGCGGCCGGCCTCGAAGAGACGATTGAAGCGTTCGTCGCTGGCGGCAAAATAGGCCTCCTTGCTGCTGCTGTCGGCAAATTCACGCAGCCAGGTCCCATGGATGGAACAATCGCCTGCGACAGAGATCAACTTCAGATAACGCAGGGTGTAGGGTTCGAAAGATTCCACTTCATAGCTTCCGGGTTGAAGATCGTAGGAGAGAATATTGGCGCAGCCAAGCCGGCGGAAATTCACGTCTCCCTGGGTAAGGATCTCATCAAAGACCAGGAAAAGCCGGGTGCGGGATCGGCATTCGATCCGGGCGCCCAGAAAACCGGTCAGGTTTTTGCCGAAATCCAGGATGGTAAAATCGTTTGCCTTCAGCGGAATCGTTCCTTCAGGGGAATAGGGACGGTTGACCGGGGTGTTGCCGCTATTGGCGATGGTCTGTAACTCGAGAGTCTGGATCGTCTCCAGCTCGTTTTCCGGGTAGCCTCCGAGTTTCGGTCCGACGTTGGTCAGGGAACGGTCCTTCCACGGCTTTTCCACACTCAGTCCGGTCTGGACCTTGCCGTCGGAGACATGCCAGGACGGCTGACGCAGGGTGAAATCGGCAAAGGCCACACGGCGCGGAAGCAGCTCTTTCCCGGATTGTTCGGTGCAACTCGCCTTAGGGAAAGTCGCCGTAATGCTCTGCCGCCAGGAATCATAGCCCGGTGACAGCCGATAGACCTCGGTGAAGGGTCGCTGGAAGCTGTAACGCTGGACCTTCTGCCGACGTTCCGGCAACGGAATGGCCGCAAAAGCATGCTCCCCCTCTCCGGTAGATGCCAGAACCTTTCCTTCCGAGATCACCTCCGCCTGGAGGAAAGAGGGCTGGTCCAGCACATAATAGCTGTTGGCGTTGTAGCCGGCGACTTCAAAGGCGATGAGATTGGCGTCCGGCTTGAGATGCCCGGTGAGGTCCCATTCGTCCACCCGGTAGAATCCATGCGGACCACGCGCCGGTCCGTGTCCGAGAAAGCGGCCGTTGAGGAATACGCGATAGAGGGTGGAACCGGCGGCGCGGAGGAATACCTTCTGCCCTGCCGGAGCCTGGAAGACGGCACGGAAACCGACAAACAAATTCTTTTCAGTTTCACGTCCCTGCAGCCAGACCGGTTTGGCGGCGGCAAATCGCGGTGCCAGGTTATTGGAGGCATAGAGCAGTGTGATTCCCGACAGCATGAGGAAAATAGATCCCAGTACCTTTTGCCAAAGATGATTTTTCATGATCTGGTTTGCTCCTGGTGGATGAATTGCATGGTGACAAGGAGTGTATGGAGGAGACGGGATTCGCTTTCCTCCGGTTCCTATCAAGACGGTTTCAGGGGAACGGAATCGTTCCAAATGCGCCGGTCGCTCATTCGACGGGTCATATGCTGCCGGTCGAGATATTCCAGCAGGGGAATGGCCACTTTACGCGTCAGGCCCAGCAGGTCCTTGAACTCGGTCACGGGAAAGGAATCTCCTTTCGCGTAGCGCCGGCGGATTTTGCCGAGGGCTTCCTGCAGGGCTTCCCGGTGTAGGGAGAATTCCATGCAGATACGGACCAGGATCCCTTCCTTGAGCAGCTGCTGATAAAAATACCGCACCTGTTCTTCGCTCTCCTGCAGTTCCTCCAGGATCTCTTCCCAGCGGGGTGCCTGCAGTCCCCGTCTGCGATAAAAATCTTCCAGTCGTTCCCGCAGAGAGATCTCCCGCTCGCTATAGGTCACCCGACGGCCGAAACGGCAAAGAACACCATCCTGCACTTCTATTTGACCGCTTTGCAGCAGCTCCGTGACGGCCTGCAGATAGGTGTCCGTCACCGGACAGAAGAAAAGTCTTTGACATAGTTCCTCTTTGACGATCCCGGGTGAGAGCGGATAGTCCCGATGGCAGGCCTCCAGCGCTAGGAGAATTTTTTGTTTGACTTCTTCCAGATGGCCGCGGGTCACGGCCCGGCCTTCCGATCCGATCGGCCGGCAAACGCGGCCATCGGCCTGCAAGCGACGAAGCAAATCATTTTGGTAGCTGCGGGAATAACCGAAGATCTTGCCGATTTCCTGCGGGGTACGTCCGGACGTGCCCGACCATTGCAGATCCAGGAGGATTCTCTCTTCCGCCGTCCCCTGGATAAAAACGGGATCGGCGGTCGGAAGACGGGCCTGACTCCGTTTCCTTTTCGGCGGAAAGGGATGCAGGACCATCCCTCCGCCGACCGTAGCCAGAGGGGAAAACCGCCTCAGGATGAACCGGTCTCCATGGACGGCGACGACGGGGCGTTCCAGTCTGAGCCGGGCGACCGCGGCTTGACCCGGCCCTATCTCTTTGTTTGGGAGCAGAACCACTCGCGCCGTTGTTTCCTCGGAACCGATATGCAAATGCACCCGGGAACGATTCTTCAGGAGGCAGCCGTTGTATGTCAGGAGTTCGATGTGAACGTCGAGGGTGTCGGTCGCCTCATAGCAATCTTTTTCAACCAGAACCATGCCTCGATGCAGTTCGGATACTTCCAGCCGATGCACATTGGCGGCAATTCGGCGACCGGCCTGGACTGTTTCGACTTCCTGACCGTAGCTCTGCAGGTTTCGTAAGCGGCTGGAGAGCCTCCCGGGAAGGAATTCGATCTCCTGTTCCCTGGACAGCGTTCCGGAAAGCAGCGTGCCGGTAACCACTGCTCCGAAGCCTTTCCGGTGAAAGACACGGTCAACGTTCATCCGTGCCGCCTGCTGCCCGGTATCCGAAGGTATCTCGCTCGCGGCCGTTGTCAGATGGTTCTTCAGGGCGTCGATTCCCTGACCGGTGCGATTGCTGATCGGGAATACCGGGGCTCCTTCCAGGAAAGAGCCCTGAACCAGCTCCTTCACCTCTTCCATGGTGAGCATCAGGGTCTCTTCATCGACCAGATCGATTTTGGTCAGGACGACGGCTCCTTGCCGGATGCCCAACAGGCGGCATATATCGAAATGTTCCCGGGTCTGGGCCATGACCGATTCGTCCGCGGCTATGGTCAGCAGCAGGTACTGAATTCCTCCGATGCCGGAGAGCATGTTGTGGAGAAAGCGCTCATGTCCGGGGACGTCGATGAATCCGATCTGCACCTCGGGCAGCAGAAGGCAGGCAAAACCCAGATCGATGGTGATCCCGCGCTCCTTTTCCTCCTTCAGGCGATCGGCGTCCATTCCGGTGAGAGACCGGATCAGGGCGGTCTTGCCGTGATCGATATGCCCCGCTGTGCCTACAATGAAGGCCTTCATGTGCCTGGAGCCGAGAAGAGCGGCGATAGCTGGCGATCCGCTCCCTTAAGGATGGAGACGTAGGCCCTTCGGCGGAATCGTGTGAAGTTCGCGTATCTTCACATTCCGGTAGGAGGCCTCGTCCTGATGACTGGTGAGCAGGATGTATCCGCGAACGTGGTATCCGAAGTCCTTCACGTTTTTGAATTTTGTTTTGGCGATCTGGGCTAAAAGGGCTGGATCGCCGCATTGGTACTGCAGGACCTTTTCCCCGTTAAGCCAGTGTTCCACATGGTTTCCCGAAACGATCACCCGCGATTGGTTCCATTCACCCCATGGCTTGATCTTTTTATCCGCCCGTGGCGGGACGACCAGATAGAAGGAGGCGCAGCTGGAATAGCTGTCGTCCTTCACCAGTTCGTCGTCGATCATCTGGTATTCATGACCGATGGTTGCGTTTCGTTCCTTGGTGATGAAGTACTTCACACCGTTATTGGATCTCGGGGGCATGCTCCATTCCCAGGAAAGCTCGAAGTTGTCGAACTCCTGTTCGTAAACGATATCGCCGCCCTTCCCGTCTTTGATATGGGTCAAAACGCCCTTTTCAATTTTCCATCCCTGGGCCGGGGCGGTAGTGGTGTTATAGCTGTGCCACCCCTTGAGGCTGGTGCCATCGAACAGCAGTTTCCATCCCTCTTGTTTTTCCTGATCGGTCAGGGTATTGATCGGCTGGGCGATGGCCGCGGAGATGACAGCGGTAAAAAGCACGAAAAGACCCAAAACAACAGAACCGGCTATCTTGTTATTTGTCGACATGAGTATCGTTCCTTTCCAGATAATTAGAACAGGTTATACCACTTGGTTGTCAGGATGGTGGGGTTTCCGTCTCCATGGAGATCCGGGATTTCGATCCTCGAAAGGTCTTTACATGCGTGCGTTTGGTCAACTTCCGGCTGTGGAAGAAGAGTTCCCAGAAGGACCGCCGGTTTCTCCAGAATAATTGTATCCAGGACCGCAGATTCATCTGGGGAAAGAAAACCCCGCGCATACAGAGATTGGCGGCAAAAACGATGACCCGTTCGAAGAAGGGGCGATTGCGCATCTGATGCATGCGTTGGAAAATGGATTCCGGTGCATAGGCCAGTTTCCAGGATGTCCTCACCTCGCTCTGCAGTTCCTCGGGCGACATGTGCATGGGCTGAAAGGCGGCGGCATAGGGGCGATAATTCTTCCAGTGCCCTTCCACCAGGCGGCGTTCTTCTCGTAATTTCCTATACTGCGGGGTGCCGGGCAGCGGTGTCAATTGCGAGAAAATGGGTATGGTCGACGGCGGGTATTGTTTTACAACCTCCCAGGTTTTTTCGGCAACGCCGACGCGATCGGAATCCATGCCGTAGATGAATCCGGCCATGGGGTAGATACCGGAACGGTCCAGGTTATTCAGGATCCTCTGGTAGTTGGCCGGTTTGTTGAAGGATTTGGAAACGTCTTTCAACGATTCCGGGAGCACCGATTCCAGCCCGATATAGACCCCGATACATCCCGATCCGTGCATCAGATCGACGAGTTCGCGGCCGCCGGGGGTTTCCGGGTCGAGAAGATTGGTGGAGATTTGCGCCGCCCAGGGGACGCGAATTCCGGTGTCGATCATGGCCTGCATCAGTCTGCGGGAGCGGTCCAGAAAGGCAGGATCGCTTTTCCCAAATTTGTCATAGATGGCAAAATTGTCGTCGACGAAGAAGATGAACCTGCGCTTGAGCTCCTTGAGCAGGGCGATCTCCTCCAGTACGCTTTCGATGCTGCGTATGCGGACCTTATCTCCAAAAAAAGTGGTCACGGTGCAGAAGTCGCATCCATAGGGGCATCCGCGTCCGGTCTCCACCGGGGTCAGGTTGAAGTCGAATTCCGGGTATCCACAGGCCCGAATCATCATCTTAATCGCCTTGGGAATGACCGTGAACTGTTTCAGATTCGCTTCTTCCCAGGGTATGCGGGGATAATTCTGAAGCGTGGGCTTGATCTCGGAACGATACTGGCTCTGCAGGCCGCCTCGATTCATGTCTTCCAGGATGCGGGGCCAGATCTCATCGGCCTCGCCCATGACTATGCTGTCGGCGTGCAAAGAGGCTTCCCGCAGAATCTCGTTGGGTTCTCCGTCGATGCAACTGCCCGGAGCACTGACATGAGGTCCGCCCATGATGACAGGGATGCCCGCCTGTCGTACCTCGTCGGCGATCGTATAGGCGGTCTGCACCGTGCGGGTCATGGCTCCGATGCCGACGAGGTCGGCACGTAAGTTTCGGGCCAGCAGAGCGATCTCTCCGGCCGACATGGATGAGGCGTTGCCGTCAAGGATGGTTACCCGGTGTTCTTGAGGAGTGAGGGCCTTCAGCAGCCATGGCCACAAAACCGGCATATAATTTTTAGTGATGCGGTTGTCCGGTACGACGAAAAGAATTTGCATGCAGCTCCCTGGCTATCCCGACAAAGCATTCCGGAGGAAAATTATCCCCAGAATCATGTTCTTTTAAAACACCTTAGTGTAAAAACAATAGACTGTAAACGGTGGCAGTCAGATGGAACTGATAGAGGCGATGTTCTCTGAA
Source organism: uncultured Acidobacteriota bacterium (assembly GCA_964617125.1). Taxonomy (GTDB): domain Bacteria; phylum Acidobacteriota; class UBA6911; order CAINFC01; family CAINFC01; genus CAZTVS01. Next base: position 11,856 of record CAZTVS010000129.1, read on the forward strand.
GGGGGCTAACCTGCAAGCGACATCGGATCGAAGAGTCAACCCAACGGAGGGTAAACCATCGGTTTTCTTCCGCTGTAACCGCAGTAACTATCATAAGGCGAAAAGCGTTCGACTGTCAAATGATTATTATCTAGATATGATTTATACAAATATGGGTATCGGCTGCGGCTTGACCGATCGCCTTGCTACCCTTTACGATCGCAGGTACCATGATTCCCTTTCGAGATAACATCCCTTCACGCCGATTCCCGGTCTGGACCCTCAGCCTGATCGTGATCAACTGCGCCGTCTTTGCCTATGAACTGCAGCTCGGTTATAAAAGTCCGCGTGCCCTGAATTCTTTCCTATACCGGTATGGAATGGTCCCCTCGCTTTTCCTGGATTTTTCTCACGGTCCTGTCGGGGCGATCCATCACTCTTTTTTCACCTTTTTTTCTTCTATCTTTCTCCATGGCGGCTTCCTGCATCTGATTGGAAATATGTGGTATCTGTGGATCTTCGGCGATAACGTTGAAGATAGAATGGGCCGGATACGTTTCCCGCTGTTCTACATAACCTGCGGATTGATAGCCGGATGGATGCACCTGTTGTTCAACCACGGATCGAATGTGCCCAGCATAGGGGCCAGTGGAGCCATCGCCGGGGTTTTAGGCGCTTATCTGGTCACCTTCCCCCACGCCAGGATCCTGACTCTGGTTCCGATATTCATCTTTCTTCAGATCATTGAATTGCCGGCGGTCATCGTTTTAGGTTTTTGGTTTTTGATCCAGTTTTTCAACGGCACGGCCGCCATCGTATCCGCCTCGGAAACGACGGGAGGGATCGCCTGGTGGGCCCATATCGGCGGATTCATCGCCGGGATGTTTCTGATCAGGCAATTCAGCCTGAGAAGGCGCATCGATTGAGGT
>CAZTVS010000130.1:0-12750 GCA_964617125.1 uncultured Acidobacteriota bacterium
ATGGATTACACCAGAGGTCCCTATGCAAGAGGAGCGTGCAAAAGAGTCGATCCTGATAGAAAAACGGATCGCGTTGATAGTTCCGCCTCAGGCGGTACCCGAGCCTATACCGCTGCTCTGCAGCTTTGTGATATTTACAAGGCCGTGTAACTATAAACATGTCGCCGCTACGCGGCTGAGGAGAGAAAGTTCCTGATGAAATGGAAATGTACTTATTCCCGGATTCTCCGGCCGTCTCTGACAGCGCCGGAGGCGCGGCATGTTAATAGAATTGCATGTTCCACCCTATCAGGAAGCTCCGGAGGAGCGATATAGGCAAATATCCATACGAAAATGCTTGACAGACCAGCTCAGAAGTCTTTAAGCGGTGCCGCGTAAATACAGGCTTTCACGGATCCATGAGATGCCGCGTAAACGTGGAACTACAAACCTTTGATTTTTTGCGACTTCATCATCAGCGACGAAGAGATGCCCATTGGACGCACGTTTCAGTCACAGACAAGAATGACGGTCCGGTAAAAAGTCCTGGGAGCGCCGGCGTCCCGCCGGCAAAAACAATGGAATCAACACGGAATTTACGAAAAGAAATGGGATATAGACTTATTGCCGAACCGTCAAGAATGTCTGTGCCACCTTTTTACCGCCTCGTCATAGATGGTAGCCGGCATGTTTCATGGGAGTCCTGCTTCCATTCCTCCAGTGTCCTGCCAGGAGGCAAAAATAGTAAAATTGCTTGCATCACATTACATCTTCTAGGAAGTACTACAACAATCAAATACTTCTTTATGAACATTTGAATGATTTGGGATACACCTTGATGGAAGCTGGAGAATATGGAGAGGCCGAAGCTGTACTGCAAAGGGCGATATCTCTGACTCCCGGCGATTACAAATTTCCCCGGAACAAAAAGAAGAAAGGCAGCAAGGTAAAATGGTGAACCACAGGACACTCTCATGTTTTTACGGTATCGGCATCTTATTCCTGCTTTGGCCGGTGCCGGCCTTGAGTCGGGATCTGGTGCTGCAAAACGGGACGATATCGCTGCGTTTGGAGGTGAATCCAAACGGTGTTCCCTATATCTCCGAGGCCAGGTGGGCCGACGGAAAGCGGCTTCTGCAAGAGACGGAAAGAACCGCCGGCATGGATCGCCGCCTGCCCGGAGATGCAGCCGACTTTTCCGGGACCACCGCCGCTTCCTGGAGAGAGGTCGACCATCCGTTGTTTTACCGTGCGGAAGCCTCCCGGACCCGGGCGGACGGATTGCGCATCGTCTGGACAATCGACCTGGCCCGCCGCGGATCGCTGTTTCGCACCTCGGTACGCCTGGCCAATGAAGGCGCCGCCCCCCAGGCGATATCCTGCTATCCCGTATGGCACGGGAGGTGGAAGACATTCGGAAGGGCGGCCCGGCTTCGTTATTGGCAGGCGCTGACTTTCCATCCGGAGACCGAAGCCTTTGGCGAAAAGAAAACAGTCCGGCTGGGAAGTCGTCTGCATAGTTCGGACGACGTGTCTCAAGGCCAGAATCCCTATTGGGAATGGAGCGGGGAGAAAGGGCAACTCTATTTTTCTCTGGACTGGTGCGGCGGATGGCGGGCGGAGCTCGGAAAGGACAGCGAGCCGGATACCTTTTCCTTTCGCGTCGATCTGCCGCCGGAGGAAACACAACTGACACTCTCCCCGGGAGAAACGGTAACCGGTCCCGTACTCACGGTATTTGCCGGCCGGGCCGCGGGAGAAGTCGAGGGACGGGCGGAATGGATGACCCAGCGTCTCTCTCTCGGACGAAGCCTCTATGGAGGGCCGCCTCCAAGTTATCCTTTCTCCTACAATCATTGGTACACAACCCGCTTTCAATGCAACGGTGAATTCCTGCAGCGACAGGTGGACAACATGAAGCCTTACGGTTTCGATGCCTTGGTTGTGGATGCCGGATGGTATCGATCCGTGGGGGAATGGACGCCGGATCCGGCCAAGTTCCGCCCGGGACAATTCGAAGCCATCCTGGCCGCGGCCAAAGCCGGCGGCGCGCGTGTCGGGATATGGTCCTGTCCGCAGTTTGTGAAAAGCGAAGCCCAGACCCTGCCGCCGAATATCGTACAACCGGCTTTCTACCAGAAGTTTATCGACGGATTTCTGCTCGAATACGCCGGAATGGACTTTACCCGATTCCTGCTCGACCATACGGCAGGCTTGCGACGCCGCTATTTCATGGATTGGTGGAAATACGATCAGGACTTTTTCGCCGCCCAATCGCGTCACGGATTGATGAAGAATGTCATCGCGTTCCAGGCGGCCCTGCTGGCAGTACGCAAGGCACAACCGGATCTGTATATGGAAAACTGTCAGAGCGGCGGACGCATGATCAATGAATTCACGGTGCTGACGACTCAAAATCAATGGATACGCGACGGAGGTGGAACCGGTCCGAATCATGCCAAAAGTAATTTTCTGGAGGCACTGGGTGCTCTCCAGTTTCTCCCTCCCTGGACCGTCAATCGCTGGACGAACAACCCCGACCGGAATAATCCCGCGGATGACGAATTCACCCGCATGTATTGCCGCAGCGCCATGGCCGGTACCTGGGGACTGGTGGCCGATCTGGCGAGGATCGAAGAAAGACAGAGAAGGATCATCCTCACGGAAGTCCATCACTATCGACGGCTCAACCTTTTGAAAAACGATTGCCGGTATGACCTGATCTATCCGTTGGATGATTCACCAGTGGCGGGCGTCGTTTATTACAATGCCGCAGGCTCACGGGCCGGTATCCTGTTGATGAGGTGGGAGGCGGCAGACTCTTTTACCATGAAGCTACCGCTGAAAGGCCTTTCCCCTCGGGAAGCCTGCCGTGTGGAAGACGTCGATGCCGGATCGTCGCGAACGCTTCCCGGCGCGGAACTGCGAAAACAGGGCCTGGCGGTTACCTTTGCCAAAGGCAGGAATTCCTTACTCCTGTTTGTCGCTTCTGAACCATGACGGGCAGATTCTAAGGACAAATTCGTGGATGTCCCCGGAAATACCTGTTACAATCTTTGCCATGGAAAAGAGGGGAATCCGCCACCCGACAAATGCCATGTCCGTTTCCAGGTTAGAAGAAAAACCGAATTCCGGCAAGCGTTCTTTGTCTGCGGCAGAGCCATCGTCCTCCGACCCCGGGAATGACCTTGTTTCCCAGGTGAAAGAAACCGCTCCGGACGATTCTGTTCACCATCGCTACCATTCCATGCCTGCCGTCATCAGAGCCCGCAGGATTTTTCTCGGTGTTCTGGCCAAGACCTGTACCAACAGGAACACGGAAAGAACCGTGGCCAGGTTTCTGGAAGTTACCTCGGGCTATTATTTGAATACCGATCAGTATCACAATGCCGAGCATGCCTTCTTTGTCGGTGCCTATCACGTTGCCTTGCTGGGAAAGGCCGGCCTTCTCAGCGAGGATCGACAAATCCTGCGCGCCAGTCTCCGGGGGCTTTTTCACGACAGCGGCAACGCGCTCCATCCCGAAATCCGTCCGGAACGGAAGGGGCAGGACGAATTGCGAGCCGCACTCCTGCTCCTGCGCGAAACCAATCCGGCGACGCGCCGGCTCGGCCTTTGGTCCAAGGACGGAGTATCGCTCATGGAGCAGCAGGAGAATAGCCGCTTTACCGGTCAGGAACGGCTGTTCGATTCCGCCTGCATCCTCGGAACCGTTTTCCCCGACCGGTTCTGCAGTGAAGCCGCCCTTGGCAGGGAGGCCTATGTCGGAAGATACTGTGAGGAAGTCAGACGGACTGCCGGAGCGTGGAACATCGAGGATGCGGACGTACAACGGCTGGCCGCTTCTCTGGGGATGGAAGGCCGCTACTCCCTGCGCCAGGGCCTGGAAAAAATCGTTGTCCGCTGCATGGTTTCCAAGGAAGCCTATGCCCTGCGGCACGCCGATCTGTGTATCTCGTTAACCATGCTGGAGGGACTCAAGGCCCACCTCACCAACCGCGATGAGGATAAATTCAAGAAAAATGTGGCGGGGGAAACCGATCCGGTCCATTATTTTTGCTGTTTTTATCATTTTGTCACAGGAGCCTCCCACCCCTTGCTGCATGCGGACGATCTCGCTTCCCACGCATTTCTCCGGGCCCTGCAATGGAGACTGAATGAGCCTGTTTCCGCCAGAGCGAGAAAGGAAGAACTGGCTTGCCGGCCAGACCGGTTGCGGCAGAGACTGGTGGCAGCCGGCCTCGATCCGCTGCAAATCGAAGTCCTTACCGATTTCACCCGGCATCAGGGCTGGAATCCGGAAATATTCTATGGTTTGGAAAGCGATGTCGCCAATCGCCTGGGAAGCGGGAAGTTGGAGAAGATCGACCGACTCGGGAAATGGCTGCAGAGTCCCGAGGCCATCGTGGTAAAACTCATGCACATGGCCCTGGCCGAGGATCAGAGCTTCCCTCTCAGTTCCGGGTCCATCGCTGAGATTTTTGAACGTGTGCGGGATGTTGCCGATCGAAACCGCATCGCCGTGAACTGGGAAGAGTACCCGCTGCTCTCCTCTCCGGCATCCGAATGCCGCCGGATGAGCCTGGCCTCTCTCTCCGGCCGGCAGATCTGGCAGATCCTGGCTCCGCACACCTCTTCCGGTCTGGATGCGAACGAATTGCACGAAGAGCTGGAGCTGCCGGTCTGACACCCCGAGGACACCCATGGTATTGCTTGATTTCACCACGAAGGTACCATAAACTTGCCGCGAGAGAAGAAGGCGAAAAACATCCGTCCAGGCAAACATGCAAACTTTAATCGGTCAACAGTTTTGCGCACAGGGATTAGCGACTCCGGAGCAGATCCAGCAAACACTCGACATCCAAGCCGGCCTGAAGACCCACCGACTGCTGGGTCATATCCTCATCGAGCGCGAGGTCATCAGCCGCGAGCAGGCGCAGATGTGCAGCTATTCCCAATCCTGCATACTGCTGGACCTGGTGGCCAGGATCAATTCGGCCATGGACAACTCCACGCTGCTTTCGACGATTATGGAATCGGCCAAAGTGATTACCGACGCGGAAGCCAGTTCGCTGATGTTGCTGGACGGCACGACCCGAGAACTGATAGTGACCTTGCCGACAGGCCCTGCCGGCGCCGAAATTTCCGGCATCCGCATTCCGGCCGGAAAGGGCTTTGGCGGATGGGTGGTCGAACATCGCCGGCCTCTGGTAGTGGAAGACGCGTCCAAGGATGCGCGCTTTTTCGGCGATATCGCCAAATCAGGATTCCGGACACGCAGTCTGCTCTGCGTTCCTCTTTGCAACGCCGACGGGGATGTCATCGGCGTGCTCCAGGCGGTCAATAAGCGCGACGGCGGGATTTTCACCGGGAAAGACATTCCAGTATTCATGGACCTGGCAGATCAGGCATCCATTGCCCTGGAAAAAGCCCGCCAGCACCAGCTGGCCATGGAAAAAAAGCTGATGGAACAGCAGCTGGAGCTGGCTCATTCCATACAGACGAGCCTATGGCCCAAGCGCCTCCCCACTTATTCGGGATTCGAATTTGCCGCCATCAGCATTCCCGCCACCCACGTCGGTGGCGATTACTACGATTTCATTCCTCTCGGAGAATACAGCTGTGCGGTGACGATCGGGGATGTTTGTGGCAAAGGCGTACCGGCAGCCATCTTGATGGCTATGCTGAGGGCTATGTTGCGGGCGGAATCGGAAAACGCCCAGCCAATCGAAGAATCCATTCGCCGTATCAATCATGTTCTGGTCCAGGATACTCCACCGGGGGAATTCGTGACACTCTTTTATGGGATGTTGAATACCCGAACAAAGGAACTGACCTATGTGAATGCGGGACACAATCCGCCCTATCTTTACGATCTGCATACGGATGAAATCATCGCGCTGTCCGGCGAGGGGCCGGTAGTAGGCATTCTGGACGATTACCCCTTCCAGGCCGACGGCATTGCGCTCCGGCCGGGACAGGTTGTCGTCTTCTACACGGACGGGGTTACCGAATCGATGAATCATTCCGAAGAACAGTTCGGCGACAAACACCTCAAAGAATTGATACGGGAAAACGCCAGGCAGAGCGCTCAGACCATTCTCGACCATATCTATGCCAAAATCGTTCAACATGTTGCCGGAGCTCCGCAGCACGACGATCTGACGATGGTGATCATGAAAATTTCCGAATAAATCCTGCGGTGATGGTATGCATTTACTTAAGATCTTCTGGACACGGATACTCCTGATCCTTGCCGACACGCTCAGTTACCTTTGCCTGGCTGCGATGCTCATCGTTCTGACCGGTCTGGTGCTCCTGCATGTGCCCAACCGACAAAATTACGAAATGCTCGATGACATTCTGCAGTTCGTGCAAAAACTGGAGAAGCCGGCTACAGGTCTGTTGCACGCCATCCTGCCCGGCCTGATCAGTATGGAGATAGCTCCCTATCTTCTTACCTTGTTGCTGCTTGCCGGCTGGATCACCTTCTGGTTTCTGGGCACACAACTGACCGAGAAAATTTATACCCTGGCCGAGCAGAGGCAGTCGGCAAAGGCTTCCCGCGCCGAGGCCAAGGAATCGAAGACCATCGCCAAAGAAACCTCTTCCATTGCCATCATGGACGGGGCACCCATGGACGGCTCCCGACGGGAACAGCTGCTGGAGCTCTATGCCCGGACGAAAAAGACTCTCGAAGAACAAAAAAAGAATCTCTCCTTTCTGGCCATCGATGTGGTCGATTCGACCGGCATGAAATTGGGGGAAGACCCGGCCCTGGCGGAGCGCGATTTCCGGCAGTATAAAAAAATGGTGGAAAGCATCATTACCGTCCATAAAGGTCTCAAGACCGCCTGGACGCCGGATGGGGTAATGATTTGCTTTGCTTCCGTGCAGAATGCGGTGGAGGCAGCCCAGAGCCTGATCCACAGTCTCGACCATTTCAATCGCAACGTCAAGTCCATCAAGGCCGAATTCAAGGTTCGCTGCGGCATCAATGCCGGGAAAGTCCTGTTCGATGAAGAGGTACCCATGGAGGAAATGACCGACCGCAACATCGACATCGCCGGGCATATGCAAAAATACGCCGAGGCCAACACCATCTACATCGGCTCCCACGCCATCGAGGAAGGCCTTTCCCAGTTCGGCTTTCGCCCCGCCCAGAAACAGGTGGACGGTTACGACGTCTATGAGTGGCGCGCCGAGCCGGCCGGGCAAAAACCGTTTTAGAAAAGGACACCCGCCTTTTTCCGTCTTATAGAAAGGTATCTACCTAGAGATGACGAAGTCTCAAAAAAATCGATCATGATAGAAAAACGGATCATGTTTGTAGTTCCGCCTTTAGGCGGTGCCGCGTAAATACAGGCTTTCATGGATCCATGGGATGCCGCGTAAACGCGGAACTACAAACCTCCTGACTTTTTGCGGCTTCGTCAGAGATAATCCTCCAGTATCTTCTGCAAGGTTTTCATGTCAAAGGGTTTTGTCAGTGCTCCTACGAATCCATACTGTCTGTAATTCTGGATGATCGGATCGTCGGAATAACCGCTGATAAGGATGCCTCTGACATCGGAGTCGATCGTTTGCAGTCTTTCCATGGTCGTTTTTCCGTCCATTCCTCCAGGGACCATCAGATCAAGGATCACCAGCCTGTAAGGATGTCCGGAGTTTCTGGCTTTGGCATACAGGTCGATTGCCTCCAGTCCGTCCTTGGCTGTCTCCACGTTGTAACCCATAGAGGTCAGCACTTCCGTCGCCAGGTTACGAATCATGATTTCATCATCCATAACCAGAATACTTTCTTTGTCGGCCACCCTTTCCAAGGAAAGCCGATTGCCGATGGGCATCTCTTGATGGAGAGACCTGGGCAGGTAGATTCGGAATATGCTCCCAATCCCCTCTGTCGATTCGACGCCGATGTAGCCTTTATGTTTAACAATCACGGATTGGCAGACCGATAATCCAAGTCCGGTTCCTTTCCCTTCTCCTCTTTGTTTGGTCGAATAATAGAGATCGAAGATATACGGCATTTGGTCCTTGGAAATACCTTTACCGGTGTCTTCCACGGAAATGCAGACATATGCTCCTACGCCGATCGGCAGCCCGTCGGATATTTTGACCATCGTGTTTTCCGCCCGAATGGTAAGTTGGCCCCTTTCCGGCATGGCCTCCACGGCATTGATTACCAGGTTGCGAATGACCTGGCGTATCTGCCTGATATCTACCTCCACGGGCCACAAATCGTTTTCCAGATAGAATCGTTTTTCCATGGAGAGCCCGGTGAGATTCCTCAACACTTCTTCTTTGACAATGTCGCCAAGGGAAGCGATTTCCTTGATCGGATCTCCTCCCTTGGCAAAGGTGATCAGATGATTGGTCAATTCGGTAGCCTGCCTGACGGCCTTGTCTACGGCGATCAGCCGGCTGTAAGCCTTGTTCCCTAGGGTAGTGTCTGTCTTTAACAGGCCTACATACCCTTGCATTACGGTCAGGAGGTTATTGAAATCATGTGCAATTCCTCCGGCCAGGGTTCCGATCGACTCCAGTTTATGGATTTTCAGTTGTTCATCTTCTGTCCGCTTTCGCTCCGTAATGTCCACCTCCACGCCGTCCCACAGCAAGACGCCATCTTTGTCGAGCCGTGGAGTGGAGGAAAAGAAAAACCAGCGCAAACGGCCGCTGGGCAGTTGACATGGGACTTCCACCTGCAGCTGCGTCCTGTTCCTCAGCGCTTCTTCTTCGCGCTCCCGGACCATTTCGCGGTATTCCGGCAGAACCTGTCCGTAGATGAGCCCGGCATCTTTCAGGACATCCTCTTCCTTGACTTCATTCAGTCTCTCAACCGCACGACTGATATAGGTAAAACGCCTGCCGTCATCCGGCAGGGCCGTCAGCTGATACACCACGACATTGGACAGGTTGTCGGTCAGATGCAGGAGCTTTTCCTTGCTTTCCCACAACTCATTCTCCAACTGCTTGCGTAAGGTGGCATCTCGGACAAAGGACACCGCGGTTCCTTTTCCATCGTAGCTGATGATTTTGGAACTGACCTCGACGATGATCTCCGAACCATCCTTGCGGATATTCCGACGCTCAAAGACGTAGGAACCCTTCCGCAGGAGTTCTACCAATTTTCCTTGGAGAGGAAGACTCCAGTCGGGATCTATCATAGCCAAGTTGGCACCGACGATTTCTTCCTGGGTATATCCAAGCATTCGGCAGACATTTGCATTCACATAAAGGATGTACCCCTCAAAATCGTTGATATAAACGCCATCATTGGTATTCTCGGCAATGATCCGATGCCGCTCCTGTTCCGGGCCGGATGCTCCCTGATCTCTGTTGGCCTCCACGAGGGCACCCTCAAGAACTTCGATCTTCTTTTCCAGATCCTTATAGGCAGGTTTTTTTCCCATGGCTATGAGATCTCCATTCGCTTAAACAGGGATGACGATGAATGAGAAAATGCGCTCTATCGCAACCGGAACCTTTCACCCAATAGCCCTAATTATACTTAATCCCGACACTTTGTACCCTTTTCACCATGTCCGTCATAACCTGATCATTCGCCGGTACTATTGGCCGAAGAATCCCGGGCACTGGAAGAAAGTCCGTCATTCACTGTTCAGGGAAAATGAATTGTTCTCCATTGCATCCTTTCACTTCCAAAATGGATTCTACCGTAGGGAAAGAAGTGATTTTTTTTGGGGGGGGGATATCCCGGAGTCCCATAGGCTGGAAAATCTTGCCTACCACCGATGGACCTATCGTAAATCGAACAAATGGGCTATCTGGAAGAGACAGTGGCCGCTTATGTCCGTTTCCGTGTCGAAACCGATTATTGGGAGGTTTGACCCTGCAAAGGCGATCTTGAATCCATGCTCCAGTGGACCGACGAGGCCATGCGATCTCTGCGTCTCTACCTGACGAAGAAAGCTGGAAGCGTGGAAAAGCGAGTGGAGGTGTTACTTCAAGCAAACGCCTCCACTCGCATCAACACCGGCAAGCCTGTCGAAGCACCGACGGGGTATCGCAGACTTCTGGCCGTATCGCCCTAGGGCGAGATACTGTGCCAGGAATACCAAAGCGCTCTCCAAGCCTACAAAGCGAAAAACATATCCTGATTCCGGTCGAAAGGATTCTTCAGGAACAGGTTTTTTCCGGCATGGGACATTCGGTGCAGTTCGCCACTCGGCAGACCAACTTGTTGGCGATCAGTTCGGTCAGGGCTTTGAGAATCGCCTGTTCTCTGAGATCGATCCTTCCGTCCTTCTCGGCTTCCGCCAGAAGGGCCTCATAATCCTCCGGACCAATCTCGCCCCGGTTGATAATCTTCTGCAGGGATTCCACCATTTTTTCCGCGCTTTCGCTTAGTATAAACATGTCATTTTCCTCGAATGGATTTTTGCCGCTTCATCAGGGACACAAAGTATATAACAATCTCCGGGATGTCGGTATCATTCTACCGGGTCGATTGGCCGGTTTCCATCTCCTTCAAGGTCGGCCGTGTCACTTTATCCATCAGGGTCACCGTCTATCTGTCCACTCGATAACTGAAGAAATCGAACAAACTGTAAAACGGAAAGGTGATCAATTTACGATGTACCTCTTTTTCCATGCGCTGCGTGGAACGGTCGTTTCGAAGGAAACGGCCGATCAGTCCGGTAAAAATGATATAAAAAACAATACACTGACCATCGCCATTCTTTTCATGGTCTTTTCCTACTCATACACGTATCATCTACTTTCCCGTGTCATCCTCTTGCTGCTTCTGTCTTCCTTCCTTTAATTCTTGTTTCGACGATGACTGAAGTCGTTTTCGCAGTTCTGCTTCCATCCATGTATACATAAAATCGACATCGACGATTGTCCAGTGGTTCACCGGAAATTTTCCCGGCTGTCAGGAAGGATAATGAATTGTATGGATGAGTTGACGGGCATTCAGCTCTTTTTTCAAACAATACCTCAGCCGAAGAACTCCACCCTGCCGAGCCGGACTCCCAAGGTGGCCGTGGGAAGGTGTATGGCGTATAGCCTTTTCACTCTAAGGATTCGAGGGTCGGTATCGGTAACCCCTTTTGGTAAAGGATTTGATTCCCTGGAAAAAAGCCTCTAGAATCATTATACGACTGCGAACTGGAGACAATCATTGCCCGCCTTTCAGAGGAGCAACGAATCATGATTACCAGGCGAAGAGCCATGCAAACCCTTGCCGGCACAGCCGCCATCGCCCCCGGGATCCTTCAGGGGCAGCGGCCCACTCTCGATAAACCCAATTTGCTTTTCCTCTGGACCGACGAACAGCGCGCCGATACGATGGCTGCCTATGGCAATCCAGGCTTTCGCGTGCCGGCCATGAATCATCTGGCTTCCCGGTCGATCGTTTTCGAACGGGCCTATGTTTCCCAACCGGTATGCACCCCCAGTCGTTCTACGGTGATGACCGGCTTGTGGCCCCACCAATCGGGATGCGTCCGAAATAATATTCCCCTCCCCATCGGCATTAAAACGGTTCCCGAATTACTCGATGATCCCGCTTATCAGACAGGGTATATGGGCAAGTGGCACCTGGGAGACGAGATCTTTGCCCAGCATGGCTTTACCGAATGGAAGGCGATTGAGGACGGGATATATCGCCAGTACTATTCCACGGGACGGGATCGGAATTCCCGCAGCAGCTACCACCATTTCCTCGTGAGTGTCGGTTATCAACCCGGCAAGGAAAACAGCTTCGACCGGGACTTTGCCACCCGGTTGCCTGTGGAACATACGAAGCCCTCCTTCCTGGCCAATGAGGCCTGTAATTTCATCCTCAAAAACCGGGCCAATCCCTGGATGCTCTATGTCAATTTTCTGGAACCGCACATGCCCTTTGCCAGCGTGCTCAACGATCTGCACAGCGAGGAGGAGGCTCCGCTCAAGAATTTCCCGGGAACTCCCCTGGGTCCCGAACCTGCATGGTATCAACGGCGGCGCGGCGAGGTAGCCAAGGCGAATAAGGCCAAGGGAGCCGGTCTGGAAGAGAGAGCCCGTCTGCAGCGCACAGCCAGAAACTACGCCGGGCTCTGTTCTCTGGTTGACCAGGCTCTGGCCCGCATTCTATGGACTCTGGAGGCTACCGGACAGATGAATAATACCATTGTGGTTTACACCTCCGATCATGGCGATATGATGGGGGCCCACGGTTTGATGGCCAAACAGGTAATGTACGAAGAGTCTATCCATGTACCCCTGCTCATCCGCGTCCCCTTCCGGTCCAATCCGGCGGGACGTGTCGCTCAGCCGGTCAGCCACATCGACCTGGTTCCCACTGTCCTGGAGCTGCTCGGCAAAAAGTCGGCTGACCTTCCTGGACAAAGCCTGATCCCGGTAATGGAAGGGAAAACACGCCCTGACCATTGGGTTCATCTCGAATGGACTGCAGATCGCAGCGATAGCGGTAAAGGTCCCAATGGCCGGACGGTCATCTCCCCCGATGGTTATAAACTGGTACTTTACGATACGGACCAGTCCATGCTTTTCGATCATCGGCAGGATCCCCGGGAACTGAACAATGTCTTCAATCAATCCCGATATGCCGCGGTGCAGGCGAGACTGCGGAAGCAGATTGAGCGGTGGCAGAAGCAGACCGACGATAGCATGCCGCTGCCGGCATAGAAGGGGAAAGCTATGACGAAACAAACCAGGCGTACATTTGATGACCTCGCAAAAAATCCTCTTCCCCGAAGGGGAAGCGTCATGTAGCCCGGGGTTGGCGCGCAGCGCCTACCC
>CAZTVS010000131.1:0-12672 GCA_964617125.1 uncultured Acidobacteriota bacterium
CCGTGCCCCTACAACAGCTGATAGAATTTTCTATAACATGATTTTTTGCGGCTTCATCAGAGCTGATAAATACGCAAAAAATCAAAGGTTCGTAGTTCCGCGTTTACGCGGCACAAAATTAAAAAAAGGACCGTGCCGGTTACGGCAACACCGCCTGAAGATCATCTTGCATCGAGAATCCGCATCGACTTGCCGGCCAGGCGACAGGATCGGATCGATCGGCTGCTCCCTGTTATAACCCGCACCGAATCCGGTTTCAACTCCAGTTCGAGAAACTCCGGCCGGCTGAGTACGAGCTGTAACTTCCCTATCGAAACCAGCCCCGCTCCCAGGACGGCCACCTTCTGCACCCGTTTTTCCCGATCCATCCGGAGCAGAACAAATTCACCGTCCGTCAGACAATCCCATTCCTCGATATGGACCGATGGATTCTTCCCTCCCGAAGATGTCTTTTGCAACGTGTCCTCCGTATCCATAGCCAGCAGGAGGTCGGTCCGCCCGTCGGTAAACCGGACGGCAACGGCGGCATTCTGGTCGCCAAGTCTCCTTCGATCGGCGGATAACAGGTCGTACCGCTGTACCGATTCGATCGAGGATCGATTCTCATAAGCCTGAAGAATGCCCAGGAATGCACTTTGCAGCTCACCCTCTTCCGTGTGGCGGCGAACCATGAGGCTCGGGATCGTGACCGTCCGGCCTTCCTGGAAGCCGAGAGAGATCCAGGTATCGGCCACGGCGGCCTCGGCACCGCGGGTCAAATCGGTATAGGCGAGATAAAGCGGCGGTTTTCCGGTCCGATAGTGATAGGAATCCTCGATCTCCCATACCGCCTGCCAGGCCGGGGCCGGATACCGGTCGCTCCGGAAACGGCTCATCTGGGTAGCAAAGCCATAATCCGCGGCCGGCTTCAGTTCCAACCCCCGGGTTGTTACAGCACCGAAGTAGCCGTGGAGAAATTTGGCATGGTCCTGCCCTCCGGTCACGCGGAACAAATCGACGACGTAAAAATCGGCGGGGGAGAGATCGACGAGAAAGAGCGTCCTCTGATACTGCTGCAACTCGATCGTGCGGTAGAGATCGGCACCATCCAGGCATAGGCCCTGGATCTCCCGGCCCTGAAGCCAGAACCGGGTTCGGCCCGGCCGATGGTTTTTCAGCGGATTCAGCTGCACCGCCGCCGGTTCGGTCTCCCGCTCTCCCACCTTGGGGATCTGATCGAGTCCGTTGACCACAACCGTGTTGTGGGCGGCGGTCTTGCGATACCATATAGCTTTAGGGGAATACCAGCCTCCGAACTGGACCGCCGGGTAGCCGAATCCCGGTATCATGTCGATCCCATACGCCAGAAGTCCGATGTTCAATCCGTCGGCGTGGCCGTGATTGCCGCCGATATCGTAATCGGCCCAGAGGGCGCGGCGGAAGTCGCCGGTCCCGGAGTAAAGCATGGCCAGACACCATTTTTCCTTGTTCAAAGAGGCCGGTTCCGGCTCCGGCCCGGCGCTCTTCAGAACGTTCTCCACCTGCTGCTGCAGGGCCTGTTTATCGGTACAGAAAAGGTCGTAGGGTAAATCCTTTACCGTTCGTTCGTTTTCGCGATAGAGCAGGCGCACATAATCCGGGTCGCCGGTGATTTGGTACAGCTGCCAAAACAGCGAGTATACCGAGGTAAAGGCGTAGGTCGACAGATCGGCCGGTAAAGGAGATTTGTAAAAGGTGACGCCCGCATAGCGGTCGGCTTTCCGGCCGAAGCTGCCGGTATCGCCGATGTTGGGATAGTACTCCTGCTGAAACCAGGTGTCGAGATGAAAGCGGTAGGTTTTGGCCAGGTTGGGGTGGCGTCGGAACAATTCTCCTAAAAACCCGCCGTCCAGCCGGCTATAGAGCGATAAGAACTGTGCCAGGCCCCTGGAGGTACCGGCGCTGTAACCGGACAATCCTTTTTCGCCGCTCAGGCCGTCCGCCTGGGTGCTCTTTTCCAGAAATCGATCGATGACGCCCAGGATTTGGCTACGATTTTCCGGCCAACCCAGCACCGTTTCCAGAATGGCCATGGTGGCGTCCGTTCGGGGGAAATTGCTTTCGATTTTCAGACGGTTTTTCAGCGCATCACGGAAAATGCCGTCTTCGATGTTCCGGCAGATATCGACCGTGGATGTCTTGGCCCCGGCTGGATGATACTTTTCCGCTTGTTGCGAAAGAAAGGCGGCGAGATCTCTGTCCTTTCTCATGGCTTCGCAGATCATGTCGTAGGCCAGCGCCAGTTCGCGGACTTCTTCGCAGGAGTCATGCCATACGGTGACGTATCCGTGACCTATGATGGGGTCGCGGCGCTCATAGGAGAGCCCCTGCCGGCTGAAATCAAACTGCGGATACAAGTCAGCGATTCGGTCCAGCAAGACGGCCGCCTTATGGGCGTAGCGAGTTTCACCGGTGAGCACATGGGCCGCGGCGAGCGAGCGGATGCCGGTCATGATCCACTGTTTCCACTGACCATAGATCAGATAAGCGCCGATGAATCGCCAGCGGTTCGGGCCTTCTACATACCCTTCGCCGTCATCGACTCCGAAGCGATGGAGCGGATCGGAAGGATCGGGGTGGTCGGAATGGTATAGCAAGGATCGATCCGCCTGCTGCGGATCGAAGCATCCGTGCCCATCCAGGCCGGACAGATAGAAGGCGTGAAAATCGTTCTTGGGAAAGTATTCCAGGCAATGGGGACATTGCACCTTCCACGGCCTTCCCAGAGCGTCGATCTTCCAGCCGTACATGGGAACCGATTTTTTACAGGCGGGACAATGCCCGTTGGACCACACCATCCAGGAGCGGGTAATGGAAGGAGCGAACATCGATTGCCACAGCTCCTTATCGGATTTTTCCACCCAGGGCTGGGCCATCTTGACTGCCTGATCCCGAATCCCGGCGGCCCAGGGATCTCCGGCAACATTCCGGCGGATCGTTTCCACGAGTGCAGGAGGGTAAAAGACCGACCCTGACTTCGCCGCCGGCAGCCGATCGCAAAAGCAGAGCATGGACAGAGCTAAAAACAAATATCTTTTTCTCATTCTTCGTCCTCAAAAGAGGTGGTCACTTTTTCCATTTTCGTATCACGCAGCAAGATTACGGCGCCTGCAGGGAAAAGTCGAGTCAAGATATGGTTATAGGCCGCTACCCTGATTCGTTTTCGTCCCCAAGATCTTCTGGCCAATCCCAACAATCCTGGTTTCCGTCCCATCCGGCTTGAAAACCGGTGGGGTGTTGTCATATGACATCCCTGCAGGGATACGTTCGCAGTGTCCCTGCCATGTCAACCCCTTGTAGGGACGGCCGACCGGTCGTCCCTACAAGCAGGAAAGCCCAGAGCCTGAATCCCATCGAAGTTTGCCGGCTCAATCACTCTATCCGTTTTAACGGAACGGCCGTGGAAGGGAAATGGGATTTGATATAATGATTCCGCATTTTGACAAACGAGGATAATTGGATATTCTAGTTTATGTTGAAGCTAATGGCTTTGTCGTTCAAGGAAAAATGGGAGTTGCTTTTCCCGGCCTTCCTTGCCGTATATCCTATCCTCTTTTTCTTCGGCCACAATATCCGGCAAGCCTCTCTATCGGACCTTTTCCTGCCGCTCTTCCTTTCCCTGATGATCACCGGCCTCCTCTGGACGATCTTCCGGTTCCTGTTAAAGGACGCCCTGCAGGCAGGCATGGCCGTTACTTTTGGTCTGGTTGTCTTTTTTACCTATGGACATGCGATTGAATTTCTGGAAAGCCACGCCATGGCCTTTCCACTTCACCGTCACTACCAGATAGTACCGGTCCTTTTCTGCCTATGGGGATATTTCCTATGGATGATCCATAAAAGACCGGGATTTCTGTCCGGCACGGCCAAATTTCTTACCATCATGGCCTGCCTGTTGACGGTTATCAATCTGGTCCCTATGATTGCGTATTACTGGCAGATACAGAGCCGAAGCCGAAATCCGTTCGCCGATACCACCCCCCGGGAAGGCATGACGGCTCCATCTCCTGACGCCCCCCTGGCATCGCAACCCAAACCGGATATCTACCTCATCGTACTTGACGAATATGCCGCTTCGGCAACCGCCCGCGAACTTCTGGGCTTCGATAACAGCCCTTTCGAGAACCGTCTGCGGCAATACGGTTTCCGCATCGCCGGCAATGCGGTCACTCACACCGGAAATACGGCCACGGTCATGGCGTCGGTATTGAATATGGAACGGCAGGAAACCCCCGCTGCCGGTATGGAGGATGTCTCCTATGAGGGGGTGAAACACAACCGGGTGTTTTCCCTATTGCATTCCCAGGGATACCGGACCATCCATTTTCCCATTCTGCACTATGCCGACGTGGTCTCTCCTATGCCCCACGCCGACGTGAATGTGGATCCGCAACAGCTCGGCGGATCGCGTCACCTCGGCGATTTTCATTATGAGCTGCTGAAAACCACTCTGTGCCGCCCGTTTATGCAGGGTCTGTACGAAGACGATGCCCAATGCCTTCCCGCCCTTTATACCAACCATATTTTCGATCAGCTGCATGTCCTGCCGGGACAGCGTGGCCCCAAGTTCGTCTACGCCCATGTCCCCTCCCCCCATAGCCCTTTTGTGTTCGACGAAGCGGGTAACTTTATCGGCTATCATCCCATCGGCAACGAACAGTTTTATCTGGGGCAGTACAAGTATGTCAGCCGCAAGGTACTCGCGGCCATCGACAGCATTCTCCGTCAATCGGAGAATCCGCCTGTCGTGATCCTTCTCTCGGACCATGGTCCTCGGGGAAAGATTGCCGCCACCATCGGCAACCGGCATGAACATTGGCAACGAGTCTTCTTTGCCGCCTATTTTCCTGAGGAAACATTGCGGGAGCAGATTACCGATGCTTTTTCTCCCATCGACACCTTCCGGCTGATCTTCCGTCACTATTTCCCGAACCTTCCGCTTTCCCCGAGGGATGCGCTATGACCTTCCCGTGGAAAATCTCGGGGAAAACGCTGCGGAAAATACTTCCCCATGTACTGGTGTGGACCGCTCTCCTGACCTATTGGGCCGCTCTGGAATACTATGCCGAGGACATCGATTTTCTCTACCCCCAGCTGCTGGTCAAGATCGACAGGCCGCCTGCCTCCGACAGCCTGCAGGTCCTCTTCGATCTGGGAAACGGCTTTTCCAGTGAAAATTCCAGCTTCGCGGACATTACTCCCCAGAAGCAAATCGTTCATCTCGATCTTCTGCTGCCCGACAGGGATTTTCTTGCACTGCGCATCGATCCCAAACTGAGTCCGGGAAATCTATCGTTTGCCGGAATGGAACTGCGCACCCGTGCCGGTCATTTTCAATGGACGGCCAAAGACCTGATCACCCGGTTTTTTCCCTGGCACGACATCGACCAATTTGCGGTAAACGGCGAACGTCTGCATATGCACAGTTCCGGAGACGATCCCTACTTTGTCGGTCCCTATTCCGTGCGGCAGAATTTCCCGGTACCACTAACCTCCTACAATGTCCGTCACTCCATCGATGTCATCCGCCGGGACCATTACTACATCGTTTTGCAGGGATGGGCCTTTCTGGAGGAACGGTTCCCCAAGGCGGGTAAGGCGTTCGTGGTTCTGCGCGCCGGCAACAAAACCTTTCTTTTCGACACCTTTCCCATGATTCGAAAAGACGTTTCCCGCAAGTACGGTTTCCTGAAGCGTCTGGATTTTTCGGGATTCACCGCTTTGATTCATCCTTCCGCGCTGTCCAAGCAGACATCGTATCAAATCGGACTCGTGGTCAGGAATGGGCCGAATGAATCCTTCGTGGAAACCCATAAAATCCTGAAGCTATAGTCGACAGGTTCTATTCCCAAGGGTAACACACCCGTAATCAAAGGAACGAAAATGAATCGTACGCAAATCAGAGTCCTCTTACCCATGGTTCTGACGTGGCTGGCCCTGGCGCCCGCTTCCGCCTATGCCTACATCGATCCGGGAACAGGAAGTATGGTCATTCAGGCCATATTCGCCGTCGTGGCCGCAACCGGCATCTATATCGGTCTGTGCTGGAAAAAAACCAAATCGTTTTTCCAGAACCTCACGGGAAAGAATAAAAAAACCGACGGGAAAGATCATGAAGATTGATTGCGGTTCCTTCCGCGATCCGGCGGGGCAGGTCTTTACCCGAGACGGACAGATTTTCCGGAGCATCTTCGCCCCCGGAGTCGCCGACTATCAGGCGGCCCGCGATTCGGGTGTCCTGCGGCAGTTGATCGAATCCGGGGCCTTGCTCCCATCGGAAGAAGTGCCGGTGGATGACCGGATGCCTTCGGGAACGGCCCTCTGTTTACATCACCCCCGCCTGCCGATGATCAGTTATCCATGGGAATGGTCCTTTTCCATGTTGAAAGAGGCGGCTCTGCTCCAGCTGGAAATCATGGAGCAGCTTTTGCCTCATCGTTTATGGTTGCGCGATGCCAGCGCCTTTAACATACAGCATGACGGCCGTAAGCTGAGACTGATTGACACGTTATCCGTGGGGCGCACCCAGCCGGAAAGCCCGTGGGTAGCCTACGGACAATTCTGCAGTCATTTTCTCGCCCCACTGGCCCTGGCTGCCTACTGCGATATACGCACCCTGGCGCTCTGGCGTCAATATATCAACGGCTATCCACTGGATCTGGCTGCGCGCCTGCTGCCGAAAGGCAAGAGATATCGCCCCCGACTTTTCTGGCATCTTACACTTCATTCCAGGTTCCAGGAGAGCGCCGATCGCATGGAGAACAAGGGAAAGCAATCAGCGGGAACGCGCACATGGAATGTGAGTCCCAACGGCCTGCTGGGGATTGTCCGCTCTCTTCGCCATACGATCGCGGATATCCACTGGAAGCGTTTTTCCAGGGTTTGGGAAGATTACGGAAAAATCCGTACCTACAATGATGAGGCGGTTTCCCGCAAATCCGAATACGTAGCCTCGACCGTGCGACGAACGGGAGCCAAAACGGTATGGGACTTGGGCGCTAATACCGGCGAATTTTCCCTCATAGCCGCCGCCCAGGGGGCTTTTGTGGTGAGCATCGACGGGGATCCGGCCTGCACGGAAAACCTCTACCTGCATACCTCCCGAAGCGGCTCGGCAAAAAATATCCTGCCCCTGACCATGGACCTGACCAACCCTTCTCCGGGAACCGGATGGGCGGGGGAAGAGCGTATGAGCCTGGATTCGCGCGGGCCCGCCGACTTGATCCTAGCACTGGCTTTGATTCATCACCTGGTTCTGACCGGATCCATCCCTCTGCCAAAGGTCGCCGAATGGTTTCACCGACTGGCATCTTATGCCTTGGTGGAATTCGTTCCTCCCGACGATCCCATGGTGCGGCGGTTGTTGAGTCGACGCGGCGAGGACCATTTGCCCTATAACGAATCGGCATTCCAGTCGGCCTTCACTCCCTATTTTTCAACGGAAGACCGCTGCCCTCTGCCCAACGGCAGAACCTTGTTCCTATTCCGGAAAAGGCCCCCGAATCATTAAAGGACACACCGATGGATCGCCGAAGATTTCTGCAAGACGTGACCCGGACCGCCACCGCCTTGACAACCGTCGGGGCACTGCCGTTATCTCTGGAAGAAGTATACGCTTCCGCCAGGGCGCAGAAATACAACATCGTTTTCATCCTGATCGACGATCTCGGATGGGCGGATGTCGGCTGTAATCACGCGGCCACCTTTTACGAAACTCCCCATATCGACCGGCTGGCCAGGGAAGGGATGCGATTCACCGATGCGTATGCCGCCTGCCCGGTCTGCTCTCCGACCCGGGCCAGCATCCTGACCGGGAAATATCCCGCTCGTCTGGGAATCACCGACTGGATTCCGGGAGAAAACCGCTCGGAAAAGCTGGCCGCCGTCCCTAATGCCGACCATCTGGCACTGGAGGAGGAGACCATCGCCGAGGCCCTTCACCGCTCCGGTTACAAAACCGGCATGGTCGGAAAATGGCATCTGGGAAAAGACGATTATTATCCCGACAAACAGGGCTTCGATCTCAATATTGCCGGTTGCCATTGGGGACAGCCGCCTCAGGGGTATTTCGCACCCTGGAACATTCCTACCCTCAAGGAGGGCCCCCCAGGCCGGCATCTCGACGATCGCCTGACCGAAGAGGCGGAATCCTTTTTGACCGCCAACCGGGCCAACCCCTTCTATCTCCATTTTTGCCACTATTCCGTACACACGCCGATACAAGCGGAGAAGGAACGGATCGAGAAGTATCGTTCCAAGCTCGCCTCCTGGAAAAGAGACGGAACCGGCCACCGGCAGCCTGAGCATGATGTCGTCAATCGGGAAGTGCAGGACAATCCGGTCTACGCCGCCATGATCGAAAACATGGACAACAGCGTCGGTCGCGTTCTGCAAAAGATACGGGATCTGGGAATCGAAGATCGGACGGTCGTCGTCTTCACCTCGGACAATGGCGGATTATCCACTACTCCCGATGCTCCGACCAGCAACCGCCCCCTGCGCGCAGGCAAGGGATGGCTGTACGAAGGAGGCATACGGGTACCCCTGCTCGTGAAATGGCCCGGCCTCACCAGGCCCGGGAGTACATGCACCGTTCCGGTCACTTCCGTCGATTTCTTCCCCACCCTGTTGACGGCCGCACAAGTGCCGCTACGACCCAAACAAACATTGGATGGCGCCGACCTGGTACCTCTTTTACGGGGGAGGACCGAAAAAGAAAATCTGCGGGCCATCTTCTGGCATTATCCCCATTATCATCGGTCCGGACACCGTCCGTCCGGTGCTGTCCGCTTTGGAGAATTCAAGCTGATCGAGTACTTCGAGGATATGCGGGTGGAACTTTTCCATCTCAAGGAAGATCTCTCCGAGCGGCGGAATTTGGCCGCGGAAAGACCGGAGATAGTTACCCGCCTTCGTAAAATGCTGCACCAGTGGCGGAAACACACCGGTGCGAAAATGCCGGAAGTTGCCCGGCCCCAGGAGTAGCCGCCCGGTAGGCAGACTGGAAGGAAGAGCGCCTGCCGCTGTCGAAACCGAGGCGGTAAGACATTTCTGCCGACCGACCGTTCCAGATAAAGTCGTAAATAATCCTGGGAGCGCCACACCCCAGTGCGGCAAGGGAAAGGATGTGTCTCCCTGTCCTCTTCCTTGCATCGCCGGATTGTATGATACAGAAAGGAATTCCTAATAAACCGTGTTCTCCTGCCGTACTGGGGTGCGGCGCTCCCGGAAATGCTTTTTTACGACATTGTCTTTTACAACTCTTCCAATCGGATTCCTTTTCCGGCCAGAATACTGTCCCGCGATTGACGGCTGAGTCCATGCAATCTCTTAATTCGGCTCTTACTGATCTTGGTCGGCTCATAAGGTTATCGGGTAACGGTAATTCTGCGGACCAGAATGGCCTTGTGTGTCTGCCCATCCATCCCGGGTCGCTTGAACCAGCTGTAGACCAGCAGGAAGGTATCGTCATCCAGTGCCAGCAGGTCCGTGTAGCCGCAGCTGTCGGCCTGTGGCCTGGCCGGATCTGCCGGTACCAGGGCGCGCGGTTCGGTCCAGTGCCTGCCGCGACCATCGAAGCTGAAACGCAGGTCCACACCCGGGCGGCCCGAGGTCATCACCAGCGTACCGTTGCCCAGGCGCAGGAGACGCGGCATTACGCCGGTAGGAGTAAAGGCGCGCGGCTGTGTCCAGGTCCGTCCCAGATTCTTGGACCGGGAATAGTACATCGGTCCGACACCAAGCGAATCAGTGGTGCGCAGGGCGACAAACAACGATCCGTCCGCGAGTATCTCCAGTGCCGGTTCGAAGTATCCGCCTCGTTCGGCCCCTCGCGGATCGGCCTTCCGGTCAAATCGATAGGAGATACGGCCCTGTAACTGCCAGTGCCGGCCATTGTCGGTCGAGCGGTAACAGGCGGATTGGCAGTAGAGTCGCTCCGGGGTTTCCTGATAGGAAGGATAAACGACGGCCACAAGCGAGCCGTCCTTTGCCGTACGCACATCGCCCCACCATATGCGGGGCAACCGGCCCCTCACGACACCGCGCAGACCGCCGTAATCGGTAAGCCGTGTGCTTTCCCGCTGCCAGCCGGTACCACCCACAGGAAAACGGTCGAAGAAAATCAGACGCATCTCCTCGGACAGTTCAGCCAAACGGTAAAACTTGTATCCGTCGGCATAGACCAGCTGCGAAGCGACGGGATCCGGTAAAAGCTTCTCGTCCACTTCCAGGGCAGCGGTGGTGACGCTCTGTAGATAATCGCCGTTGGCCAGGCGGAAACCATAGGGCCGTAAAGCGGCCTCCGGATCGGCCTTCCAGGTAGCGCCCTCGTCGGTGGAGACGTAGGCAGCGGGAGGTTTCCCGTATGATTCCACCATGTCAGGCTCGACATGAACGAAGGCTATGACCTCTCCGGCGGCACCTCGATACAGGCGGGGAAACTGGTATCGTCCCCAGCGGTGTTCTTCGGCCGGGCCCTCGACGATCAGCACCGGTTCACCCATACGCACCTGTGGTGGTGCGGCTTGTACCGTCGATGAGACCAGAACCAACCATAGCAGTATCAGAGCCGATTTTTTCATTTTTCAATCCTCGATATTTCTCTCTTCGAATGGTCGCCTTCCCGGTCCGATGTCATACCGGTAGAGGACAACCCCACTTCCCAGTTATTCCTATCATACCGTATCTATGCCGGAATCCATCTCTATTTCCCATATTGACACCCCCTGCAGATCCATCTAAAATGGCTTCGTCCGAAGGAGTGAATCTATGTCTCCCAAGAATCCATCTCCGGCATTTCTTTCCACAGCGTGGACGATTCGCAAGGCCCAGGGCGATGAGGCGGAATGGTGCGCTCAGCTGATGAGCCGCAATGACCCTTGGGTGACCTTGGGTCGGGACCTAAAGCAATGCCGCGCGCGCTGTTCCCATCCGGATTGGGAACTCTATGTCGTCTGCAATCCTGAAGAAAACCCGTGTGGCTTTCTTCTCCTGAATCCGCAGGGATTCATTGGTTACCCCTATATCGCATCCATTGCCGTGGAAGAAAGATACCGAGGCCATGGCTTGGGGGAGAAATTAATCGGCTATGTATCTGCCGTGCTGGGTCCGGACAGAAAATTTCTTTTTTTATGCGTCTCCTCTTTTAATGAACGCGCCCGTTCTTTCTACCTTCGAATCGGTTTTCAGCCAGTGGGAATCCTCAAGGATTTTGTCGTCGATGGCCTGGATGAGTGCCTGATGTGCAAGAGGCTGGATGAAACGGCACGATAGCCCCTGGTTCCTGGTCGGTTTGTTGTGCTTCACCGCCTCCGCCGGATATCTGTTGCGGGTCAATCTCTCTATCGCCGCTCCCCTATTGATGAAGGAGTTTCATTTTACCGAACTGGAGATCGGACGCCTTTTCAGCTCCTTTCTCATCGGTTATGCGCTTTGTCAGGCATGGGGAGGCATCCTTGCCGATCGCTGGGGACCGGTGAAAACCTTTCGCCGGACCTCCCTAGGCTGGATCGTCCTTACTATATTCTTTACCTTGATAGGCATTGGCTATTCCGGAGAGATGGCATCGATTGCCCTATTTTCCGGAATGCTGCTGCGTTTTCTTCTTGGAATCACCCAGGCCCCGCTCTATCCGACCACGGCCGCCGCAGTGGCCTTGTGGACCTCGCCGCAGATCCGTTCCCGATCCAACGCCGTGGTCCTGGCCAGCGTCAGCATCGGTTCCGCCATAGCCCCGGTTCTGATCTCCGGCACCATGGGATGGTGGGGCTGGCGTACGGCATTGCTTCTCTCGACCCTACCGGCCGTGGCCGCGTGTCTCTACTGGTGGATCCGACCGATACGCTCCGAATTGCCGGAAAAAGATGCCTTTACCGACAAGGTCACGGACAGCTTTCCGGAACCGAAAACCGGACGAAATCGAAGGTATCTTTATTCACCGAGTTTTCTGCTTCTTTGCAGCAGTTATACCTTTCAGGGATATGTCGGATACATCTTCATCTTCTGGTTTTACCTGTATCTGGTGAGGGTTCGAAAATTCGATCTGCTGGAAGGCGCCTTTTTCACCAGCCTCCCCTGGGTGCTTTCCATGATCTCCATACCGCTGGGAGGGTGGATCAGCGATAGGCTGGCCGGCGGCCGCCTGGGTCGTCAATGGGGCAGAAAGATCGTTCCCATGATCGGTCTATCGGGAGCCGGAATTCTCCTGGCTTTTGGTGCCGGCACCTCAAGTCCTTATTTCGCCGCCGTTCTGTTGTCGGCGTCCACGGCACTGGTTTTGTGTGTCGAGGGCCCTTTCTGGGCGGCGGTAACGGATATTGCCGGAGAGAAGCATGCGGGAACGGGCGGCGGGATCATGAATACCGGATGCAACCTGGGGGGCATGTTGTCCCCGGTGGCCACGCCCTGGCTCGCGGAAAGGATCGGTTGGGAGAACGCCCTCTATATCGCCGCCGTGCTTTCCCTGGCGGCCGGGCTCATCTGGCTTGGCATACGTTTTCCCGATCCCTTCTTCGAGGATGAAGTCGCAAAAAACCGATCGCGATAGAAAAACGGATCGGGTTCGTATTTCCACCTACTTGCGAAAGAGGTTCCATAGGGTGGCTATCAAGATGAGCACTCCGCCAAAGATGGCCCAAACGGCAGGCCGTTCGT
>CAZTVS010000132.1:0-12489 GCA_964617125.1 uncultured Acidobacteriota bacterium
CATGGTTGGATCGGCTGCACGACCCGATAGATTACCGGCCTTTGTCAGACTGAATATTGCCATGGATGAAATACAGGAATCGACACGAAAGCACGAACAGGAAGACATGACTCCGACGGAAGGGTCTACTGCCATCCATTCTGTTCCCCTAGAGAAATCTGTTCCCGGCAGCCCTTCCGTCTCTTCCTCTTTGCGCGCCTTTCTGGAGATCTTCCTGTGCAGCGGTATACCTTCCAGTCTGCTTGCCGTCGTTACTTTAGGCCTTCTCGGCGTACCTGACGCACAGATTTTAATCCATCCGTTTTCCATCGCCTGCATGGTAGGACTGGAATCCTGCCTGCTGCTTCTGCTGGTCATTCGCCTGCAGAAGCTTCGGGGCCTGGAAATTGCCGATCTGGGATGGCGCTGGCCCGACTTGCGCCGGGAAGCAGGCATCGGCTTGCGCCTGGTCCCCTTATTGCTCCTCTCCAACGTGCTAATCGGACTCCTTC
Organism: uncultured Acidobacteriota bacterium; assembly: GCA_964617125.1. Taxonomy (GTDB): domain Bacteria; phylum Acidobacteriota; class UBA6911; order CAINFC01; family CAINFC01; genus CAZTVS01. The sequence continues at coordinate 492 of CAZTVS010000132.1, forward strand.
TGGAAAATTTCCTTCCCCAGTGGCGTTCCGAATCGAATCCGATGCTGGACTTGATCGAATCTCCCCAGGACCTATTGCTGTTCTTTTTTGTCGCCCTGCTTGCCGGCGCCTTCAAAGAGGAGGTGCAACGTGCCTTCATCCTGCAGCGATTTCGCGATGAATTGCGAATTCCTATCCTCGGTCTGGTTTTGTGGAGTCTGATGTTCGGGTACGGACATGCCGTTCAGGGGGTCGACAGCGCACTGGGAGCTACGATCTTCGGCATCCTTTTTGGAATTTTCTACCTGTGGAGGAGGTCGATGATTGCCCCTATGGTCGCGCATTCCGTGTATAATTCGCTGGTACTGATTGGCTACTGGTTTCTGGGTTGGGATTAACAAATCCGTAGGATCGATAAGCGAGCCGGAATTTTCATCTACCGATTACTGTCGTCATGTGGAATGGTCCTTTAACGCCAAGAATTCTACCTTTCCTGTTGCGTCGTATCCTCACACAAAGAAAAAGCGGCGGGCTGGTATTTGCATTGGAAAACCGGCGATTCGCCTTCTGGATCGACCGGCAACACCTGATACGCGCCAAAGCCGAATGGCCGGCAGATGGATTTGTTGCTTATCTGCAGACCCGCAATCTTTCGGATGCGTGGACGGATAAGTTTTCCGACGTCGACCCGGGTACCGACCCGGCCCTGGAGGACCTGTTGTTTGAAAAAGGCCTGCCGGATCCGCAGATCCTGCAGCAACACTACGCCGACTATCTGGTATATTTGCTGCAAAGCATCAACCGGCAGAACGGTAAGTATCATTTCTCCACCCTGGAAAAAATGCCCGCCGGCCGGACATCGCTCCCGCTGACCGAGGGCATTCTACAACTGCTGCGCGACGACGTCCCCGAGGACTGGCTGACCGAACAGCTGCACTTCGCCTGGAGCGGAATTCCTCTGGTGATTGCAGAAAATTGGAAACAGATTTCCGCCGGATACCGTTTGTCCGCCCAGGAAGGACAGCTGCTATCGCAATGTGTTCATCCGGTAGATCTCTCCCGGTTGATTGCAGAACAAACCTCACCCCGAAAAGAGGTTCTACAGCAAGTCTATCTGTTGTATTCCCTCGGATTGCTGCTGCCGGAAAGCAAGCCGGCCGCAGGTGGAAGCCAGGAGACGGCGCCGGCCGGCCGGTGCCCGGAGAATAACGTCGGTAAGGCGAAGGGCGGCACGGAGGAAGAGCGCCTGCAGAACTGCCTGGAGGGCTGGCGTCATGCCGATCACTACCAGGTTCTGGGCGTGGCGGAATCCGCCGGTATCGACGACATCAAAAACGCCTACCACCTGTTGGCCAAGAAATATCATCCGGATCTTTATTCTTCCGATTCCCATTCTTGCCAGACGAAAGATCTGGTCATGGATCTTTTCGAGCGCGTACGACGGGCTTATGGAACGCTCAAGGACCCCCAGAGCCGGGAACAGTATGACGAGGAGCGGCGTGCACGGTCCGTTTCCCGCTGTTCGACCATGGCCATGGGCACTTCTACCCCGGAGTCGCTGCGTTCCAAGGAACCGGAAGCGGAGACCTGTTTCCAGAAAGGATTGCTGTCGATACGCGGCAAGGATGTGGATGCCGGACTCAACCTGTTACGCTATGCCGTAAAGCTGCAGCCCGAGAACGCCGGGTACCGTTCTACCCTGGCAAAAATTCTTCACTCCTTCCCCAATTACCGCAAGGAAGCCGAAGAAAATTACCTGCAGGCCATCCGGCTGGAACCGTTCCGGGTGGAAAACCATGTCGGGCTCGGCCTGTTGTACAAGGAGGCCGGACTGCCCAAAAAAGCGGAACTCCAGTTTCGTAACGCCCTGCGCTACGATCCGGAAAATCCGGTCGTTCTGGAGGAACTGCGGAAGCTGACGGGGGTGAAAATTCCACCGGAAAAGGAAAGCGGATCCGTTTTCAACAAGATCCTCGGACCCCGGACGAGAAAAGATTGATCCTCATCTCCCGGCAACCTCCTGCAGCAGAGAGGCAATGGCCGAGCGGTTCGACGGATGGAGAATATTCCTCCCCTCCGGAGTCAGCATCCATTGCAGTCGTCGATCATAGCCCTTCAGAATCGTACGCCGGACCATCTTCAAGGTGCTGTTCAGCATGCGGTTTTGTTCAGTGAAAGGCTCGTCGAGGACGGCGACGGCGGCCGGCACCCATTCGGAAGGAAAGGCGCCCGCATTTTTGCCGCCGCTGCGAAAAGAGCCGATTTCCGCCTGCAGAAGCTGCAACACTGCGGATTGTCCCTCTTCCGCAGCCGGAGATAAATGTCTCTCCTGCAGCCACTCCAGCAGGCGGTTCCGGTGAGGGAAGAGAAAGGCGACGGTGTGGGGATAATGATCGTTATGCAGCATGATCTGTTCTATGAACGGAGAATGGTTGCAGATGGCCTCTTCGATGCCTTCCGGACTGTACTTTTCCCCGTTGCTGTTGATCAACAGGCTCTTATAGCGACCCAGCACGAATAGAAATCCGTCGGCATCCAGATATCCGCGATCACCGGTAAACAGCCGGCCGTCACGCAGAGCCTGGCGGCTCGCCACAGGATTATTCCAATAACCGGCCATGACGTTTTCGCCTCGAATCGTGATCTCTCCCTCCTGTCCGACCGGCAGGGCCACGCCGTTTTCGTCCCGAATCGAAACTTCTATCGTGGTCGCAGGCAATCCGGACGATCCCAGTTTATGCCTTGCCGGTGTATTGGCGGAAATGACCGGTGCCGCCTCCGTCAGACCGTATCCCTGAAACATGGGAATGCCCAATGCATAGAAGAAACGCTGCGGCTCCATATCCAGCAGGGCACCGCCGCCGATGAAGAAGAGCAGCCGGCCGCCGAATCCTTCCCGCACCCGCCGGAAGATCAGGTGATCGAACAACCGGTATAGAGGATGGAGCAGTTTCCTCCAGCCTTGCCCCCTGTTGTACCCCTCCCGGTTGTAGATATAAGCGATCTTCAGTCCCAGACGGAAAAGGATTTCGATCGCCTTACCCTGCGAGCGCAGCCCACGCTCGATATTGCGGATGAAGCTTTGCGCCAGGGCCGGAACGCTGAACAGAAAGGAGGGACGTGTCTCCTTCAGATTCCTGGACAGATTGCGCAAGGTCTCCGTCGGATTCTTCCCCGTTTCCACCGAGGCCAGAGAGGCCCCTTTGCGGGCGATCAGGAAGATACCGGCGGTATGGGTGAACGAATGGTCCCAGGGCAATAGAAGCAAGGAGGTATAGGTCGAGTCAATGGCCAGCAGATCGCAGCATTGCTCCACATTGGCGCAAAAATTCCCGTGGGTGAGAACGATGCCTTTCGGATCGGCGGTGGTGCCCGAGGTATAACAGATACAGGCCGGATCGCTCTCCCGCAAGACGGTTCGGCTTCGCTCCACGGTCTGCGGATCCGAGCATAAGCGTTTGCACCCCCGGTCCATCACCTCGGCAAAAGATATTTCCTTATCGGCATCTTGCGGCGTGCCGTCAAGAAGTATGATGGTATCCAGAGAGGGGAGTTGTCTGCCGATTCGACGCAGCTTGGGTGCCTGGGTGCCGGAGACGACGGCCATACGGCAGCCGGAGTGGATGATCCGAAAAGCCAGATCGGAGTCTTCCTGCAGTTTGATCGACAGCGGTACGCTGATGCCTCGCGTGTAAAAGATCCCGAATTCGGAAATCACCCATCGGTTGCATCCTTCGGCGATCAGGGCTACCCGATCTCCGGGCTGAAGCCCCAGTTGCTGCAGTCCGGCGGCAAAGCTCTGTACTTGCAAATGGATCTCCCGGTAGGTGCTGCCACGATAGGCACCGTCGATCTTTTCCGACAAAAAGATACGGTCGCCGTAACAGTCGACGCTCTCTTCCAGCAGTTGCGGTAAGGTTTGCAGTTTCATAGCGCTATATCCGGTGTATTATGCCTCAATACGGCCCGGGATGCCGGGAGAGCAATTCGATTTTCTTTCTTGAATGAGGAGACAAAGCAGAAACGCCATGTCGACGAATATCATCCTTGCCGACAGCCACCTGCATCTGCAGGACGAAAGGTTGCTGGGCGATTTGGATGCCGTTGTCCAGAGGGCACGGCAGGCCGGCGTCGAACGACTGGTGGTCAACGGCAGCGAGGAGCAGGACTGGCCGATCGTCTGGCGTCTGGCCCGTCGCTATCCCGAGATCGTTCCCTGTTTTGGATTACACCCATGGTATGTGCAGCGGCGTTCTTCCATCTGGCTGGAAAAACTGGAATGGTTCCTCACATCCCTGCCTTCCGCAGTCGGTGAGATCGGACTGGACAAATATCATGCGGACCGCGACGAACCGGCCCAGGCAGAGGTTTTTCTCGCTCAGCTGGATCTGGCCCGGCGCCTCCGGCGTCCGGTCATGATTCACTGTCTGCATGCCTGGGAGTGGTTGATGGAGTCGCTCGCCGGAGAAGAGCATCTTCCTGCCGGCTCCATGATACACGCCTACTCCGGATCGGCGGAGATGGTCCGAACCCTGGTGGCAAAGGGTTTCTATATTTCTTTCGCTGCCGCTTTTCTGCCGGAGAACCGGAACCGGGCCCGTCGCGCCTTGAGCACTGTTCCTCGGAATCGGCTGCTGCTGGAGACCGACGCCCCCGACCTGCCGTTACCGGAAGGATATCAAGCCGACTACCGGAGGAATGGTGAGGGAAAAAGAATAGGAGAACCTGCCGATCTGGCCATCATTTACCGGGAAGCGGCCCGGCTGCGGAAAGAAGACCCTGCGGAAATGGCCTCCGTTCTCTGGGAGAACAGCAACACATTATTACGAACCATACTTCCATGACGACCTCGCAAAAAATCGATTCTGATAGAAAAACGGATCATGTTTGTAGTAACGCCTTATAGGCGGTGCCTCGTAAATACAGGCTTTCATGTATCCATGGGATGCCGCGTAAACGCGGAACTACGAACCTTCTGATTTTTTGCGAGGTCATACTTCCATAGTTGTTTGACGGATTTCCCGGGATGGGAATACAATCAACCGGTTACCTTGATGGCAGAGAACAGAAAAACCCACGGCCTTGCCGTTTCACTGATCGGAGGTTCCTTATGAAGCGATACTATATTCTTTCTCTACTTACCCTCCTCCTCTTCTTCTCTATCCCCGCTGCGGCCGAGAATCCAACCCCCATGAGACGTGCCGTTATCAAACCCTCTCTGGTACGCCTGCAGCCGGGTGCGGTACAAAAATTCAAGGCGGTCATTCTGGCCACACGGTTGATGGCCGCCTCCGCTCCCCGCAGCGTCCGCTGGTCGGTCAACCGAATCCCCGGAGGCAATGCGGAAATCGGCACCATCAGCCCCGAAGGACTGTACCAGGCACCGTCCCGGGTCCCGGTCCCTTACGAAATCCATATATGCGGCGAGGTGGAAGGGTCCGACAATCGCTTTGTCTGGGGAACCGTATTGATGAACGAACCCAATCCCGCCTATAAAATGGTCGGCTCCTGGGGCGAGACCCTGGAATCCGGCGGACATCTGAAGGGACCGCATGGCATCAGCATCGATACAAAAGGGAATTTGTTGATCGCCGATCAGACCGCGGGAAGGATTTTCCGTTACACCAAAGACGGCCGCTTTTTGGCGGAAATCGGCCAGGGCCCGGGGAGCGGGGAGGGTCAATTCACCGAACCGCGCTATGCCACCGTCGACAAAGAAGGGAATATCTATGTCACCGACATCAAGGGGGACCGCCCTCGATTTCAGGTCTTCGACCCCGAAGGAAAATTCTTGCGCATCTTCGCGGAAAAGGGGTTGAAGCCGGGAATGGTACTGCGTGGCCACGGTCTCTGGTTCGACTCCCGGGGACGTCTCTTTGCTACGGATGTGGATAATCAGCGGATCAGCATCTTCGAGTCCTCCGGCAATTTTGTCGCCTGCTGGGGACAGGACGGTCCGGATCTCGGCGATTTCAACGCCCCACACGGCCTCTATCTGGATGCCAACGACGACGTCTTCGTCAACGGATACTACGGACCGACACAGAAATTCACTCCCGACGGCCATTTTCTGACAGCCTTCGCCCACGGAGATCCGCCCGACGGTTCCGTTTATTTCCATAGCCTGACAGGCGATCAGTGGGGGAACTGCTATCTTACCGTCCGGTCCAAGGCCGGTTATGGCGGCGGCATGGACCGGGCGAAGGTGAGCATCGCCAAATACAATAATAACGGCGATTTCATCTGCCATCTGAGCCTGTCCGTACCGGAACATATGGAAAGCTGGGCGGCTGTAGACGAAGACGGGACCGTTTACGCCCTTTTTAAAGGCAAGACCAAGGCCGGGGTGGAAATTTTCCGGCAACAATGATGAGGTTATAAAAAGGAAATCGTATGAAAACGAAGAAAATCAACCGTCGCCATCTGCTGCAATCCGCCGCCGCCTTTGCCGTTGTCCCCCGCCATGTATTGGGCAGGGGAATGACGGCCCCCAGCGATCTGATACAGGTCGCCGTGATCGGCACCGGCGGACAGGGGATCGTCAACATCAAATCCCTGCTGCAACAGGCCGACGTGCGTATCGCCGCTGTCGCCGATCCCACCGAACAAGCCGATTACAGCCGTTTTTATTATGGCGGAGTCGCCGGCCGGCTTCCCGCCCTGAAGCTGATCAACGAGCATTACAAAAAGCAGGGCATCCCTTACGGGGGCTGCCATGAATATGTCGATTACCGTATCCTGCTGGAAAAAGAGAAAAATATCGATGCTCTGCTGATTGCCACTCCCGATCACGCGCATGGAGTGGTCACCATGGCCGCTCTAAAGTTGAAAAAGCACGTCTACACCGAGAAGCCCCTTTGCCGAACGCTATCCGAAACCTGGAAGATTGTCGAGGCAGCCCGTAACGCCGGCGTCTCCACTCAGATGGGAAATTATGGTCACAGCGGCGAAGGGTTGCGGAATTTCTGCGAGTGGATTGCGGACGGGGCCATCGGGGCCATCCGCGAGGTGCATTCCTGGGCCAACTTTCCACCGATGAACGACCTCAAGGAATATCCTAAAGAGACACCGGAGGTGCCGAAGGGGATGGACTGGGACCTGTGGCTCGGACCTTCGCCGGCACGTCCCTATCACCCGGCCTACGCCCCGGTGACCTGGCGCGCCTGGCATGAGTTTGGCGTAGGCATGCTGGGCGATTTTGCCTGCCATCACATGGATCCTGCCGTCCAGGCCCTGAAACTCGGTTATCCGACAAGTATCGAAGCGACGACGCATCAGGAGGGGAAGAATACCTATCCTTATGCCTCCCTGGTCCATTATCATTTCCCGGAACGCGACGGCATGCCTCCGGTTCGATTGGCCTGGTACGACGGCGGTCTGAAGCCGGAAACCCCGCCGGAGCTGGAATCCGGGCGCAAGCTGGGAAAACACGGCATCCTGTTCTTTGGCGAAAAGGGAATGATCCTGGGCGGTGGCTGGTCGGAATCGCCCCGGCTGATTCCGGAAAGCGCCATGAAGGCGTACAAGCGTCCGGCCAAAACGATCCCCCGGGTTTCCGGCCATCATCGCGACTGGCTCGATTGCATCAAGAAGGGCGGCAAACCCAGCGCCAATTTCGAAGCCATGGGGCGGCTGGTGGAAATCGTTCTGATGGGAGCCATCGCCGAACGGGTGGGCGAAAAGATCTACTGGGACAGTGCCAAGATGTGCTTCAGCAACTCCACGGCGGCCAACGATCTGATCCAACCCGTTTTGCGCGAAGGCTGGTCTCTCTGAAGCCCCACGATGACGGAACAAAAAAACGGATCGGGTTTACAGGAAGACTTGGAGAGGAAAAAAGGTTATATTGATGGCAAAGGAGTGAGGTCTCCATATGATAAAGATTCTGATCTTCGGAAAAGGGGGATGACCCTACACCCAGGCGGCCCGTGCGGATTACGCCAAAATCGGACAGGTGGAATACTTTGACGTCTCCTCTTCACCGGAGGACCTGCAACGTATGTTGTCCTATTCCAAGGGGCAGCGGAAAGTTCCCGTCATCGTCAACGGGACCGAGATCGCCATCGGATATGGCGGCAGTTGAGGGGTATAAAAAAGGGCGGCAGGTAGCCGCCCCCTCTATTCAGGTGCTCCGAGGGGCGCTCAGATGCGTATCCGGGTATCGTCTTTGGCGCAGATCCAGAACATCCCGCCGGACCGTCCGGATGCCTTGACCAGCTTCGTGGCCACCATCGGGTCGGAGCATTTGGGACACTTTCGCTGCGATATCTCGCCTTTCTTCAACATCGAGGCGCGCGCCGTCTTACTGACTTTTTTTCCTGCCATGTTCTTTATTCCTCTTTCTCGTTATCGCTATCGAACCGATCTCGCGGATCGAGCTCTCGCATTCGCCGGATTTTGTCCGATCTGATTGAGAGCCTGTTATTATACAACACTTTGTAGATAAAACCGAGTTTTTCCAGGGAAATCGGATATGGTGGAATACGGAAGCACTTGTGTTATCATTGCATCATATTCGAAGGGCGGGTAGACGATCTTCATGGCCGAGCTGCAGATTAAAAAAATCGGTAAATACGAAATCCTGGCGGAGCTTGGAAAAGGAGCCATGGGGGTTGTCTATAAGGCCCAGGACCCTTTTCTGGGAAGACTGGTGGCCATCAAAACCATGTCCAGTTCCCTGCGGGACGATGCCAATCTGCTGCAGCGCTTCTACCGCGAGGCCCAGGCGGCCGGAAATCTACGCCATGCCAATATCGTGACCATCTACGACTTGGGAGAAGAAAACGGGGTCCCCTTCATCGCCATGGAGTTCCTGGAGGGACAGGACCTGGAGGAGGCCATCCGCAAGAAGGCCCCCTGGAGCATCCTGAAAAAACTGAATATCACCTCTCAGATCTGCCGGGGATTGCATTATGCTCACGACCACGGTGTGATTCACCGGGACGTGAAACCGGCGAACATCCGCATCCTGGCCCGGGGAGAGGTAAAGATATTGGATTTCGGCATCGCCCGGGTGACCGGTTCCAACATGACCCGGACCGACCTGGTGATGGGAACCGTCAACTATATGTCCCCGGAGCAGATCCAGAGCCCTCAATCCATCGATCGAAGATCGGACCTCTTTTCCGTAGGCGTGATTCTTTACGAGATGCTGGCCGGACAGAGACCCTTTACCGGGGAGAGCATCCCTTCCACCCTGTTCCGGATCATCAACGAACCGGCCCCTCCGCTGTCGCGCTCTCTGCCATCCTGCCCGGCAGAACTGGAAGCCATCATGCAAAAGGTCCTGGCCAAAAATCAGGACCAACGCTTTCAGAGTTGCGAAGAATTCGCCATGGAACTGGATTCCATCCGCGAGACCATGCGGCCTCAGGTGATCAGCGAATTGCTGACCACCGGGCAGAAAAATTTCGAAGAAAATGACTTTCACAGTGCCCGGCAACACTTTGTGGAGGTCCTGGAGTTGGACAGCAATCACCGTCTGGCCAAAAATTTACTGCGCCGTCTGGAAGAACAACAAAAAAAATACTTCCAGGAACAACAGGCACAGAATCTTTTGCGGGAGGGAATCGAGCATTTACAGAACAACTCCCTGGATGAGGCCATGCGTTGTTTCGAATCCGCCCGGCAGCTGGATACGCAAAATACTAAAATCTCCCAGCTGATCTTCCAGACCCGGGAAAAGAAAACGGAACTGGATCGGCGGAAGGAGTTTGAAACTTTACTGACGGAAGGAAAGAAGCAGTTTTCCGAACGGAATCTGGAACATGCCGTCCAGTGTCTGGATCGGGCCCTGCAGGTATTGCCGGACGAGTCGCGCGCCACCGGTTTGCGGCGGTTGGTCCTGGAAGAGATGAATCTCCGGGAAAAGCACCGCCGCATCGGCGAACTGGTGCTGGAAGCCAGGGGTTTTCTTTCCCGCCGACAATTCGCCGAAGCGGAAAGTATCCTGGATCAATGCTACACGCTGGATCCCGGCAACCTGGAATGCCGGGAACTGAGGAACCTTCTGGAAACGGAAAAGGAGAGCGCCGCCCAGCAGCGCCTTTTGGAAGAAAAGATCGCCTTCATCGATCAGGCCATCATCGCCGGACATTACCGGGAAGCCTCGCAGACGCTCGCCGAAGCGGAAAAGTTGGCTCCGGCCGATTTGCGTCTCACCCGCCTGGCCAACCTGATGCAGGCGGAAGAAGAGGAAGAGGCGAAACGCCGGGAAAAAGCTGGCCTTCTCCAGAATGTCCATTCCCTCATGTCCGAACGACGCTTTTTACAGGCGCTGGAGATTCTCAACAGCGCGATTTCCCGTTTTCCGGAAGACGTGGAGTTGATGCGGCTGGCTCTCATTGCCCGCCAGGAGAATGAAAAGGCCGAACAGGAAAGGTTGCTATCGGCTGAATTCCAGCAGATCCAGTCCTTGCTGAAAACGGGACAATGTCAGGATGCCCTTCGTGCCGCCGAGGAATTGGCGAAACGGTATCCGGGACGATCCGAGATTCAGAAGCTGCGGGGAAGGGCGGCGGAAGAGTGCCAGGCGGTAGAACGGCAGATCCGGCGGGAGAATGTTATTCGTAAGGCCAAGCAGCTGGTATATGGCGGCCAGCATCAGCAGGCCATAGCTGAGCTGGAGGCGGCCCGGAAGGATTATCCGGGAGATCCGGAAATCGAACGTTTTCTTAGAATCACTCTTCAGGAAAAAGGGGCCATCGAAAAAAGGCAGCAGCTGGAATCCATTTTCGAATCGGCCCGCAAATCGCTATCCCGCAACCTGTTCCGCGAGGTTCGCCACCATCTTGCCAAGGCGGACGAGGTGGATCCGGAAAACATCGAAACGGTGCGGCTGCGACAACGGCTGGAGCATCAGGAAGCGGAGGAAAAGCGCAAGGAGTCCGTAGGCCGGATCACCACTGAGGTCAGAGAATGGTTGCGCGGTAAAAAGTTCGATGAGGCCTCTGCCCTGGTGTCCGAAGGCTTGCAGCAGTATCCCGATGATTACGAGCTGGAGACACTGCTTCGACTGGTACAGGAGGAAAAGAAGAGAGAAGAACGATTTCTCCATCTGCAGGGACACCTGAACCAGATCACCAATGCACTGAAAAAGCAGGATGCGGAAGCGGCCGTCTCTTTGGCGCTGGATGCCCTGAGAGAGTTCCCGGATAATCCGGAGTTGGAAACCCTGTACCGGCAGGCGGAAGAACAAAGAGAAAAGAGGCAGAGGATCGATCAACTCACCCGTGAGCTGGAAAACATCGAATCTCTGGTGCAGGCGGGGCGTTTTGCAGAGGCCATCTCCATTCTCTACCGCTTCCGGGAAGCCCAGCCGGAAAATACCGATCTGATCGACATCCATCTGGAACGGGCCTTGCAAGGGCAGCGGACAAGCCAGGCCTCCATGCAGGGTGTTACATCTGCTCCGCCGGAAGAAGCTCCTGTTCTGCAAACGAGTACGGCTGTCCCTGTTGCCACCTACCGGCCGCAGGCGTCGACCGCCCGCAGAACAGGTACAGCCAAGAAGGGCATACCCACCGGTATTCTGGTGGCGGCCGGGGTCCTCCTGGCGGCTGTCGTAGGGATCTATTTCTTATTTTTCGCCGGGGCGGAAAAAGGCGGCACGATCCAGGTACGAACGGATCTGGAGGAAGCCGTGATTCTGGTCGATGGAAAAGAAATGGGCCCGATTCGAGGGGGAAAACTTTCCCTGCCTTCGCTGGCGGCAGGTTCCCACACCCTGGAAGCCCGCAAGGAAGGGTATGCTTCGGCTAGAGAAACTTTGTACGTCTCCTCCGGTGCCGTAACCGACTGGCAGGTGAAAATGACGCCACTACCTCCCACTCTCAAAATCTCGTTGGATCAACCGTCCGTCTACGTTCGCGTGGACGGTCTGGATTTCGCCGTAACCGACGAGACGGGGAAAGCGGAAGTAACATCGATCCCCGCCGGTAAGCATTCCGTGGTTTTGTTTAAAGAAGGTTTCCGGGAAATTGCCAAAGAGGTGGAGCTCTCTTCCGGCAAAGTGGTAGAG
>CAZTVS010000133.1:0-12305 GCA_964617125.1 uncultured Acidobacteriota bacterium
GTGACACAGACATTTCTGTCTGTGGAAACAATGGAAAATAGTTACAGCTGTTGTAGGGGCGAGCGGCGCTCGCCCTGAGGACGAAAAAGGTTTTCCGTATCGAGGGCGAGCGCCGCTCGCCCCTATGCGGAAATCTATTTTCCCAGAATAATTCGCCTGTCCCCTGGGTACATTAACCACAGGAGGATTCGGGTGTATGGTTTTCTATCTCAAGGTTTTGGCCGGTCTGCTGCTTTTATCGATGATGGTTTTGTCCCTGCTTTCTGCCTGAGGTGTAAAAAGGCAGCCTGCCGCTGAAAGGTATGGCCTACCGGTACGGATTACGTTACAATCCATCCGTGCAAGATTATCTGCAATTCACTTTCGACGACAGCGATCCCGAAAAGGTATCGGCCATCGATGAGCTTTGCCTGTGGTCGGCGCCGTTCGGGATGAAAATACTGGACGGCATTCCTTACCGGCGGGGAATGAGTGTCCTCGATATCGGCAGCGGCCTCGGCTTCCCGCTTCTGGAGATCGCCATGCGGTTGGGAAAAACCTCCCGAGTGTATGGACTCGATCCCTGGGAAACGGCTCTGCAGCGGGGACAGAAAAAGATTCGTGCCGGCGGAATCGACCATGTCCTGATGTGCCGTGGGGTAGCCGAGGCACTCCCTTTCGCGGACAGCAGTTTCGATCTCCTGGTGTCCAATAATGGTATTAACAACGTACAGGATCTGGATCGGACGCTGCAGGAGTGTGCCCGGGTAGCGAGAGAGGGGGCTCCCTTTCTGCTGACCTTCAATACCGAAGAGAGCTTCCTGGAGTTCTATACGATTTACCGGGAAGTCCTGGACGAAATGGATTTGTCGGCATACAAGGCACAAATCCAGGAACATATCCATCAAAAACGGAAACCGGTATCTGAGATGATACAGGCCCTGCACCGGGCAGGTTTCCTGCTGGACAGGTGCCAGAGTGATTCCTTTTCTCTATGCTATGCCGATGGGACCTCTCTGCTCCGTCACTTCTTCGTGAAACTTGCCTTTCTGGGGCCCTGGAAGCGGATTCTCCCGGAGGAACACCAAGCGCGGGTTTTTTCCAGGATCGAGGAGAGATTGAACCATCGGGCCGGGATCTATGGCTCGCTTTCTCTCAGCGTCCCCTTTTTCACCCTCGAATGCCGCCGTTCGGCATCCGCCCGGTCCTGAAGAGCGTCTCCGGTAAAAACGATTTCATGATACATCGCCTCCTTCCGGTGTTCTACTCTTTGGATCCCTCCGTTCTGGCCAGGCTGCTGAAAAACTACATTCCCCAACTCTTTGCCTCCCCCGGAAGCTAAACGATGGTGCTCTCTCTGCTCTTTTTGATTTCCGTTCTTACGATCTTCGGCTGGATGCACTATTTCGTTTACCGGAGGATTTCCGGCGGTCTGGCCTGGAACACGTTCCGGTGCCGCATGCTGCTGGGTGTCCTGGTGACAGCCGGAGGTCTCTTTCTGGCGGCCATGTTTCTGCGCCGTTCAGCCGCCTGGGCCGGTTTTTTTCTGACGGCAGTTCATTGGCTGGGCATACTTTCGATCTTTGTTTCCGCTTTTTTTCTGGAAAGACTCTGTTCCCTTGTATGGGATAAAAAGCGGAAGATCTTTACACTGGCAGCCCTTGGCCTGGCTTCGACAGTCTCTCTCCTCTCCCTGTGGAACGGTACCCGGGATCCCATCCTTCGGGAGGTGCGGGTTCCGATCCGGAACCTGCAGGACAGCCTTCAGGGTTTTACCCTGGTTCAACTGTCCGATCTGCATCTGGGACACTCCATGTCGGTCGCCCAATGGGAGAGAACTGTCCGCAGGGTCCTGGATTTAAAAGCCGATCTGATCGTCATTACCGGCGATATCCTGGACCGGGAGGTCTGCGAAACCGAGCCGGGATATTGCCTCGGATTGAAGGCGTTGCAGGCCCCGCAAGGGGTTCTGGCCGTCCCTGGGAATCATGACTATTATGCCGGTTTCCCTTACGTGGCCGGCGTGCTCCGGGCGGCGGGCATTCGCCTGTTGATCAACGAATGGGTTGGACTGGCAGGGGGGCTGCAGGTCGCGGGAGTAGACGACACCGAAGGTTGGAACCATAACACCCGCGGACCCGATTTGGCCTGGGCTTTGCGTGGAACCGATGCGGAGAAGCCGCTCCTCTTGCTGATGCATCGTCCTTCGAGACTTTCCAGCGACCTGCGGTCCGTGGTGGATCTCCAGCTTTCGGGGCACACCCACGGCGGCCAGATTCCTCCCCTCGACCTGTTGAACTGGCTTCTATTCCCCTACTGGCATGGGCTCTATTCCGAAAACGGAACCTATATCTATACCTCCTGCGGGACCAGCACCTGGGGGCCGCGCATGCGTTTTCTCACCCGCTCGGAGATCGTGCTCCTCCGTCTGGTCAGGAGTCTGGAGTCAGAATCCAGAATCCAGTAGTCAGAATCCAGAATAATTTTGATGACCCCGCACAAAATCCAATCGAGGTAGAAAAAGGCACGGGTTCGTAGTTCCGCATTTATGCGGTGCCGCCCAAACTGAGAAGCTGAGCGGTAGAGACGTATCGCGCTACGTCTCTACCAGCTTGGTGAAGAGCGCGGTGTGCCGTACCAACCCTTTTCGGCGTTCCTTTGATCGCCATAATTGTAGGGGCGACCCTCGCGGTCGCCCGGGCAACCTATCCACAAATGCCAGAGGGCAACCGCAAGGGTTGCCCCTACCAACATCCAGGAAATACGCTGCAATCAGGTGAGGGTGGCCGTGTGGTAGGAAGTTGCCGAATTGCATCCCGGTCCCGTATGAATCGCGTAGGCACGGTGTGCCGTGCCCCTACGGCGAAAACCGGGAATGCTGCCATAGAGCGCATTGTTGTAGGGGCGACCCTCGCGGTCGCCCGGGCAGTCTATCCATAAACGCTACAGGGCAACCGCAAGGGTTGCCCCTATGAAATGAGTGGATGACCGATTGTCACCCTTGGGAAGAGGCTGCGAGGATAGGGTGGGCGGGCGCCCGGCAAACAGACGCCCACCCGTTTTGGAGGATGGTTAGAAAACGAAACGCAGGTTGAACTGGATGACCCGGCTCAGACCGCGCTGCGAGGTCAGCTTTCCGAAATTGGTGCTGGTAGGATCGAGGTTTGGATCGCTGAAGTTGGTATGGTTGAAGGCGTTCAACAAATCCACGGAGAAGAGGGTCTGCATCCCTTCCCGGATCGCGAATTTCTTGGTCACCTTGATGTCCCAGTTGTCGATGCCCGGCCCGCGCAGCGAGTCGATACGCGACGGGAAGACATTGACGTGGTAGGAGCCCGGCTGCTTGCCGGATGCCTTTTCGAAGGGCATATTGGGATCGAACCACTGGTGGACGTCCTTGCCCCATACCGAGTCGTGATTGAAGGCATCGCCGATGCCGCTCAGGCTGCCCGTGTAGAAACGGTTGGCCCAGCTGAGGGCGGCTCCGGTCTGACGCTGCCAGATCCAGCCCAGCTGCCAGCCGCCGACGATCTGGTTCATCACTCCGCCGTAATTGGCCCATCGCTTGTTTTTACCGAAGGGCATATCCAGAACGGAGTCCCAGCTGAAGCGGTGTTTCCGGGTGTTGTTGTTAGGACGGGAACTCGGAGCGGCGTCGAACTCGTTGGCATAGTAATCAGCAATGGTACTCTTGAAAACGTGGGTATAGGAGGCACTGGAAGAAAAGCCCCTGGAAAAGCGCTTCTCGATCCGGGCCTCGAAATCGCCGTAATTCACCGCACCACGAACCTCGTCTCCATCCACTCCCGGCCGAAGACCGGTGAAGGTTCCGTTCAGGTGGGGAAAGTATCTCAGGAGCTGGTTCTTGCGGATCGTGGAACCGGTGAAGAAGGAGTTGGTGCTCATGTTCTTGTAGACAAGGGGGTCGCTGCTCTGCAGCGCGGCGAAATTCTTGATATTGAACGGATTGGTGACATTCAAGTTCATATCGCTGTCCACCGCGTTTACCCGCGCATTGCCGGTTGCCCAGTATTCCTTGGGCAGGTAGTTGATCCGCTGCCGGACAGGGATTTTCGACATCCCGCCGTTGTAAGCCGCCTCGATGACGATATCACTGCTCATCTGCCGCTGAACGCCCAACCGCCAGCGGTGCTGGATGGCCGGTTTCACCTCGCGCCAGTAGGAATAGTTTCCGTCGTTCCAGTCCGTGCCGACGCGGGACATCAGGCCGAGTTTATTTCCATAAGGAACGTCGAAACGGCTGCCGTCGCTGCGGACCGGAAAGGGATCGGTCATGAGGTTCTTGCTGCTAGCCAGGGCGGAAGCGGCAAAAGACGCTCCCGGATAGGCCCCCAGGAAAGTAATCCCGTTGTCGTTGCTGACGCTGACCGAGGTCGACTGGCTGAAGCCGGTCTGGTTGGGAACGAAATTATTTACGTTGATGGTGTCGGAATAGAGGCCATAGCCGCCGCGAAGGACGGTCTTATCACTGATCTGGTAAGCAAATCCGGCTCGTGGCAGAAACCGCTTGTAACCGTCGTTCATGGTGTCGTTATACTGGCCCAGGTAAGGCAAGCCGCCCAGCACACTGAACGAGGAGGGCGATTTCAGCCCCAGGTTGGGATTGGCCGCATACACGGTGGCATAGGCCGCCTGGGCGGTATCGGTGATGGGGAGCTTGGCATCGTACTTGAAGCCGGCCTCGATCCCCCGGTTGAAGCGCTCGGTGATCCCGCCTTCCCGTTCCCAGCGGAGACCGAGGTTCAGGGTCAGTTTGCGGTTGACGCGCAGATTATCCTGGAAGTAGAGGGCGCTGTAGGGAGTCTGCCAATAGCCGGAATCGTTGGCATCGATGGAGAGGGCCTGCGGCACTCCCATCATAAAGGCAGCCCATTCCAGCCCGCGGTGGGAAGCCACGTTGTCGGAATCGTTCTTGCGCATATAGGTGTTGCGGAAGGTGAAATAGCCGGTGGTACTCCCCAAACCGGAAGAACCGCGTATGTAGCGGCGCTCGGTGTAGCCGTAATTGAAGGAGTGCTTGCCCCAGAGGGTGTTCATGCTGAGCTTGGCCTCTCCGGTGGTTCCGCGGGTAGAAATGCCACTCAAGCCCTGGCCGATATCCTCAATGGAATCGAAATCGAGGCGTGGCAGTATGGCATTGCTCCCGGCCCGGTCGTCGATGTACTTCGGCAGGCCTACTTTAGTTGCATTATAGGCTAGGATAGCGGGGTTGTCGGAACCTTCGTTGAAGCGGGTCCAGCTGAGGCTGGCCTGGAATACGTTGGTGTTGTTTACCGTCCAGGTATAGTCGCCGCTGCCGCCCTTGTTGATGCGGGTCAGGCCGTTGCGGTGCAAGCCACGAGCTGTCTCATAGGTCCAGTCGTATTCGTCGGCCAGGCGGTGGTTCCAGTACCATTTGCCGCTGAGGCGCATCTTGTCGTTGATGTTGTAGTCGTACCGGTTCAGGATGGAGTTGAACCGTTCGTCCTTCGGCATGGCCACTGCCAGGTAGTTATTCTGCCCCTCGGCATTGACCAGTCCGGGAACGTTGTTTGGTGTAGGCAACAGCTTGACGTAAGCTGCATACATCGGATTCAGGATGGGAACGCCCTTGTTTCCGTTGAAGGGGTCTCTGACCACCTTGCCGTCCACCAGTCGGGCCGATCGCGGATCGTAAATCTGGTATTTTTCCGGGCTGATGGCCAGCAGATCGGAAAAATCTCCGGTCCGCCAACCTTCCTTGGCCACCGACCGGTTGATGCTACTCGTGGTTTCGGCCTTCTTCTGGTAGATCCCGTTATAGCTGAAGAAGAAGAAAAGCTTGTCTTTGCCGTTGTAGATCTTCGGAATCCAGATCGGTCCGCCGATGGTGGCTCCGAACTGGTTGGAACGCCCCGGACCCTGCCGCTCCGTATCTTTGGAAATCTTGCCGGTCTTTACGTTATTCTCGTAAGCTAGGCGGGTAAAGTGTGGAGTGGCGTTCCAACGCTGTTGCCAGTGCTGATCGTAAAGGGCTCCGTGGAAGGCGTTGGTGCCCCCGCGGCTGACCACATTGACTACGGCGCCGGAGGTGTGTCCGACAGAGGCGTCGAAGGGTGATGTCTGCAGATTGAACTCCTGCACGGCATCCGCCGGCGGTACGAATCCGACGCGGCGGCCGGTGCCGGTGACCGGGGCTCCGTCAATCGTGTATTCATTCTGACCGACACCGCCGCTGGTATTGAAAGCGGAGGTTCCGCCGTTGTCGAACGGACGCCGGTATTCCGGCTGCCCGGTCCATTGCATACCGGATGCCATTCCGGTCAAGGCAAAAGGGTTCAGATCGGAAAAGGGCAGGCTGGCGATCATATTGGTGTCGATGACCCGCCCGGAAGAGGCCGAGGCCGTGTCGAGCAGGGGGGCGTCATCGGTTACCACCACCTCCTGCTGAATCCCGCCGACCTCCAGTGGAATATCGATCGTGATTTTGGTGCCTACATTGAGGGTGACCCCCTGGCGAACGCCCTTTTTAAATCCGGCCATCTCTGCCGTGATGGTGTAATTGCCGGCATCGAGGAAGGGGGCTTCATAGTACCCTGAATCGTTCGTCAATGTTTCCCGACTGGTGTTGGTAGCGGTATTGGTCAGGGTGACTTTAACCCCCGGGATCACCGATTTTTGTGGGTCGGTGACTACTCCGGCGATCGTGCCACGCGAATCCTGAGCTGTCGTTTGGGTTATCATCAGGCCGATGGCGGCCAAAAACAGGAAAAGAAAGAAACGTTGTTTGTTCATGCGCCTCCTATGCAAACATGAAATAAACGAATTCTAAATGCTAAGTCCCACTTGGGGCTGTTGGGCAATCATTAAGCAATATCATGTCCAAATTCGCTTAGGAATTATTTTTTTTAGAATATTATTTTGTAAAACTTGTGTAATAAATGCGTTAGAAAAAGCATCGCAAAGAGATCCTTCTTACCGCTACGTAAACGTTTACAAAAAAATATCCAATATTTTGAAATAATCCAATATCATGTATCCAAATAATCGGATAAATACAGATCAAAGGGGAGGTGAAATCTGGGACCGCCGCACCCCGGTGCGGCAGTAAGATCTACTGCGGCAGGATGGCCGAAAGGACCGAGTAGTCGGTGGTTCCGAACACCCCGAATCCCAGGACCGGACGGCTGGAAAGGATCTTGAAATACCCTCGGCTCATAGGCGGCATGCCGGGCACAAGCTCCTTCAGTAATCGGGAAATACGGCCGTTTGCCGGAATGGAAACCGAGCTGACCCCGATTCTTGTTCCATCGGTATTGTGGAGCGAGACAAGCGTATCCACCGCTTCGACGTTCGGATTGACCACGGCCAGCCCGGTAAAGAAGGTTTCGTTCTGGGCGATCTGGGAGAAAACCATACCGCTCCGGCTCTGGTAGATCAGCGGCAGAGCGGTCTGGAAATGCAGGTTGCCCAGGCCGCCGAAGGTTACGAAACCGTCGATACGCGTCCGGTCGGATTGAATCCGCAGGTACCCTTCCACCTGAGTTTCCGAAGCCGGGATACCCATCAGAGAAGCGCCGGAAATGACCATCCGTGCATTACCCGGCAGATCCCGGGCGGCCGTTTGGCCGAGTGTCCGGCCGTCGTCTCCCCGGAAGGTGAGAAAGATCCGGGTGGGTGTGTTTTCCAGGTTGATCAGGGTAACGCTACTGGTATAAACGCTTCCACCGGCGACGTACTGAGGCGCATACAGCGTTTTTTCTCCGGCAGTCATGTCCAGGGCCTGTAAGGCCGTTAACGATTTGTCCGGCGTTCCAAAAAACTCCGACCCGGCCAGCGGCAGATTGGAGCCGATTTTAAGGTAGCCGGCAGAAGACAAATCGGTGGCGGAAAACCATGTGGAGAGGGGCCCCGCCGTCCGGCCCATGGGTGGAGGAATGGCATAAGCCGTCTTGCCGATCTGCACCCCCTGATCGGACATCAGATGCATGGTGACCACGGCGGTATCCTCTCCCGGATTGACCAGGGCGATCTCCGCATTACGGACCTCGGGCAATATCATCTGGGTAGAGACCCGATCGGAGACGTCGGTTCCGTCCATCAGGGTGAGGCTGTCGTTGTAGAGCAGGAAAAAGCCGGCGAGTCCCGGACGGTCGCTCTCGACCAGGAGCCAGCCGTTGACGTTACCCAGGCCGCTGCCGAATATCTCCTTCTCGCTGACAACCCGCGCCATCTGATTTCGGGAGGCGAGCGGCAGAACGACGGAGGATTTTAGATTTTTTCCGTTATCGCCATAAGCGGTCAGGCGCAACGTGCCCGGCAATGGGCTTTGCTGCAGCAGGGCAAAACCCATCCGGCGGGAGGTGCGATTGGCCAACTGGGTAAAATAGAGTTTATAAGGCAGCACCAGCGGCGGAACGGGGATGGTAGTTGTCGTACTGGTGGTGGAAGTAGTGGAGGTAGTTGTCGTTTCCACGGTGCTGGTGACGGTGGTAAGGGGCGACGTCGTGGTAGTCGTGGATGCGATGGTTGTGCTGTTGACCAGGTCTTCAGAGTGGTTCACCGCATAGGCATGCCCCTGACCCACCACCAGGGCCATCAGTCCCGCCAGTAAACACCATCGCATCCTGCGTCTTACCATAATTCGTATCCGGATTTTTATATGGTTCTATTGCTACATCCTGTTGCCTACATCTGGAGAAAGCCGAGATCGGCGATCGGAAACCGGTCCAGGTTGGGGAAAATGGCGTTCAGATCCTCCGCATTTACCCCAAACCAACGGGCCAGAGTGGCTGCGTATTGGTCCACGGAGGTGGTCGGGATCCATCGACCGCGAGTGCCTGAGTCATCCGGGCCGCCAAGAGTCAGGTCCGGAAACCGGCCATAAAAATCCCCGCCGCGGACGGCCCCCCCGAGAATCAGATGGTGGCTTCCCCATCCATGGTCGCTCCCCCTTCCTGCCGAAGGGTGGAAGGTGCGGCCGAAATCGGAATGGGTAAAAGTAGTCACCCGCGAAGAAAGTCCCAGAGACTCTACGGCATCGTAAAAACCCTTCATGGCCGCATCCAGCTGGGTGAATAGAGATGCCTGGTCAGAAAGCTGATTGGTATGGGTATCGAATCCGCCGAGAGAACAGAAAAAGATCTGACGCTTCAACTTGAACTGGTTGTGGGCGGCGATCATTTTGACGGCAGTGAGCAGCTGTTGGCTTAAGGAATCGCCTGACCTGGTGAAAAAAGCCCTGAGGTCGGCAGGAGTGTTGTTGATCAGGTTGTTGATCAAGGTGCTGTTCTGCAGGGATTGCGAGGCGATGCCGTTGAAGGCCAGCAGCAGGTCGTTACCACCGTCGATCGTCAGCAGGTCGGACAGGGCGTTCAGACGTGCCGTGGAGACGGTCGAACTGCCGAAGCCGCTCAGTCCGAAGGAGCCGCTGGTCGGGATGGCCAGAAAATCGGAACTTTCCCCCACGGCAAAGAGTATCGATCCGGCAGTGGAGGTAATCGTAGGGAAGCTGGCTTCGCTATTCCAGGAGCGGACGGCATCGGAAACGCGCCCGCCCCAGCCGGTCGGGGAAAAACCGAGGGAAACGGCCGATTGCCATTGCCCTTGCTGGTCGGAATGGGAGAAGAGATTTTCCGGGAACGGTACCGTCCGGGCTTGGTACTGGGCTCGGGTCAAGGGCTGGAGGAGCGTGCCGACATTGCATAAAACGGCCAGTTGTCCCTGTTGCCATAGCTTGTGCAGAGAGGAGAAATTGGGGTGGAGACCGTAGCGTATTCCGTTGGTTCTCGGCGGCGAAACGATCAGCAGGCTGGATTGGGGGATCATCACCCCAGAATTGCTACCCCGTACCGATGCGTAGGATTGATATTCGGCCGTTTCGTAGGGGATCACCAGATTATTGGCGTCGTTCCCTCCGTAAAGAAAGATGCAGACCAGGGCTTTATAATCTTCTGCGGCTGCCTGAGACGATGCCGCGGCCTGGATTTGCCGGAGTGATTGCCAAGCCGGGATGGATCCGATGGCGCTCAGCCGGGAGAGAAAATGACGTCGGGACAGCTTCATACGATTATCGTTCCACCTGATAGGCCGCCGAAGAGGCGATGAGATAGACGGCTGTCCGAGCCCGGCCCAGCGGATCGGAAACGGGCACACTGGAAACAGCCATAAAGAGGATTTCACGCATCTCCCAGGGCATCAGGCCACCGAGAAGCGCCTGATTCAGCGATTCGATCAGAACCCAGGGATCAGCCGCAAGCCGCGCCCAGGGGGCCAGATCGATGCGGGTTCCGACGGAATTCGCGAATGTCTTATCGGCGGCGATTCCGTTGGAAAAGATCAGGGAGTTGAGAAAATTGGCCCTGGCAAAATAGTTGGTGGCGTCCAGGATGGCGAATTCCGGAGCGTAAAGATCGGTGGTCGGCAGGGTATAGCCGGCCGGGTAGTAGTTGAAAACGGTGGGAGAGAAAAAAACGTTCTGCCTCATCCGCGAGGTCTGGTCCTTCAAATAGAGTCCGTCGCTGACTCCGTCGAGGGCCCTCAGCAGATGGGTGACGAACAGAACCGGGTTGCGCAGATGTCCGAAGGCGGAATCGAGACGCTCCGCGCCCCGGGCCTCCGGGTCGAGCAATATGGCCTTCACCACTGCGCCCAGATCGCCGCGGACCTTTTTACCGTTATCCTGGAATGCCGCCGAGATGCGAGCGACATACGCCGGGCTGGGATTGCTCGTTACCAGGTGCCGTATCAACTGCCGGCCGATGAAGGGACCGACACTATCCTGTTGAAAAATGTTATCCAGGGCATCGTCCAGGTCCTTCTCTCCACTTTGACCTGCTGGGAGCAGCCGGCCGTTCAGCAGGGTTTTTTCATCGGTATCATGATTGACAGGGTACAGTTCCATCGTCCCGGAGAAGTTGGTCGGATTATGGTCCTTCGGCGTGGCTCCGGGAAGAGTCGGATAGGTCCAACCGGTGAAAACCCGGGCAAAGTTTTCAATCTCTTTTTGGGTGTAGTTGGCCATCGGATTGCCCTGATTGTCCAGCCGATAGGTCCCATCCGGATTTAGCTGGAAGAGGCCGATGGAAAAGAGCTGCAGCAGCTCCCGGGCATAGTTCTCGTTGGCCGATATCCCTTTTTGCGGATTTGGCTTGTCGTTATTCACCATGTCCAGATACCGGCCCATGGCCGGATTCAGAGTGACCTCCTCCAGGAGCTGCCGGAAATTGCCGAAAGCGTTCTTCACCAGGATCTGCTGAAAATCAGCCATGGCATAGGCCTGAGTGATTCTCACTCCAGAGATCACAAAGATCTGGTGAAGGGCAAAGGCAACTCTCTGCCGCAACTGGTCGGGTGCATGCAGGGCGTTATCCATGAAACGCAGCTGAATCTGTACAAGGGTATAGTTGTCCCGATAACAGGTGCTGGAGGGGCCTGAGGGGTCGGAAGACTTGTAGCGACAATCCTCGGGCGCGCTCGTGGGCATATACGGCATGGAGGGGTATCCGGAAGGTGCGCAGGTCAGCTGTTCCTCCAGAAAAGCTTCGTATCCTACCTGGCGCACGTGCCTGACGAGTTCCTCCGTCGGGCCGAAGGTAGACTGCTCCAGAAAGCGGTGGATATCGAAGTCGCTGTAGGCCGGACAGGTCAAAAACTGTCCCGAGCTGTGGAGTTCGGTCCCGGTCCCTGCCAGGCGCACACGGATCCGATGTCGCTGTCCGTCTTTACAGGCATCCGGGACGGCCAGGAAAAAGCCGTGATACCCTTTTCCTATGCCGAGTTTCTCGAGATCGGCACGGTATACATTGGCGGTAATCGTATCGATCAGCCGCTCACCGTCATAGAGATCGACAAACTGGGTGGTTTGCGGATGATGAGGATCCCACGCCCATCCGGAGATCTGGCTACAATCGGCAATGTCCAGCCTGCCGGGGTAGTCGGGTTCCGAGCCGGAATAGGCAAGGGCCCAGGTGGAAAACGAGATCAGAAGCAACAGACTTTTCCACGGGACCGATTTTCTTCGCTGTGTCCTCTGAGCCGAAAACATACAACCTTCCAAGAGAAAGTGGAGCTTTTACACCTTATTCCTCAATGTATAACCATCTTCCTCCATTTTCAAGCGGATAAAAGGCTCCTGAATCACAAAATCAGGAGGTTCGTAGTTCCGCGTTTACGCGGCATCCCAAGGGACGGTGAGAGTCTGTATTGACGCGGGATCGCCCGAAGGCAGTTGTAGGGGCAACCCTTGCGGTTGCCCGGCAGCCCTGACGGATATACCTCCCAGGCGACCGCGAGGGTCGCCCCTACGTGCGCCTGAAAGCGCACACAATCAGAGAGGTGAAAGTCCT
>CAZTVS010000134.1:0-12291 GCA_964617125.1 uncultured Acidobacteriota bacterium
GGAGCGCCGCACCCCAGTGCGGCAAGGGAAAGGATGTGTATCCCTATCCTCTTCCTTGCTTCGCCGGATTGCATGGTACGGAAAGGAATTTCTTTTACTCCATATTCTTCTGCCGCACTGGGGTGCGGCGCTCCCGGAAATGCTTTTTTTCGGCTTCATCTTAACGGGAGCGAACAGACATCCTTGCGGGGAAGGCTTGGTATGATGATTTCTCAGGCCATTTTTCGAAAAAATTGGAAACGGATAATTGTGTGCTGCCGGTTGCATTTCCGTTCGGCTCTGCTGACGCTGCTACTGCTGGCGGCCGGTCTGGCCTGCTCTTCTTCCCTCCGGGCACAGGAATCCGGCCCCGTACTCGGCTCCAGACAGGTTGTTCTGGAAACCAGCGACGGTAAAATCATTCTGGAAGTATTTCCGAAGGCGGCTCCCAACCATGTGCAAAAGTTCCTGGAACGCATCGAAAGCAATTTTTATGTGGGGACTACCTTCCATCGGGCTGTGCCCGGCGGGATTATACAGGGGGGAGATCCCCTGACCAAGGACCCGAGCAAAAGGGCGCTCTATGGGACCGGGGGGTTGAAGGAACTGAAATTCGAACCGAATCCTTTGCCATTGTCCAAAGGGATGGTGGCTGCCGTCCTTATCCCCAACCGGAAAGACAGCGGCGGTTCGCAATTCTTCGTCTGCGTCAACGACCAGTTGCAGCTCAATGGCCAGTATACCGTTTTCGGACGCGTAGAAGAGGGGATGGAAGTGGTTTCGGCGATTTCCTTCCGCACCACCGACAAGGAGCAGAAGCTGGAAGAGCGGGTCACCATACAAAAATCGTATCTGCGGGACCGGCCCGCTCCGGAAGTCATTCCCTTCATCGACACTCCGGCCGGTGAGTTGGCCGGCTATGGGGCCTTGATTCAGACCGATCTGGGAGAGATCGAAGTCCGCTTTTTTGCCGAGGCGGCTCCGGAACATGTCCGCCAGTTCCTGCGCTTTGCCCAGCTGGGATTCTATGATGGAACGCTGTTCCAGCGGGTGGTTCCCAAATTCGTGGTCCAGGCCGGCCTGCTGGCCTCAAGGGAGACGGCAGTGCCCGAGAAATACAAACCGTGGCTGAAACCTCTGCACGCCGAGTTCAACAAAATCAAACATGAACGGGGAATCCTGTCCATGGCCCGGGGGGAGGATCCTCACAGCGCCATGGACAGCTTCTTCATCGTTCTGGACAGCCAGCCCCACCTCGATGACCAGTACACCGCCTTCGGTCATGTGGTCAAAGGGATGGAAGTAGCCGATGCCATCTCCGCGGTGGAACTGAAGGAGGAAGCGCCTGTCAAACCGATACGCATTCGCGTCAAGGTGCTTAAGCCTTAAGCCGGAAGCGCTGTCTGCTGCGGCCCCCGACAAGGAGGGCCGCAGCAGATGGAATCGTTTCAGTCGTGCAGATAGATATCCCAACCGAGGTACTTGCTCAGGGCTTCGTCGAGAATATCCGCCACCGAGG
Source organism: uncultured Acidobacteriota bacterium (assembly GCA_964617125.1). Lineage (GTDB taxonomy): Bacteria > Acidobacteriota > UBA6911 > CAINFC01 > CAINFC01 > CAZTVS01. The sequence continues at coordinate 1,499 of CAZTVS010000134.1, forward strand.
AAAGATTGACGGCCACGTGGTGCTCGAATCCGTTTTCGCAGATGTAACGCAGCAGGTCCTGCAGATCGGGAATCTCCGCCACACCATATCCGCCGAAGGTCTGCAGGGAGTCATCGGTAAAAACGCCTTCGCCGACATAGCCGCAGATCTCGCCGTTCAGGTCATCGGTCGACAGGCGTAGATAGGTCATGGGTCCGGGCTTGATCCGCCCGACGCAGGTGCCGAAGGAATTTTGCTTGCCCACCGAACCGGCAATGATCTCCTGGAAGTCCATGCGTGGTTTCTGCAGGAAGGATTTCGGGATATTGCTGCAATGGAAGAAGACGGTCTTGTCGGGATCTTCGCCGTAATTGTTGTTCCAGTCGAGCAGGGCACTCGGAGTTCCGCTGGCACACTGCAGGGCATACATGGCCACGGCCCCGCAGACATCCACTTCGCAGGCACTGGGCAGGAGTCCGTTGCTCATCATGCTCATGACCGAGCAGGGCACCACGCCAAAGTATTCTTCCATCGAGGTCCAGCATTGCAGGGCTGTGACCTGCAGTTCGGATTCCTTCATCCATTTCTCGATGACCACAGCCAGCTTGGCCATCTTGACCAGGGCGGCGGCACTGACCCCTTCCGTCGGCACATAGCGTTTGATGGCATTCAATTTTTGTTGTACGGCTTTCTCTCCCTCTTTCAGGCGTTCTATCCTGCCGAAGATCTCGGAGAGATCGATCGTTTCCACGCTGATGCCGAAGGCTTCCAGCAGTTTTTCGCTGAAACGGACCGTGCGGAAGGCCACCGGACGGGCACCGATAGCCCCGACGCGCAGGTTGCGCAGACCTTTCACCACCCGGCAGACACCGGCGAACCACTGCAGGTCCTTACAGAACTCCTCGGAATCGGGCCGTTCCGTATGCACGGTGGTCAGAGAGTAGGGAATGCCGCACTGGCTGAGGTTGTTGCAGGTGGACATCTTTCCACAAAAACTGTCGCGGCGATATTGGATCGACATATCTTTGGCTGCATCCGGAGTCGCCTGTACCAGTACGGGCACATCCAATTCCGCCATACGCAGGGTTTCTGCAATCGGTCGCTCTTCCCCGAAATTGGGCAGGGTGATAATGATTCCATCCAGATCGGCCTTACGGGAGCGAAACAGCTCGGCGCATTTTTTGGATTCCTCTCTCGTTTCCACAGCTCCGTATTTGCTGTCTTTAGGGCCCAGCACCACGGCTTCCATTCCGGCCGCTTCCACGGCTTTAATCATCTCTTCGCGGCCGGTCTTGGCCAGATGATCAGGGAAAAAACCCCGGTTGCCTACGATGATCCCCATGCATGCCTTGTTTTTCATGTCCGTCTTCCTTTCTCCTTGATGAAACAGTTTCCTTTTCCTTCAGCCGGGCCGTTGATGACCCAAGGCCAGAGTTCGATGAGCCGGTTCCGTTTAGCGGATGGTATTGATAAAATTGCGTTACCTGTGATTATCTGTAGTCTTTCCCCGAAAGGTTAACAGATAAGCAGCGGCAGGGCAAGTGCAACTTGGGACTCAGGAAGTGGCAAAGATGCCGATGCAAAGGACTAAGCAATTTTTGGAAAAGGTTTCAGAGATATGAACCATCAGCAATCTGAATTGCAGAATTTCGATCAAGCCGTACAATTCTTACAAAACAACGGCGTACAGGGAGTAAAAGCAGGCATAATCCTTGGTTCCGGATTGGGGGACATCGTCTCCAATATGCGACCGGTTTTTCGAGAGATCCCCTACTCGGACATCCCCAACTTTCCCTCCTCTTCGGTAGTAGGCCATTCGGGGAAGCTGATCTTCGGAGAGTTGGAAGGGATTCCCTTACTGGTGATGTCCGGGCGGGTACATTTCTATGAAGGCTACGGTATGCGCCAGGTGGTCTTCCCCGTTCGGGTTCTGCTGCGCCTGGGGATTCGGTCGCTGATCATCACCAATGCCGCCGGTGGGATCAACCGGTCCTACCATGCCGGAGATCTGATGCTGATCACCGATCACATCAATCTTCTGGGAGGCAATCCGCTGACCGGACCCAACCTGGAAGAGTTTGGGCCCCGTTTCCCGGACATGAGTGAAATCTACGACAACAAACTCCGCAAACTGGCTCTGGTCAAGGCTTCTCAGATAGGACTGACCTTGCGGCAAGGCGTTTATGTGGCTACCGCCGGACCGAGTTATGAGACGCCGGCGGAAATCGAAATGTTTCGCCGCCTGGGCGCCGATGCCGTCGGCATGTCCACCGTACCGGAAGCCATCGCCGCCAACCATGCCGGAGCCAAGATTCTGGGGATCTCCTGCATTACCAATATGGCTGCTGGTGTCTTGGCTCAGAAATTGGATCACCAGGAGGTGTTGACCACCGCTGCCCGCACCCGGGAAGTTCTCACCCGGCTCCTGTCGGAGATCATTCAACAGATGCATCAGGAAGGATACTGCTGATGACAATAAAAAAGGGGAATCCCCCGGAAAGTACGACGGAACGGACGAAATTATTCCAAAAAGCTTGGGAAGCACGACGGCAGGCCATTGCCCCTTTCTCCGGATTTTCTGTCGGTTGCGCTTTACGCTCCGTGAAAGATAGGATCTATACCGGATGCAATATTGAAAACGCCACCTTCGGGCTGACCATGTGCGCCGAGAGGGTGGCCCTGTTCAAAGCCCTTTCCGAAGGAGAACGCCACTTCACCGCACTTTATCTGGTGGCCTCGGGAAAGAAGATCACACCCCCCTGCGGATCCTGCAGGCAGCTGCTATGGGAGTTTTGCGGAGACATTCCCATTTATATGGAAAACGAAGGTGGCGAGACAAGGCAAGTGTTGCTGAGCGAGCTGTTTCCCTCGCCTTTCGAAGAGAGCTTTTTGGAAAAGTAATCGGAATAATCCTCGAGCAGTTCTTCCAGGCTGGCCCGGGCCACATTGGTGAGTTTGATCTCCATCTCTTTCGAAGTTACAGCTGCCTTGCTCCCTTCGACGATATTCTGCATTCCCCCGAGCGCGCCGCCTGGATCATCTGATCAATGGTGCGATCGCCTCTCATCAATAAGCGCCGGCAGAAACAGTACGTGATCTCATAGATCACCTCGGCCTTTTGATAAGAAAGCAGGGTGTGATCATCTCCCCGCGCTCGTAAAACCGATGGGGTTTCCCTGTTCTCATCCCCATAATTCCCATTCGTCCCATAACTCCCATTCTTTTTTTCTCGCATCTCACCCTCCTAAACAGTAATCTTGACGTCGCCACCGGAAATGCATACAATCAGCCGATTATGACTACGACTACTTCCTATAAACGGGTTTTTGGGCTTCTGAGCGAAACCATTTTTATCTGTTGGCTCTTTTTCACTTTATCTTTGTCGGCGGCAGAAAAAGTCGATCTGCTGATCGCCGGCGGAACCGTGGTCACCATGGATGAAAAGGGCACTCTGTTGGAAAACGGAGCGATCGCCGTCTCGGGCGATAAAATTCTGTCCATCGGTCCGACTGCCGGGATGCAAAGCCGTTTTCATGCCAAACGGACGATTGCCGCCAAAGGGCGTTTGATCCTGCCAGGTCTGATCAACACGCACAACCATGCCGCCATGACCTTGCTGCGTGGCATCGCCGACGATCTTCCCCTGATGGAATGGCTGCAGCAGTATATCTTCCCGGTGGAAGCCGGCCATGTCGACGCCGAATTCGTGCGCTGGGGAACCCTGCTGGCCTGTGCGGAGATGATCCGGACGGGAACGACCACCTTCGCCGACATGTATTATTTCGAGGACAAGGTGGCGGAAGCGGCCAAGCTGGCCGGCATGAGGGTACTAGCCGGCGAAACGATTTTGGATTTTCCGGCTCCGGACCATAAGACTACAGCTTCTGCCCTGGCCTGGACAGAAAGTTTCCTGCAGCGCTGGCAAAACGATCCGTTGGTCCACCCGTCCATAGCCCCCCATGCCGTCTACACGGTATCTCCGGAACACCTCAAGGCATGCACCGCCCTGGCTGCCAAGTACCAAGCCCCCCTACAGATCCACATCAGTGAAACCAGGGACGAACAGAGGCAGATCCAGGAAAGATACAAAACCTCTCCCACCCGGCATATGGAATCGCTGGGAATCCTGAACCGGCAGGTCATTGCCGCCCATTGTGTCTGGGTCGACGAGGAAGACATGGCCCTGCTCAAGAAGAGGGATGTGGGGGTCGCCCATAATCCGGAGAGCAATATGAAGCTTGGTTCCGGAGTCGCTCCCATCGCCCGCATGCTACAACTCGGTCTGCATGTCGGATTGGGCACGGACGGACCGGCCAGTAACAACGATCTGAACCTCTGGGACACAATCGATCTAACCGGAAAGCTGCAGAAGCTGCATCTGTCCGATCCCTCCGTACTGCCTGCCGAACAGGTCGTACGCATGGCGACCATTTCGGGAGCCAGGGCCTTGCACATGGAAGACCAGATTGGATCCCTGGAAGTCGGTAAAAAGGCGGACATCATCCTTCTAGAAACAGGGCGTCCGCATCTGCTGCCCCGATACAACATCTATTCTCATCTGGCTAATGTCTACGAAGGCAGCGATGTTTCGACGACCATCATTGGAGGAAAAGTGGTATATGAAAACGGACGTATCCTCACGCTGGATGAACCGGCCATCTTAGCCAAGGCGAAAGAATTTCAAAGCAAGATCGCCGCCACCCTGAATAAACAGCGATCCTGATCCCTATTCTCTGAGAATCGATCCTTGCTTATGCCATTCGAACGTTTTATCCTGATGGTGCTCGACAGCCTGGGAATTGGGGCCATGCCCGATGCCGCCCGCTTCGGAGACGAGGGCAGCGACACCTTGGGCAACATGCTGACCCAATGCCCGGTACCTTTGCCGAATCTGGCCCGTCTTGGATTGGGAAACATTCGCCCTATCCCCAATCTACCTCCCGACCCCTCACCCTGGGGAGCATTCGGCAGGGCGGCCCTGGCATCCAACGGCAAGGACACCACCTGCGGACATTGGGAGATGGTCGGAATCATCCTGGAGAAGGCGTTCCCCACCTATCCCCAGGGCTTCCCTGCGGAAATCCTCCAACCTTTCGAGCAGGCGATAGGCCGCGGCACTCTGGGGAATTATCCCGCTTCCGGTACGGAAATCATCGCCCGGCTGGGAGAAGAACACATGCGCAGCGGGCGGCCCATTGTCTACACTTCAGCAGACAGTGTCTTCCAGATTGCAGCCCACGAGGAGATTATTCCCATCGAAGAACAATACCGCATATGCGGTATCGCCCGGGAGCTGCTCACCGGACCGCATGAGGTCGGAAGAGTGATCGCCCGTCCTTTTATCGGCCGGCCGGGTGCCTTCCGCCGGACGGAACGCCGAAAGGACTATGCCGTCCCGCCTCCGCGGAAAACCCTGCTGGATGGCTTGAAGGATGCCGGTCTGGAGGTGGTGGGGGTGGGGAAGATCGCCTCCATCTATTGTCATTGCGGCATTACCCGGGAGCAGAAGACTTCCGACAACCAGGCTGGCATCGATGCCACTCTCCGGATGATGAAGGAAGTCGAAAAGGGTCTGATCTTCACCAACCTGGTAGACTTCGACATGCTCTATGGCCACCGGAACGACGTTACCGGTTATGCAGCGGCCCTGGCGGATTTTGACAGGAGGCTGCCGGAATTGATGGCCGGTCTGCGGCCGGAGGATTGCCTACTCCTGACCGCCGACCACGGCTGTGATCCGACGACCCCCAGCACCGACCATTCCCGGGAGTATGTGCCGGTTCTGGCTTATGGCCGGAGAGTAAAAAAGAACGTTTCTTTAGGAACGCGTGCTACCCTGGCGGACATCGGGTGCACGATCGCCGAGAATTACCATCTGCCGATGGAAACGGGCTGCAGCTTTCTTCCCCAGTTACTGGTTACTGCGTAGAACAGGATCGCAAGTAAATCTGCCCGCTCTGTACCTTCAATCCATGGATAGGAATCCCGTTCAGGTCATAAAAGGCCGAATAGGGGGAGATGGTCAACGGGTAAACTCCCAGAGGTGCTCCCACACGCGATACCAACCGTACCCGGAAAAGCTCACCGGAGGGTATAGCGTAATAGGGTGGGCTGTAGGCAGGCAGCACATAGATGGTCCAGGCACCGGGAACCGTAACCCCTGAGCGGACGGCCGGCTGCGCCAGAAAGGTGTAAGGGAATACCGTCCCCTGAGTCAAAGCCGATCCGGCAACGATCTGGGGCAGATTGTCCGCATGGTTGAGCCCAAAATACTGGTCATAAAAGATATCAGAGCGGAAATCGAATTCGACCGCCAGAGATACGATCGATGTCGTTTCCGGTTGGGAAAAATAAACCGGAACCTCCGTATACAGACCGCCGCAATCATTGAGAACGGTCCCCACATGGACCGCCGGCCATCCGAGGGTGGTGGTCGTAGAGTGTGTCGTGGTGGTGGTGGTCGATAGGACCGTCGTGGTCGTGGTATAGACGCAGGGAACGATGGTGACGGCACCGTTTCGGACGGCGAGACCGGTCACCGGGAAACCGATCGTGCTGAAGAAATTCACCGTACCGTAGGTAAAAGCGATTTCATATCCTCCAGGGGTCACCCAGGGACGAGGATAAAAACGTATTCGTAATAGCTCTCCGTTGGGGATTTTCATTCCCGGCAGGACGCCGTCGGACATGATCTCCACCTTCCATCTTCCCGAAAGGGTCATGCCATCCTCCTCCGCCCTGGAAACAATGATCGGAAAATGGCTTCCCCAGGGCCCCTGCAGCGAAATCCCACGCAGGATTCCGGGGAGGTTCCTGGCATCGTTGGGGCCGAAGAATGAATCCTGAAAGGTCCCGGGATTAAAATTGAATTCAAAGGAAATCGTGCCGACATCCGATGTGTCCGGCTGGCTGAAAACAAGAGGCATATCCACATAGGCCGTACAATTGTTCACCACCGGCACAAAAGACAAGTGACCCGATTGAGCCTGGATCAGGTTGGGAGTGATGCTCCAGAGACAGAGCAAGCTGAAGATTGCAGCCGGAAGGAATCCCTTTTTACCGGCATAGTATCTGGTCTTTAGCGAAAATATCATAACCACCCCCGGCCGTTTACATGACGACGTTCTTCACAGGATGAAAGACATACCAAACCACTTCTTCGAGGAAAGACAATCTTCTCTCCAGCCCCAGAGAGTGAGTCATCTTAACCCGAGGAGGACACTCCGTCCGTTACTTTTGGCACAAACTTCCTAGATTATATATCTTTTCCGGTTTTTGCCGAAGTCTTCGCTAAAAAACACTATCTGTCCTGGCGGAAGGCCCTGATGGTTCTCCTCCTAACATCGGGTCATGGTTTTTTGCTCTTCTTCTGTTCTTCCACCCAGGCGGCGAACTCTTTGTCCATCTCCGGGGACCATTTGGTGTCGATCTGGCCCGGCGTGTATTTTCCCTCTCGCATCATTAAACGGGCCCAGTCGTCCCGATAGTGAATTCTTTCGGCTGTCTCGGCCACTTCCTGGGCCAGATGGGCAGGCACAAAGGTCAGGCCTTCGGCATCGCTGACCGCCACATCGCCGGGAAGCACGGTGACATCACCAATGCGAATGGGAACATTGATACCCATCAGCATGACGTTGGCGATGGCTGAAGGGTGAAAGTCGCGCACATAGCCGACGAAGCCCTTGATGCCGGAGATGCCCGTGTGGTCCCGCACGGCACCGTCCACAATCAAACCGGTCCTGGATTTAGTGTAGATGGATGTGGCCAGATTGTCCCCGGCAAAGGTGCCGTCTTCGATCTTGCCGAACAGATCGACGACCAGCAGATCATCGGGCTGCAAGGTATCGATGACCCAGGAGTTCTGCCCTTTGCTGACCCTGCCTTCTTTTTCCGCGTTCTGATTGATTACGCTGTTCACATCCGGGCGTAAGGGCATAAACAATGCCGTCACCACCCGACCGACCAGACGTTTTCCCGGTTCGGCATTGATCGTTTTCCATCCGCCGGCAAACTGGTTCGTGAACTTGTGCTGCCGCAGAACGCCCCAAGCTTCTTCGGCGCTGACCGTTTTCATTCCTTGCAAAACGGTATCGGAAACCTTCGGCCGTCCGTCAGGGAAGCGCTCACCCTTCCAATCGGGAGTCAGCATGATTCGCTGCTCCGCCGTAAACATGCCCAATTGCGCCTGGACAGCGGGGAACACCGCCAAAAAGAGGACGATCAGAATGAGAATGTATCGAAATTGAGTTTGAAACATGATTTCCTCCGCAAGATGGTTCAAGGTGTAGGAATGATCCAGGGAATGACGTAGGCATAAAACATGACCAGCAGACCGACCAGGATGGCCAGCACGATACTGTGCTTGAAGATGAAACGGAACATATCCGCTTCCTTACCGGATTGATTGGTGGCGGCGGTGGCCACGACCAGGCTCTGAGCCGAAATCATCTTGCCCATCACTCCTCCGGCGCTGTTGGCCGCTCCCATCAGTACCGGACTCAGGTTCAGCTGTTCGGCAGTGACCTTCTGCAGGTTGCCAAACAGGGCGTTGGATCCGGCATCCGTTCCCGTCAGGCCGACTCCAAGCCATCCCAACAACGTGCCGAACAGGGGAAAGACCCAGCCTGTGCGCGTCAGACTCAGTCCCAAAATGGTGTCCATACCGGAGAAGCGGGTGATATAGGCCAGCCCGACCATAAAACAGATGGCCATCAGAGACGGCATCAACTGGACGAAGGTCTTCCCCAGCAGACGGCAGGTTTTCGACAAAGACAGGCCAAGAAAAGGAGCGGTCAGAAAGGCGGAAAAGAAGATGGCGGTTCCCGGCAGGGCAAAAAAGTTCAGGTTCATACGCGCCTCTTCCGGCGTGGCCGCCGGTACCACCGGAGGCATACGCACCACCAGATTGTGCAGGCCCTCCAGTGGGAAGGTCAGCGAGGGGAACTTCAGATACTTATTGAAAGACGGCATGGCAAACAGGAAAATCAGTACCGACGCCAGGATGAAAGGAGACCATCCCTTCAACACCGCGCCGATGCTGTGCTTACGTGCAACCACCGTTTGCTTGGAGGAATCGCCGAGTATCACATGGGCCGGTTTCCAGTATTTCAAAAAGGCAACCATGACCAACAGGGAGAAGATGGCAGAAACGATGTCCACCAGCCCGGTCTCACCGTAGTTGGCCCACAGGAACTGCATCAGAGCAAAAGAGCTTCCGCTGACCAGCAGGGCGGGCCATACCTCGCGGGTCTTCTTCCAGTCGAAACAGGAGCGCATCAGCCACAAAGGCAGGATCAGGGAGAAGGGAGGAAGGATCCTTCCTAACATGGCATTGAATGCCGGCTCGGAAAGTCCGGTCACTCCCGCCAGCACACGCACCGGATTGCCTACCCCGCCCCAGGCCACCGGGGCGGTATTCGCCAGCAGGCAGATGGTGGCCGCCTGAAAGGGAGGAAAACCGAGACCGATGAGAAAGGATCCGGCGATGGCCACCGGAGCTCCGCCGCCGCCGGTTCCCTCCAGAAAGGCGCCAAAGCAGAAAGCGATGAGGATCATCTGCAATCGTATATCGCCGGAGAGATTGGCGATCGACTCTTTCATCACTTCGAACTGACCGGTTTCCAGAGCGATGTTATAAAGGAAGATGGAAGCGATGATGATCCAGGCGATCTGAAAGAAGCCGAAGACGAAGCCGTGCAGGGTGGCCATGGCCATAAGGGAAAATGGCATATGGAGCACCGCCATGGAGAGAGCGACCGCCATGGCCATACCCGAAAGAGCGGCGATCCATACTTTTTTCTTCATGACCAGCAGAACGAAAAACAGGGTGAAGACCGGAAGGGATGCCATTGCCGTCGAAAGCGGCCAGTACCCTAAAGGATCGTAGATTTGATTCCAAGACATGGGCAGGTTCTCCCTCAGGTTAAAAAACGGTATCAGCAGACGTGTGTTTCATAGGAGACAACGTTGTTCATGCAGTGATTCTAAAGCGGGAACCCATACGAGTCAAAGAAAAAAACTTGCCCCGAGAGGGGGAATTACCTACCAGATGCGAAGTAGCCAAAGAACATTCTTGATTCTGCCGGTTCCCGGCATTACAATGACAGGAAAAAGGGGAAGCCTGATAAGGAATTAAGGAGGATTTCCCATGAGAAAAGTATTGATCGTCAGTTTGCTCCTGCCGGTTATCATGTCCTGTCTTGCCGTTGCCGGAGTGCCGACCGCAGTCCTGGTCAAGAACCCCTCGATAAAGATCCATATCTATCCCCAGGAACTCCTGGATAAGGACATCCTGTGCGACGGTCCGACGGAGACTGCATTTCGTATTGCCGACCATACCCTGCTCCTCTGGATCGATATGAATCCCGCATATCGCTTCGCCCACCGGACTGCATATCTTCTCATCAGTCCCAAAGAAGCCCATGTGGAAAAGGGTGGATGGTGGCCTGTTCTGAATGGACAAAGGATCCTTTTGGGAAAACAGAACCCGACGATGGTTCTCTCCCCCTTTTTGCTCGATGCCTACGGCGAGGCCGTTGAGGTGCACTTCTATCCGGAAGAGTTGTCGACCAATGATAAATTGTCGGATGGACCGTCCGGAACCGTCTTTCCGCTCAAGGCCAATACCCTCCTGGCATGGGTCAATCTGGTGCCGAAAGCCCGTTTCGTTCACCCCACGCTTTACATCCTGATCGATGCCGAGGGCGAGATACGTGTGGAAAAGGGGGAATGGTGGCCGGAACTGAACGGGAAAAAGATACTCTACGCCAATCCCAATCGCTATGGCGTGACCTCCCCGTTTCTCTTGAAGTGAT
>CAZTVS010000135.1:0-1644 GCA_964617125.1 uncultured Acidobacteriota bacterium
GAAGGAAAAAACTCGCGGCAGATACGTTTGCTGCAAACCGATCTGAGCCGAGCCAAAAGACCGATAGCCTTGGGTGAAGGGGTGGCCGGCGATGTCGTGTTGCCTTCCAATCAACCGAAATAGTTACAGAATCATCACAAGAATCTAGAGAAGTTCTATGAAAAAATATTGCTATCTTTTCTCCCTCCTGACCTTACTGGTCGGTGTTCTTGACGGATCGTCACTTTCTGCGGCAGACGATACCGTCAATCGACTGGTGGTGAATGCCGATCTCGGTACCACCAAGATCAATAAAAACATCTATGGACATTTTTCCGAACACCTGGGAAGGTGCATTTATGAAGGATACTGGGTCGGTGAGAATAGTCCCATCCCTAATGTCCGGGGTATACGTAAGGATGTCGTGGAGGCATTGAAGAACATCAAAGTCCCCGTATTGCGTTGGCCGGGAGGCTGTTTTGCCGATGAATACCACTGGATGGACGGAATCGGACCCAAAGAAAAACGTCCCACCATGATCAATACTCATTGGGGAAAGGTGACGGAAAATAATCACTTCGGCACTCACGAATTCATGGACCTTTGTGAGCAGCTCGGTGCCGAGCCGTATATCTGCGGGAATGTGGGCAGCGGCACGGTTCAGGAAATGCAGCAATGGGTCGAATATATCACTTTTGACGGAGTGAGTCCCATGGCCGATCTCCGTCGTAAGAACGGTAGGGAAAAACCCTGGAATCTGAAGTATTTCGGAGTCGGCAACGAAAACTGGGGTTGCGGCGGTAACATGACACCGGAGTATTACTCGAACGAATACCGGCGTTTTGCCACCTATCTGCGCAATTTCGGGGAAAACAGGATCTTTCGTATCGCCTGTGGGGCCAATGGAGCCGACTACAATTGGACCGAAATCCTGATGCGCGAGGCCACCCGTCGCATGAACGGCTTATCCCTGCACTACTATTGCGGCACCGGCAGGAAAAGTCGTTCGGCAACCCAATTCGATGAAAGCGATTGGTTTTTCCAGTTGAAAAACGCCGTATTCCTGAACGAATTGATTGCCAAGCATAAGACGGTCATGGATAAATACGATCCGGAGAAGCGTATCGATATCGTTCTGGATGAATGGGGCGCCTGGCATGCCGTCGAACCTGGGACCAATCCCGGTTTTCTCTATCAACAGAACAGTCTGCGGGACGCTCTGGTAGCCGGAGTTTCCCTGAACATCATGAATCAACATGCCGATCGGGTCCGCATGGCCAACATTGCCCAGACGATCAACGTTCTGCAGGCCATGATCCTGACCGACAAGGAAAAGATGATTCTTACCCCTACGTACCATGTGTTCGAGATGTACAAGGTACATCAGGATGCCGTTCTGTTGCCAACCGACTTGCATGCGGAGGATTATCAGCCGGACAGCGAAAAAGACCGGCCCACGGAGACCCCCGGACCTCCCGGCCTCCGTTTCGGCAGACAGGAAGTCAACAAATTGCCGGCGCTGAATGTCTCTGCTTCCCGCGACAGCAGCGGCGCCGTCCATATCACCCTATGCAACCTGAATCCCGGCAAGGCCCTGAAACTGGAAGGAGAACTGCGCGGGATCAAGGCCGGAAAGATCCATGGCCGCCTGTTGACGGCAACGGA
>CAZTVS010000135.1:1744-5997 GCA_964617125.1 uncultured Acidobacteriota bacterium
TTCCGGATGCAGACCGTGGATGCCCAATCGAAATTCGAGGCGGCAACAGCGGTGGATATCGATCGAGACGGGCGTCTGGATATATTCAGCGGAGGTTTCTGGTATCAGGCGCCTCGCTGGACCAGACATTTTGTTCGCGAAGTGGAAGAGAAGGACGAATACTACTACGACTTTGCCGCAATCCCTGCCGATATCGATGGGGATGGCTGGACTGATATCGTCGATGCTGCCTGGCATAACAAAAGTGTTTTCTGGATTCGTAATCCCGGGAAAACAGGCAAATCGTTCGAAGTGTTTCCGATCGATACTCCAGGTAATATCGAAACCCTGTTCGCTGCGGATATCAACGGGGACCGGCAGCTCGATTTTGTGCCCAATGTCATGAATCGTGTCGTCTGGTATGAATATCGTCGCGAGAAAGGTCAGCCGAATGGAGTTCGGTGGATCACGCACGAGGTGTCGAAAGAGGTGGCCGGACATGGTCTGGGTGCCGGCGATATCAATGGCGACGGAAGGGTCGACCTGGTAGTTCCCAAAGGATGGCTGGAACAACCGGCCCAGATAGATGAGAAATGGATCTTCCATTCCGATTTTGAACTGGGTTCGGCGAGTATACCCATACTGATCCATGATGTGGATGGAGATGGTGATTCCGACCTGATCTATGGGGAGGCCCATAATTATGGTCTTTACTGGATGGAACAGGCACGAGGGAGTGCAGAAGGCAGGAACTGGGTTCGTCATGAAATGGATAAGTCCTGGTCACAGCCTCACTTTCTCCTGCTGGCCGACCTCGATCGGGATGGAAAAAAAGAGTTGATTACGGGAAAGCGATACCGGGCCCATAACGGAAAAGATCCCGGATCCGCCGATCCCAGGGTCATATACTATTACTCCTTTGACCAGGGAACGAAATCGTGGCGGCGGCATCCGGTCAGTGAAGAAGGCGGCCCGGCAGGACTTGGAATCAACACCGTTGCCGTCGATATGGACAAGGATGGAGATCTGGATATCCTTTCTCCAGGAAAAAGCGGCCTCTACCTCTTTGAAAATCTGCTTATGGAGAGAAAAAAGTAATCTATTAAGGGGAAATGCTATGGCAAAAATCACTATCATCGGAGCCGGAAGTCTGATTTTCACGAAGACGCTTGTCATGGATATTCTGGCGACTGAGGCCCTGCAGGGGAGCGAGATTTGCCTGATGAACCATACCAGACCCAAGCTCGACAGGATGAGCGCTTTCCTGCAGAAGGTGATTCGCGAGAATCACCGGCCGGTGCGGCTGACAGCCACTCTGGATCGGGGAGAAGCATTGGATGGTGCCGATTATGTCATCCTTCTGTTTCAGGTCGGGGGAGTGGATGCCTTCCAGGCGGATTATGAAATCCCTCTGAAATATGGGGTCGATCAGTGCATCGGCGATTCTCTTGGTCCCGGGGGCATCTTTCGGGCCTTGCGAAGTATTCCGGTTCTGCGGGATATAGCCGGCGAGATGGAAAAACGCTGTTCCCGGGCCATTATCCTGAATTACGTGAATCCCATGGCCGCCAACTGTCTGGCGTTGGGTAAATGTACCACCCTTCCTTATATAGGTCTGTGTCATGGGGTACAGACGACACTGGATTTGATCAGTCGCTATGTCGAGGTCCCCAAGGAGCGCATCGAGTATCTCTGTGCCGGAATCAATCATATGGCCTGGTTCTTACGCCTGATGGATAAAGCCGATGGCAGGGATCTCTACCCGATCCTGCGGGAGAACATCGAAAAACCGGAATACTATATCAACGAAAAGGTTCGATGCGAAGTGATGCGGCACTTCGGTTATTTTATGACCGAGAGCACCGGCCATCTCTCCGAATATGTTCCCTGGTTTCGCAGCAGTTCCCGGGCTCGGCAACTTTACTGTGACCGACCGGATTTTGGTGGCGCATCCGGTGCTTATTATAAATACTGCCGCATGCTGGAAGGGAAGTATCAAGGAGTGGATTATCTGGCCGCCGAATCTATGCAATTACCTCCCCGAAGTGTGGAGTATTGTTCCTATATCCTGGAGGCAAAAGAAAGCGGCAAGCCTTTCCGTCTGAACGGCAATGTAAGAAATGACGGCTATATCACCAATCTGCCTCAAGGTGCCTGTGTGGAAGTTCCGGTCTATGTGGACGCTATGGGACTGCATCCGTGCAGGATCGGCGATCTGCCCCCGGCCTGTGCCGCTTTGAATCAGAGCAATATCACGGTGCAGCAACTCACGGTGGAGGCCGCCCTGACAGGCGATCCGGAGATGGTCATGCAGGCTGTGGCCATGGATCCCTTGACCTCCGCGGTTTGTACCCTCCATGAGATCCGGGAGATGACATCCGAGCTGCTGGAGGCCCAACGAAAATGGCTGCCTTCTTTTCAGGGTAAAAGACTGAAAGAATACCCTACGGTCCTCATTCCCGAAAATCTTCGACCCGTCGAGGTCCCGCTGGATCCGGCTCTGGCGATAGCCAACCGCTTTCAGCAACTGGCCGAGACCCAAATTCACAAGGAATAAAGATACTATGGTATGGCAAAATGGAGTCCCCCGTCGCGAATTCTTGCGCAGGATTTCCTTATCCGTTTCTGCTGCGGCCTCCGGCCCTTATCCGATAGCCGCTTCGGCTCTCGGTCGGGATGGGCAAATCGCCCCCAGCAACCGCCTTTCTCTGGCCCTGATCGGCTGCGGCGGAATGGGACGAAGTAATCTTCGCGCCTTTCTGAAATTTCCCGATGTCCAGGTGACGGCTCTATGCGATGTCGACCGGAACCAGCTGTTGTTCACCAAAAAGATGGTGGATGATCGATATGGCAATACCGATTGCCGCGTATACGAGGATTTTCGGGAACTTCTGGTCAAGGAAAAACTCGACATCGTGACCTATGCCGTACCCGATCACTGGCATGCGGTCATCGCCCTGGAATGCCTTCGCAGCGGATTGGATGTTTATGGAGAGAAACCTTTGGCCCGAACGATCCGGGAGGGAAGGGCGATCTGCGATGCCGTGGACCGATATGGGCGGATCTGGCAGACCGGAAGCTGGCAGCGTTCCGTGGCCAATTTTCACCGTGGTTGCGAACTGGTAAGGAACGGACGCATCGGTAAGGTTCATAGCGTAGAAGTGGGCCTTCCGGATGGCAGCGGGCCCAGGCATGCTTCCATCAAGCCTGTTCCTGCCGGTCTGAACTGGGACATGTGGCTGGGTCCGGCCGCCTGGAGGCCGTTCATGGATTTTGGAAATCGTGCGCCTCATTGGGACTGGCGCTGGATCATGGACTTTTCCGGCGGACAGATGACCGACTGGGCAGGACACCATATCGATATCGCGCTCTGGGGACTTGGATTGGAAGGGACCGGCCCTTCTACCATCGAGGGTCGTGGAAAATACCATACCACCGGAGTATGGGATGTTCCCTATGCGTACTCGTTCGACTGCATTTTTTCCGAAGGGATACGTATGCGAGTAGCCAATGCCTCCGTTCTGCCGAAAGGAATGGGAACGGTATGGTATGGGGACAGAGGTTGGCTCCACGTGGACCGCGACGATGTCCTCAAGGCCTCGGACCCGCGGATCTTGAAGGAGCAGATCGGAGAGAAAGAGATCCATCTGTATCGGAGTACGGATCACCAACGGAATTTTATCGATTGCGTGAAGCAAAGAAGAGAAACCATCACACCCGCTCACGTAGCACAACGTTCCATCAGTGTCGGGTTGTTGGGAGAGATAGCCATGCTGACTCGGAGAAAGTTACAGTGGGATCCGCAGAAGGAGCAATTCGTCGGGGATTCCCAGGCGGATCGGTATCTCTCCCGCCCCTTTCGAGGGATATGGCATTTATAATCAAGGAGCAATCACCATGCGCAATGTGGCGATCGTATCGTCTATCATTCTGGTATTCTGTCTGGCAGCAGGTTTGGCCCAAACGGGTAAAACAGTATTGATCATAACCGACGCGGAAGGGGTCGCCGGGATCTGCCGGCAGGAACAGGTGGCCTCTCCCAACGCCGAATTGTGTGAACTGCTGACCGGTGAAATCAATGCCGCCGTGGAGGGTTTTTTGGCCGGCGGGGCCGAAGAGGTGACCGTCTGGGATGGCCACAACGGCAGCAATACCCTATCGCTTACTTCGCTCCATGCAAAAGCGAAGCTGATCATTGGCTGGACCGGCGTCTCCATGACCCTGGACCGGAAATATGCCGGCGTGGCCCTCATCGGACAACACAGCATGGCCAA
>CAZTVS010000135.1:6097-12263 GCA_964617125.1 uncultured Acidobacteriota bacterium
CGAATCGAAGGCCAAAATTTCTGGGAAGTCTGGACCCGTTGGCGTATCTACCGCTGAGGAACGGAGCGACGAATCGGAAATCCTTAACAAATGGAGGAAGGATCCGGTTGGCGGTGGCGGTTCAGAAAAGACAGAACCCGTTCGGCGGCCCAGAAGTGGGAAGGGGCTTTGGTCTTACCGACGAAACCCATGTGGCCGCCGGTTTTGGTGATTTCGATCCCTACCATACCGTTTGCCGGAAGGGGAAAACGGCGGAAGATTTCTGCGGGAATGAACGGATCGTCGGCCGCCGACAGAATCAGGGTCGGTCTCCGAATGGAACACAGGTGAGGGCCTGCGCTGGATTTTCGATAGTAATCCAGTGCATTGCCAAAGCCGCCGTAACGGGAAGTGATCAACTCGTCAAATCCCCTTACGGTGCGGATGTTCCGCTGGAGACCATATTCGTACTTTTGCGGACATAGACGCTGCAGGCGTGCATATTTTTCGCACAAATCCGTACAGAAAAATAATTGGTAATGGCGGTTGGAAGGAAGTTCGATCGCGTCGGCACAGGCTTCCAGATCCATGGCCGGGCTGACAGCCGCACAGGCAAAGAGTCCGGCTGGAATTTTACCGGCGCTCCGGCCCATGGTCAGTAAAGCCAGATTGCCTCCGAGCGAAAATCCGCAGATGGCCATATGCGGGGTTGAAGGCAGTACGGCATTCAGGACTGCCACCAGATCCACATCCAATCCGGAATGGTACAATCCGGGAAAGATACGGGAGCCCTCCCCGCACCCGCGCATATTCATTCGGATCACATGCCAGCCGCATCTCCAGGCCATCAGCCCTGTCGAGAAGAGATAACCGCGTTCGGAACTGCCTCCCATGCCGTGAATCAGAATCAAGGCTGGCCTGGTTTCCCGACGACCGGGCTGCCAGCTGGCGCGGGTAAGGATACGGACCTCGTCATCGACGTTCACGATCAAGTCTTCTGTCGGAGGGCTCCACCGCAGGCGCTTACGGATCCAGTCTCCGAGAAGCGTCTGACAATGTCCGCCGGAGGTCAGCGGATAAGGACGAAAGGGTTGACATGTCTCGGAAGCCGGATGATCCTCATTTCTCTTTTCTTGATTCGACATAGTCGCTGTCCATCTGTTTACGGGGTGGAATGATACCACTACTCTTAGTTTTTCAGAATCCATTCTTGCGGCAAAATGTAAAACCTGTTTTACGATTCAAACTTCTCTTCATTACCCTCGTAATTACTATTGATTGTCGAGGCCATGTCGACAATCATGCGGTTTCGGATGAAAAGGTTTGGCTTGATAGATCAACCATTTTTAGGAATAGGAGATTGTATGTTGGCAAAAAGAGAGTGGATCACCCCTTTGACTGTTGGAGCATTTATACTTACGGCCGTTACCGGTATTCTTATGCTTTTTCATATGGGAGGTACCTTGACCCGGGTGTTTCATGAATGGCTGAGCCTGATCTTTGTCCTCGCCGGCCTGCTTCATGCCGCACTCAATTGGAAACCATTGAAACAATACGCATGTCGGCCGACAGGAGCGGTCATTCTAGTGCTTTTCCTGCTGTTGACCTTCGCTGCTTTTCTATCGGGAGGACAGACGGGAGACCATCGGAGAGGCGGACACCCTTCGCGGGGTGTACCTGAAACCCTACTCAGCGTGCCGATCAGTACCATTGCTCCGATTACGCAAACGGATACCAATACCCTGATTGGCCGGTTGCGGGAGAAGGGTCTGCAGGTGAGCAGTGAAACACAGAGTATCCGACAACTGGCGCAAGAGAACAAAACGGATGTGATGTCGTTGCTGCAAATGATTTTCGAATAACAGCAAAAAAGTGAGAATGCAGCCACCATACAATTGTGGAAGTGGTTGAAGGTGTCATATCCCGCGTTCACCTTGTACTCGAATAAGGCATTCCCTAAAACGTGTGGAAGACATATCAAGATAAAACATCTTCTTCTACCACGGAGAGCACAGAGGACACGGAGCATTTTCCGTATCCTCTGTGTTCTTCGTGTCTCTGTGGTGTAAATGAGAAAAACAGGACACCCACAAATAATTCAGGAAAAAGTGGGTGTCCCAGATATCACTTAAAACTAACGAGAAAATGTGGATGTTCCAATTACGTCTATTGGGCCGTTTTTCCGGTTTCCATTTCTTTGTCCGAAGCAAGCTTCGACCAGCCCATATAGCGGAGAAACTTTTGGATTCCGGGAAAGATAAACGCCTGCGATTCGCTCCGCCACATTCGAAGAAACAGAGGTTGGGGGCGGTTTTGCGAGTAGAAAAGTACCAGCGGCAAACGCTGTTCTTTCCGGCATAATCAACCTGAATGCATTAACCGCATTCCTCAACCAACGATAACTACGCTTCCTCCATCGGGCTGTTCTTCAACCTTATCTCGTCTCTCGAAACCTCTCTGTGCCGATCAGATAAGATGACGGTGAACGCCGCTCCTTTCAAATCGGTTTTTCCTATCCTAAGGGAAAGGAAGGAAACCGATGCATGGCTTCTCAGTCATTGGAATGATTCTGATAGTGATCCCTTATCCTGAATTCCTTGCTTTTCAGCCAGAGTTAGATTCGGGACAATGTCTTGGGTCACCTGCATTACATCATTCTTAGAGATACCTCGGCACTCGTTGGCAATACGCTGTATACTGTTCACCAAAGACGTCTCGCAAATAGTGTTCTTCTGCCAATACAATGTTGTGGTGAACAGCCACAATGAATATAGCAATTCCAAACACGATGGGATTCAGGGTGTAACACACGGCAGCGAGTAAGGTGGCATACACCCCAAGATACATCGGATTCCGGCTGAATCTGAACAATCCTTCAACTTTCAACGTCGTGTGTTCTCTGGGAGCGCCGATCCGAAACGACGTTCCCAGTCCATACCGTCCGACGAACAGCAGCCCAAATCCCGATACCCAGAAGCACAATGCCACCCATCGTAATAACTCCGTGACTTTCATGAACGACAGGTTTAGCCCCCAACCTTGGACTACCGTCGCTGCCCACAGCAGGACAATGAGATACTTACTACTTAAAAACAACACTTTCCCAATTGGTGCATCACCACCCATATCGATGTGTTGACGCCGCAGGAGTTCTCCACCTCCAATCAGCACCGCCAAAAATCCCATCGGCAACAGCGTGACAATGATCGATTCAATCATACGTTCCCCCGAATTCTATTCAGCCAACCCCAGATTGATGCCTGGGGCTGGCCGTATTGTTGATATTTTATAAGGACTGAGACTACTCACCGGCTTGATGTTCGGCCTTGCCAAAGAAACCTGATGCAAACAGTGCGATACCTGTCATAATGCACAGGATGGGCATGAGGTCGATCTGTATCTGAAACAACTCCCACACTCCGCCCAACACAACAACAAGCCCGGTTACAACCCAGAATCCCTCCCATTTCAGGCCGAAAATATTCCGGAGTGCCTGCACGCCGAGGATAATCATGCCCATACCAAGCAACCCCATGCCCCAACTCACGGGTGCAAGCAGAGAGGTCCCGGTCCAGATGAACAATAAGCCCCATCCGACGGCATCCAATTTCTTCTTTAACACATCACTCTTCGTTAACGTCTGTTTTTGATTCTTTGCTTCCATAACATTTCTCCTGTTGAGTTTGTTCCGGTTCTTTATGATTCCGGTCGCACACTTCCATCATGTTTCGCAGGATCTCTGCGTCATAGAAGCTGCAACCAACCTTGTGTTGTTCAATGATCTTCGTTATCATCTCGGCACAAAGTGACCCTATACCCTGTCCGTTCATCGTGTGCATCATCTCCGCAAAAGGCGCTATCGCGAAACACGTACTACATTCGTTATAAGGATTCTTTATATCCGCCATGGTTCGATGCTACCTTCTTCGCAGGATGTTGTGATCTCAGACAGAAATTCGTTTTCTTGCCGACCAGCATCCCCTGTTCTTTCTGTTCTTGATGCTTACGTGTATCTATAATGGCAGGAAGCGTGCCACACGGATTACATAGGGAAACAAATCGGAAGGTGATCGTACAACCCTTAGATAACAGAGAGCTTCAGTCAACAATACAAAAGGCAGAGAGGAGACGAATAGATAGACGGGTTACGAATCGTAACATAAAAAATCGTGGGAATGTTACGATTGGTAACGGACAGGAGGGAAGGAATTTATGAATGCATCACCAGCGTGTTTCAGTCCGTTGAAGGCCCCAGCGTTTGCGTTTCTCCCACAAGTTTTTCCGGCTGATGCCCAGAATCTCGGCGATCTGTTCCTCGGAATGATCCTGCTGTAGAATGAGGATGGACTGCTTCGTATATTCTTCGATGGAGACCAGATCTTTGGGATTCCACGCGTACTCTTTTTGACCCAACAGGTGCGGTGGAAGCTGGCCTATGCCGATGGGTTGCTGCTCGTCGGTCAGGTGGAGGGCATACTCAATCACATTTTCCATCTCGCGCACATTGCCGGGCCAGGGATAGGCCATGAAAGTCTTCAGGACTTCCGCCGAGATTCCTGTTACATTCCGGGAATGCTGGTCACAGAGGCGCTGGAGCAGATGCGCCGCTAAGGGAGGAATATCCTCCTTGCGCTCACGTAGCGGCGGCAGCACGATTGGGATCACATTTAAGCGGAAAAACAAATCCTGGCGAAAAACCCCATCATGGACGGCCTCTTCGAGGTTCCGATTGGTCGCCGAGATGATTCTCACATCGAAGGCATGCACCTGTGTGTCCCCCACTCGCCGGATTTCCCCTTCCTGGAGGAATCGGAGGAGTTTCACTTGAATCGGTAAAGGGATCTCCCCGACTTCATCGAGAAAGAGCGTACCGCCATTGGCCGTCTCGATGAGACCCTTGTGATCTTTTATGGCTCCTGTAAACGATCCCCGTACATGACCAAACAGTTCGGACTCCAATAAGTTTTCCGGGATAGCCCCACAATTGATCGTTACAAAGGGTTTATCCTTGCGGTCAGAGTTGAACACGATGGCCCGTGCGATAAGTTCCTTGCCGGTACCGGATTCTCCGGTGATCAGCACCGAACTCTTCGTGGCCGCCACGCGTTCGATGAGCCGGAAGATGGCTTTGATCTTCTTAGATTGCGTAACGATGTTATTAAACTGGACCTGACGTTCCATCTCGCGCCGTAGCGTGACGTATTCCTCGGACAGGCGGATTTGTTCGGTCACATTGCGCACGACCTCAACGGCCCCGATAATGGTTCCCTCCTCATCCCTGAACGGGCCTGAAAAGATTTCCATCCAAAGAATGTTACCGCCCGGCACTTGAATATCGCGGAGGGCCCGTCGGGGTTTCCCGTCTTTGATGACGTCCAGGATAATACAATTCTCGCAAGGCTCTTGACGTCCACGGTAGGCCTGAAAGCACTTGGCGCCGATGGTGGCCCCATAGATATGTTGGACGGCCTCGTTCTGGAAGAGGACGTTCAAATCCTTATCAATCACGGTAATGGCATCGCTGACCGTATTCAGCACGGCGTCAAAGAGCGCCTTCGTTTGAGGTTCCAGCGCATTCGATGTCATAATCATTTCTTTGAGTTCGCGAACATGAAGAATATGCACCTGGAGTGGCGATTATTCTACAGGCCTCCCGGTACCATCGTTACGGTGATGAGAAACCCCATGCCCAGCAAACAGGCGAGCGTCTACCTATACGCCAGCTTCGGGCTATGACGTATCACCAAGAGCCAGAGACAGACTAACCCGATAGTGATAAACACCAGATCAAGGAATGAGTAGACTGCGTTAAATTCACCCGTAAGGTACCCTCCCAGGCTCTGGGCGTAGGCAACAGTGAGACACACACCCGTGAATTGATGGAGCAGGCAAACGCTTTCCACGATTTCTTACAATTTTTCAAGTATACGACGTAGCCACAACGAAATCAAGTGGAAGCAGTAATGTCTGGAGCGAACCGGCGTTTTTTCGAAATCGAGGGAGTAAAAGGAGCAGCAGCGTGCTCGCTCCTGCCTTTCCGCATGAGAGGATGGTGGCCAGAAGGCTCCCTGTGGGTGGGAAGGGACAGACCTTCCCACCATGTTTGAGCACACGTATCGCGCAATACTAAATATCACTGCTGTCCAAAATAAATTTGACACAATGGACATTTTCTTGAATTTACAGT
>CAZTVS010000136.1:0-12218 GCA_964617125.1 uncultured Acidobacteriota bacterium
TCGAGACAGATTGCAATGTCATTGTTTTCTGCTGGGAAACCGGAGGCAAGGCCCCGCAGCGCACCTGGATCGTCAACACCGACGGGACCGGTTCGTCGTGGGAGATGATTTCAACCGTAGCCTATACCTGATCGACCGGTAATCCGGCGAAATGATGCTGCTTTCCGCCGGACACAAGACCACCGCCAGCGACCATCCCCACCCGACCTTCAGTCCCGATGGCACCCGGATCGAGATCCAATCGGCCATGTTGTCGTCCGATAACCGTTCGCTGCATATCTGTATTATCCCGGTTCCCAAGAATTGGCTGCAACGGTGACCTTTTAATCCTCTGGACACACAGGCGGGTAAAACGAATCAACTCCCGATTCTCAGGATTGGGAGGTCCCTGCCTCCATGGGAATATGATATAGTTTTGCTAGATTTAAATCCAAGGCATCCACGGATCGGTCCGATTGGATACCTGATCTAAAAAGCCGGACATCGCGGCATGGTTTACCGGTTGAGTCAGGGGGGGGAGTGAAATCTCGCTGGTGGCTGGCGGTCATTGCTGTTCTGGTGGTTGTTTTCGCCTTTTATGGCTTCTGGCGCTACAAGTACGTTCCTGACGATCGAATCTACCGGATCGGCTATGAGAATGACCCGCCACTTCATTATCCTGACAAGAACGGTCATCCGACCGGCCTGGCGGTTGAAGTGGTCAGAGAGGCGGCTCAAAGGGCCGGTGTCCGTTTGCAATGGATTTTTCAGCGCCAAAGCTCCGAAGCCGCGCTACGCAGCGGACAGATCGATCTGTGGCCCTTGATGACCATCCGGCCGGAGCGTAAGGGCGTGGTTTACATCACCGAGCCCTATCGGGAAAATGAATCCTGCATTCTGGTCCCCGCGGAAAGCCCCTTCCAGAGGCTCGCCGAACTCGACGGCCATGCTATTTGCCTGGACGGTGGCCCCCTAGCCCAAAGGTTGTTGAATAACCAACTGCCACATATTCGCCTGCAGTTAGTCGATACCCCGGCGGACGCCATCGCCAGTCTTTGCCGGGGGAAGGTGGAAGCCGCCTACCTGGATGGATTCAGTGCCATCTCGACTCTTCTGGACGGAACGGCCTGCAGCGGTAGGAAATTGAGATTGATCCGGGTGCCGGAAACGCGCGGACTGCTGGGGATCGGGGCCACCTTCCAGGCCGCCAAAGCGGCTGATGCCATCCGAAAGGAGATCGGTCGGATGGCTGAAGAAGGTCATCTGGCTGCACTGGTCAGCCGATGGAGCGACACGTCTGGCCGGACCATGGAACTGAATGCCGCTCTGGCCCAAAGCCAGCGGCGAGTGGATTATCTCTCCGGAGCCATCGCCGGGATCCTTGTGCTGATGTGTTTTATCGTATGGATGGCTCTGCGCCTTCGTCATCAGCGCAACCGTATGATACAGGCAGAGGAAGCACGCCAGAAGAGCGAAAAACGATATGTCGGGCTGTTCGGTAACATGACCGAAGGGGTGGCGTTGAGCCGGATCATCCGTGATCAGGATGGACAGGTCATCAATTACCAGGTGGTGGATGTCAATCCCTGTTTCGAAAAGATCATCGCGATGCACAGCCAGGATGTGGTCAATCATATGGCCACCGAGATCTTTCGGGTAGGGGAACCTCCCTACCTTCAGGAATGCCTGGGATGCACAGCGAGCGGAGAACCCTTCCATTTGGAGGCTTACTTTTCCTCGTTGGAAAAATATTTCAACCTGTCCATTGTTCCCATCGAGCAGGATCTTTTCGCCATGATTTTCAGTGATATCACCTCGCGAAAACAGGCGGAGGCGGAAAAATCCAAACTGGAGGGACAGCTGCAGCAGGTTCAGCGCATGGAGAGCGTTGGGCGGCTGGTTGGCGGGGTGGCCCATGATTTCAATAACCTGTTGACGGTGATCAATGGCTATTCCGATTTGCTTCTGAACGGAAAGGATTGCACCGAGACGCAGCAAAAACAGCTGCAACAAATTCAAGGCGCAGGTCAACAGGCGGCCAGCCTGACTCAGCAGCTGCTGGCTTTCAGCCGCCGCCAGGTGATCCAGCCCAAACTGGTTGATTTGAACCGCGTCATCCGGGAGACCCGGGAGATGCTCAGCCGGCTGATCGGCGAAGATATCGAACTAATAACCAAGCTTCATCCCGATCTGGGACTTACCATGGCAGACCAGGGGCAACTCCACCAGGTGCTTATGAATCTGGTGGTCAATGCCCGGGATGCCATGCCCAAGGGAGGGAGGATCCTGATTGAAACTTCAAACGTCTTCCTCGATTCCGAATACGCGGCTATCCATCCGGAGGTGAATCCCGGCCCATGCATCCTCCTCTCGGTCTCGGATACGGGTGTGGGGATCGAAGAGGAGCATCTACGGCACATCTTCGAACCGTTCTTCACCACCAAGGCTCAGGGGGAGGGGACCGGCCTGGGTCTTTCGATGGTTTATGGGATCATACGTCAGAACCAGGGCTGGATCTGGCCCTACAGCGAACCGGGGAAAGGGACCACCTTCAAGATCTATCTACCCCAGGTCAGGACTGGAGTCGAGGAGGTTGTCCGGGTGGCTGCCGATAACGCCCTGGCGGAAGGGAGTGAAACCATCCTGCTCGTGGAGGACCAGGAGAATGTACGCTTCCTGGCAAATACGGTGCTGCAAAAATGCGGATATCGGGTGATTGAGGCTGCCCATGGGGCCGGCGCCCTCGAGTCCGCGCGGGTTTATGAACAGAAGATACATCTTCTGCTTACCGATGTGGTTTTGCCGGGGATGACCGGCAAGGATCTGGCGGACAACCTGAAGGAGTCTCGCCCGGATATCAAGGTGCTTTACTCCAGCGGGTATACCGAGAATGTGATCGCCCATCACGGAGTTCTGGAGCCGGGCATCCATTATCTGGCCAAACCTTATACCCCGGGCATCCTGGCCGCCAAGGTCCGCCAGGTGCTGGATGCGAGTGAGTGACCGTTCCGGGCGTTCATGCTTTTTCCATCCGGTCAGCCCCTGATCTTATCAATCCCATTCACTTTCAGGATGAAAGTCCCTCGTCTGAGGGTCTGGATTCACTCCGGCTTCTCTGCTTTCCAAGGTCAACCGGTCCTGCCCGGCGATACCGTAACCCGCGAAAAGCCGGCCGTTACTGTTTTGTATCCTCTCCTAGCCCTCGACCGCCTTTCCTACGATGGCACCAACGGTATGGTGTATTATCGATACTTGCTATCGCAGGGCCTGTCGTTGCACCTGGGCTAAGCTCCTCGAGAAAGTCGACCTCGTTTCGCCTCTGATCTGCCCCATGTGCCGGTTCCCGATGAAGATCGTTTCCTTCCTCGAAGATCAGACCGTAGTACACAAAATTCTCAAACTTTATAAGATATTGTGCTCCTGATCCCGCATACACCCCAATCTTGTCTGTATAACCAAGCTGTTGTATTGAAAAACCACACAAGGCTTATTGTTTTTCAACACATCGGTGTCTGGCGGCATGTGTTATACTGAACCTATATTCCTAAATGAGAAGTCGGCATGAAACAGACTGTCAACGAACGATTCCATGAGACTTTAGATGCACTCCGCCGGAACACGGAAGAATACATTCATCCTCTGCAAAGCAAAAAAGCCGATCTGCCCCTTCCCAATGGTAAGACTGTTGGGCAGATACTGGAAATGCTGCGCAGCATTCTCTTCCCGGGATACTTCGGAACACATCCATCCCCGCTGCGAAATACGTCTTATTACCTGGGCGCAACCCTGAACACGGCCTGTTTGCTGTTACGCGAACAGATTGAACACGCCCTCCGTTTTTTTTTGTTACCCTTGTCTTCAGGCCATTCTATACCAGAGAATCGCCCATGAGCTTTATCTGCGGAGAGTTCCTCTATTGCCGCGAATGATCACCGGAAAAGAAACGCAAACTCGATTGATCGTACCCGCAGGGGAACTTTGAGAAGGATCGGCATACAATGACAAGTACAGGTCAAAAGAGTATTCCTTTAAAGGTACATTCCGGCAAGTCGGAAAAAATCTACACGTCATTCATTCTCTCCATTCTGGGCATTCTACTTCTTTCATTTTCGGACACGACCCTCTTCGCCCAACCGGCAGGAAAAAATATCTATGTCAGCACTGTGCAGAAATACCAGCCTCTCCTCGAATATTTGAATTCCCAAATTCCCGATCATCACTTTGTCATGACGGACGTACCCGTATCCAGAATGGTCGCTGCCGCGCAACAACGGGAATTCGATTTCGTCCTGGCGGCACCTACTCACTTCGTAATCCTGAACGTTACCGCCGGAGCTACAGCCATTGCCACTCGCCGCGACATAGTGCGCCCTGGAGTCTTTTCCCATTTCATCGGCGGAGTCATCCTTTATCGATCCGAAAACACCTCCATCCGGCGATTGGAGGATCTGAGAAACAAAAAGATTGCCGCCATAGACCCTCTGGCATTGGGAGGATGGATCAGTGTCGGAAGGGAACTGCGGGAGGTCGGTATCGACCCGGAAACCGATATCAGGACAGAATTTCAAAGAAACGCGGAAAGCGTGGTTGAAGCCCTCCGACAGGATCGGGCCGATGCCGGGGTTGTGGCCACTGGAACGATGGAACGTCTTCTGGATTCCGGAAAGATTCAACCAGGTGAGTTCCGTATTCTCCCTCCTCCGGAAGACCAGCCGGAGGCAGTAGATTTTCCTTTCCTACGCAGCACCCGACTCTATCCCGCCTCAGCCT
This sequence comes from uncultured Acidobacteriota bacterium, assembly GCA_964617125.1. Taxonomy (GTDB): domain Bacteria; phylum Acidobacteriota; class UBA6911; order CAINFC01; family CAINFC01; genus CAZTVS01. The sequence goes on from CAZTVS010000136.1 coordinate 4,750, forward strand.
TTACGGCCATGCCCCATGTGCCGGAATCATTGGTTCGTAAGGTGGCCATTGCCTTGCTTCGCCTTCCGGACGACAGCCCTGTGGTCCGATCGACCCAAACGGCCTGGTCCTTACCAATCGGCTACCAATCGGTTCATCAGGCGATGCAGATCATGAGAGTCACTCCATACCAGGATTTCGGAAAAGTAACCTTGCGGGGAGCTTTGCAGCAGCATTGGGGAAAGACGATGACGGTCCTGTTGGCGATTGTCGGTCTGCTTTTTGTGCTGCTGTTTCGCCTGGCCCATCTGAATCGAAAACTCGCCTCTTCCCGACTGGCTTTACAGCAGGAATTCGAAGAACGTGAACGGCTGATAACCGACCTGCAGAAGGCTCTGCAGGAAGTAAAGACCCTGAGCGGACTGCTCCCTATCTGCGCCAATTGCAAAAAGATAAGGGATGATCGCGGGTATTGGCAGCTGGTTGAAGAATATATTGGGGACCGTACCCCCGTTCAGTTCAGTCACAGTATCTGTCCCGTATGCATGTCAAAACTGTACCCGGAATTCTTCACACCCGATGAAAACGAACCTGTTATGGAAAAGCCTGTGTAAATCAGATCCGATATTCTTTCAGCACTTGCACTTCGACCGCCAACTCCCGGGTTTATTGAGTTCCTGCTCCTATGATGCCGTTCGGGAAAGAATGGTGTCCGTAGCCGATGATCTTCGGGTTGTCCCTGGTATGATTGTCAGTCTGCAGACCTACGAAGATCAAACCGCCAATTGGCACCTCCCATTGTCACAGCATTCCATTACAGACCCAATTCCCGATCCCGGTCAACAACTCATACATTATCTGGGCTGGTACTCAGTAGGGGGCTACGAAAGAAGTCCGCCGGAAAGGCCGCTGCCGCGCTCTGTTCTTCGCTTCCTTCGATCGTGTATACATAACAACGCCGGATGGCTATCTCGAGGAAATGGATTGCGATTATGGTTGTATGGCTGCTTGGTACAATATGAGTTCGATGTATATTTATCAGGTTTGTCCGGGAAATTCGATCTATCAGTTGACTTCCCCCATTTTCGTTCGAAAAAGCGATCGTCCGGCAGATCCTCTCGTTTCTACAGGATGGCAATTTTTCATTGAAGCCAGGAACCTCACCTCAAAAAACAGGTACATCCTGTCGACAACCCTGAACAGAAAATCGTTCATCCGATCATGGATTACGCATCAAGAACTTTTCCGTGGAGGCAAGTTAACGTTTGAGATGGGACCTCAGCCGAATAAAAAATGGGGAATCACAATCCCCTGACAGTGCATCGAGCATACCGAAGCATTTCTCTCCCGGTTTGTGTCCGGTTACAGGTGAGAAACGTAAGACGCGTCTGAAGTGTCAATGATTGCACGAACTTTCGCTGTGAGGTCACTTGGAGTAAATGGCTTTTGGATGAAATACACGCCTTCTTCGAGTACGCCCCGGTTCGCAATGATATCTGCTGTATAGCCGGACATGAACAGGCAGCGAATCTTCGGGTGGAGCGATAATACCTGCCGGGCCAAATCCCGACCGTTCATCCCGGGCATGACTACATCAGTCACCAACAATTGTATCGGCTCACGATGCTCCTGTGCCAAACGGATCGCCTCGTTCGGCGTCTCGGCCGCTATAACTACATAGCCCATCCCTTCGAGCACTCGTTTGCTCAGGCGAAGGATGGCCGGTTCGTCTTCTACCAGCAAGACGGCTTCCTTACCGTGAGACGGAACCGTGAGTGGCTCCACCTCCGGCAAGGGGATGACTTCGCCGACGTGCCGGGGCAAGTAAATGCTGAACGTAGTTCCCTGATCAGGCCGACTGTAGACATCGATGAAACCGTTATTCTGCTTCACGATGCCATAAACCGTGGCAAGCCCCAAACCGGTGCCCTGACCTACATCCTTGGTCGTGAAGAATGGCTCGAAAAGGTGTTCAATGATCTCCGTTTCCATGCCGCAACCGGTGTCACTTACCGCCAGCATTGTCCAGTCACCGACACCTGCTCCCGGGCAATGGGGTACGTTGGAAGTGCCAAAGATAACATCCCGCGTCTCAATGGTCACTTTGCCTACCCCGCCGATGGCATCACGGGCATTGACGCACAGATTGGCCAGCACCTGGTCAATCTGGCTGGGATCTACTTTCACCGGCCAGAGGTTGTTGCCCGGCATCCAAATCAGATCGATGTCTTCGCCGATGAGACGTCGCAGCATCCTCAACATTCCTTCGATAGTGGCATTCAGATCCAGCACCTGTGGCGATACGGTTTGTTTGCGTGCAAAAGCCAGAAGCTGACGGGTGAGGTCCGCCGACCGTTGGGCTGCCTTTTGAATTTCCAGCAAGTCCGTGTGAAGCGGTTGCGTTGAAGGCAGCTGTTCCAAAGCCAAAGCGGTGTGTCCAAGGATGACTCCGAGGATGTTGTTGAAATCGTGGGCCACCCCTCCTGCCAGGCGCCCAACCGATTCCATCTTTTGGGCCTGGACAAGCTGCAACTGCAGTTGTTCCCGTTCCTCCAGTGCATGCTTGCGCTCGGTGATGTCACGCAAGATTCCGATTGCATGCCAACTCCCTTTCAACATCACCGATGCCAGAGATAGTTCAATGGGAAAATCCTCACCATTCTTTCGCCTGGCAGTCAACTCCATAACACGCCCCACCATCGGCCCTTCACCGGATTGAGTAAATCGCTTGAGGTTGGGCTTGGCCTTCTGCAATTGATTCTCTGCCACCAGCAACTCGTGAAGGCTCTTGCCCCTCACTTCCTCCTCCGAATAGCCGAAGATTCTAATTGCCGCCGTGTTCCACAGAGTGATCTTCCCTGAAGCATCCATGATAATGATTGCATCTTGAGCCGCCGCCACCACCTTGCCGAGTGTTTCTTCACTCTCTCGTAACTTCTGCTCCGCCTTTTTGCGTTCGGTGATATCACGAATGAAAGTGCAAATTAACGACACCCGGCCATTGGTATCGCGCTCAATAGGAAACTTGCTGACCTGCCACACTGCGGGTTGGTCCTGAAAAGGGACTTCCACTTCTTGTTCTGTGGGCATGTTGTGCTCCAGGACCTCGCGGTCAATCTGTACCAGCCGTTCGCAAACCGACGGAGGGAGTTCCTGATTGAGTACGTCAGTTAGAGGTCGTTCCATCCCGCAATTACTCAGCAGGTGCTGATCCCCTCCGTGCACTGCAATCCGCCCGGATGGATCGTTGATGCTGATGGCCAGCGGGGCATGACGGAGAATTCCCCGCAAATGAGTGGCCAGCATGCGTACACTGGCTCCGAATCGCCTGCTGAGGACAAACACGACACCAATGGCCAGGATCGCCAGTACCGCAGTCAGTATGAGCAGCGTCAGCAAATTGGTACGCTGCTCCCATCGCACTTTTTCGACATCGATACCCAGCCGAACTACGCCCGCGAGGTTGGCATCCAGACCTGCCCTGTAGGGCAACACCACTTCTTTGATAATCCGGCCATGGTATAACTGCTCGGTCACCACTTCGTGATTCTGTCGAAGACTTTCCTCCGCGATATGCGCCGCCTCAGGAATTACCGACCGGTCATGTTGAGTCGGATCGCTGTGGGCCATTATCCGACCGTCCATAGTCTCTACCGAAATGAACACCAGCACAGGGATCTGCTTCTGCATCTCCGCTACCAGCAACCGCGCCTGGTACTTGCCGGAAAAACTAACCCTGCCGATAGACTCCGCCATAGCTTGTGCCAGGGCACTGGATAAGCGGTTTTCTTCTTTGCTCTGGATCTGGGAATAAAGATAGGCCGCCACCCCCATTACCGTCAGCAGCAGCACCAACACTACCCCACCAAAACTCAAAGCGAGCTTGCGATCCACCTGATGATCGGTCGTTAAATCAGATCGAACCATGGATAAATATCAGGGTTTCACAATTTTCAGTTCGCCACGCCATTGGGGGTTGTGACTCGTCCAAGGCTTATCGAACTTCGCCGGAAGGGGGCCTCCCCACCCGGGATAAATCTCCAATGTCTCCCGCGTAACAGGAAACACCGGTACAAGAGCGTGATACGGCGGCTTGCCGTTGCTCAAGATTGCGTGGGCCACTCTCATTGCTTCGGCGCCCAATGGCCCACAGAACTGGGCGGAATCAATGACTGTCAATCGTCCGGCCTTGATGTTTTCCACCGAGGCCGGATCGCCATCAATCGTCGCCACCATGATCTCGTTACGCCCGGCGGTAGCCAGTACTTTCACCACTGCCAGACCACCGCCATCATTCACGGTGAAAACCACATCCACACTTCCTCTCACCGGAAAATCCCGCAGCAGTTCTTCAGCTGCCCTCCTCCCGGCGACGGGTTCTACGGCCGTGTAGGATTTCAGGATTTTGTATTGGCGTGGGGCTTTACTCAAGGCATCCAGAAAACCGTCCACGCGTTCAACCGTTGAGGAGACATGTGGATACTCGACCATAACCAAGCGGATAGGGTGTTCCGCCGGGAACCTCGACGCAACATACTCGCCATCCAGAAAACCTGCCTGGTAGTTGTCCGACGTCCGATAAGCCGCCAGGTTTCCGCCGCTGATGTATTGATCGTAGGCAACAACAGGTATGTGCGTCCGGTTGGCAGCTTTGAGCGGCTCGGCCAATGCAGCATTGTCTGTGGGCTGCACAATGAGGAGATCCACGTGGGCCGCGATCAATTCCTTCATCTGGCGAACTTGGTTCTCGATCCCTGCTTCGCCATCACCCGCCACGCGGACTTCTAGCTTCACTTCAGGCTTGCCTTCCCGGCGCGCCGATGCGTTAAGGGCTTTGGCCTCCGCTTCCAGGCCTTGCCGCATGGCGACCTGTCCTGGAATGTTCATGGACCAATACAGCACACCCACTCGCCATTCCTTGGCCAGGAATCCACCAGGAAGCAACAACACCGCTCCAAGCCACAGCCAGCTGGCGTTCCTCCTGTTTTCTCGGCGCAACATAATTCCTCTTTGTACACTGCAAGAGCGATTGGATTTCTAGAAACATCTTAAGAATATCTTGGGAATTTATCAAGAAGAGGTACAAGGAAACAACGAAAAGATCAGGCAAAAATCACAATGTCCGCCGAGGATGCAGAGAGGTTCTTCTTCTGACCAGACACTACCTGTAATTCTCGGGATACCCGCCATCTGCCGACTGGCATCGTTGTTCGCATGGAGAGCAGTTTCGTCCATCCTTAAAGCGACGATCGGATTGATTTTGGTCGCCCTGCGGGCCGGAAACCAATCGGCCAGCAATGCCACTGCCATCAACAGGAGGGCAGAGCCGATACAGAAGCCGGATCGAATGGTGCAATGCGTGTCGATGCGGGCTGCACTCGGACTCAATCCCGAAGCGATTGGGATGGCGTTAGGATGGAATACAGCCTATGTGCGCCAAGTGCAAGCTGCTTTTCTACGACAAGGCTTCGAGGCCTTACGAATTTCCGGTCGTGGAGGACGATATCACCAAAACTTGTCCGTTGAGGAGGAAGAAGAATTTTTTACTCCCTTTTTCCAGGTGGCGGAAAAGGGAGGAATCCTTGTGGTGACAAGTATTCGCGCTGCCTATGAAGAGCGTATTGGGCGCTCTGTTCCCAAGTCCATGGTTTACCGGATGTTGGAACGGCATGGATGGCGTAAGATAGCTCCCCGACCACAACCCTGGGAATTTGGGAAATCCCACAACGGCCGTAGCCCAGGAAGATCCGTGCTTCCCCCACGGTAGAACCCATTCCGGAAGATGGCTCGCCCTGGGCCGTGGAACCGGTTTACCCATACGATACCATCGATCCGGTATTGGAAGATGGATTCCCTGGTCACAATCACGATTCTTGCTTTTCTTGTCTGGGAAACTACTGCTATTTAGGATTGCCACGTGGAATCTTTTCGAGGTCCCCATGCTGACTATTTAGGGCGGTGCGTCTTTCCTTAGCCTAAAAGACACCTCCCGAACCTGCTTCCTCCTCTCTTGGTAATGAAAAGCCGGCGACGGGTAGTTCTTTTACCCTTCCGCTGCCATCACAAGACCCTTTTTCCGTCTCACGAATCTTGCGATTCTCTTGACTGCGATGCAGCCTCCCTTTATAATAGCAAAATAGTATAAAGAGGGGAAAAGCATTTGCCTGCTTCATAATTCTCGGGTCTGAATTTTCCGTCGCTTCTGCATCGGTTGTCCACTCAGGCCGCGTCGACGATGTTTTTTGCCATTATGCTCATCGGCATGGCGTTATGCCTTATCTCTGCCTTGAGCTGACCGGCTACCCTCTATAGAGACCACGGGCTATCTGTTCGCATGCTTATCATTGAAAAAGGCGCAAAATCATGGGCACAAGATGGATCATCGTTACCGTGCTTGCCATTGTGATTCTTGGGATAGTAACAGGGATATTGTGGAAGTATGCATTTATCATCACAAAAGATTCCGTTGTGGATCCTGTAAGCTATCTTGGAAGCAACACCAACGCATCCGGCATCTACAGCCGGCCTGGCAACAGGAAGTTTTATTCTCCGATCAACGCGAGCCTAGCTAGGATGGATAAATTGCTCCTGGTGAATTTTTTGGATGATCCTGAATATGAAGCCATTGAACTGCAAACATTCGATGATCGGCGCGGAAAGGCTGCCCGGGTTCTTATGTACCATCATACAGGCCCGGCAGATTATTACTATTCCGATGCTGCCTTTATCGATCCGGAGGAGACCAGCCGTAATTATGTCGTCCCGCAGATGCGGTATAAATTTACGGTCACAGCCTCCGGGCTCGATGCAGCGCTTCAAATGGAGGACAAAGATGGAAAATGCATCGAATTTGTTCTCAAAGAAAGCAATCATAGGAAATGGGCAAAAGGCTTTCTTGCGCCGGTCGGGGGAAGTGAAGCCATCACATTCGATCACTTCCCGTTTTATCACATGAAGAACATGAACTTTATGCCACGGAAGGGATCTGCTCCGCTGGTAAAAATCGGGGGAGAAGTGCGCCCGCCGGCAACGCTTCCTGTTCCAGTGAACTGGGAAATGGTTTACCTGACTCGTTACACTGACTCGCCCATCATCGGGCAGTGGAACAGGCCGTACCATGGCGAATTGCCCGCCATGGAACCTGGAAAGCAGCTGACGTATATAGACGGGCAAACATCTTACGAGTTGACTGATAATGCCGGCCATTATGAAATACGCAAAATGAGCAGCTGCGGAGATCGACATAAGATCAGCTTTGAGTTCTCACCGGCAATTCCGGATCTGCCTGCCCTCAAAGATGGAGCCGAGGTTAGTGGAAAATTCTCGGCTGATGCCGATGAAGTCCTGGGGATCGTCGCAGGAACATACCACGTCCTACGTCATGGGAAGATTGTCGAGATGGAAATCCTGCCGCTGGAAGGCTGGCAGCCTTTTCCAGGCGTCCTTTGGGTCAAGACTTGGGCATGGAAAGGAACGATTACGATAAACTC
>CAZTVS010000137.1:0-12166 GCA_964617125.1 uncultured Acidobacteriota bacterium
TTCTATGGTAATCTACTCTTTTTCTGCCCGGAAAAGAACCCATGGAGACATCGGCAAATATAATCGGTATAGGAATCGACCTGGTGGAGGTGCAGAGGATGGAAAAGATCCTTGCTTCCCAACATACGCATTTCCTGGAACGTGTGTTTACTCCGGAGGAACGGACCTATTGTGATGGCAAACCGCACAAGGCGCAACATTACGCCGCCCGCTTTGCCGCCAAAGAGGCGCTGATGAAGGCCTTGGGCACCGGATGGACCGCCGGTATCACCTGGGCGGAGATTGAAGTCCGACGCGACGCCATGGGAAAACCTTACCTGACACTTCATGGCGAGACTGCCCGAGCCGCAGAGGAGAGAGGCGTGCGGCAAATTCATCTCAGCCTGACCCACACCAACTGTTGTGCCGCCGCCGAAGTTCTGCTCAGTGGAAACTTTTCTTGACGCCTTCCCCCATTGCTCCTTACAATGAGTCCGATGATCTGATTATTCCTTCCAGGAGAGGCAGTCATGGCAGAACGGCGATTCAATCCGCGCATGCACAAACGGATTTCGGTCCATTTCGGACCGGAGGAAGCGACTTCGATCGGACACACGGACGATATGAATGCGGATGGTTTTTTCATTCGGACCGTAACCGTTCAACCCCCCGGTAAAAAGCTGATCGTAATCTTGCAGACGGACGATGGCGCCAACATCCGCCTGGCAGCCCAGGTCCGTTGGGCAAAGCAGGTCTCTTCCGGCATGATACGATCTTTCAAGGGCGGGATGGGTGTGCGTATCTTACATTTTGAATCGGGAGAGGCGGAGTACCGGGCCCTGTGTGAAAAGATGAAGGGCAATTAAGATGACCTCGCAAAAGACTATCCTTTTCAGGCATTTCTTAACTGACTCCAAAAAATTTGGAGTAGGGGCACGGCGTGCCGTGCCCTGGCGACCGTAGGATGGGGGCTCCCTTTGGGCACGGCACGCCGTGCCCCTACAACAGCTGATACAATTTTCTATGGCATGATTTTTTACGAGACCATCCATGAATATCTGCTGTATATCCTTTTTCTGACAAGATTTTGATCCTATTTACATACGATGCCGAACAAACGGCAACATCTTGAAACGAGGAGCGCATAGAATGACTCAGGATTACGAAAAGCTTGGAGTTTTTTATCTGGGACGTCCCTATGACATCAAAACCCAAAAGACGGAAGCGGCCCCGCTGCTCTATGATTCCAAAGATCTGTTGACCCATGCCGTCTGCGTAGGTATGACCGGAAGCGGCAAAACCGGGCTCTGTCTCGGGCTGCTGGAGGAGGCTGCCATTGACGGCGTTCCGGCCATCGCCATCGATCCGAAGGGAGATTTGGGCAATCTGATGTTGACCTTTCCCAATCTGTCGGCAGAAGAGTTCTCTCCCTGGGTCAATGAAGAAGAGGCAAGATTGGCCGGGCTTTCCACCACCGATTATGCCCAGCAGCAATCGGAACTCTGGAAGAAAGGCCTGGCCGAATGGGACCAGGACGCCGAACGGGTGCGCAGGCTGCGCCAGGCGGCCGAAGTGGTCATCTACACGCCCGGCAGCAATGCCGGATTCCCCGTGTCCATCCTGAAATCGTTTTCTGTGCCGGAAGCCGCGGTGATGGAAGATTCGGAACTTCTTGGGGACCGCATTCAGGGTGCCGTTTCCAGCCTTCTCGGACTCTTGGACATAGAGGCCGATCCGCTGCAAAGCCGGGAACATATCCTGCTGAGCAACATCCTGAAGCATTCCTGGACGCAGGGGAAGGACACCGATCTGGCCAGTTTGATTCAGCTGATCCAGAAACCTCCCTTCAGCCGGATCGGCGTCATGGAAATCGAATCCTTCTATCCATCCAAGGAACGCTTCGAACTGGCCATGCGGTTGAACAATCTGCTGGCAGCCCCCGGTTTCGAAGCCTGGATGGAGGGAGAACCGCTGCAGATCGATTCCCTTCTCTATTCTGCGACAGGGAAACCCCGTATCGCGATTTTCTCCATCGCTCACCTGAACGATACCGAACGGATGTTTTTTGTCTCTCTGCTCTTGAATCAGGTTTTGGGATGGGTACGTACCCAATCGGGGACGACCTCCCTGCGGGCGCTTCTCTACATGGACGAGATCTTCGGGTTCTTCCCGCCGACTGCCAATCCGCCCTCCAAAAAACCGCTGCTGACCCTGCTCAAGCAGGCACGTGCCTTCGGTCTGGGCATGGTTCTGGCCACGCAGAACCCCGTCGATCTGGACTACAAAGGGCTTTCCAATGCCGGCACCTGGCTGATCGGCCGATTGCAGACGGACCGGGACAAGGCCCGCATCCTGGACGGACTGGAGGGCGCTTCCGCCTCCGGAAACTCCGATTTCGACCGGCCGGCGATGGAGCAGATTCTTTCGGCTTTGGGCAAAAGAGTGTTCCTATTGCACAACGTGCACGAGAAGGGTCCGGTTCTGTTCCAAACCCGATGGACCCTTTCCTATCTCCGCGGCCCCTTGACCCGCAGCCAGATACGCCTTCTCATGGCCGGTCGGTCCCCTCTCCCGACCGGCAAAGACAATGCGCCGGTCGGCCGTCCTGGGGAAAGTGCCGGCCCGAAAGCCGTGAGCCAGGCTTCTTCCTCCGCTTCCACCGGAGAATTTTCTCCCCGGCCGATCCTGCCGGAAGATATCGCCCAATACTTCTTCCCGATTCGGACCGCTACCCCCGAGGGCACCCGGCTGATTTACTTTCCCAAATTGCTCGGACTGGGATCGGTTTACTACGAGGACGCAAAATCAGGATTGGAAACCACCCAGCAGGTGGCCAATCTGCTGGATATTCCTGACAAGATATCCCGCCCGGATTGGACCAACGCCGAATCCATTGCCGCAGAAGAGACGGAATGGCAGAAAGAATCGGAGGAGAATGCCCTTTTCGCTCCGCTTCCCGCCGAAGCCGGGAAAAGCCGAAACTTCGAAGTCTGGAAAAAATCCTTCGCCGAGGACCTCTATCGGACACAGAAACTGGATTTATGGAAAAGTCCTTATCTGGGTCAGATATCCCGCCCGGGAGAATCGGAACGGGATTTCCGCCTGCGCCTGAATCAGGCCATGCGGGAAGAAAGGGACATGCAAAAAGAGAAGCTGGAGAAAAAATACGCCCCCAAGCTGGCCGCCATGGAAGAGAAGATGCGCCGGGCGCAGCAGGCCATCGCCAAGGAACAGAGCGACGCCACGCAGCAAAAATTCCAGACCGCCATCTCTATCGGCAGCACCCTGTTGGGTGCATTCTTCGGCAGAAAAACCTTCAGCAGCTCCAATCTGGGACGGGCTGCCGGTTCCATCCGCGGAGTGAGCAAGACCTTCAAGGAATCGCAGGACATCGCCAAGGCGGAAGAGAATCTTGCCGCCCTGCAACAACAGGTCGAAGAGCTCAATCAACAGTTTCAGGAGGAATGCCAAAATCTGGAAACCAGGATGGATGCGAGCACGGAAACCCTGGAGACGATCAGCCTCAAGCCGAAAAAAACCAATATCTCGGTGTCGGCTATGACCCTGGCCTGGATTCCTCACTGGCAGGGAGATCAGGATCGCTTCACTCCCGCCTGGCCCTGAGCGCACTATCGCCGGAAGGCAAACCACTCACTGAGACAGAAATTGGCCAGGTAACAGACGGCAATGGCGGCGGCATTCGCCGCCAGAACCGGCCAGGAAAAACGGCTTACCAGCAGATCGGTTATCCACACGTTGCCTGCCAGAGATACCAAACCGGTAGAACCGTTGAAACGCAGCAGCCGGAGAGGCCAGTTTCTTCTGCCGGCACCACGGGTCCGGTCCGTCCAGGTCCAGACCTCGTGCCAGAAAAAATTATGCAGGATGGCCGTTTCCACAGCCAGTAAGGTCGCCAGGCGAAGTCCCCAGTGCATCCAGGCCGCGAAAATGTGCAGGGCCGCCAGCTGGACAAAGACACCCGTCAGGCTGACGAAGTTGAACCTCCACCAGTGTCGCCACAAAGACAGTATGCCTCTGCCTGAGGGAGAGGCCTTCGGCCCCTGCCTGTGGTCCCCCGCCTTTCCGAGCATCAGGAATGCCTGCCGGTCTCTTCGCGGTACAGGGTTCGGGTGTGGCGAATCGTGGACCATATGGTCATGGCGATCATGCCTGCGGTGCCGATCGCTCCTCCTATATCGAATACCAGCCATTCCCTTCCCAGAAACGCTGCCTTGCTATGACCGAAAAACAAGGCTGCATTGCCGACGATCAGCAGCAGGCGCAGCTCGGTGGGGCTGAACTTCAGGAACGACATGTGGAAGGTTCCCAAGGTATAGGTGGTCAGATAGACCTCTATATTCAAGAGGAAGTAGGCTACCAGAGCCCCCAGGGCGACCAGGGGACTCATGTAGCCGGAAAACGCCAGTCCCACCAGGAGGCAGGCGGTCCCAAAGGCATCCAGGATGTGATCGACATAGAAACCGTACCGGGGGCGAAGCGTCTGGCGCACCCGGGCCACCGTGCCGTCGAGGCTGTCCCCAAACCAATTGACTATCAGCAGAAAGCTGGCCGCCCACAGGCAAACAGGACGAACAGATGCGGCCCAATAGCAAATCCCTACTCCGATCATGGATAGAAATCCGAGAGTGGTCAGGTGATCGGGAGAAACCCAGGCGGGAAGCCGTCTGGCCATTGCAATCAAGACCTTCTTCTCTGCCTGGGCCAAAAAGCTTTCATGGGCCCGACGGGCATCCCGAAAGGCGGGATTCCCGGAGGGAGAAGATGTTACCGAGTCGTTCTTCTCTGCTTTCATGACACCTCCCACTGCACAAATTCCAGGATATTTTGGTCCGGATCGGCTACATACAGCCATCGCACCTGGCCGGCGATCTCCAGAGGGCCTTTGAGAATCGGTATGCCTGCCCTATGGAGTTTGTTCATCAGGACATCGAGATTCTCTACCGCGATGGCCAGGTGAGGACAGAAAGAGGCTGAAACGGCCTTTTTTACCAGGAGTTGCGGTTGGTTCCCGTCATCCAGGGTCTGCAGCAGCTCCAGATTGGCCCCTTCCAGCTTGAGGAAGAGAAAATGTTCCCGGTGCTCCTCATCGACCTTCTCCGAGAGGATTTCCATCCCCAGTTTTCCCACATAAAAGGAGACGGCGGCATCCATGTCGGAAACCTCGACGGCCACGTGATCCGTCTTCCACATGGATCGCCCGGGATCAGCGGAACATGCGCTCATAATTGGTGCCTTTACAGTAAACCGTCGGTTCCGTTCCCTTGATGAACAGTTCCGTACGCCGCTCCAGACAGCGGGGAGTGGCCAACTGTCCGGTAATCGGATCGATGGTCACTTCGACAATATTTTCCGGCCTTTCGAATGGTTTGGGGCGCAAAGGGATGATCCCCTGGGCCCGCTTCATGAATTCCGTCCAGATGGGAAGGGCGGATAGAGCCCCGGTCAGATTGAGTGGCCGGTTGTCGTCGAATCCGACCCAGACAATACACAACAGGTCGGGAGTAAAACCGGCAAACCAGCCGTCGAAGGAGGTCCCGGTCTTCCCGGCGGCCGGCAGGGTAAATCCCCTGGCCCTGGCCGGGGCCCCGGTCCCGTTGTTGATGGTCGTTTCCATCATATTGGTGATCAGATAAGCCACCTCCGGAGAGAAAGCCCGCACCTTCTTCACCTCCGGCTGGAAAATCGTTTTTCCATCGGGATCGACGATATGATGGATGGCATTCAGTTCCACACGCATGCCGCCATTGAGAAAGGCGGTATAGGCACGGGCGATTTCCAGCAGCGTAACCTCGAAGGTCCCCAATGGCATGGAAGGGACGGGACGGGTGGTCGGAGGCAGTCCGGCGGCTATGGCCAGCTCGACCACTTTGTCGAAGCCGACCATCTCTCCCACCTTGATGGTGGCATTATTCAAGGAACCGGCCAGGGCCCGGCGCAAACTGACCAAACCTTCGTACTTTTCCTTGAAATTCTTCGGCGTATACCGATCGAGATCCGTTTCGAAGACATCCGCACGATCCACAACCGTGGCAGCCAGGGTGATGGCCCGTTCCGGCCGCCAGAAGGCGGTTTCCAGTGCAGCCGTGTAGACGAAGGGTTTGAAGATGGATCCCGGTTGGCGGTGGGCCTCCATCACCCGGTTAAACTGGCTGGAGGAGTAATTGCGCCCCCCCAGCAGGGCCACGATGTTGCCGGTGGAAGGTTCGATGGCCAGAAGGGCCGACTGGACTGTACCCGGAGGAATATTGGCCTCCGACCTGGCCAGGCGTTCATCCACCTCGACCAGTCCGAGGCGCATGGCTTCAAAGGCGGCCCGCTGCAACTCGGTATTCAAGGTAGTAAAAATACGATAGTAATGCTTGGGCGCATCCTCCGGGAGAACTTTATCCAGCTCGCCGACGACAAAATCGACAAAGTAGGGGTAGCTGCTGTAATTGGAAGGAGCGACTGCCTTCACATTCAGCGGTTCGCTCTGGGCGGCGATCTTCTGCTCCACGCTAATGAACTCCAGATCCGCCATGATATCCAGCACCATATTGCGCCGCCGCAGGACCAGGTCTCCATGGCGATAAGGATTGTAGCGGTTGGGAGCACTGATGCAGGAGGCCAGCATGGCCGCCTCGCTGATGGTCAGATCCTTGGCCTGCTTGCTGAAAAAGGCATCCGCCGCCTCGCCGATCCCGACGATTCCGAACGAGCTGCGCTGTCCCAGATAGACCTCATTCAAATAGAGCTCCAGAATTTCATCTTTACTGAGACGCCGTTCCAGCATCAACGCCAGGACCGCCTCTTTGATCTTTCTTTCCCACACCCGGTCCTGGGTGAGTAGAAAATTCTTGATGAACTGTTGCGTCAGGGTGCTGCCGCCCTGAACGATATCCTGCGCCTGGGCATTGATTAAAAACACCTTGACGATGCGGATCGGATCTACGCCGAAATGGGAATAAAAACGCTTGTCTTCCGAAGCCAGGATCGCTTGAACCACGTGGCGCGGCAGGTCCTTCAGGTGTACTAGTTTTCTTTTTTCCCTCACCTGGAGACTGACATTGGTCAGCAGTTCCGGAGGCAACACGAAACGGGACAGCGTCCGATGTTCGGGAAACGACAGGATCTGGCGGATGGATCCGGAGGAGAAGCGAATCTCCACCATGTCCGGCTGATCCGCGGGCATGCCATGGCGCGGATTGTGCAGACGGATGGTATTCTCGGCGGCGATATGATAGGTCAGCTCCGCCCCTTGCTGCAAATGGTCCGAGCGGCGAAATCCTATCCGCTCGATGCAATGCACCAGGCCCAGCAGATCGATTTTCTTCCCCGGAATCAGGGTGTCGGGAGTAGCATAGATACCCGATCGCAGGCCTTCCTGCCGTTCGGCCAGCTTGACGTCGAGCAGATGGGAAAATTCCTGATAGTATAGACGACCAAAATAGAAAGCCGGGATCGAAAGCAGCACCCCGATCAAGAGTAAAAACAAGACCAACTTACGCAACAAGTGTCCGCGCTTCTTACGTTTTTTTCGGACCGGCGTTCTTCTCGTCTGACTTCTCTGTGATTCCATTCGTTACCCGACTCTCCCGGCAATACCCTTGTACACCACCTTATGCCCGGCGGAAACCTTCCAACATCTCCGCCGGACGACATTCCTATCAAGATCTACCTCGATCGAGAGCGAATAAGTTTACACCCGAAATCCAGGGAGTTGAAATATTGCTTTGACAAGAATCAGCAGACGACGACCGTTTCCAATCCCAAAAGTTGCCCGATTTTGTTGATCTTATCTGCGCTATGCCCCACTCCGATGGCGCAGTGATGCGCCGGTCCATAGCGGGACCATCGGTTTAGAAATTCGCGGCCGGCGATCGGAAAGCGATACCGACTGTTGGTGTTACCGATCTCCAATACCGGGCCCGGTACAGATTCCCCTTCCGCCGTCAGCAGGAATACATCCTCCCTTCCTTCCACGACGGACAGCAGGGTGACCGGACCATGCCGTACGCTCATCTGGATGGACAAACCTTTGCCCGGCTTGCCATGGAATATAGGAAGAGGAACCAGTTTCACCCGTCCTTCGGCAATGGCAAAATGCGCCGGACCGTCATGGCCCATGAGAAGAACATCCTCATGGAAATCCATCAGATAGAATTCGGAGAAGGATCCTCCGCAACCCAGCGCCGACATGATTTTCATGGCATGTGCGTTCTTCACCTCGCATTCACCGGCCACCGGAACGCCTTTTCCCGTCAGCAGGGTGTTTCCGGGAATGATGGAGGTCACGATATTCTCGTATTCGTTGCCCGGCTGTCCTTCGTAGTAATAGGCCATGGATGTCAAATCGTGATTCAGCACCAGTCTATCCAGGGCCACAGAGGTGCGGGCGGCTCGCTCCAGCTCCAAGGATTCACATTCGTCGGCCACCTCGAAAACAGTCCGGAATTCACGGATTTTTTCCTCCACGTCAGCCAGCCCGGCCTCTTCCCGGTATTTCTTCAACTCGCACATTTCCAGCAGTTCCACATGGGTTCCGAAGGCGGCCGATAATCGGGTCACATCGGTGTAAACATCCAGCATTCCGCAGTAGTAATGTCCGAGGATGCCCAGGCGGTTGTGGCGCATAAGAGTGGCGACCTGGGCCGCTCGGACCCATGCCTCGATCTCGCTCCACGACTGCGACTCCTCGAGAAATCCGGACACCAGATCGTAGCGGATCCCGGCCCGATTGAAAACGCCGGCAATCTCCGGTACTGAACATGCCTGACAATGTTCCAGCCAGACGCCGGTCATACGGCCGCGATCTCCCAGGCGGTTGAAGGTATCGTAATCCAGTTGGGGCACCGGCTGCAGATTGAGTATCACCACCGGCGCCTTGACTGCCTGTGCCACCGGCAACACTGTGGATGATAAGGCATAGGTGGAGACATAGAGGAAAACGATCTCTACGCCGCGTGATTGCATGAATTCACCTGCGGCAGCGGCCTTGACTGGATTGTCGACCATACCGGCATCGACCACCTCCACTCCCATAGAACGGATGCGATCGCCGATCCGTCCCTGATATCTCTGCAAATTATCCAGGAGCCCTTCGAATTGTCCCCAGTAGGTATCGAGCCCAATGCCGAACAGACCGATCTTTGCCGATAGTTTCTTAGCCATAAGGATCCTTTCCATCAGCGCGCCAAAAGCCTGTCCAGGTGATGACGCAGATGGCGCAGATAGTCACGCACCACAAACTCCAGGGTCACCGGCTCTTCTTTACCGATACCACAACGCGCGGAGAAGGCCGCAGCCGGAAGACGCTCGATGAGCCGGCATAGATGCCGGTTGTAAACCGTCCAGAACTGCAACAGGTCCTCCCAAGGCGTTTCCTGATGGCGTTGGATGGCCACCCAGCGATTCTGATCGTAGCCGGGAAATTGTTCTGCCGCTCCATAGGCGGCTCGAACCAGGCGCTGATGGTTGTTGGCCGCCGAATCGATCAGGTGTCCGAGCATCTCTTTCTTGGACCAATTCTCCGGACTCGGCCTGGACGAGACCTCTTCCCGCGTCATGCTTGTCAGAACGGGGACGGCTTCTTCCACTGCGATTTTTATCTGCTTTGCTGTTTCTTTCATGGGATCCTTTCTTTCTTTTCAGGGAACCAGAACGGTTCTTACAATGCGTATTCCGTAAACGGCGGCTGTTTCACTGTCGGCCTTGGCCTCGAAACGCAGAGTCACCTTCTTTTTGTTCCTGGTGAGTTCCAAGGGAACAGCATATTCGGCCTCGTAAAAATAGATCTCTTTTTCCGGAGATCTCCTGTCGATCTTATGCTCTCCAATCCGGACACCGTCCAGGAGGATGGAGAAGGAGCGCGCTCGTCGTTCATCGTTGCTGAAGGTCACCATCACGGTCATCGGATGGGTCGGATCGACGGTCATATCGAAGGAAAACCACCGTATGGCACGTCGTCCATGTCTTCCCCGGAGCTGGACCGGCTGGCTCTCTTCCCCTTGCTGATTGAAATCCCGCTCGTTCTGCATCTGCCCGGGCTGGGCATAGGAGACGGTGGCCGCTTCCAATTTTTTACGTTTTTCCTGTTCTTCCTGATACGCCCGGGCTTTCTTTTCCCATTCCTGGGGAGTATAAAGATCCCAGTAAACGGAATATCTGCGACGGTGCAAGCGGTAGAAGGGAACCAGATCGATTTCCGCTTTCAGACCCACATTCTGAGTACGGAATTCTCCCGGCCGCCCGGAAATGGCTTTCAGCCAGTAGTCTGTAGAGGTGTCCGTGGTCACCAAGGCGTTGGTAAAAGAAGGTTGAGCCACGGCATCTTCCGTCTCCGGACTGGATTTCTTCTCTTCGCCGACATCTCCGGCTAAAACCAGAGGACCCCAGAGCAGCGCCAGGCGATTGGGATTGTCCGGCAGCGCCTCCTTACGCACGCTCTTTGGCAGGACCAGTTCAATACGGTCCCCGCTCCTCCATGTCCGCAGGATCTCGATATAGCTGCCGGCTCCCGGCAGATGGACGATCGCTTGGCCGTTCACTCCCAGACGAGTACCGGTTCCGGCCCAGGACGGACAGCGCAGGGCCAAGGCGAATTTTTTGGGAGCGCGAAGTGTTAGTTTCAGGGAAACGGATTCTCCTTCAGGAAAATCGGTATTCATCTCCACCTGAACCCCGGCTGCCTCCCATTTGGCGATGGAAGGGACAAACTGATTGATCCAGAGTTTATCGCCCGATTCGTAGTAGATACCCAGACCGTGCAGGGCATGGCTTTCCATACCCGATCCCACGCAGCAGGTAAAATCTTCCATCATGTTCTGGTACTCGTGCTGTACGCCGCGTCCGACGGGAACCATGTAACAGGTCCGGCCGTCCTTTGGATCGATGGACGCCAGGATATGATTGAACAGGGCGCGTTCATGGAAGTCGGCGTAGCGTATGTCCGGTTCGAGGGCGAAAAGAACACGGGTCATTTTCAGCATATTGTAAACGTTGCATGTCTCGGCGGTACGCCCGTCCACCATATCGTTGAGTTTTTCGGGCTCGCCGAAGTACTCGTTTTTGCCGTGACCGCCGGTGGCAAAGCTATGGTGATGCGCAACCGTTTCCCAGAAAAAGCGGGCGGCCTTTCCGCCGGCCTCATCCCCCGTATAGACATGCCGCATCAGGCTGCCGAGCAATTTGGGGACCTGGGTGTTGCCATGAACTCCCGGTAGGATATCCCTGCCGGCTGCCAGGGGATCGACAACCGCCTGGTGATGGAACTTGTCGGCCAGTGCCAGCCACCGTTTCTCTCCGGTATCGGCATAGAGGTCGGCTGCAATCTCGTTCATGCCGCCGAACTCGGTGGCGAGCATTTTTTGTATCTGCACCTCGTCCAGGGCCGACAGGATACCTTCAGCCCATCGGGCAAAACGGATTTCCACCTCCAGAGCAGTGCGATTGCCCGTGTAACGAAAGGCATCGCGAAGCCCGGCATAGATCTTGTGCTGCACGTACCAGGGAGACCATAGACCGTTGAGGTCGAATCCGCCGGAGATAATTTTCCCTTTGGCGAGTTCCTGAAAGCGTATCTTGCCGGCAACCCCTTCCTTATCCTGCAAGGCACCCAGGTAACCGTCCCCCTGCTTTTCCTGAATCTCCTTCAGTTCCCGCACCATGGAATCGGCCCGCTCCCTGAAGCGCACATCCCCGGTGGCCGCCCACATCAGGCTGACGGCGGAAAGGTAGTGTCCGGCTATATGTCCGGTCAGCTGACGCCCGTCGCCGTCCCAGCCTCCATACCCCTTCGCCTTCGGCTTCAGACCGGCACTGCGGCGTAAATAAGCCAGCATGCGATCATTTTCCAGAGAGAGCAGATACCGGCCATCCAGATCCTGGGCGTTTTTCAAAGGACCGCCAAGCAGGCGGACACTCGACAAGGGGAGAGGGCGGGCTTTATAGGTCCTCTCCGCCGACGACGGTTGCGGAAGCGGCACCTCCGCCGAGGCGATCAAAGAAAGGATGAAGATAATGATTACGAATGACGAAGTCGCAAAAAAGCAGGAGGTTTGTAGTTCCGTGTTTACGCGGCATCCCATGGATCCATGAAAGCCTGTATTTACGCGGCACCGCCTAAAGGCGGAACTACAAACACGATCCGTTTTTCTATCATTATTGAGTTTTTGCCAGGTCATCACTA
>CAZTVS010000138.1:0-10475 GCA_964617125.1 uncultured Acidobacteriota bacterium
AATCGACGGTCTGTCTGGAAACATCTTCTTTCTGTGGTTCAGGTATCGTCTGGGCTATCGCACTCGAAAAGAAAAAAAGACCGATGAAAATTACCTCCAGAAATAAGGAAAATAGAAAAGCACTTATTTTATTTATCATCATATTCCTAACGCCAAGATCACCACCAAAGCCATTGTTAACACCAACCAAATCACCTAGCTTCGAAAGGTATCATAGCCCAGAGCATGATGGATATACCAGGAGGGAGATAGAGACCGCCTTCATGCTCACATGGTTATGTCCACGGTCAATGGATCGGAAGCAGGGCCTTGGAAGCAGGCCGGTTCCGCGACACCATGTAATAGAGGATCGGCATGGCCACCAGCGTTAAGAAGAGGGTCGACAACAAACCACCGACAATTACCGTGGCCATCGGGCGCTGGATGTCCGATCCGATTCCCGAGGCTGTGGCGGCTGGAATCATGCCAAGCATAGCCACGAGAATTAAAAGGAAGTTGGGTGCCAGGCGCGCACTGGCCGCAGCAATGGATGCTCTCTCAACCGTCATATCCGGCTGGGAACGGAGCCGGTTGGCCTCAGCAATGTAAAGGATGCCGGTCATGATGGCCACTCCGAATACCGATACGAATCCTACGGCTGCAGACACGCTCAAGGGGATACCGCGGATCAATAAAGCCAGAATTCCCCCCACCAAAGAAAAGGGTACGTTGAGCAATACCAGACCGGCATCCACTAGCGATTCGAAGGCGAAGAATAGCAATAGGAGCATTAGAAGAATAGTGAGGGGAATAATGACATTCAGGCGACGGCCGGCCCGTTCTAGGTTTTCGAACTGCCCTCCCCACTCGATACGATAACCAGGGGGGAGCGATAACTTTTCGGCAAGTCGCTTCTGGACTTCGCCGACGAAGCTTCCTTGATCACGTCCCCGGATGTTGGTTCGGACACTGATTTGGCGTCGGTTTTCTCTCCGGGTAATGATACTGGCACCATCGATAATGGAGATCTTGGACAGCTGGGACAAAGGGAGTTGCCCTCCTTCCGGAGTCAAAACAAGAAGATCCCGAAGGGAGGAGATGTCGCTGCGGGCATCGGGACGATAGCGCACGGTGATATCGAAACGACGATCACCTTCATACATGGTAGATACCGCCTGGCCGCCGATGGCCAGTTCGATCACCTGCTGCACATCAGAAATGTTCAGTCCATAACGTGCCATCTCCTGGCGGTCCATCTCGATATGCAACTGGGGCTGATCGGCATCCTGTTCGATGGAACTGTCCGCGGCACCACTGACCCGGCTTACAATTTCGAGTGCCTCCGTACTCAAGCGACGCAAGACAGTCAGATCCGGCCCGGTGAAGATAACCGCCAGGTCGGCAGAAGATCCGGTGACCGCCTCGGTCACCATATCGATGATCGGCTGGGTAAAACTGAAATTGACCCCAGGAAAATGACTGCGCAGTCGAAGAGATATCTCCTCGACCAGCATTGCCTTGGTCCGGTTGTTCGTCCAGCTATGATAGGGTTTAAGCGCCACAAGAAACTCGCTACGGTTCGGGCCGAACGGTTCGGTATTGGAGTCCTGGCGTCCGGTTTGTGAACTGACCAGGGTAACTTCAGGCGTCTGCTTGATCAATTCCCGGATTTTAGAAGCGGCTTCTGCCGAAGCCTCAATGGCTGTGCCTGGCGGCAAGGTGGCTCGAACCCAGATTACTCCTTCGTCAAGCTGCGGTAAAAATTCCGTCCCAAGATGATGACCGGCCCAAAATCCTCCGGCGACGAGAATAGCCGTAGCGGCTGCGACCAGATAAGGGCGACGTAACATTCGGCTCAACAGCTGCTCATATGGCGGAGTACTCCAGGCAATGAGGCGGTTTTTACGGAAACGGCACCGTTTACTGAAAACACAGGTAGCCAGAGATGGGATCACACTGGTGGTGAAAAGCAGGGAACCGATTAGGGCGAAACAAATGGTGTAGGCCATAGGTGTGAACAGCCTTCTTTCCACGTTTTCAAGTCCAAAAAGAGGAATGTAGGCGGCGATGATAACCATCAAGGAAACCAGTATGGGGCGCTCCATTTCGAAGGATGCCGTCTGGATGGCGTTCATGGGATTTTCTACCTGTCCATCTCTCTGACGATCGGAAAGTGTCCGCAGGATGTGCACCACCATAACCAGGGTGCCGTCAACTATGATCCCGAAATCGAGCGCGCCAAGGCTGAAAAGATTGGCCGGAATTCCGGTAAGATACATGCATAGAAAAGCAAAAAGCAGAGACATGGGGATGGTGATTGCCGTCAGGAGGGCCGCGCGAGCGGAGCCAAGAAACAGCAGCAATACGCCGATTACGACCGCAAGGCCTTCCAGCAGGGTAACGGCAACCGTATGTAATGTATTGGAAACCAGCTCCGTACGATCGTAAATCGGAACGATGCGTAGACCCTCAGGAAGGGTCCGATTGAGTTCCTCCACCGCTTCCCGCACACCGCGTAATACCTCGCTGGGATTGTCTCCTCGCCGCATGGCCACTACGCCTTCGATCAGGCCTGTCCGGCCGTCCAGTCCAAAAATGCCGGTTCTGGGAGCCGCACCGATCTTCACCTTGCCGATGTCGCGGACAAAAACAGGAACCCCGTTGGCTGATGTCACCATCACCTGTTCGAGATCTTGCGGAGAGCGTATCAGCCCGATGCCGCGCACCGCCATGGCCTGCTGACCGTTGCTCAGCAGCGAACCCCCCGTATTCTCGTTGTTCTGACCGATGGTATCGGCGATCTGACGTATGGTCAGGTTGTAACGATAGAGGGCCAGAGGATCGACTTCGATCTGGTATTGCTTGACCAGCCCGCCGAAGGCGAATACGTCCCCAACCCCCTGGACCTGCAGAAGACGCGGGGCGATCACCCAATCCTGTATCTCCCGTCGCTGTACTTCGTCATGGGAAGAGGATTCGACCACATAGCGGAAAAGTTCCCCGGCCGGGGTTGTCGGAGGAGCCAGAGTCGGGACGGCACCCTCTGGAAGCTCGATATCCCGCAGCTTTTCGGCCACTGCCTGTCGCGCGAAGGAGTCTTCGGTGCCGTATTCAAAAGTAATATCTACAACGGAAAGACCGAATATGGTGCGCGAACGACGGGAGACCGCCTTGGGAACGCTCTGCAGCGCTCTTTCGATGGGGATGGTGACCTGCTGCTCTATCTCCTCCGCTGCCAGGCCGGGTTGGAGAGTGATGACGACGACCTGGGTTTCGGAAATATCCGGATAGGCCTCCAGATTCAGCTGTTGGAAAGCCCAGATACCGGCCAAGGCCAGCCCGATACCGAGAATCAGAATGGTGGAACGCTGGCGAAAGGTGAATCTTAAAATAGCGGAGATCATATCAGTTTCGCTCCAGACCGGCGAGAAGCCGACAGCCGGCGACAACCACCCGATCGCCGGGATTCAGGTTCCGAAGTACGGGGACACCGGTAGGAATCGGTGTCCCCGTTTGAATACGGACCCGTTCGAAGACACCCTTGGATCGTTCGATATACAGGAAAGATCCTTCTTTTCGATGCACGATAGCCTCCGGCGGTACAACCGGATGAGTGCTGGATTCATGGGAATGACGAATGCGTCCGAACATCTCCGGACGGATGCGGCCGCGTGGATTTGGCAGTTCCGCCTGGACCTGGATGGTGCGAGTCTTGGGATCAACGATATCGGCAATTCGGATAACCCGGGCATCGAATATCTCTCCGGGAAAGGCAACCAGTTCTACCTGGACCTTCTCACCGCGCTCGATGAAGCGGATGGATTGCTCCGGGACCTCGGAGGTCACCCAAACAATACTCATATCGGCAATGGTCATCAGCGTCGCGCCGGTTTCGCCATGATACTCCCCTTCGGTGACGGCCGACTCGATCACCTTACCGTTTTGGGCGGCACGGATCGTAAGTTTCTGGCCGGTTATACCGGGGCACAACCCAAGGATTTCCAGACGACGTCGGCAATGCACCAGGGAGGCATCCGCCTGTTCCACGGCAGCCTGGGTCTGGGCGAGTTCGTTCTCGGCGGCTTCCACTTCTTTTTTGGCGATTGCCTTGTGCTCCCAGAGATCCTGGTTACGTTTATAGTCGGCCTTCGCTTTATTCAAGGCAGCCCGGGACTGTTGCAGCGAGGCCTCCGCCTGCCGGCATTCGGTGATAGCGGCGTCGGCTTCGGGGCTATCCAGTTCCAGCAGGGGCTGTCCGGCGGTTACCGTATCTCCGAGGCGAGCCAGCACACGGCTGATACGTCCCCCGGCCGGCAGCAGGATGCGACTGACACGGCCGACGTCGAACCCTACCCGTCCCGGAGCTACGATTTCGTTTTGCGGTACATCGGCCGTTCCCGCCGGGAGAATTTTCAGTTCCAATAACTGCGGAGAATCAACCGGAAGGACGACCCTCGTCGCTTTTCCGTAAGCTTCGGACGAATCGGCTGCATTGGATCCCCGGCGATGTCGATGCTGACTCATGACCGATCCGCTGCCGGGTGATAGGTTTAGAAGGCATAACAGAACGGTCGAAATCACGGCTGTTCGGCTAATTACGCTTTTCATTGGTTTTCTTCCTTCCCGGTGATGGCGTCGATCCAATACAAGCACCGGCTATATTCAGCCCGGGCCAGTGTGTAACTTTGTTTCGTTTCCGTGTAGGCTCTCTCGGCATCCAGAAGTTCCAGAAAACCGGCCTGGCCGCGCTGGTAGGCGTATTGGGTGATATCGCGGACTTCGGTTGCCGGACGAAGCATGGTCGTTTCGATGCGTTCGAGCTGACGTCGGGCAGCGTCCTGCCGATCCAGGGCAGCACGGACTTCTGCCAGGATGGCTGCGCGCAGTGCGGTGGTTTTTCGGGTTGCCTGGTTCTTCTCGCCATGGGCCCGAGCCAGCTCGCCCTGATTGCGATGAAATAGAGGCAGGGGAACACTCAGGGAGAAACCGAGAGAATTGCCGGCGCCGTTGATCCCCTGTTGCCGCCGGTATTCGGTGCCCAAGGCCAGATCCACTCTGCGATTGGCTTGCTGCAACAGCACATCGGCCGCAGCGCGCTCCTCCTCGGCCACGGCCGCCTTTAGATCGGGTCGTCGCGCCAAAGCCGAGTTTCGCACTTCATCGGCAGAGAAGGGATAGGGACCGCTGCGGAACTCGCCGGAAATCTGAGGATAGGCATGAGAATCATCACGTCCCATCAGAAGACACAGACGACTTTGAGCGTATTTCAACTCCAATTCGGCCTGATCGACGGTATTTTCCAATTGCCGGACAGCCACCTGGGAGCGCATCGACTCCACCTCGGACAAATCGCCGGCCTTCACACGCGCAGCATTGATTTCCGCAATCTTGGCCATTTGCGATCGGTTTTCCTGGGTTACCTTCAGGTTTTCCTGAGCCACCAGGACGTCATGAAAAGCACTTTGCACCTCGAAGGTCAGCCGCCGCAGGAAATCGTTTACCTGGAATTCGTCCACGCTCCGTTCCTTGGATGCCAATTCCAGTCGTCGACGGCGTTTGCCGGCCATCTCCCAGGTGAACTCGGTACCGATAGCTAATTCTCCGGGACCAGCCCCATTGGCTTCGGAAAAATGCGTACCCAAGACATCGAGATGATCGGCGGTAAAACTGAGGGTCGGATTGGGTCGTAAACCCGCTTCGATCAGTCGTGCCTCGGCAATCGGCAAACGGTCCCGTTCTGCCAACAACTCAAGGTTTTTTTCCCGTGCTTCGGCTACGGCTTGTCCGATGGTAATTCTTTCAGGAGTTACCGGACTACCGGCCGCAAGTCGTCCGGGAAACGGCAACAACAACATGGTTGCTGCAAGAGTGATAACTCGCATAGCGATGCATACCCATAAAAGTTGAAAATTAAACAAACAACGATCCGACTTCCTTTCATTTGGTGCCGAAAGTCGAACCTGTGAAAACTTTTAAACTTATGGATCTAAGCGAGAGGAGGGGAACGGGCCGCCAGGCGGGTGGTAGTCAGAAAATCATGTTCAGTGACATCCAGAGATATCACCATGCCGTTTAGGGTTGGTTCGGGGAGTACCAGACAAATCGGGACCGCATCGGCTACGCCTGTAAGATGATAGGTACATGCGGGGCAGGAAGGAGAGCTGGTTCCGTTGTTCTCCGTATGGGAAAATTCGATGCCCGCCGAGACGAACAGGAGTGTCAACAGGATGGCAAGGGAGAGCCATCTACCTTGTCGGACCGTGAGTATTTTTTTGTGCCGCCCTGTCAATGCGCCTCTACTCCATGGCATCGGATACTGATACTGATACTGATACTGTGAGGATATCTCCAAGCAGCAGGGAAAACGTGGACGATTTTACCTGCGGGGAGAAAAGTTGTCAATCCGGAGATTATGCCCGTCACCTGTAATTTTCCTAATTCCACTTGTATTTATTCCAGCAGCCATCCTAAACTAGCAGCGAATCGAAAACGGAAAAAATTCATTTAGCGATTTTTCTACGGAGAGTGCGATGATGAGATCGAACAGCCACCGCGGTGAAGCCACCGTCGATCTGGAGCAACTGATCGCTGAGATCACTGCGGATGCCCATGATGACAATGAGCAGTTCAGTGCCTTTCGGCAGGCATTGATAGACCGGGTCGAACTCCCGTGTGATGGATTCGTCATCGGAGAGCCGGTTTCTCTGGTCGGCTTCGATTATGATGGTAACCGGCGTCGGGGTGTCGTCGTCCGCTGTCGACGGGAGGATAACTCTATGCATGTGGTTGGGGCATCCGAGATCACCCTGGCAACACAATCGCACGGAGGGCTCATCCTGGCCGCTTACCATAAGTGGCTTGGCATCGATCCCCTGCCTGGATCAATGGATCTTCCTACTCTCCGCAGACGCCATCATAAGGTTGTCGCTTCCAGCCTCGACTTGAGCCGGCCGATTGAGCTTATTGTTCTATCGATCCAGGAACGGGCTGCGCGGTGCCGGCTTCTCGGTACCGACCGTGTCATCAGTTTACGCGCAAGAAGATTGTGGGACCTTGTTCCCGGCGAGATCGCCGTGGTGAAACCAAACAAGCAGTGGAGCTATGCAGGCCATCCATACCTTTCGGGTGAGATAACATCCATGCGGGTCGAGGTGACAGCTCTCGGCCTCACGCCCCTGGGGTTGAGGAACGAAGGGGAGTGGGATCCCAAGGATGAGTACTGGGGCGAGGAGGATGAGCCCATCGACGAGAGAACCCGGGAAATCATCGCTATTGGACCGAGACCGGTATATGAGATGGAACAAGTTATCCCGGGTATGGACCCTAATGATCCCGACTCAGATCCGATCTGCGAGGTGAACGACCTCAAGGCTGCCGGCGATTGGGAGAATGCCAATAACCTATTGATGGCTCTGTGCCAGGCCGATCTGCGTTGTCTGGATGCTCACGCACATCTCGGCAACTTCGTTTTCGATCATAGACCCCAGGAGGCCATCCGACACTACGAAGTTGGAGTTCGTATCGGCGAACTGTCCCTGCCCCCGGATTTTAACGGACTTCTGCCGTGGGGATTTATCGATAACCGGCCCTTTCTCAGGTGCCTGCATGGCTATGGTCTGTGCCTCTGGCGGATGAAGCAGTTCGCAGAGGCCGGGCATGTCTTTGACTATATGCTCCAGTTCAATCCCATGGACAACCAGGGCGTGCGTTTTCTAATCCCTGAGGTACGAGAGAGGATCGCTTGGGAGGACCGCCGGGAAGAGAGGTGAACAGGATGACTACCAAGATAAAGAAGCCGAATCAGAAACTGCAAGTCTGGATTGACGCACGCAAGCGCCATCACCTATCCCATGCACACATCCAGATGGCACGCGAGCTCGGCTTAAATCCGGCGAAGTTGGGCAAAATCGACAACCACCGGCAAGAGCCGTGGAAGGCACCACTGCCACAATTCATCGAGGGGCTCTCCCTGAAGCGGTTCGGTAAAACCGCCCCGGAGGAGGTAATCTCCATCGAGGAGGGATTTCGCCGCATGCAACTGAAGAAGGAAGCCCGCCGTATGGCAAAACAGCAGAAAGCAGCGGAGACCATCTGAAGAGTTGGAATACCGACAGCGGCATTTCACCCTTGCAATTCCCTAGTCACTCAGAATATTGGCCGCCGACTTGCCTCTGGCATCAGTGGCCGGTTATATACCGGAATAGGTGGTCGACTTGAGTCCGGATTATGCAGCCAGCACATCGGTCACGGGCCGACGGAGGGATTTCGGCATCTCGGGGCCGTAGCCAAAACGCACGACCAGATCGGGGCGTCGAGATCCCACACCCAGCCAGTTTGCGAGTTGCTCCCGAAGGGTAGCAACCTCGACGGGCTGGTTGATGAATGCGTTGCGGAGCCCGAGTGCCGTGGCCTGCAAAGCGAACCGCTCATAGCAGCGTCCCGCTTCTATCCAGTGCGGCGCATCGTCCACTTCCGATACAAGGACCAGGACGCCGGCCGAGTTCTTTGTCCACGGCACGTCCTTGCGGTTTTGGGAGTGAGGCGAAAGAACGATGCGGAGCAGAAGCTCACCCAGCGCTCGGGGTGTCTCCGGATTACCGGATGTTCGTGACCAGAGCCCGTCGAGGGTGCGGCGTGCCTCGCGTTCGTTGAAGCGAATCCAGGCGATCAGCTCTTTGCGCCAGCTCGGATCGCGAAGCTGGACCGTATTTCCCTGCGCCACCAATTCAGCCACGGTGTCCAGGCGGTTCTTATCGGTGACCAGTATGGGCGTGACACCCTTACCCGAGGCTGTATGTTCGAGCAGTACCAGATCGTTCGCATTTACCGGGCGTCCTTCGTAAGCGGCTCGGGTGCACTGCCTCCGGGGGATAGCGTCCGCTAAGGGAGAAGCGATGGGAGTGCCGGAGCGGAGCATGATATCGACCGAGTGGACGCTGCCCGAGCTCCGGATCTCGACCTTCGTGTCCCATCCCTTTGACGCTGCCGCCAATACCATGTTTTCAGCGGCGCAGCCAAGACTGACATAGAGATGATGGTCGTCCGGGTCGACCATCGGACAGCGGCGGCTGAAGTCCGGCACGATGCGGATCAGCTCTTCGCCGATCTCGAAGCGCCATGGCTGGGTGTTGTGACTCGATGCAGCCATCGTGGCATCGGCCACCAGCGACTCGAAGCCGACAGGCATATTCCGGTGTATGCTCATTTTCATCCAATCCCCTGTGGGTCGTGGCGTCTATCTCGACCCATTCCTCCTCCGTGTAGGACATTCCTTGGATATCATGGATGGGTCGGTGAATCTTCTTCATGTCCGCCCCTCCTCTTCGAACAATAGGCTATGTTATATCGTCCACGAGGTAAAAGCGAGGGAAACCCTCGGCTGGCTCGAATC
The DNA here is from genome assembly GCA_964617125.1 of uncultured Acidobacteriota bacterium. Taxonomy (GTDB): domain Bacteria; phylum Acidobacteriota; class UBA6911; order CAINFC01; family CAINFC01; genus CAZTVS01. Next base: position 9,371 of record CAZTVS010000138.1, read on the forward strand.
CAATCTCTCGACAGCCACTTGCCGGACGGAATCGACATCAACCTCATGTTGATGTCATGTTTCATTGGATTTCCGCTGCCCAGCTTCCCATATCCGAATGGCTCTCATGATCTCGGCGGGTTTCGTGGCGGCAAGCACATCCTTGCGCCACTGGTCATCCCGAGCCATCCTGCTGATCAGGTCAAGCGCATCCAAGTGGCTTTCCGGTGGATCAAAGGGAGATAACAGCAATATCATCAGTCGGATCTTGCGCCTTGCCTCTCGGTCTTGGATACCCTTTCTGCCGACCCCAATAGCCATTATGGAGCGAGATAAACCTGCGATACGAGTGTGGGGAATCGCCACATCCTCGCCCACGAAAGTCCCCCCTTGCTTTTCCCGGTCGAGAATGGATTCCCATACCGATCCCATCAGCTCCTTATCAGCCTCGCGACAGGAATCGAGCAGACGCCTGATGGCATCTTCTTTTTCAATCACCTCCTGCCAAACCAAAACGGTGGGCCTCGAAAGCATCGCGCCGTTCTCACCCATGAAGTACTTATGTGCCTTAGGGCCATCATCCGATTTCACCTCAGGCGGGTTTATTTCATGAGATTGTCGCTCTCCCCGTATGGCTTTCGTGTCCAGAACAACGACGGTAAGCCCTGTTCCCTCAGTGACCAGTCGATCCACGATGCTGCCTTCCCCTCGCAATCGTTTCCAGAAAGGCACCTCCTTCCCAGGGGTTCCAATCACAATGTGTCCGACACGATACTCCTTGGCAAATTGGAGGATGGTTTTAACGACATCGTCTCCCTTGTATGTGAAGACCGTTGCTCCCAATTGTTGAGCCAGGGTCAGAGTGTTGGAGAGCATCCGCTGGGTTGCCGCCTCGATGACAGTGGGACGCTCCTTGGATGTCTGCACATAGACGGCATACCAGTTACGATTCAGCCGCCCGGCCAGACGCGAAGAGTAACGAAGCAATGCCTCGCTGTTTGGCCCCCTGGAACTCAAGCACACCATCACAAGGACAATGCTCGGACGCCTGGACAGGATAACGTCGAGATACGTCTCCTCGATCTCGATTCCCCGATAGGTGACTTTACGGCGTGGAATCATCTCT